>JBDIVR010000009.1:0-134079 GCA_039794265.1 Myxococcota bacterium
ACGGCATGAACGGATGCAGTGCCGTCAGCGCGCCCCGCAGCACGTCGACGAGCGTGGCCTGCGTGGCGCGCCTTGCCGCCGCGCTGGCACCGGGATCCGCCCCGGCGGCCGGCGGCGCGAGCGCCATCTTCGCCAGCTCGATGTACCAGTCGCACAGCTCGCCCCACACGAAGCGGTAGAGCGCCTGCGCCGCCTCGTTGAAGCGGAACTCGTCGAGCGCGGCGTGGGCTTCGGCGATCGCGAGGTCCATGCGCTGCCGGATCCAGCGGTCGTACAGCGACGGCGCGCGCTCCTCGGCCGCCGCGGCGTCGTCCCAGTCTGCGAGGTTCATGCCGGCGAAGCGCGCCGCATTCCACAGCTTGGTGACGAACGCGCGGCCGCCCTCCATCACGTGCATGCCGAAGCGCACGTCCCGGCCCTGCGCCGCCAGCGAGGTCAGCGTCCAGCGCAGCGCATCGGTGCCGTAGACATCCATCACGTCGAGCGGGTCGATGCCGATGCCCTTGGACTTCGAGAACTTGCGCCCCTGCTCGTCGCGCACGAGCGGATGGATGTAGACGTCGCGGAACGGCACTTCGCCCGGGAAGTGCAGACCCATCATGATCATCCGGGCGACCCAGAAGAAGATGATGTCGAACGCGGTCGACAGCACCGACGTCGGGTAGAAGAGCCGCAGCTCGTCGGTGTCGTCGGGCCAGCCCAGCGTCGAGAACGGCCACAGCGCGCTCGAGAACCACGTGTCGAGGACGTCGGATTCCTGCTGGAGATCGCCGCTCCCGCAGTGCGCGCACTTGGTAGGATCCTCGATCGCGACGGTCCATTCTCCGCAGTCGCCGCACTTCCACGCCGGGATCCGATGGCCCCACCACAGCTGCCGCGAGATCGCCCAGTCGCGGATGTTCTCGAGCCAGTGGAAGTACGTGTTCTCCCAACTCTTCGGGTGGAAGCGGATGCGCCCGTCGCGCACCGCGTCGATCGCGGGCCGCGCGAGCGGTTCCATGCGCACGAACCACTGCTCCGAGAGCAGCGGCTGCACCAGCGTGTCGCAGCGGTCGCAGTGCGGGACTTCGTGCGGGTGGTCGCGTACGCCGACCAGCAGACCGTCGCGCTCGAGATCGGCGACCACGCGCCGGCGCGCCTCGGCGATGTCGAGGCCGGCATACGGGCCAGCGTTGTCGTTCATGCGGCCGTCGGGGTGCAGCAGGTTGATCGACGGCAGACCCAGTCGGCGGCCGGCCTCGAAGTCGTTCGGATCGTGCGCGGGTGTGAGCTTCACCGCGCCGGTGCCGAAATCGCGATCGACGAAGGCATCGGTGACGACCGGGATCTCGCGACCGAGCAGCGGCAGCCGGACGCGACGGCCGACCAGCGGCGCCCAGCGCTCGTCCTCGGGGTGGACGGCGACGGCGGTGTCCCCGAGCAGGGTCTCCGGCCGCGTCGTCTCGACCTCGATGGCTCCGTTGCCGTCCGCCGCCGGGTACCGGATCCGGTACAGCTTGCCGGCCACCGGCTTGAACGGCGCCTCGAGGTCCGACAGCACCGTGGTGCAGCGCGGGCACCAGTTCACCAGGTACTCGGCGCGGTAGATGAGTCCCTGGTGGTAGAGACGGACGAAGACTTCGCGCACGGCGCGCGAGAGGCCCGGATCCATCGTGAAGCGCTCGCGCGACCAGTCGCAGGACGAGCCGAGCGCCTGGAGCTGCTCGAGGATGCGCGCGCCGGATCGCGCCTTCCACTCCCAGACCTGGTCGACGAACGCCTCGCGGCCGAGGTCGTGTCGCGTCTTGCCCGTTTTCGCGAGCTCGCGTTCGACGACCACCTGCGTCGAGATGCCGGCGTGGTCCGTGCCGGGGACCCAGAGCACCTCGAAGCCCAGCAGGCGCTTGTGGCGAGCCAGGAGGTCCTGCAGCGTGCTGTTGAGGGCGTGCCCGAGATGCAGGGAGCCCGTAACGTTGGGCGGCGGGATCACCATCGAGAAGCGCGGGCGGTCACTGTCGGTGGCCGCGCGGAACAGACCGCGCGCGAGCCACGCCTGGTACAGGCGCGACTCGACGGGCTTCGGATCGAAACGCTTGGGCAGCTCGGCTCGCACGGGCTGCGGAGTCTACGGGATCGCGCGCGTCGCTACGACTCCTCGGAGTCGTCGTGCAGCCGGCGGATCTCCTCGCGGATCAGCGTTTCGGTCATCTGCGGGATGACCTCCCACGCGACGGCCTCGACGCGCTCGATGACGTCGCGGACGATCCTCTCGGTGACGTCGCCGAAAGCCTCCCAGACGATCTTCTCGAGCGTCTCCTGGAGCTGCCTCTGGATCGGCTCCGAGAGGCCGGTCGGTCGTGCAGCCCCGGCGACCGGAATCGCGACCGGCGCGTCGTTCGTCGCCGCGACGGCCGGTACCGGCGGCGGCATCGGATCCGCGAGTGTCGGCACGGGGAGTTCGGGGAGCGGTGGCAGATCCTGCCGCGTCCGGAGCGGATCCGTCGTCGCCAGGTCGGCGACGGGCGGCTCGTCGAACAGGTCACTCGGGAAGCCGGGGGTCGGCGGCGTGCCATCCGCCGGGGCGGCGTCGTCGCCGAACCCGAAGTCGAAGCTCTCCTCGTAGCCGGTCGGTGCGTCCGACGAAGCGACCGCTGCGGCTTCGGACGCCAGTCCGGCGAGCGGCGAGTCGTCCGGATCCTCTCCAGCGAAGTCCGCGTCGGACGGTTCGCTCCGGAGCGGGGCGGGCGGATCCGGCGCCATGAACAGGGCGGTGGCCTGGGAATCTCCCGCCGTCGGCGTCGCGGACCTCTGGGGATTCGACGACGTCGAGAGGTCCCGATCTTCGTCCTCGTCGACGGCGGCCTCGAGCTCGAGGGCGTCGTCGTCGTCATCGAGAAGTGTCGGGAGGGAGCGGGACGGCGACGGAGCGGTTCTCGCCATCTCCTCATCGAAGAAATCGTACGCGGCATCGGGGTCGCCATCGGCGGCATTCGCGACCAGGATCGTGGCGTCGGTGTCCGTTCTCTCGGGGGCCGGCGCGGGGGCGGCCCCCCTCGCGAGCAGGTTGTTCACCTCATCGACGAGTGCCTGGGCTTCGAACGGCTTGGTGATGTGGCCGTCGGCGCCCGCGCGTGCGGCGCGTTCTTCGTCGTAGGGCTCGAACGTGCCGGACAACAACAGGACCGGGACGTGGCGCAGCTCCGGGTCCGCCTTCAAGATCTCACAGACGTCGTAGCCGTCCTTGCCGGGCATCATCACGTCGGCGAGCACCAGGTCCGGCCGCGCCTCCCGGGCGCGTACCACGGCGTCGTCACCATTATCGACGGTGAGCAGGACCACGTCTTCGTTCGCGAAGCTGATCCCGACGACCTTCTGGATGGTGACACTGTCGTCGGCAAGCAGGATCGTCTTCGGCATGTCTCCCCTCACGGTGCGCGGCGTCGCCGCGGACCCGAACGCTCGGCCCCCCGTATCGTCGCCGCGGCCCTCGCGATTGAACGCTTTTCGCACTTTCGACGGCCTCCTCCGGCGGGGGGGCGCGAGCTCGGCGCCGGGCGAGGACTGCACGAGACTACCGACTCGGCCGCCGGCGGCCGATAGGGACGGTGAGACGAGCTCCCGGCGGGCCCGTCGCGAAGTGCGAAGGGGGAAGAGCCATGATGCTGCGAGCTGCGGCAGGATCCGATATCGGCCGCCGGCGCGCAGCCAACGAGGACCATTTCGCCCTGGCGCCCGAGATCGGGCTGTATCTCGTGGCCGATGGACTCGGCGGACACGTCGCCGGCCAGATCGCCAGCGAGCTGGCGGCCGAGGCGGCTCTCAGCGCCCTCCGCACGCTCCAGGGAACCGGTATGAGCCTGACGGAGAAGCTTCGCTACGCGGTGATCGCCGCGAATCGACAGGTGCACGAGACCGCACGCCGCCGGCGTGAGCTCGCCGGGATGGGGACGACGCTGGTGACGCTTCTCGCGCAGGAGGGGCGGGCGGCTCTGGCTCACGTGGGCGATAGCCGTGCCTATCTCGTGCGCGGCGGGCGAATCCGGCAGCTCACCGACGATCACTCGCTGGTGGGCGAGCTGGTGCGCCGGCACGAAATCAGTGCCGCCGACGCGCGCGAGCATCCCCAGCGGCACGTACTCACTCGCGCCCTCGGCGTGCGACCGACCGTCGAAGCGGATCTCGCAGAGCTCACGCCGGATGGGGGCGACGTCTTCGTGCTCTGCTCGGATGGTCTCAGCGGGCGGGTCCAGGACGAGGAGATCGCCCAGACGGTCACCGAGGTCGAAGATCCCCAGGAGGCGGTCGACGCGTTGATCCGGCTCGCCAACGAGCGTGGCGGCGAGGACAACATCACGGTGGCGATCGTGCGCTGCGAGAAGGGCGCTGCTGGCGAATCCTGATCGGCTGGAGAGCGGCGGGGAGGCGTGCGAAGGTTCGCGGTCTGCGCGGATCCCGGCTCAGCGCTCCATCAGGCTCTTGAGCTTCGAGCGCAGCCGGCCCACCGCCTTGGTGTGGATCTGGCAGACCCGCGACTCGGTGATGCCGAGGATCGAGCCGATCTCCTTCATGTTCAGGTCTTCGTAGTAGTACAACGAAAGGACCAGACGCTCCTTCTCCGGGAGACTCGAGATCGTCTCGGCGATCACTCGCCGCGTCTCCTGCTGCTTGAGCGACGAGAACGGATTCTCCGAATGGACGTCTTCGACGATGTCGGCGTAGGAGCCGGTCCGTTCGCCGTCGGCGCCGGTTCCGCGCAGCTCTTCCAGGTTCACCAGCGAGACGCCGCGCACCTGGTTCAGCAGCTCGTGGAACTTCTCGATCTGCAGCCCGAGCGAATCCGCTACTTCCTCTTCGCTGGCGGAGCGCCCCAGGCGCTGCTCCACCTCGCCGTACGCACGCTCCAGGCGACGGCCCTTCTGCCGAACGCTGCGCGGCACCCAGTCGAGCGAACGGAGCTGGTCGAGGATGGCGCCCTTGATCCGGAACTCGGCGTAGGTCTTGAACTTGCAGTTCTTCTCGGGGTCGTACTTCTCGATGGCGTCCATCAGGCCGATGACGCCCGTGCTGTGCAGGTCATCGAGGTCGATGTGGGACGGAAGGCGGACCGCGATCCGATTGACGATGTACCGGATCAGCGGTGCGTGCTCGAGCACGATCTGTTCCTTGACCGAGGCCGGGATCTCCGCACTCTCTTCCTTCGCTCCCCGCAGCATCGTTTCCATGTCGCCTTCTCCCCGCTCCACGTTCGTTTCCTGGCCCCCGCGCGGGACGCTTGCCGCCCGCCTGCTCAGGGTCTGCTGGAGAGCACGACGCGTGCCAAGTGTGGGACCGGGGGGGGGCTGCGTGCCCCGCGCGCCCTCGCTTCGGACGGACGCGCCGGCGGGGATCAGTCTGAACCCTTCGGGTCTCCTGCGGTTTTTCGACGTCGCCGGGAACCGCGTCGGGGGCGCGGAGCGACGCGCGGACTGCCGCCGCGGGCGGCGGCAGCTGCAGGCCACGCGCAAAAGCGTCAGAAGACCGACGGATCCTCGGCGCCGGCAGTTACGAAACCGTCGCTCTCCGAGCCGGTTCCCGTGTGCGGCGCCTTCAGTCGCCCATGCCTTCGGGCGGCTCGAGCTTCTTTTTCTTGATCTTCTCGAGCAGCGTGGTCCGGTTCAGCCCGAGCAGCTGCGCCGCGCGGTTCTTGTTCCAGCCGGTCCGCTCGAGCGCCTGCACGATCATGCTCGTCTCGAGCCGATCGACCACTTCGTTGAAAGCGATTCCGTGCGGCCCCAGGGTGGGCAGCGCGAGCGGCGCCACCCCGGTAGGCCTCCGCAGCGCTGCCGGCAGGTCCTCGACGTCGATGATGCCCCGGCCGCGCATCACGACGAGTCGCTCGATCAGGTTCTCGAGTTCGCGCACATTGCCGGGCCAGTCGTGCTCGACCAGATGCTCGAGGGCAGCGGGGCTGATTCCCTCGATCTGCCGGCCCTTCTCCTCGTTGAGGCGCGCGAGGAAGTGCTCGACGAGCAGGGGGATGTCGTCCTTTCGCTCGCGCAACGGCGGTACTTCGATGGGAATCACGTTGAGTCGGTAGTAGAGGTCCTCACGAAAGCGGCCCTGGCGAATGGCGTCCTCGAGATTCCGGTGGGTGGCCGCGATCACGCGGACGTCGGCGCGCACCGTCTTCGAAGAGCCCACGGGCTCGAAGCTGCGGTCCTGGATCACCCGCAGCAGCTTGACCTGCAGGTTCGGGCTCATGTCCCCGATCTCGTCGAGGAAGATCGTGCCGCCGTCGGCCGCGGTGAAACGGCCCTCGCGGTGCTGCACGGCGTTGGTGAAGGCGCCCTTCACGTGGCCGAACAGCTCCGATTCGAGCAGCTCCTCGGGAATCGCCCCGCAGTTGACCGTCACCATCACGCGGTCCGAGCGCTTGCTGTTGTAGTGGAGCGCGCGCGCGATCAGCTCCTTGCCGGTGCCGCTTTCGCCGGTCACCAGGACGGTGCTGTCGGAGTCCGCGACGCGGCCCACGAGGTCGAGGACGGAACGCAGCGCGGCGCTCTGGCCGACGACGTTGTCGAAGCGATAGCGCGAACGGAGCTGGCTCTGCAGCAGCCGGTTTTCCGTACGCAGGCGGCGATGCTCGATCGCCTGGTCGACGAGCTGGCGCACGACGTCGAGAGACCGCTGCTCGAACGGTTTCTCCAGATACCAGAAGGCGCCGGCGTGGAGCGCCTCGACGGATTGCTCTGCACTGCCGTAGCCGGTCACGACGATGCACGGCAGCTCCGGATCGATCTCCCGGATCTGGCGCACGAGTTCGAGTCCGCTGATGCCGGGCATCCGGATGTCGCAGAGGACCAGGTCGAGCGGCTCTCCCGAGACGCGCGCGATGGCCTCGCTGGCGTCGCAGGCCGAAACGACGGCGTGCCCGGAGCGAACGAGAATCCGCTCGAGCGCCCGGCGATAGAGCTCTTCGTCGTCGACGATCAGGATCTGTGCGCGGCGCAGTGGATCATCCTCCGCTCGTTTGCGGAGGGGGGCGCCCGGATTGTACGTGGCGGTGAGCCGCAAGCAAGCGGCCGGTCTCGCCGACAGGGCGCGAGCGAGCGCGCCACGACTCAAGCGTCCCGAAACCGGGACCGATACGGCACGCATGAGCAGTTCCCCCCGCCTGCCCGAGGCGCCGCTTCGCGGTGCGGGGTCCCCGAACCCCTCGGGCGTCGTCCTGGTGGTCGATGACGAGCCCCTGATGCTGCGAGCGCTGGTACGGATCCTGCGGCCTGGAACCCACCGCGTGGAGGTGGCCGAGACGCCGGACGCCGCCCACTCGGTACTCGCCGATCCGGATCTGGACGTCGTCCTGCTCGATCTTCACCTCGGCAGCGCGAGCGGCCTCGAGCTGCTCGACCGCATCAAGGCCGAGCGGCCGGAGGTCGAGGTCGTGGTGATGACGGGCCACGCCAGCATCGAGAGCGCCGTCGATTGCATGCGTCAGGGCGCCTTCGACTACCTGGCGAAGCCGTTCGAGGATGTCCACCGCGTGCGCACCACGGTGCAGCGGGCGATCGAGCGCCGCCGGCTGATCGCGCGCAACCGAGAACTCGAAGCGCAGCTCGAGGGACACGCGCACGGGACCGGCCTGATCGGTCACTCTCCGGCGATGCGGCGCCTGGTCCGCACGATCGAGAGCCTGCGCAACAACGAAAGCCACGTGCTGATCCAAGGGGAGAGCGGGACCGGGAAGGAACTCGTCGCGCGTGCAGTCCATGTCGCCAGTCGCCGACACGCCGGCGCGTTCGTGGCGGTGGACTGCGGCGCGTTGCCCGAATCGGTGATCGAGAGCGAACTGTTCGGTCACCAGCGCGGCGCCTTCACGGGTGCTGTGGGTGCGCCTGGGCTGTTCCGGATGGCCGAGGGCGGCACGCTGTTCCTCGACGAGATCGGGGAGATTCCGCTGGCGACCCAGGCGAAACTCCTGCGCGCCTTGCAGTACAAGGAAGTCCGGGCCGTGGGCGCGGCGGCCTCCGTCTCGGTCGACATCCGCGTCATCACGGCCACGCATCGGGACCTCGCAGCGATGGTCGAAACCGGACGCTTCCGGATGGACCTGTTCTACCGGCTCGATGTGGTGCGGATCGAGATCCCGCCGCTGCGCGAGCGCATCGAGGACGTTCCGCTGCTGGCCCAGCACTTTCTCGAGAAGCACGCGCGCGAACGAGGCGGCATCAGCATCGACGACGCCGCTCTCGAACGGCTGATGAGTCACGATTGGCCCGGGAACGTCCGGGAGCTGGAGAATGTGATCGAGTCCGCGCTCGCGCTGGTGCGCGGACCGCGGCTGCGCGCCGCGGACCTGCCGATCGGGCGCTCGCGGAGGGCGCCGATGGCCGCGCCGAGCGGCGCTCCCGGCGAGGCGCCGCCCGTCGGTCTCCCGCTCTCTCTCGACGCCTACGAGCGGAGCGCCCTCTCTCGCGCGTTGCGCGAGGCGCAGGGCAACGCCACCGAGGCCGCCCGCCGGCTCGGCATCGGCCGCAGCACGTTCTACCGGAAGCTCGGCAAGCACGGCCTGTCGCTCGACGTCGGCGCTGGGGAGGACTTGGTAGAGCCCGGCGGGATCGGGTAGAGTCCGACGCTCCCCCCCCCAAAGGTTCTGACCTCGTCCCCGGGCGTCTCGGCGCTCGGTGGTGGAGGAGGGCGCGCGATGCGCGGCGGCCATGGCGCTGAGGATTCCCGGCCCGTTCGCATCGTCGTCGCCGAGCCGCCCGCGGCGGCCGGCGCATTCGAGATCGGCACCGAGCGCGCGCTGCGCCGTCTCGGAGCAGACGTCGAGATCGAGATCGCTCACGATGCGATCGAGTGTCTCGATCGGGTCCAGGGCTGGCGGCCGGACCTCGTCGTCGTCGATCAACGGCTCGGACCGGACGTCGGCAAGATCCTCGCCGAACTCGAACCGAAGGGCCCCCCCGCCATCGTCGTCTCCCGCGAGGGGGCGGCCGATGCGGCGCTCGAGAGCTTTTCGGATGGCGCGGCGGACTGCGTCAGTGCGGGGCCGAACTTCGCGGACGTGCTGCCTGCCGTCGCGCTCGAACAGATCCGCAACTGGCGTGCCACGCGAGAGCGGGAGCGCTTGCAGCGCAAGGCCCGCGTCCTGCGCGGGACTCTCGAGAATCTGGTCGACGCCATGGAGAGCGGACTGCTGGTGCTCGATGCCGGGGGGCGCGTGACGCATGCCAATCCCGCCGCCGAGCGGATTCTCGACGAGCCGCGCGGATCCCTGCGCGGACGCTCGATCGTCGAGTGGTTGCCGGACGGGACCCCCGGATTGCCTCAGCTGGCGCGAGCGCTCGTCGAGGGAGCGCGCGTTCGCGGCGCCGAGGCGGTCGCCGTTCGCGGGGACGGCCGCTACGTGCCGATCGGGCTTTCGCTGGCGCCGCTCGCCGCACCCGATGGGCAGCGACAGGGATCCGTGGCGATCTTCCAGGATCTGTCGGAGCTGAAGCAGCTCCAGCGCCAGGTGCTCCAGTCGGAGAAGATGGCATCGATCGGGCAGCTGGCAGCCGGCGTGGCTCACGAGATCAACAATCCCATGGGGTTCGTCCACGCGAATCTGTGTCAGATGGAGGAGTATCTGGCCGACCTGCGCCGCCTGCTCGAGGGGGCTGCCGTTCTGGCCGAGCGCGTCGCGGGGGAGGCCCCTCCGGCGCTGTGCGCGGCGGCGGCCGACTGGCGAGCGCTGCGCGACGAGCTCGACGCCGAATTCCTGCTCGACGATTTCGCCAAAGCGATCCGGGAATCGATCGAGGGCTCCGAGCGGGTGCGCCATATCGTGCAGGACCTGCGCAGCTTCGCGCATCGCGACGATGGGGAGTGGGTGATGGCAGACCTGAATCGCTGCCTCGACTCGACCGCGCACATCGTCTGGACGATGATGAAACATTCCGTCGTGCTGCGGAAGGAGTACGGCTCTTTGCCGCTCTTGCGCTGTCTTCCTCTCCAGCTCGAACAGGTGTTCATGAACCTGCTGGTGAACGCCTATCAGGCGATCGAGCAGCGCGTCGGAGAACGCGGGGGAAGCGGCGAGATCGTGCTGCGCACGGAGCTCGCCGACTCCGAGCTGCGGATCACCGTCAGCGACGATGGCGTCGGCATCCCGCCGCTCCATGCCGACCGGATCTTCGATCCCTTCTTCACGACCAAGGAAGTCGGCGTCGGAACCGGTCTGGGCCTCTCGACCTCGTTCGACATCGTTCGCCGCCATGGCGGCGCGATCGGTGCCAGTGCGCGCCCGGGCGGAGGCACCGTGTTCGAGATCCGACTGCCGCTGGAGGCCCCCCCCGGCGCGGCTCTGGCGTGAGCGAGCAGGGACGAGCGCCGGCGCTGTTGATCGTCGACGACGAGCCGCGGATCCTGTCGGCGCTGCGCCGCTCGCTGCGCCGGGAGGGATGGCGGATCCTCGCGACCACGGAGCCCGAAGAGGCGCTGCGCTGGCTCGCGACGGAGCGCATCGGCGCGCTGCTCACGGATCACAAGATGCGTGGGTGTAGCGGGATCGAGTTGCTGGACGCGGCAGCCCGCGTGCAACCCGGTGCGGCCCGTTTCTTGATCACCGGCTGGCCGGATGCGATTCCGCAAGCGCGTCTCGAAGCGATCGGCGTGCGCGCGCTCATTCCGAAACCGTGGGACGATGCCGCTCTCAAGGCGCTCCTGCGCGGTGCGCTCGGCAGCTGATCACGACTCGCGCGGCAAGCGACTCAGGTACTCGAGATCCGTCTTCTGGGTGTTCTTGGCGCCGATCGCGAGAACGCGGAACCGTCGTTGGGTCCCGGACGTGTAGTAGATGCGACCCTTGCCACCGAAACCGAGTTCGAAGATGGTCAGGTGCGAGGGGAGGCCGCCGACCTTGCGGCGGACGGCTGCCGTCTCCACGTCGAGATCGAGGCGCTTGATCGACTCCTCTGCGCGTAGCTTCATCGCCTCGTCGCCGAGTCCGACGAGGTTCCGGATCGCATGCTCGTCGAGTTCGATGTTCTTGTAGAGCGCGCGGAGACGGGTCCCCATCAGATCCATCTCGCGCGCGCGGGGCACCGAGACATCGGCCTGGTGCCGGGCGCTGCGTCGCAGCTTGTCCGAGAGGCTGCGCAGCTCCTCGTCCTTGCGCGCCAGATCGGCGAGCGCCTCGTCGAGCAGCTCTTCGAGGCCTTGGCGCTCCCCCTCGATGGTTTCTTGCAGACGACCGGCACGAGATCGCAGCGCGTCCTCGCGGCGTGCGAGACCTGCAAGCTCTTCCTGCAGCCGCGCCCGCTCGCGGCGGACCGACTCGATCTCCGCCGAGACCTCCGCCTCGACGCGGTCGTCCACCTGACGACTGAGCGCCTCGAGCTCGGCTTCGATCTGCGCGGCGCGGGCGGCAGTCTCTTCGCGTTCGGTCAGTGCGGTCTCGAGGCGAGTGCTCTCGAGTCGGCTGCGCCGGCGTTCGTAGGTGAAGAGCGTCTGGAGCAGCAACGCGGCGTAGAGAACGAGGATGGCGTTGGCCGTGAGCGAGTTGTGCGGGACGGAGACGACGACTTCGGCGTTCGCCGGGAGGAGGCGGGTTGCCGCCGCGGATGGCTCGCTCCCGATCGACGGCAGGGCTGGCCTGCTGGCGAGGTAGAGCGGTAGGGCGCCATCGGCGCTGACGACGATCGCGGTCACTCGCACGCCGCCGATCCGGGTCCAGGCGGAACCCCGGACCACGCGATCCACGCGCTCGCGGATCTCGTCCGCGGCGTTCGTCGCCGTCGGGTCGATGCGGACGGCTTCGGCGATCCGGGCCCGGAAGGAGGCGCTGAGCGCCTCCTCGACGCCCTTCACGGAGAAGACGTAGAGCAGGACGAAGCCGACGATCGCCAGGTAGGTGAGCCGAAACGACGCCACCCGGTCCAGGGCGGACCCGTCCCGCCGGGCGAGCGGCGGAAGCGCCGTTCCATCAATGGGAATCATTTTCGCCATCTCGGCCACAGCATAATCCGCCAGGACGCGATCCCCAGCCTGGGAACCCACAAGCGGCCCTGGAGTTGGGGCTTTCCTCCGAGTCCGTGTCCCGAAGCCATTCCGCACGATTCTTGCAAGCTGCCACGTGCGGGAAGCCGCGCGCTAGATCCCGTTCGCGGGCTGCCGGGGATGCACGAGATCTCGAAGGCTCCCCCTCGATCCGTTCCAACCAGGTTGCCGAGGATTCCGGTGAGTACAGCGGAGAACCAGCGATGTCCCCGGGCGCCGTTCTCCGGGTGGGTCGGGCTCACTCGCGATGGGCTCCGATGGATCGGCACGGGTCGCGACCTGTCGGCCGGCGGCGTCGGGCTCGAGCTGCGAGGCGCGCTTCCGCCGATCGGCGGGTCGGTGACCAGCGAGTTTGCGCTGCCGGGGATCTCGATTCCGCTGGCCCTCGAGGGGCGGGTCGCGTGGTCGGATCCGCAGCGCCTGCGCGTCGGCGTGCGCTTCGAGCGCATCGATCCCGGCCTTGCCGAGCTGCTGGAGAACTTCGTCGGCGGGCGTCTCTGAGGTCCGCACGCAGCGGTTCCCGCGCCGGGCCTCCGGAGGCCCCTTGGCCTCGTCGATCCCTCCCTTACCTTACGCCGGCCCATGCGAGTCGTAGACCTCGATCGCGACATGAACGACGTCATCCCGACGGGATCGACGCGGGACAGCCAGTATCTGTTCGACCGCATGACGGCCGCGACGCTGGCGTTGGCCGGCGGCGGCGCCGGGCGGCGCGTGCTCGACGTGGCGGCCGGCTTCGGCCAGGACGCCGTCGCGCTCGCGGAAACGGGCGCCGACGTCGTGGCCTGCGAGCCCTCGGCGCGCATGACCGGGTGGGCGCAGCTCGTCGCATCGAAACGCGAGGGGAACCAACCCCTGTGGGTGCGCGGTTGGTCCGACGCGCTGCCGTTTCGATCCGAAAGCTTCGATGCCGCGCTGTGCAAGGGAGCCATCGACCACTTCGATCGTCCCGAGACGGCGATCGAGGAGATGGCGCGCGTCACGCGACCGTCCGGGCGCGTGGTGCTCGCCATCGCGAACTTCGAGTCCCTGGCCTGTCGGCTGGCTCGCGCGCAGGACGCCGTCCGCGAGGGCGCATTCCGCGGAGCCGTGCGGCGCGGGCGACGACACTACGACGTGCCGGCGGATCACTTCACCCGCTACGACCTCGGCCTGATGCGCGAGCAAGCCTCGCGGTTCCTCGATCTCGAGGTGGTCCGCGGGATCTCCGTCGGATGGGGCGTCCCGGCCTGGTCGCGGGGAATCGGCAAGTTGCCCGACCTGGCCGCGCGAGGCGCGCTTCATGCGCTCGACGCTCTCGCGCGTCGTGCGCCGGACTGGGCGGACGTGATCGTGCTGGCCGGCCGGCCGCGTCGCTCGGCGAGAACTTCCCGGTAGACGTCGGCCGTCCGGCTGGCGATGCGATCCCAGGAGTAGGCCGCCACCACGCCGTTTCGCCCGGCGGCGCCGAGGCGCCGCCGGGTTTCTGGCTGCGCGAGCAGCGCCGCGATCTCGCGCGCCAACGCGTCGGCATCGCCCTTGGGCACCAGGACACCGCCGCCGCCCGCGCGCAGGACCTCGGGCAGCGCACCGGCGGCCGAAGCGACCACCGGCGTTGCGCAGGCCATCGCCTCGACAGCCGGCAGTCCGAATCCTTCGTACAGAGACGGAACCACGACGAGCGTCGCGCTGCGATAGAGCCGGACCAGCTCGTCGGTCTCCACGCGCCCCGCGATCTGCAGGCGGTCGCCGATGCCGAGGCCCTCGGCCAGCCGGCGGCCTTCGTGCAGGGGATGATCCTCGTCGATCAACACCAGACGCGTCGTCGGCGGCAGCTTTGCGAGCGCCTCGATCAGCACCGGGATTCCCTTGTTCGGATCCGCTGCGCGACCGACGCAGAGAAGCATCGTTGGTTCGCGAGGAACCGAAGCGTCCGGCGAGAACAGCTCTGTGTCGAGCCCGTTGCCGAGGACGCGCAGTCGTTCGGGTCGGACGCCGAAGTCCTGGCGGATCAAGTGCGCGCCGGCCTGCGAGGAGGTGACGATGCGATCGAGTCGTCGCGCGACGAACGATTGCATGCCGACCGGATGGAACTCGGTGGTGCCGATCGCCTCCTGGATCGTAGAGTCGCGGCGGTACGAGGCGCGCCGGTCGACCGTCAGCGGGTGGTGGACGGTGGCGAGCACCGGGAGCCCGAGTGCGCGCACACCGAGCAGTCCCCAGCCGAGACACTGCACGTCGTGGACGAGATCCCAGCGGGCGCCGGTGCCGACGCGCCGTGCAATGTCGCGAAAGGCGCGCGCGCTGAACGCGAACGGCTCCGGGAAGAATCCGATCCGGCTCGCGCCGAGTTCCCAGAAACGGAGCGGCGAGAGGATGCCGAGAGGGTTGTCGGGCGGGAAGAACGCCGGCCAGTCGCGCACGAACCACTTGCCCCAGAAGCGATCGTCGTGTAGCTCGTGGACCTCGCGCGCGAACGGCATCGAATCCGGCAACGGCGGACCCACCAGCACGGTGATCTCGTGGCCCAGTCGCGCCAGCTCGCGCGCGAGGAACCAGAGATACACACCCTGGCCGCCGCAGCGCATGTTGCCGCGGTACGCCGTGAAGAGCAGCCGCAGCGGTCGCTCCATCACGCCGCCTGCGCGGCGCGCTCCGCCGAGCGCTGCCCGTAGAGCACGAGACTCTTCGGGCACAGCTTGTTCAAGACGCGCTTCTCGAAGCGGTCGAGCCAACCCGACGTGGTGGCGCGGATCAGGAACAGCCGATACGCCTGCACGAGCGGATTCGCGTCGGAGCGCGGCAGGCCGACGACCGAGCGCAGCGCCCAGTACGGCGTGTGGAAGCCGTGCGCGAACCCGATTCCCGTCGGTGTGAAGCCGGCGCGGCGCATCGCATCGGCCAGGTCGCGCGGCCGGAAGATCCGGATGTGGCCACCCGGGGACTCGAAGTAGTCGTCGCCGAGGTGCAGATACAGGGCTTCACTGGTGGCGGTGGGCACCGTGACGGCGAGGCTGCCGCCGGGCCGCAGGACGCGAGCCAGCTCGCGGAGGGCCGCCGGGTAGTCGTGGACGTGCTCCATCACCTCCGAGCAGATCGCGCGGTCGAAGCGGCCGTCGCGGAAGGGCAGGCGGAATGCATCACCGCGGAGCATCGCGCCGAACCCACCCCGCTCGCGTGCGCGCGCGCGCAGCGGACCGTGGCCCGCGCGCAGCGAGCCCGGATCGAGGTCCAGGCCGACGACGCGCGCGCCGCGCTCGAGACCGCCGAAGCAGTGGCGTCCCTCCCCGCAGCCGACGTCGAGCAGCGTGTCGCCGCGCTGGACGCCGAGCTTATCGAGGTCGACGGTGAGCAGCACGGCGCACGTCCTCGAAGACCCCGGCGAGCTGGGCGGCGGCATCGCGCCAGCGGAACGTGTGCACGACCCGCGTCCGCGCGTGGCGGCCCATCTGCGCGAGCCGTTCCGGATCTGCGAGCAGCTCGGCGATGGCGGCCGCCATCGCCTCCGGATTCCGCGGCGGAACCAGCCGACCGGCGTGGCCGTCGGAGCCGACCACCTCGGGCAGCGCGCCGGCGGCGTTGGCCACCACGGGCAGTCCGCACGCCATTGCCTCGCTCGCCGGGAAGCCGAAGCCCTCGAAGTACGACGGCACCACGGCGATGCGCGCCGTCGAGTACTCGCCGATCAACTCCTCCAGCTCCAGCCAGCGCTTCTGGACGACGACGCGCCGCTCGAGGCCGTAGCGGCGGATCAGCCGCGGCACGAGGCCATGGTCCGGGATGCGTCCGTCGACGATCTTCAGTGTCACGTGCTCCGGCAGCAGCGCGAGCGCCTGCAGCAGGTTCCCGATGCCCTTCTTGCGGTCCTCGGTGCGGCCCACGAAGAGCAGGTCGGTCTCGATCGCGCGCCCCGGGATCGGCCGGAACAGATCCGTGTCGGTTCCGTTGTAGACGACCTGGACGCGTTTCTCCGGAATACCGAAGCAGCGCTCGATCTCGCGGCGCGACGCCTCGCTCACGGTCACGATGCCGGCCAGGCGCGGCGCGACGACCTGCTGCATCCACAGCGGGAAGTACAGCGTCCGCTTGACCTTCCTCACGAAACTCGGATCGATCGCGAAGTCCGCCTCGCGATCGAGGTGCAGCGGGTGGTGGATGACCGACACCACCGGCGTGCCGGCGGCCTGGATCCCGAGCAGCCCCCACGACAGGGACTGGTTGTCGAAGACGACGTCGAAGCGATGCCGGCGCTGGAGCTCGCGCCAGCGCAGCAGCAACCGGGCGCCGAAGGTCTGCATCTCCGGAAACACGCCGAAGCGCGAGACGCCGGTCTCCCACAGCGTCAGCGGATCGAACAGTCCCATCCGGTCGCGCCGCCGCGCGAGGTCCGCGAGCGGCACGCCGAAGACGTTGTGGTTGGGAATCACGTGCAGCGGGATGCCCGGGTCGAGCCTCGGCAGCGGCGGCGACGCGATGACGTGCACGTCGTGCCCGGCACGTTGCCACTCGCGGGCCAGATACGCGGCGTAGATGCCCTGGCCGCCGCAGTACATGTTGCCGCGGTAGGTGAGCAGAGCGATGCGCATGCCGGCCGCGGCCCCCTAGCTCGATGCGCTCGGCGGCGACGGCGGGCTCGGCGGCACGGTGCTCGGCGGCGGCGGCTCGTCGCGCTCCGGCTCGACCTGCACCGTGTAGATGGTCCAGCCGACCCAGAACACGAGGCCCAGCGCGAACAGCGTGACGATCGTCACCGGGATCGCGAGCGCGAGATAGCTGCCGCGGAGCACGCCGATCACGAAGAACAGGGCGACCACGGCCGCTCCGACACAGATCAGGCCGCCTTGCTGTCGCGAGGAATCCGTCATGGGAGGCTCCCGTCCGAGAGAGGGGTCGGGGAAGGCGAGCGGTCCGGCATGATGAAGGTCGCTGACTCGCGTGTCAATCCGAGCGCGGCCGAGGCGGAGACCTATCCTCCGCCCAATGCGCGTCATCGGACTCATGTCGGGAACCTCGGCCGATGGCGTCGATGCCGCCCTCGTCGAATGGCCCGACGACGGGGCCGTGCGGCCGTTCCGCCTGGAGGGCTACCGCGAGGATCCCTTCGAGCCCGAGCTCCAGGATCGCATCCACGCGCTGGCGGCCGGAGGCCTCGCCGGGTCCGACGTGCTCCGCGAGCTGCTCGCGCTCGATGTCCTGCTGGCGGAGCGCTTTGCCTCGACCGCGGCGGCGCTGGCGCGGGAAGCCGGCGTCGCGCTCGAGAGCATCGATGCGATCGCGTCCCACGGCCAGACGGTGGCTCACCATCCCGAGATCGGAGGCTCGCTGCAGATCGGGGATCCCTCCCGGATCGCGGAACGAACGGGGATCACGACGGTTGGCGACTTCCGGTCGCGGGATCTCGCCGCGGGCGGGGAGGGCGCGCCGCTCGCGCCGTTCTTCCATCACGCCGTCTTCGGCGACGCGGAAGAGAGTCGTCTGGTGCTGAATCTAGGCGGGATCGCCAATGTCACCTGGCTGCCGCGGGACGGCGGTCCCGACGACGTGGTCGCGTTCGACGTCGGGCCGGCGAACGCGCTCCTCGACGGAGTGGTTCGTCACACGAGCGGCGGGCGTGAGCGATTCGATAGCGACGGGAGCCGCGCCCGCCGTGGGCAGGTCGATGAAGCGCTGCTCGCCGAGCTGCTGGACGACGAATTCCTGCGGCGACCGCCCCCGAAGTCGACCGGCCGCGAGCGCTACGGACTCGCCGAGGCCGAGGCGCTCGCCGAACGCTGGCGGCGCGAGGAACGGGCTGTCGACGATCTCATCGCGACGTTGGTGGCGTTCACCGCGGCCAGCATCGCCCGTGCCGCGCGCGACTTTTGCGGCGGCGAGGGAGCCGTCCAGCGCCTGCTCGTCGGGGGCGGCGGCGCGCGCAACCCCGCGCTGATGGACGCGCTGCGGACGCAGATTCCCGGCGTCCCGGTCGAGCCGTTCGATGCGGTCGGCGTACCACCGGCTGCGGCCGAGGCGATGGCGTTCTCTTTGCTCGGCCGCAATGCCCTGCTCGGGCTGCCGAACCATCTGCCGCGCTGCACCGGCGCGAACCGGGCCGCCGTGCTCGGCGAGATCGCCCCGGGACGCGATCGCCGCGTGCGTCCGCGCTGAAGACGGTCCGCGCGCGCGTTCGCGAGATCGATCAGACGTCCAGCGTCGTTCCGTCGTCGGCGGTCTCGAGGTCCAGCTGGCCGCGACGCGCGGACATGTCGGGTCCGAGATGCGTGAGCAGCAGCCGGCCGCAGGCGAAGCGGCCGGCACGGGTAGCGAGCGTTTCGTAGTCGAGGTGGTACTCGAAGGTCGGGTCGAGGAATGTGCACTCGCTGATCGCGAGATCCGCGCCGCGCAGGTGCGCCGGCAGCTCGTCGAACCACCCTGTGTCTCCGGTATACGCAAGGACGCGACGATCGGCGGCGACCCGCAGCCCGTGCGGACGGGTGTCCGGCTGGTGATGCGTTGTGAACGCCTGGATCCGAGCCGGGCCGGCTTCGCTCTCGCGGTCGGTCGCCAGTTCGACGAAGTGCATCGGGAAGGGCAGGTCACGCCCGGCGAGGCCGTAGCCCATCGCCTCGGCGGCAGCATGGAGTCGTTGCTCCACACCGGGTGGTCCGAGGATCCACAGCGGCTCTCGCCGGCGGTCTTCGTAGCCGGCTGCGAGCAGGAACTGGGGCAGCCCGGCGAAATGGTCGGCATGAAAATGGGAGATCGCGATCGCATCGATCGCGGAGCGCTCGATGCCGAGGCTGGTGAGCCCGCTCGTCGTGGCCGGCGCGCAGTCGAGCAGCAGGCCTCCGCCCGCGGTCTCGACGAAGATCGCGGATTGCCGGCGCCCCCCGGCGCCGAACGCGTCACTGGTCCCGACGAACACCACCTTCATGTCGGTGCCGGCTTCGCGGCAGAGGCGCCGTCACACGGATGGAAGCGACCGCCGGCGAACACGCCGTCCTCCGCATGCAGTCCGTCCGGTACCGTCTCGCCATCCCACACGACGGCGCGTCGCAGTCGCACGCCGCTCCCGACGCTTGCGCCCGCGCCGATCACGAGTTCCGGCTCGAGCCGAACCCCGAGTGCCCGCGCGCGGCTGGGAGCGTCGAAGTACGACACCGGCGGGACGCCCAGGTTGACGGCGAGGTATTCAGCGAGCGTGCCGACGGGCTCCCACCGCAGCGCGTCTGGCGAGAACACCACCCCGCCCAGGTCGTCGGCTCCGGTCGCGAGCTCCGGCGCGACCCAGTCGTCGAGGTGGTTGAAGACAGCACGAACAGGGAGCGTGTCGAAGGCTTTTGCCGAGAACACGTAGACGCTCACGTTGACTCCCGCTCGTGTCTCCCCTCGGAGATCGAATCGGCGAGCGATCCGCCGGATGCGTCCGGCGGCGTCGAGTCCGATCGTACCGAAGCGTTCACTGCGCGCGTCTTCGCGCAGCGCGATCGTCAGCCGGTCACCGCGGTCCCGATGTCGTGAGGCGAGGCTCGTGAGATCGAAGTCGCAAATCATGTCGCCGGCGATGACGACACTGGGATCGCTCTCGCGCAGGAAGTCGGCGGCGCGGCGGATGCCGCCGCCCGTGTCGAGCAGGGTGGGCTCTTCGGAGAAGTGAACGGAGAGGCCGGGCGGCGCCCAGGCCTCAGCGGCCGCGCGCGTGGCGTTCGGCAGGTGATGTACGTTGAGGACCACCTCGCGCACGCCGTGTCGGGCCAGCCAGGCGAGTGGCCAGGCGAGGAGCGGAATCCCGAGCACCGGGAGGACGGGCTTCGGTCGTAGCGCCGAGAGCGGCTGCATCCGCGTGCCGAGCCCCGCCGCCAGGATCATCGCGCGCACGCGGTCCCCCCGTCGGCGTCCGGTCCGCGCCCGCGCTCGGAGGTCGGGAAGGCGAGTTGGTCGAGGAGCTCGCCGAACCGCTCGAGGCGCACGTCGCTTCGAGCCCGCCGCTGCGCCGCGTGGCGCAGGTACGCGAGCGTCGCTGGCGCGAATCGCAGCCAGCTCGGATCGCCGCGGCCCGCGCATTCGTGGAACAACGCGTGGTCCTTGGCCTTGCGCGCCAGTGTGAGCAGGTCGAACCGCTCGGCGAACGCGGAGGCGGCGGGCGCATCGGGCAACGCGGGTCGCACACGTTCGGCGAGCGCGTGTGCCTCGGCGTCGGCGAGCGCGACATACGAATCGCGCAGCAGGCAGACGAGGTCGTACTCCGGAGGGGCGAGGAATGCTCCCTGTAGATCGATCAGCACCAGGCGCTCCTCGCGAGGGCTGCCGTCGTCGTCGCGAAGCAGCAGATTGGCGCTCTGGAAGTCCCGGTGGGCGAAGCGGAGCGGCGCCGCCGCGATGGCCTCCGCGACCACGGCGAACGCCGCATGCACCACCTCCCGCTCGCCGGGATTCGGAGCGCGGCCGAGCCCGATCGGCACGCTCGCTGCGAGGAAACGGTGGGCCTTCGTCGCCAGCAACGCCGCGTCGAGTCGGCGGCCGAAAGCCGGCAGTCGCCCGCTCGGGTCGGTGAGTCGCTGGAGTCTCGGCACCAGGTCACAGGCCGCGCGGTACAGGGAGGCTCGCTCGGCCGGAGGCAGCCTTCCGGCGACGTCCGCCAGCGACCGGCTGCCGACGTCCTCGAGCAGGTCGATCCCGCTCGCCGCGTCTCCGCCGAGCCGCCGTGGTACGGGGAGACCGTGCGCCGCGAGGAACGCGCGCGTGGGCTCGAGCGGCGGCTCCGGCAGGACGCCCGGCGCGGGCTCTCCGCGATCGATCCTGGCCACACAGAAACGCGTCGATCCGCCGCGAAGGTGGAGACGAAAGAACCGTCGATGTCCGACACCGCCCCGCAACGGCTCGAGACGGGTCAGCTCGGCACCGAGTTCGCGCTGCACCAACGCGCGGAGCTCGCTGGTGAGCGCGTCTTCCGCCCCATCGCTCGTCACAGCAGCTCCGGGAACAACCACCGACACGACGCCGTCGCCACGACGAAGGCCATGAGGTCGCCGGCGAGCGCCGCGAACAGGATGTAGCGGGCGTCGCGAATGCGGGCCGCGCCGAGGTAGAGCGTGAGCACATAGAAGGTCGTCTCGGTGGATCCGTTCATCGCACCGACGAGAACGCCGATGAAGGAATCGACTCCGTGTGTCTTCATCAGTTCGACCATGACACCGTAGGCGCCCGAGCCGGAGAGCGGACGAAGCAGCGCCATCGGCAGGGCCTCGGCCGGAAAACCGAGACGTCCCGTGATCGGATCGATCGCGGCGACCAGTAGATCGAGGGCGCCGCTCGCGCGCAGCATCGCAAGCGCGGTGAGGATCATGACGAGGAACGGGATGATGCGGATCGCGACCTCGAGGCCCTCGCGACCGCCCTCGATCGCACGTTCGTACACCGGCACGCGCCCCGCGAGGCCGATCAGCAGCAGGGACGCGATGAAGAGCGGCAGGAACCAGCTTCCGAGGACGTCGAGGAGCGCCGCGCCGAGCGGGACGGCAGGGTCGAGATGGACGAGATGGCGACCGAGCGCCAGCACGACCAGGAGTGCGAAAATGGCGATGACGGCGCGCGCGATCGGCGGCGTGGGACCACTCCGTGCCGGGAGCGCCGGGACCTCGACGCTCGCGGCGGCGGCGTTGGCCGAAGCGGCCTCGGTTTCGGAGTGGGCGCGCGGGGCGAAGAGGCGGAGCCGGCGGAGCCACAAGCACATCGCGATCGCGGTCGCGGTCGAGGCGCCGGTTGCGAGCAGGGTCGGGCCCCAGATCGCGTCCGGCATCGACGAGCCGAGTCCCGCGCGGACCGCGATGACGCCCGTGGGAAGCAACGCGACGCTCGTGGCATTGATCGCAAGGAACAGCGCCATCGAGTCACTCGCGGAACCGGGCGTTCGATTCAACTTCTCGAGCTCGACCATCGCCTTCAGTCCGAACGGCGTGGCCGCGTTGCCGAGCCCGAGCACGTTGGACGCGAGATTCATGATCATCGCGCCCATGGCCGGATGGTCGTGCGGGACGTCGGGAAACAGCCGCCGAAGGACCGGCGCCAATGCGCGCGCCACCGCGCGCAGCAGCCCGCCGTCCTGCGCGACGCGCATCAGTCCGAGGAACAGCACCATCGCGCCGACGAGGTCGAGAACGATGCTGACACCGCTCTTGGCGCCCTCGAATGCGGCGAGCTTGGTCGCATCCATCCGCCCGGTGAAGGCGGCGCAGACGACGGAGGCGAGAATCAGCCCGAGCCAGATCGCGTTGAGCACCGAACCTCCCCGATCCGGCGTCCCCGGAATCGTTCGTTCCGGAATCCGAGGTGGCGAAATCGGCGCGGAGGGAGGCTCGGGGGGGCAGGCACGCACCGAACGTTCGGGGGCGGAAGCTGAAGGATGCCCTGCTGGACGTCAAGGGTTTCGAAGGTCCCGCGCGACGGGAGCGCGAGCTCGCGATCCAGCCCGATCGTCCTCAGGAGTCGGTGCGCCGTCCGCTCGAGTAGGCATGCAGGACGCGCTCCACATAGCTTGCAGGCAGGACGGTGCCGCTGCGCAAGCGTGCATCGATCTCTCCCGGGCCCCAGTTGTAGGCAGCGAGTGCTGCACGAACGTTGGCGTACCGATCGATCAGCTCTCGCAGATAGGAGACACCGATCCGCACGTTTGCATGCGGGTCGAAGAGCGTCTGCGCCCCACGCCACGGGATCCCGAGACGCCTCGCCACCGGCGCGCCGGTGGTGGGCAGGATCTGCATCAGACCGAGTGCGCCGACCGGCGAGACCGCGTAGGGGTCGAAGCGACTCTCGACCTCGATGACGGCGAGCACGAACGCCGGCGGCAGACCGTGCTCGCGGCTTGCCTCGACGAGTGCCGACGCGAGCGTCTCGCGCTCGGCATCGCCCATCTGGCGCGCCAACGGCGCGAGCCGCCCGACTACGGCCTCCACTTCGGGGTCGCGCGCTTCGGCGACCGGTGAACCCGCATCGAGGCCCGTGTTCTTCGAAGTCCGCGAGCAGGGTGCCGCGACGAGCAACAGCGTCGCCATCCACAGACACGCGAGCATGCGCGATTCTTGTAGGGCCATCGGGTGACCTCCGACGGCTCGCCCGGAGGCGGCCATCCGCTCGGGGATCGAGTAATCGACTTCCGAGCAAGACGCGTGCCCAGCGGGCGCCGCGGTCGAGGGAGGATAGGTGATCAGCGAAGATCGACCAACCGATGCGGATCCGACGCAGCGCAAACGCGTGCATAGGCAGTTGCAGCCGCGCGCAACGAGAGACAGTGGCTTCCCATATCGAGCAAGAAAGAACCGACGTAGGGAAGACCCGACGTTTCTGAAGGGCAGAGCGAGGTCAAATGGCAGGAGGAGCACGGCCCGCGGGGCTGCGCGTCCCCGCGGGCATCGATCTTGCTCAGCGCGCCTTGCTCTGCATCTTGCCCCTGCCTAGGAGCAGCCAGTCGAGAGACACGTTCTCTTTCACGGCCAGCGTGATGAGGAAGTCCGCGTGCGGCGTGGTGCCGCTCTCGTACCGGTTCACGTTCTGCTGGAACACGCCGAGCTCGCGCGCAAATTGGCGCTGCGAGCGCTCCCCGCGCACCTGCGCCAGGCGGTCCGGCAGCTTCTTCTTGATCCGTTCGATCGCCGCAGTGGTCATGTGTTTCCTTCTCTCCCTTGATTCGATTCCGAGCGAATGGAATCCGAAGTTTCGAAATCCCACCGTTCGCGTTGGATGGCGGACGCCTCATGGACGTTCCATCGTGTGGCGAGCTTCGATCCGCCCGATGTCCCGGCTCCGTCGGCAGTCCGGACCGATTCCCCGCTGGTGACACCCGCCGACGTCGTGGAGCGAATTCGAGCACCGAGCCACGGTCACACCGAGTCACGGTCACACCGAGTCACGGTCAGCATGGGCTCATCGGCCGGCATCGAACCGGAACCTCGGTTTCAGCGAGTTTCAGCGATCGACGGTCTACGTCTCCGGTACCCACCAGAGAGCGTCATGATAGGCGAGCCCCGGCGCGAAGCAACGCCGACTTGTGCTGTGTCGGCGCTTTCCCGTCGTGCGCTCGCGCCTCCGATGACGCAACGTTCATGCGGCGCGCCACGCGGGTGCGGAAGTCCAAGGCGGTTTCGGCAGAGCCCGGTCGGAGGATCCCGAAGTGCGCGACGAGAGATGGCCTGATCGGGGTCGGGACAGGGCGGTCTTCCGTTGCGGATAGTCGCCGGGCGATTGGGCGGTCGACGCTTGCGCGTGCCGGCGGCCGGAGTGCGACCGACCGGGGAGCGTGTAAGGGAAGCGGTGTTCGCTCGCCTCGCGGGCCTCGAGGGCGTTCGGGCTCTCGATCTCTTCGCCGGCTCGGGCGCGCTCGGGATCGAGGCGATCTCGCGCGGAGCCGAGTCGGTCGTCCTGGTCGAACGTTCGGCTGCCGCCGTGGCGGTGATTCGCGCCAACGTCAGCAGCCTCGGAGTCGACGATGCCGCCCGGATCGTGCGCGGCGATGCGGCGGCGGTTCTGCGTCGGCTCGGACGATCCGGCGAGCGATTCGATCTGGTGTTCGTGGATCCTCCCTGGGACAAGCTCGAGGAACCGGATCGGACGCTCCGCGCGCTCGCGGCCTCGGGCGTCCTTGCTCCCGGGGCATTGCTGGTGGTGGAGACCGGCCGTGGCCGGGCGCCCGAGGAGATTCCCGGGCTCGTGAAGCTCGACGAACGCCGTTACGGCGATACCGTGATCCACCGTCTGACGACCGCTGACGGGCGAGCGTCGGACGGGCCGATCGGGGACGCAGTGTCGGAAGATGCCGTAGGGCAGGAGAGGAGGCCGGGGGCCGTGAAGGGGGATTCTGGAGACACGGCTGCGCCGCACCGGATCGGTCGAGCCCTTTTCGCGGCGAGCTTCGATCCGTTGACCAACGGACACCTGGACCTGATCCATCGGACCCAGGCGACGTTTCCCGAACTCGTCGTCGCCGTCGCGCGCAACGTGGCGAAGCAGGGGACCTTCTCCGTCGACGAGCGACTCGAGATCCTCCATACGGTACTCGACGCCGAACCCGGGATCCGGATCACCGCGTTCGACGGGTTGCTCGTCGACTACGCCCGTCGAATCGGCGCCCGCGTGCTCGTGCGCGGTCTGCGGGCGGTCTCGGACTTCGAGTACGAGTTCGAAATGGCGCTCATGAACAAGCGCATGTATCCGGAAATCGAGACGGTGTTCATGATGACCAGCCAGCAGTTCTTCTACGTGAGTTCGTCGCGCCTCAAGGAGCTGGTTCGCTTCGGAGCGAACGTCGGAGACTTCGTGCCGCCGATCGTCGCGCGGAAGCTCGCGGAGAAGCTCGGCGGGGGCTCGTGAACCATCCCATCCGGTTCGGCACGAGCGGCTGGCGGGGCGTGCTGACCGAGGAGGTGACGCTCCCGCGCGTACGCGTCCTGGTGCGCGGACTCGCCGCCTGGCTGCGACGGTCCGGGCCGCATGGCGGGTGCCCGGCTGGAGGCGGGCCGGCACGGGTTCTCGTCGCTCACGACACCCGTTTCCTCGGGCCGGAACTGGCGGCCCTGGCCGGTCGCGAACTCGATGCCGCGGGACACGTTCCCGTGTTCGCGAGGAGCCCCGTGCCGACGCCCGTCGTGGCCCATGGGGTTCGGCAAGGGCTCGCAGACGCGGCGATCTTGTTCACCGCCAGCCACAACCCGCCGGAGTACCAGGGCGCGAAGGTGATCGCGAGCTGGGGTGGCGGCGTCACGGATGAACAGGCACGGCGCATCGAGGCCGAGGTGCGGCGCGTGCAGCTCGCGCCGGTTTCGTCCAGGGCCCGGAGGCGAGCGAACCGGTCGACGGCCGCCGCGATCGATCTGGTAGGACCCTACCTGTCGCGACTCACGGGGTGGGTCGATGGCGACGCGTTTCGAAACGCCCCGCCGACGGTGATCTACGACGCTCTCCACGGAGCGGGTGCGGGCGTCGCGGACCGGGCGCTTCGCGCGCTCGGCGTCCGCGTCGAGCTGCTGCGCGGGGAGCGATCCCCGCGCTTCGGAGGGGGGGCTCCGGATCCGACAGCGGCGCGTCTCGCCCGCCTGATCGAGCGCGTTCGCGCGCACCGGGGACGCGCTCTCGGGCTCGCGAACGACGGCGATGCCGATCGCTACGCAGTCGTCGACGGCGACGGCACCCTGCTGACCGAGACCGAGGCTTTGGCGCTCCTGCTCGATCGACTCGCGCGAACCGGCCGGGTGCGGCGCGGTGTCGCCATCTCGATCGCCACGGGGAGTCTGGTCGAGCGCGTCGCGGCTGACTACGGGCTTCCCACCACGCGCTTCCCGATCGGCTTCAAGTACCTCGCGAAAGCACTCGCGACCGGGGTGGCAGATGTGGCAGGAGAGGAGAGCGGCGGCTTCGCCGTCGAAGCCATGGCCCGCGACAAGGACGGCATCCTCGCCTGCATGCTGTTTGCCGAGATGGTCGCGGCCGAGCGAGCGCCGCTGGCGCACCGGCTGCGTGAGCTGAGGCGGCGGCACGGCCCGAGCGCCTGTGGCCGCACTGCGCTGACGGCCGACGCGCGCGCTCTCGAACGCATGGCAAGGCTCTCCGAAGCGCCACCGGACCGCGTCGCGGGCGCCGCGGTCCGCGCGGTCGAGCGAGTCGATGGCCTGCGCCTCGCGCTGGCCGATGGCTTCTTGATGCTGCGCGCGTCGGGCACCGAGCCGGTTCTTCGCATCTATGCCGAGGCCAGCGATCGACGCATGCTGGCGCGCAGGCTCGCCGCGGGCCGGGCGCTCGTGTCCGTGGACGGCGCCCGCGTCTCCGACTAACCTTCCGGTGTCCTTGGATTCTTTCCTTGCGGCGAGCCGTCCGCGGCGGTCTCCGGGAGCCAACGCCTGCGCGAGACACTGAAAGCCGGTCTGCAGGAGCGCGAGCGGCATCGCCACGTGCTCCTGGTGATCTCAGGCGGTATCGCCGCGTACAAGATTCCCGACCTCGTGCGAAGTCTCACGCGCGCCGGAACTTCCGTTCGCTGCGTCCTGACGCGGAGCGCAGCACAGTTCGTCGCACCACTCGCACTCCAGACCGTCTCTGGTCACGTCGTTCGCACGGAGTTGTTCGACGCCGAGCAGGAGGGAGCGATCGATCACATCGCGCTAGCGGACTGGGCGGATCTCGTCCTGGTGGCGCCCGCCACCGCGGACCTGTTGGCGAAGATGAGCCACGGGCTTGCGGATGATCTCGCGAGCACGCTGCTGCTCGCGACCCGTGCGCGGATCCTCGTGGCCCCCGCGATGAACGTCCACATGTGGCGCCACGCGGCGACAGAGGAGAACGTCGAACGCCTGCGACAGCGTGGCGTTCGCTTCGTCGGACCGGAGGCAGGTGCGCTCGCTTGCGGATGGGAGGGAGAAGGGCGGCTGGCGGACCCGGCCAGGATCGCAGCCGAGGTCGAGGGACTGCTCGCGCCGAAGAGCATGACTGGAGAGGTCATGCTGGTGACGGCCGGGGGAACCCGCGAACCGATCGATCCGGTGCGCGTGGTCGCCAATCGCTCGTCCGGAAAGATGGGATACGCCGTCGCTGCCGAAGCGGCGCGGCGCGGCGCTCGCGTGGTCCTGGTGTCGGGTCCGACTGCTCTCGAGGAGCCCGCCGGCGTCCGGCGCGTAGCGGTGGAGACGGCCCTCGAGATGCGCGCAGCCGTTCAGGCGGAGCTGGCACCCGCCACGATCTTCGTCGCGGCGGCAGCGGTCTCGGACTTCCGACCGGTGGCGCCGGCTGCGGACAAGATCAAGAAGGACGGCCTCGGCGACGAGACCCGGCTGGTTCTCGAGCTGGAGCGGACCCCCGACATCCTGGCGGAGGTCGGAGAGACCACGACGCGCGAGCGGAGCGGGAGGCTCGTCATCGGTTTCGCCGCCGAGAGCCGGGACTTGCTCGTCGCGGCGCGCCGCAAGCTCGAAAGCAAGCGCTGTCATCTGATCGTCGCCAACGATGTCACGCGGGAAGGAGCCGGCTTCGACGTCGACACCAACGCCGTGTCGTTCGTCGGCCCGGAAGGTGAGGTCGAGGAGCTGCCGATGCTGTCCAAGCGCGAGGTCGCCGAGCGGCTGCTCGACCGCATCGAGAAACTGCGTGGAGACCGCCCGTGACGAACCTGCGAAGGTGCCTGGTCGCCGCCGGCGCCGCATTCCTGATGGCCGGTTCTGCCGCCGCATCGGGGCATGTGAACGTGATCCGAGTGGCGGGCACGATCAACCCCGCCTCGTCGAGCTTCATCCAGAAGTCCATCGAGCGCAGCGAGACCGACGGCGCCGCGGCGCTGCTGCTCGAGCTCGATACGCCGGGCGGCCTGGTCAGCTCGACGAAGGACATCATCCAAGCGATCCTGAACGCGAAGGTTCCCGTGATCGTCTACGTGGCGCCGCAGGGCGCCTGGGCCGGCTCCGCCGGCACCTTCATCACGATGGCGGGTCACGTCGCGGCGATGGCGCCGGGCACCAGCATCGGCGCGGCCCACCCGGTCGGCGTCGGTGCGCCGGGCGGCGGCGGTGGCGAAAAGGGCGAGCAGGAAAAGGGGCGCGACGTCGCCGGCGAGAAGGCCGAGAACCTGCTCGTCGCATTCATCGAGTCGATCGCGACGGAGCGCGAGCGCAACGTCGAGTGGGCGGCCAAGGCCGTCCGCGAGTCCGTGGCCATCGCCGCGGACGAAGCGCTGAAGCTCAACGTGATCGACCTCGTCGCGCAGAACCGCGGTGAGCTGATGGCGGCGATCGATGGGCGGACCGTCAAGGTCACCGGCGTCGAGCAGAAGCTGGTCGTCGGCGACGCCGAACTGCGGGTCGTCGAGATGTCGATGATCGAGCGCTTCCTGCACGTTCTCGCGAGCCCCGACGTGGCCGTCCTGTTGCTGATGGCGGGGCTGCTGGGTCTCTACATCGAGTTCAGCAACCCGGGTCTGCTGATCCCCGGCGTCGCGGGTGCGGCGTGTCTCGTCCTCGGCCTGATCGCGCTGCAGATCCTGCCGTTCTCGTGGCTCGGCCTGATCCTGTTCCTGGCCGGCATCGGGTTGCTCGTCACAGAACTCTTCGTCGGCGCGTACGGCGTGCTCTTCGCGCTCGGGATCGGGTGTATGCTACTCGGCGGGGTGATGATCTTCGACGTCCCGGAGGTGAGTGGCATCGCCGTGTCGTTCTGGTCGGTGTTGGTTCCCGCAGTGACCGGCTTGGCGCTGTTCGGCGCGTTGGTCGTGTTCGGCCTCGGTCGGACCATGGGCCGACCCCAGACGGCTGGCACGTCCGAGCTGGTGGGTCTCGTCGGGCGTAGCGAAGGGCCCCTCGCGCCCGAGGGCCGCGTGTTCGTGCGCGGCGAGTACTGGAGCGCGCTCGCCGACGAGCCGCTGTCGGCGGGAGACCGGATCGAGGTGGTCGCCGTCGAGGGAATGCGGCTGCGGGTGCGCAAGGCATCCGAACGGACCTAGAGTCTCGGACTCCGGTCGCGCGTCGCGCGGCCGGACTCCAGAGGGGGGGAAGATGCTTTCGTTGTCGTTTCCGGTGATCGCCGTCGGTGTGTTCCTGGTGATCGTGATCATGGGGATCAAGATCCTCCAGGAGTACGAACGAGGCGTGGTGTTCCGCCTCGGTCGCTACGCCGGCGTCAAGGAGGCCGGGATCCGTTTCATCATCCCGGGGATCGACCGGATGGTGAAGATCTCGTTGCGCGAGATCGTCATGGACATCCCGACCCAGGACGTGATCACTCGGGACAACGTGTCGGTGAAGGTGAACGCGGTGCTCTACTTCCGGGTGCTGCACCCGGAGAAGGCGGTGATCCAGGTCGAGAACTACCTCTATGGCACCTCGCAGCTGTCGCAGACCACACTGCGGAGCGTTTGCGGGCAAGCGGAACTCGACGAGCTGCTCTCCGAGCGCGACTCGATCAACCGCAAGCTCCAGGAGATCATCGATCTGCAAACGGAGCCCTGGGGCGTCAAGGTGCGCGCCGTCGAGCTCAAGGCGATCGATCTCGCCGAGGAGATGCGGCGTGCGATGGCGAAGCAGGCGGAGGCCGAGCGCGAGAAGCGCTCGAAGCTGATCCACGCCGAGGGTGAGTTCCAGGCGGCCCAGCGGCTGAAGGACGCCTCGCACATCCTCTCGCAGGAGCCGGCGGCGCTCCAGCTCCGCTACTTGCAGACGCTGACGGACATCGCGGCGGAAAAGAACTCGACGATCCTGTTCCCGCTGCCGATGGATCTGCTGCGTCCGTTGTACCTCGCCAGTGAGGCGGCGGCGCGCAAGATGGAACAGACGGGCTGATGGCGCGCGAGCCGCGCAACGCGCCGTCCGACGAGCGCGTGAAGCGCGCCGTGGGGCGGACCGTCGCCAACGTGGCGGTGGTGGGGCTCTCGATCGCGGTGCTGGGCGCCTGGTCCTACTTCGGCTGGTACACGCTCGATCCCGGCCAGGCCGCGGTGATCCTGCAGTTCGGCAGCTACCAGCGCACGGAGACGGAACCGGGTCTGCGTTGGCACCTGCCCCCGCCGGTGCAGAGCCATGTGATCGTGAACGTCGCGTCGATCAGCAAGGAGGAGTTCGGCGTGCGCTCGGGCGGGACGACGCCGGCGGAACCGGAAGCGTCGGATCGGCTGCCGTCGCGCGGCGGCGTTGCGATGCAGACCAGCGACGCCAACATCGTGCAGGTCGGCTTCGTCGTGCAGTACCGGATCAAGGATGCGTTCCAGTCGCGCTTCCGCATCGCGGCTCCCGGGGATGTCCTCCGCGACACGGCCGAGGCGTCGGTTCGATCGGCGGTAGGCCGCAACACGATCGATGCCGTGCTGCGAGAGAAGAAGGGGGTCATCGAACGAGAGGCGGTGGACGAGCTGCAGGCCCGGCTCGATCGCTACGAGTCCGGGCTCGACGTCCTCGGCGTGGATCTCCAGGACGTGCAGCCGCCGGAGCCGGTGCGAGGCGCGTTCGACGACGTGCTCGGCGCCAGCCAGGATCGCGATCGCGCCGTCAACGAGGCGCAGGGCTACGCGAACGAAGTGCTACCGCGCGCTCGCGCCGAAGCCATCGAGCAGGTCGAGAGCGCGCGCGGCTATCGGGATTCGACGATCGCCGAGGCGGCCGGCGAATCCGAGCGGTTTCGCGCGCTCGCCGCCGAGTACGCCAAGGCGCCGGAGGTGATCCGGACGCGGCTGTTCCTCGAGACGATGGAGCAGGTCCTGCCGAAGGTGCAGACCTACATCGTGCAGCCCGGCAGCTCCGTGTTGCCGCACCTCCCGCTCGATCGGCAGGGCCGCGCGGCCGCGGCGGAGCCCGCTCCGTGAGGAAACTCCTGTTCCTGTTGCTGGTGCTCTCCGCCGGGGCTGCGTTGCTGGTCTGGCTGGGCGAGCTCGACATCGGGCCCGTGGTCATCACGCACGAGGACGAACACAAGATCGTCTTGTTCCTCGGCAGTCCGATCTCCGTGCAGACCCGGCCCGGGTTGTCGCTGCGTCCGCCGTTCGCGACGGTGCGGGTGTTCGACAGCCGCTTCCAGTACCTGAACTCCGAACCCCAGCCGATGCAGACGCGCGACGCCGAACAGCCGGTGATCGACCATTACGTCATCTGGCGTATCGTCGACCCGCTGCGCTTCTTTTCGGACTTTCCGCAGGGCATGCAGCAGGCGGCCGAGCAGGTGGATCGCGTCGCGCGTTCCGACGTGCGAGAGGTCATCGGCCTGCGGACGATGCAGGAACTGGTCGCATCGGCGCGCAACGAGATCATGGACGAGATCACGGAGAAGAGCCGCGAACGACTGAAGGAGTTCGGCGTCGAAGTTCGCGACGTCCGGATCAACGGCGTCGAGTTGCCGGAGGCCACCGAGGAGAACGTGTTCGCGCGCATGCGCAGCGAGCGCGAGCGGGTCGCGCGGGGCTATCGCGCCGAGGGTGACGAGGAGGGACGCCGGATCCGCGCCGAAGCCGATCGCGACGCCCGGATCACGGTCGCCGAGGCGCGCAAGCAGGCGGAGATCCTGCGCGGAGAGGGGGATGCCGAGTCGGCGCGGATCTACGCGGAAGCGCACGAACGGGCCCCGGAGTTCTACGGCTTCGTCCGGCGCCTCGAGGCCTATCGCCAGACGATCGGCGCCAACACGACGCTGGTGCTCCCGCCCGACAACGACTTCTTCGAGCTGTTGTCGGGATTCGAGGCGCGACGTCCGGACGCGCCGGCGTCGGCGGCCCGCTAACGCGGCGTACGCCAGAGCAGTCCGGCGCCGCCCAGCGTGAAGGCGAGCAGGATCGCCCATGGGGTCAGCGCGGGTTCCGTGACGCCCTGCGACGCGAGGGTGACGCCGTACTCACGCACGGTCGAGAAGCTGAACAGCAGGACGATGCCCTGGAGTGCGGGGACTGCGAGACTCCGGGTCTGCTCGACGCGCATGCCGAGGGGAATCGCCAGCAGCACGAAGACGACCGCGGCCAGCGGCTTCGTCAAGCGATCGTGGAGCAGGGCGGTCGCGCGGCTGGCCTCCGGGTCGTCCGCCGGCCGGCCGTTGCGGTACTCGCGCAGATCCCGGATCGAGAGCCCCTGGACGCCGGCTTCGAAGAGCGCCACCTCGTCCGTCAGGACCAGCTCGGTCCGGGGCATCCGTTCGAACGCGATGGGCGCTTCGGGCGATCCCGGCTCGAAACGCCGGATCACGGCGTCGGCGAGCTGCCAATGGCCGTCGGCGTCGACGCTGGCGCTCGCAGCGTGGATGCTCCGTAGCAAGCGCCCCCGCGCGTCGAGCTGGAAGATCGCGACGTCCCGGAGCTCTCGGGCCTGGGGGTCGGCGTCTCGGACGTTGTAGACATAGCGCCCCTTGTGATACCAGAACGAGCCGCGGCGGAACTCGACCTGGTGATCGCCGCCGGTATGGCGGCGCCAGGCGTCGTGAGCACGGATCGCTACGGTTTCGTTGACCACGAGCCCGAGTCCGGAGATCAGCAAACCCGCCGCCAGCACCGGCGTGAGCACCCGCAGCGGCGACACCCCGCTGGCCTTGATGGCGACGAACTCCAGCGCCCGTGCGGCCGTGCCGAGGGCGAGGAAAGCGGCTACGAAGGCGGCCACGGGAACCAGGAGCGGCAGCCATTGCGCAGGAATTCGCAGCGCGACATACGTGAGAGCGCCGAGGAAGCCATCCGAGGAATTCACGATGTCCTCGAAGTCGCCAAGCAGGTCGATGACCGCCATCGCGAGCACGAGCACCAGCAGGACGGCAGCAAAGCTGACCAGGAAGCGCCACAGCAGATCGCGAGAGAGCAGGCCCAGCACCGGGCGGAGTCTAACCGGTGAGGGTGGCGCGCGGCAGCGCGGCGCTCGATCGGCCGCCGCGCCGGGCGGTCCTGACGATCGGGAACTTCGACGGCATCCACATCGGCCACCGAGCCATCCTGCGGATGGTGACCGACCGCGCCCACTCGCTCGACGGCGAGTCCGTCGTGTACACCTTCGATCCCCACCCGCGCAAAGTGCTTCGGACTGGCGATGCGCCCGGCCTGTTGACGACGACCGAGCAGAAGCTCGAGTTGCTCGAAGCCGAGCAGATCGACCTCGTGGTGCTCGAGCCGTTTCACCTCGATTTCTCGCGTACGACGCCGGAGCAGTTCGTGCGCGAGTGCGTGCACCGCAGGGTGGCGCCCCGCGAAGTCTATGTCGGCTACGACTTCCACTTCGGCCGCGATCGCGAGGGGTCGATGCGAACACTCACCGACCTCGGACCCCGTCTCGGCTTCGCGGTGACGATCGTTCCGGAAGTCACGATCGATGGTCGCGACGTCAGCTCCACCCGAATCCGCGAGCTGCTCGCAGCGGGCAGCGTCGAAGCGGCCGGGCGTCTGCTCGGTCGTCCCTATGCGGCGCGCGGCCGGGTCGTGCGCGGAGATCAGCGGGGTCGGACTCTTGGCTTTCCCACCGCGAATCTCCTCCCGGAGACCGAGATCCTGCCCGATGACGGGGTCTACGCCGGACGGGTCCGGGTCCTCGACGAACCCGGAGACCGCACCGCCGGCCCCCGCTGCGGGGAGGTCTTCGGCGCCGTCACCAACGTCGGGCGCCGGCCGACGTTTCGGACCGGCTCCGGTTCGCTGGCGGAGGCGCATCTGCTCGGCTTCAGCGGCGATCTCTACGGCCGGCGGATCGAGGTGACCTTCGAGGTGCGCCTCCGCGAGGAGCGGCGGTTCTCCGGCCCCGATAGGCTGCGCGAGCAGATCGGACGCGATGTGGAGCAGGCATGCCGGTGGTGGGAGGACTCGTAGTGCCCCGTCCCAGGAGATCACTCGCAATCGATCGCGTCTGCCGGTCGGGACGCTAGGGGTGCGCCGCTCGCGTTGGCGGGATCCCCGGATCTGGATCGGGATCGCGGTCACGGCCGCCACGCTGTGGTTGGCACTGCGCGGGATCGACCCCGCGGTGTTGGGTCGGGATCTCGCGAGAGCGGACCTGCCGCTCGTGATCGGGATCTCGGTTCCGTCCTATGTCCTGCTCGTCTGGCTGCGCGCGCTGCGTTGGCGCTATCTCACGGACGCGATCGCGCCGTTCCCGCTGCGATCGCTGTACCGAGCGACCGCGGTCGGATTCCTGGCCAACAACGTCTTCCCGCTGCGGCTCGGCGAGCTGGTGCGCGCCTGGGCGCTGGCGCGCGACCAGCGCATCGGCGTCGCGCCGATCTTCGGCACGATCGTCCTCGAACGCGTGATCGACGGCGTCGTGGTCGTGGCACTGGCGATGGTGATCTTCGGCGTGCGCGGCAGCCGGTCGGGCGACGCGCTCGCCGTCGGGGTGCCGCTGCTGATCGGCGCCTTGCTGCCGCTCGGCGCCGTGTTGCTGATGCGCTTCCGACCCGAGCGTGCCGCAGGATTGGCCCGCTTCGCCGCACGCCGGCTGCTGCCGGGGAAGATGGGGGCTTCGCTCGAGGACATCGTCCGGCGGATGTCGGAAGGACTGGGATCGCTCCAGGGCGGACGCCATCTCTGGTGGGTCGCCCTCCACTCCATCCTGATCTGGGCCGTGCTCGGCGTGGTGCCCTTCCTGGCCGGCTTCGCGGCGCTCGGAATCGATCTCGGGTCTCCGAGGCGCGCTCTCGCCGCCTCCTACGTCGTGTTGACGGCTGTCGGGATCGCCGTCGCCCTGCCGTCGGCGCCGGGTTTCTTCGGCCCCTACCACCTGGCCGCCCGCGAGGCGCTCTCCCGGTTCGGGGTGCCGGACGAGACCGCGCTCGCGCTCGGCACGCTCTCCCACGCGCTGATGTGGATCACCACGAGCGCCCTCGGCCTCCTGGTCCTCCGCGGACGCACGCCGGAACTCGAGGAGCTGGCGGAGGCCGCGGCGGCCGAGCCGGAGGCGTCCGCCCCGGATCGCTGAGCTCCGCTCCTCCCTACGTCCCCATCAAGATCTTGCCGCTCGCCGCCGATAACCGTGCGGGATTCCAGAGCTTTCGCGGATCCGCAAGAGCACGGCGCAAGCGGGCCCGGCCGCTGGAGTTTTGGCGCCGAAGGCCGAAGTGGCGACGCATCGCGATCACACGGAGCGGGGGAAGGCGGTGAACGAGCGGATCGGCGAACTGCTCGTCCAGAAGAATCTGATCACGGCGGATCAGCTTCAGAAGGCGCGTCACGAGGCGCGCTCGAAGGGCGCGCGGCTCGGACATCAGATCACGAAGCTCGGCTACTTGCAGGAGTCGGAACTCACCGATTTCGTCGCGAAGCAGTACGGGCTGCCGACCATCGATCTCGGCGACTTCGAGATCGACCCGGACGTGGTCCGCCTGGTGCCCGAAGAGGTGGCGATCAAGCACACCGTGATCCCGGTGAACCGGGCTGGTTCGACGCTGATCCTCGCCACGGCCGATCCCTCGAACATCTTCGCGATCGACGACATCAAGTTCCTCACCGGATACAACGTCGAGGTCGTGGTCGCGTCCGAGGACCAGATCAAGGCGGGCATCGATCGCTACTACGATCAGTCGGCCAGCTTCGCCGACGTGATGGGCGACCTCGACGTCGAGGATCTGGAGCTGGTCCACGACGAAGACGACGTCGACGTCAGCGAGCTCGCGCGGGAATCCGAAGACGCCCCGGTCGTCAAGCTCGTCAACCTGATCCTCACGGACGCGATCAAGCGCAATGCGTCGGACATCCACGTCGAGCCCTACGAGAAGGAGTTCCGCGTCCGCTACCGGATCGACGGCGTGCTCTACGAAGTGATGAAGCCGCCGCTCAAGCTGCGCAACGCCATCACGTCGCGCATCAAGATCATGTCCGAGATGGACATCGCCGAGCGCCGCCTGCCTCAGGACGGACGCATCAAGCTCAAGATGGGACGGGGCCGCGAGATGGACTTCCGCGTCTCGGTCCTTCCGACGCTGTTCGGTGAGAAGGTCGTGATGCGGCTCCTCGACAAGAGCAATCTGCAGCTCGACATGACCAAACTGGGCTTCGAGACCCCGCAGCTGACGGTGTTCCAGGACTGCATCCATCGGCCCTACGGGATGGTGCTGGTGACGGGCCCGACCGGTTCGGGCAAGACGACGACCCTGTACTCGGCGCTGTCCGAGCTGAACAAGATCAGCGAGAACATCTCGACTGCCGAGGACCCCGTCGAGTTCAACCTCGCCGGCATCAACCAGGTCCAGATGCACGAGGACATCGGCCTCAACTTCGCGGCGGCGCTGCGTTCCTTCCTGCGCCAGGACCCCGACATCATCATGGTCGGTGAGATTCGCGACTTCGAGACCGCCGAGATCGGCATCAAGGCCGCGCTCACTGGCCACATGGTGCTCTCGACGCTGCACACCAACGACGCGCCGTCGACGGTCAACCGGCTCCTCAACATGGGCATCGAGCCGTTCCTGGTCGCGTCGTCCGTGAACTGCATCGTCGCCCAGCGGCTGGCGCGTCGCGTCTGTGAGGACTGCAAGGAGAAGGACTCGGAGACGGTGAAACAGGCGCTGCTGGACGCCGGCTGCAGCGACGAAGAGGCGAGCAAGGCGATCCCCTACAAGGGCCGCGGCTGCCGCAACTGCTCGGACACCGGCTACAAGGGGCGAGTCGCGCTCTACGAGGTGATGGAGATCACCGAGCCGCTCAAGGAGTTCGTGCTCAACGGCGCTTCGGCGATGGAGCTGAAGCGCGAAGCGATCCGCGGCGGCATGACGACGCTGCGGCGATCGGCACTCAACAAGCTGCTCGAGGGAACCACGACCCTCAGCGAGGTCCTGCGGGTTTCGGCCGCGGACCACTAGGAAAGGGCGCGCGATGGCCAATCTACACCAGCTGCTGAAGGCGATGATCGAGAAGGGGGCGAGTGACGTCCACATCACGACCAATAGCCCCCCGCAGCTCCGCATCGATGGCAAGCTCCAGCAGCTCAAGATGCCGCCGCTGTCGCCCTCGGAAACCAAGCAGATCTGCTACTCGATCCTCACGGATGCGCAGAAGCACAAGTTCGAGGAGAACAACGAACTCGACCTGTCCTTCGGGGTCCGCGGACTCTCTCGCTTCCGCGCCAACATCTTCATGCAGCGCGGCGCCGTCGCCGGCGCCTTCCGGGCGATCCCCTACAAGGTGATCAGCATCGAAGAGCTCGGTCTTCCCAAGGCGGTCATCGACATCACCAAGAAGCCGCGCGGGCTGGTGTTGGTGACCGGACCGACGGGTTCCGGCAAGTCGACCACGCTGGCGAGCATCATCGATCGGATCAACACCGAACGCAACGATCATATCGTGACGATCGAGGACCCGATCGAGTATCTGCACCCCCACAAGAACTGTCTCGTGAATCAACGCGAGGTCGGAGCGGATACCAAGAGCTTCACGAATGCGCTCAAGTACATCCTGCGCCAGGACCCGGATGTCGTGCTGATCGGCGAGATGCGCGATCTCGAGACGATCGAGGCGGCGCTCACGGTCGCCGAGACGGGCCATCTCGCCTTCGCGACACTGCACACGAACTCCTGCGTGCAGACCATCAACCGCATCGTCGACGTCTTCCCTCCGTACCAGCAGTCGCAGGTGCGTGCCCAGCTCTCGTTCGTGCTGGAGGGCGTGTTGTGCCAGTCGCTGCTGCCGCGCGCCAACGGGCCGGGCCGGGCCTTGGCGATCGAACTGATGGTGCCGAATCCCGCCATCCGGAACCTCATCCGCGAGGACAAGATCCACCAGATCTACTCCCAGATGCAGATCGGCCAGGACAAGTTCGGCATGCAGACGATGAACCAGTCGCTGGCGTCGCTGTACCAGCGGCGTCTGATCAGCATGGACGATGCGCTGGCCCGGAGCAACGACGTGGAAGAGCTGCGGACGCTGATCGGTGGGGGAGCCGCGAGTGTGGTCACGCGGCGCATGGCGAGCGCCTGAGCGAAGCAGCGTCGGACTTTTCAACCCAAAGAACGAGGGGGTGAGGTATGCCGGTCTACGCCTGGGAGGGGCGCACCCGCCAGGGAGCGCTCAAGAAAGGGGTGATCGAGGCGAGCAGTGAGGCAGCGGCAACGCTGCGGCTGCGCGGCCAGATGATCAGTCCGGTTTCGGTCCGCCCGAAGGCGTCTCGGAGCCTCGGTGACATCAAGTTGCTCCAGAAGGGCGTGACGACCCGGGATCTGGTCGTCTTCACGCGCCAGTTCGCGACGATGATCGACGCGGGCCTTCCGCTGGTGCAGTGCCTCGAGATCCAGGCCGATCAGCAGCCGAACAAGCGCTTCGGGACGTCGCTGGCGCGGGTCAAGGCGGATGTGGAGCAGGGATCGACGTTTGCCGAGGCGCTCGGCAAGCATCCGAAGATCTTCGACGAGCTGTACGTGAACCTCGTCACAGCCGGCGAGGTGGGCGGTGTCCTCGATACCATCCTGAATCGACTGGCAGTGTATCTGGAGAAAGCGGATAGCCTGAAGCGCAAGGTGAAGAGCGCAATGGTCTATCCGATCACCGTGTTGGTGGTGGCGATCGCGGTCGTCGTGCTCCTGCTGGTGAAGGTGATCCCGGTCTTCGAGAAGATGTTCAGCGACTTCGGCGGAACGCTGCCGGGTCCCACCCAGATGGTCATCAACGTCAGCCACTGGATGCAGGCGAACATCTTCTTCATGCTCGTCGGCGGGACGGTGCTCGTGATCGCCTATCAGCAGGGTCGAGCGCGCTCGCCCCGCTTCCGATATCAGACGGACGCGCTCTACCTGAAGCTGCCGGTCTTCGGTCCATTGCTCAAAAAGGTGGCGGTGGCGCGCTTCAGCCGGACCTTCTCGACGATGCTCTCGTCGGGCGTGCCGATCCTCGACGGCCTCGATATCTGCGCCCGGACCTCCGGAAACCGGGTCATCGAGGCGGGGTTGCAGAAGACGCGTACGGCGATCTCCGAAGGCAAGACCATCGCCGAACCGCTGAAGCAGGTGGGAGTGTTCCCGGGCATGGTCGTCCAGATGATCGGCGTCGGGGAACAGACCGGCGCCATGGACACGATGCTCTCGAAGCTGGCGGACTTCTACGACGACGAGGTCGACGCCGCCGTCACGGGTCTCACGGCGCTGTTGGAACCGCTGATGATGGTGTTCCTGGGTGGCACGGTGGGAACGATCCTGATCGCGATGTACCTGCCGATCTTCAAGATCGCCGAATCGATCAAATAGCGCGCCTGCGATGCGGCCGAGCGTGTTGCAGAGGCGTCTGGCCCACCTGATGGTGGGGCGGCTCGCCCTGTGCGTGGGTATCCTGGCCGTTGCGGTCCTGTTCACGGCGCGCAGCGGCGAAGACGAGATGTCGCCCGCCGAGTGGGGGCTCTACGCGACGGTTGCGTTCGCTTTCCTGACGACGATCGTCTTCGCGGCGCTGCACGGCCGCGTGCGCCGGATCGTGGCCTTCGGGGCCGCGCAGATCGGGACCGACGTCGGCATCGTGACGGCACTGGTCGCGTTCACCGGCGGCGTCGAGTCGATCTTCGGCTTCCTGTACGTACCGATCACCGTGTCGGCGGCGCTCCTCCTCGGGCGCCGAGGAGCCTATGCGGCGAGTGCGCTCGCGGCGCTGGCCTATGGCTCGCTGATGCTCTCGGCGCAGCTCGGCATCTCCGATGACGGCTCGCTGGCGGGAGCGGCTCCCGTGCAACTGGCGCTGTTCGGTGTGCACGCCGGAGCCTTGCTGCTGGTGGCGCTGCTCGCGAGCGCCCTCTCGCACGAGCGGGATCGAGCGGGCGATGCCCTCGACCAGCGCACGCGCGCGTTGCGGCACTTGCAGCGCCTCCACGAGCGTACCGTCGCGAGCCTGACCAGCGGGCTGCTGACGACGGACTCCACGGGTTGCATCACGACTTTCAATCCCGAGGCGGAACACATCACAGGGATGTCGGCGGCCGAGGTCCTGGGTCGGTCACTCGGCGACGTCATTCCGGACGCACCGGAGTTCGTGCGTCGCGGGATCGAACAGGCCGGTCGGGTGGATCGCGCGCGCCTGCGGCTGCGCTTTCGCAATGCCGCGGGGGAGGACCTGCACCTGGGAATCGCGGGCTCGGTGCTCCGCTCCGCAGAGGGCGAGCCGGCCGGGCACGTCGTGATCTTCCAGGACGTGACGAAGGTCGTCGAGATGGAGACGGAGCTGCGGCGCCAGGAGCGGCTGGCGGCTGTCGGCGCGTTGTCGGCGCACCTGGCTCACGAAATCCGCAATCCCCTCGCCGCCATCTCGGGCTCGATCCAGATCCTCGAAGGCAGTCTGAGCAGCGACCGCGAGAACGAAGAGACCCGGCGCCTGTTCCGGATTGCCGTGCGCGAGACGGATCGCCTCAACCAGCTGATCACGGATTTCCTCCAGTACGCCCGGCCGGCTCCGAACCAGCCCGGTTGCGTCGCGCTCGCGAGCGTCGTGGACGAAGTGCTGGACATGTTCGGCTCTGTTCGGCCCGCCTCGGTCCCGGTCTCGGTGCACGTCGACGCAAAGCTGTGCGCACGCGTCGACGAGAGCCAACTTCGCCAGCTGCTGTGGAACCTGCTGCTGAATGCCGTTCAGGCGATGCCGGACGGAGGATCGCTCGCCATTGCTGCAGCTCCGGTGCCGCCTCAAGCGCAGGCAGCGAGCGACCGAAGCGGCCCGGAAGAGGGGGCGCGCTGGGTGGAGATCGAGGTGACGGACACCGGCACCGGGATCCCCGAGGACGTGCTCGACCACATCTTCGACCCCTTCTTCACGACGAAGAAGGATGGGACGGGGCTCGGCCTGGCGACAGTACATCGGATCGTCGAAGGGAGCGGCGGACACCTCGCCGTCGAGAGCGCCGTCGGCCGCGGAACGACGTTCCGGATCCGCTTGCCCCATGCGGAGATCGCGCGATGAGCAGCCAGCCGCGGATCCTCGTCGTCGACGACGAGCGCAGCATGCAGGAGTTCCTCGAGATCCTGCTGCGCAAGGAGGGGTATGACGTCGCGACCGCTGGCGACGTCCCCGGCGCGCTCGTCGCCCTCGATGCCGACGATTTCGATCTCGTCATCTCCGACATCCAGATGCCCGACCGCTCGGGCCTCGATCTGCTCCGCGCACTCCGGCAGGCGCAGCCGGACGTCGTCGTCATCATGATCACGGCGTTCGCGACGACGGAGACGGCGCTCGCCGCGATGAAGGAAGGCGCCTACGACTACATCACCAAGCCGTTCAAGGTCGACGAGATCAAGCTCGTCGTGAAGAAGGCGCTGGAGAAGAAGCTGCTCGCTGCCGAGAACGCACGCCTGCGCCACGAGCTGCGCAGCGAGCGCCAGCAACGGCCGCTGGTGGGCAACAGCCCGCGCATGCAGCAGCTCTACGAGATGATCGGCCGGGTCGCGGCGACCAAGACCAACGTGCTGATCGTCGGCGAGAGCGGCACCGGGAAGGAGCTGGTGGCGCGCGCGATCCACGCCGAGAGCGACCGGGCCGAGAAGTCCTTCGTCGCGCTGAACTGCGCCGCGATTCCCGAGAACCTGCTCGAATCCGAGCTCTTCGGCCATGTGAAGGGCGCCTTCACCGGCGCCGTCGGCAACAAGGCGGGTCTCTTCGAACTGGCGGATCTCGGCACGCTCTTCCTCGACGAAGTCGGCGAGCTGACGCCTCCGCTCCAGGTGAAACTGCTCCGCGCAATCCAGGAGAAGACGATCCGCCGCGTCGGCGGGACGTCGGACCGGCGCGTCGATGTGCGCATCCTCGCCGCGACCAACCGGCGCCTGGAAGACGAAGTGAGCGCTGGACGCTTCCGCGAGGATCTCTACTACCGCCTCAACGTGATCCAGCTGCCGCTACCGCCGCTGCGCGAGCGGATGGAGGACCTGCCGTTGCTGGTCCACCACTTCGTCGAAAAGTACACGCGCGAGCTCGGCAAGTCCGTGCGCGGCGTCACGGAGGACGCGATGGAGCGACTCCGCGCGCACGCGTATCCCGGCAACGTCCGAGAGCTCGAGAACGTCATCGAGCGCGCCGTCGCGCTCGCGCGCGGCGAGTGGATCGACCGCGAAGCCCTGCCGCCGGCGCTTCTCCAGCCCGCGGCCGCGAAGTCGAGCGCAGCGCTTCCCCAGGGTTCGGTGGACCTCGACAACCTCGTGGCCGACTACGAGCGCGGGCTGCTGATCGAAGCCCTGCGCCGTGCGGGAGGCGTGAAGAAGCGCGCGGCCCATCTGCTCGGGATCTCGTTCCGCTCGTTCCGGTACCGGCTCGAGAAGCTCGGCCTCGACGAGCCCGGCGAGCCGTCCGAGCGGGTCTGAGCCCAGCCATGGACAGCAGGACGGGTCGCCGGCGCGAGCGATCGCTGCCCCGCGCCGCGCCGAGCCTCCAGACCGAAGTCGTCCTCAGCCTTGCGTTGGTGATGCTGGCCGCGACGACGCTGCTCGCCGCGGCGCTGCTCCATGATCACGAGACCCGTTGGCGCGACCTGCTCGGCCGCGGGCTCCTCGCCGAGGCCCAGGCACCGCCGGCTCCCGAGAGTGCCCTCATCGCCGGCACCGAGTGGTGGCACCTGCGTCGCGACGGCACCGCGCGCGCCGCCTGGGGTGGCGGCGAGGCGATCGACGACGAGACTCGCGAACTCGCCGAAGAGGCGCGCGCACGCGCGGAGCCGCTGCTGCGACCGGGTGCGGCGTGGCGCGCGATCCGCTTCGCCGCGCCGGTCGGGCCGGATGGAGTGGTCGTTGCGCGCCTCCCCACGTCCGCCTCCTTGCGACTCCGCGTGCTGCCTCTCGCTCTCGCTACGGGGCTGCTCATCCTCGACGTCGTGGTGTTCACCGCCTTCGGCGCGTCGATCCTGCGCCGCCGGGTGGTGTTGCCGCTACGCCGGCTCGCCGGAGCGGCGCGCGGTCTCGCAGGAGGCGCCTTCGACCTGCGCGTTCCGGAGGAGGGTCCTCGCGAGGCGGTCGAAGTCGCCGCGGCATTCAACGAGATGAGCGACGCGCTCGCACGTCGGACCGAGGCGCTCGAGAAGGCCGTCGCGGAGCTGCGCGCGGCCAACGCCGAGCTGCGTCACACCCGGGCCGGGCTCGATCGCGCCGAGCGGCTGGCCGCCGTGGGGCGCCTCGCTGCAGGGGTCGCGCACGAGGTCGGGAATCCGATGGGGGCGCTGCTGGCCTTCGTAGACCTCGCGGGACGCGATCCGGGGCTCGCCCCGGCCGGGCGCGAGCATCTGGCGCGCGCTGCGCAGCAGGGAGACCGCGTCCGGCGCATCCTCCGCCAGCTCCTGGACTTCGCGCGGCCGGGGCCGACGGGGCCGCCCGGGCCCGTCGATCTGTTGGCCGTCGCAGAGGAGACGGCGGCACTGATCCGATCGCAACCCCGGGCTGCCGCCTTGCGCATCGAGGTGGCTGCCGAGGACGCTCCGCCGCCGGCGCTCGGCGACGCCGGGCGTGCGACACAGATCCTGCTCAACCTGGCGCTGAACGCCGCAGACGCCGCACGCGCGAGTGAAGGCTCGCGCGTGCGCATGATCGTGCGCGCGGCTCCGTTGGCGACCCGGGACGATCCCGCGCCAGCGGCGGCAAGGAGCCGGCGCCGGCCTGATGGCGTCGAGTGTGTCGTTGCGGACGATGGCTGCGGAATCGCGGAGGCGGACCGCGAGCGGATCTTCGACCCGTTCTTCACGACCAAGGGCCCCGGCGAGGGGACCGGCCTCGGGCTCTCGAACTCGCTGCGGTTGGCCGAAGAGATGGGCGGCACGCTCGAGCTCGTCGAGCCGCCGGAGGGATTCCGTACCGCGTTCGTGCTGCGTCTGCCCGCGGCGGGAACCGCGCCGGAGGGCGCACGGAACTGCGAGGTGCGCAAGGAGATGCGGGGCTCGGAGGCGAGCGACACCGTCGAGGTTCGAAGGAATGACTAGAGATTCCAGGCACTTGTCGATCTCCCGGCCGCTGGCACGGGCCGTGCAGTCCATCCCCGTCGTGAGGAGTCCGATGGAGTCCAATGCGATGCGCAGGAGACGAGCGGGTCTGACGCTGATCGAGGCCATGGTGGTGGTCGCGATCGTCGGCATCCTCGCCGTCGTCGCCGTGCCGCAGCTCCAACAGATCATGGCGAACCAACGCGTGAAGGGCGCCGCGCGATCGATCGCCGACGCCTTCCTGTTGGCGCGCACCGAAGCGATCCGCTCCGGCAACGCGCACATCGTGTTCCTGTCTCCGGGCAACCCGGCGGCAGGCGACGTGGCCGGCACCCAGCTCGGCATCGATCCGAGCACCGGCGCGGTCTGGCCCGCCATCGTGCTCGACGACGGTGCGCCGGGCGCGTGGAACTGCCGGATCGACCCCGGCGAACCGATGCTGACGGTGCCCGCGGCGATCGGCGTCAACTGGGGCGTCGCGCTCTCCGCCGGTACGCGCGCTCCCGGCGACGACACGAGCGCCGATCCCGCAACGGGCGTCACGTTCGAGGATCCCGCCGGCGCCGCCGCGACCTGGGTCATGTTCCGAGGAGATGGCATCCCCGTGGCCTTCGATGCCGGATGCAATCCCGGCACCTTCGGCTCCGGCAGCGGAGCCGTGTACGTCACCAACGGCCGCCGCGACTACGCGGTGGTGCTGACGGCGCTGGGCGGCGTTCGCGTCCACGCCTGGGAAGCAGGAGCGGGCGAATGGACGGATTGAACGACGACCGGCGACGACGCAGCGCTCGGGGCTTCACGCTGCTCGAGGTGATGATCGCGCTCGGCATTCTCGCGGTCGGCCTGCTGAGCGTTGCGGCGGCCCAGCTCTACGCGATGCGCGGCGGGTCTAGCGGTCGCCACACGAGCGACGCTGCCGTGGTGGCACACTCACAGCTCGAGAACTTCCAGCGCATCGCCTTTACGGATGCGGATCTTGCTGCGACCGCCGGGGCGTTCGTCGCCGCACCGAACGCAGCTACGACGGTGGTCCAGACGCCGGACGGCGACGCAGTCGAGATGACGTACGCGCTCAGCTGGCGCATCGCGGATCTCGATGCGGCCCGCAAGACCATCGATGTCCGCGTGACGTGGGACGAGCCGAATCGCCCGGGCCGGCAGCTCGTACTCTCGACGGTCCGTCACGACGACCGTCCGACGGGAGGGTCATGATGCACGCGTCGCTTCGTCTCGAGCTTCGTCGAACGGCCGGCTTCACGCTGATCGAGCTGATGATTGCCGTCGGCATCCTCGCCGTCGTCGTCACTGCGGTCATGCAGAGCTTCGTCGTCCAGAACAAGGCATACACTGTCACCGACCAGGTGATCGAAGCCCAGCAGAATCTGCGCGCCGTCGCGTGGCTGTTCGAGCGCGATGCGCGGATGGCGGGATTCATGGTGCCCGAGGCGGCCGCGCTGTGCGCCCTCGATCGGAACAACCAACCGGACGTCGTCTGGTTCACCGACGCGGACGCCATCGACCCGACCGGTCAGGAGCGGAACGCACTCGGGTCCACGGTGGGTTTCGGAGACTATACGGGGGGGACCGGTCCGCGGACGCTCACGGTCGACGATGTCGTTCTCGACGGGCTGCCCTTCTACGACACCGATGGCGACGGGACGGCCGATGCGGACTTTTCCGTCGGCGCGGGCGCGATCCTCGTGGATCTCGACGACCCGGCGCGCGGCTCGGCTTGCGGAATCGTCGAGGATGTCCCGTCCGGGACGAGCGTCCGGGTCGATTTCCTGACGGCGATCGTGCCCTCGGTGGGCGCGCGGCTGCTGCTGGTTCCGGCGCACGTCTATCAGGTGGATACCAGCGGCGCTGCGCCGGTGCTGCTCCGCAACGGTCGGCTCCTCGCGACCGGAGTCGAGGACCTACAGCTCGCGTTCTTCTTCGACCGGAACCGGAACGGCCGGATCGACGACCCGACGCTGGCCACCGGCGAGCTGCCGGGGGGAACCGGGAGCGCGCCGACCTACGTGTCCAGCGCCTGGGACAACCGCGACCTGCGCGAGGTCAACATCAACCTCGTGATCCGGACGCGCGCAGCGGATCAGGAACATCCGGCCGGTCAGTTCCAGACGACCGAGAACCGCGTCGCGCCGGGCGGCAACGACGGGTTCCGGCGTCGCGTCCACAGCTCCACGGTGCGCGTGCGCAACGTGGGCTTCCGGGGGTCTGCGATATGACGACCAGTCGAGTCCGACGCGAAGGGGGCTCTGCCCTCATCGTGACCGTGCTGCTCCTCGTGCTGCTCAGCGTGATGGGCCTCGCCGCGCTCGACACCGTGCAGCGCGATCAGCAGGTGGCGGGCTTCCAGAACCGTGCGCGCCTGGCGTTCTATGCTGCGGAGGCCGGTGTCGCCGACGCCAAGAACCGGCTGCGCGATGTGTGGACGGATACGGCGACGGTGCCCTTCCCGGACCAGGCCAATGCCGTGTTTCTCGGCGACGCCACTTTGTTCCCGCTCGGCCGGCCGTCCTACTTCGCCGACCCCGACGCGCCCCAGGGTGTCGAGTTCCTCGATGCGGGCGCGCCGAGTCTCGGCGGCGGCGGAGACCAGCGGCTCGGAGGTTCGACGCGGATCAACACGCTCTGGCGGATCCGCGTCGCCGGCGAGACGCCGGAAGGCGCGCGCTCGCGGCTCGAAGTCGTCGCGACGCGGGAGCTCGACGCTGGCTACCAGTGAGCGGGCGGGCTGCGAGGCGATGCGTTTCCGGGCGACGAGACCCCGATCGAAGACGTGGGAGAAGCACATGGACCATCGACAGCGAAGCCTTCTGGCAGCAACCGCGATCGCCGCGTTCCTCGCGGCGCCCGGTTCCGTGCGCGCGCAGGACGACACCGATCTCTTCACCGTCTCGGTCCCTCCGAACGTACTGCTTCTCGTCGACAACTCGGGGTCGATGAACGAGATCGTGTGGCACCCGGACTTCGATCCGACGGCGCCGACACCCTGCAACAACTACACGACGACGCAGCAGTTCTTCAGTGACACCACGCGGAGCCGATGTGGGACGACCCGCACCTACTACGTGGATCCGGCGGTTCGCGCCGATGGAACGAACACCCGCTTCGATCCCCGCTACCTCAACTGGCTACACTCGCTGCCGAACGGCGACCCCCGCCTTGCCGAGATCGCCCTGACGAACAACGGGACGTTCTCGGCCTGTCTGCAGGCGCAGGGATTCACGGCTCCGTTCAGCCGCTACCGCCGCGCCCGCGTGAGCGCCGCGAAGGACGTCCTGCGCGAAGTGATCTGCAACTCCAACCAGGCCGGCGCCGTCCGCTTCGGCATCGGCCAGTTCCGCCTGCCCGGTGGCTCGGGCGATCCGAACGGCGGCTTCGTGCGGGTTGGCATCGACGACTTCGGTCCCACGCACGCCGCGGCTCTCGACTCCGCCATCGACGCGCTCGAGGGCGTTACCTGGACGCCGCTCGGGGAGTCGCTGTTCCAGATCTACACGTACTTCATGAGCCGGACGACCAGCCAGCTGCCGTTCGGCGCCGACGGCTCCACCCGATTCCCCCGCTACTTCTATCGCAACACGACGAGCGGGAACTTCGGAGTCCTGGCCACGAGCAGCGACCAGGTGCCGCCGGATCCCGTCCAGTTCGACTGCCAGAAACACTTCGTCATCGTCATCACGGACGGTGAGCCGACGAAGGACACGTTCCGCGCCAACTCCAACACGGACGATAAAACCAACGCCGGCTTTGCGAAGTTCATGCAGTTGATCGGTGACTACAACCCGGATGGGGAACAGGAGGTCGGCGGCCCGGCCTGTGCGGGCGGCAACACCTGTGCGCTCTACCTCGACGACATCGCGATGTTCATGCAGCAGAACGACTTCCGGCCCGATCGGCCCGGAACCCAGAAGATCGACGTCTACACGGTGGGCTTCTCGACGACGCCGGAGGCGAACGATCTTCTCGCGCGGACCGCTGCGGTCGGCAATGGCCTGTTCTTCTCGAGCAACAACGCCGAGGAACTCGCGGATGCCCTGGTGTCGGCCGTGACCGACATCGTCCAGAAGTCCCAGTCGTTCACTGCGGCGACCGTCCCTGCCACGCGGACGGCGGACGGCGGCAATATCTACACCAGCCTGTTCGTCCCGTCGGACACTCCGTACTGGGAGGGGCAGCTCAAGCTGTTCCAGATCGACCCGGCGGGCGACATCCTCGATGCCAATGGCAACTGCGCGCTGCTGAACCCGTCGCCGCCCGGAGAGTGCAAGAGCGGCGCGATCGCGCCGAGCGCAGTTCCGTTCTGGGATGCCGCGAACGAGATCCCGACGAGCCCGAGTCGGAATCTCTCGACGTCGCTCCCAGCTGTCGGAAAGGTCCCCTTCGATTCCACGCTGACAGTGGCGGCTCTCGGCGACCCGAGCGACGGGAGCGACGACCTGACCGCGGCGGACATCCCTCTCTACCCGGGCAGCGGGGCGACCACGGCGGAGGAACTCGCGGACACGATCATCGAGAACGTCCGTGGCTGCGAGCTCGGAACCGGCGTCAGCAACAGCTGCGTGGACCGCGCATCGCGACTCGGCGACATCTTCCACTCGAATCCGCTGGTGGTCGGCCGCCCGCGGTCGTTCATCAACGACGCGTCGTATCGCGCCTTCCGCGACACGTTTGCGACCCGCGACAACATGATCTTCGCCGGTTCGAACGCGGGATTCGTGCAGGGCTTCCATGCGGGTGATTGGCAGGCGAATCCCGTGCCGCCTGCGCCTCCCGGCTACGATCGCGGCACCGGAGAAGAAGTGTTCGGCTTCATGCCGTGGCCGGTACGCCAGAACGCGCGCTTCCTGCCGATCGACGCGGGCTCGCGCAACTACTACGGCGTCGACGGCTCGCCGGCCGCAGCCGACGTGTGGCTCCATTCGACGCCGACCCAGGCGGCGAAGGCCGCGGACGGCAGCGAGTGGCGAACGGTCCTCGCCGGCGGACTGCGCCAGGGCGGACGGGCGTACTACGCGCTCGACATCTCGGACCCGTCGTCCGCGTCGTACCCGGGCTACCTGTGGGAGTTCCCGCGCGAGGACGCGCCGGCGGCCGATCGCGCCTTCCTAGGCGAGACCTGGGGGCAGCCCGTGATGACGAAAGTCCGCGTGCAGATCGGCGGGCAGCCGTACGAGCGCTGGGTCGCGATCGTCAGCGGCGGCTACGACCGGCGCAGCGATCCCAACGATGCGCTCAACTACGATCCGAACGCGACGGCGGGCCGGGCGATCTACATCCTCGATCTGAAGACCGGTCAGGTGCTCGGCGAGAAGAAGTTCACGCCGAGCGCCACGGACGGTCGGCAGGACATGCTCTACGCGATGCCGTCGACGCCCTCGGTCTTCGATACGGACCTCGACGGGTTCGCCGACGTGATCTACATCGGCGACCTCGGCGGAAACGTCTGGAAGTGGGTGATCAAGTACGATCCGGCGTTCAACAACTTCCTGGTCGACCCCGTCAACAGCTCGGGCAGCGTGACGCAGCCCGACACGAAGTTCCGCAAGTTCTTCGAAGCCAAGGCGACGCCGGCCTCGTCGCTCGGGGTGACCGTCGGCGGAACGACGTACTTCAAGAGCATCTTCTTCTCGCCGTCGGGCGCCTTCTCGAAGAACCGCTTCTGGCTGGCCTTCGGGACCGGTGAGCGGACGAACCTGCAGCGGACGCACGACACGTCGACGACGGCGGAGAACAACCGCTTCTACTCGGTGAAGGACGAGGACATCTTCGACCGCCGCGCGACGACGATCCCGACGCTGACGGAGGAGCAGCTGCTCGACACCAGCGATTCGGCGACCTGTCCGAACCTGGCCTCGGTCTCGGGATTCTTCTTCCGGGTCGACGACGACGAGAAGTTCGTGACGGACAGCACCATCTTCTCGTTCTGGGTCATCGCGGCGAGCTTCACACCCTCGGGTGTGAGCGATCCGTGTAGTGCCAGCGGAATCGGTCGACTCTATGTGTTCAAGGTGCACTGCGGACAGGGGTTCTTCTTCGACACGGCAACGGCCTCCCCCTCGGACCTGGCGAGCGGAGGCCCCGGTGGCTCGGGAGGCTCCGCGAATCCGGGTCTCGCGAACTTCGGGGATCCCGCGTCGCGGTACATGGACCTCGGGGCCGGGCTCCCGACCGACCCGCGCGTGACGGTGGGACCCGGTCCCGGGAGCGGCGGCGGCGGTGGCGGCGGCGGTGGCGGTGGCGGCGGCGGCACTGGCTGCGCCGGCGGCGGGAACCGCGTCTTCGTGACGCAGCAGGACGGCGTGATCAACAACCTCGAAGCTCCCGACGCGGAGTCTTGTGCTCCGGGCCAGCTCTACTGGCGCGAGCGGTGAGGCGCGAGGTCGTGGATTCCGCGATCGGACGCGCCGCCACGGCGGTGCAGGAGGACCTGGCATGCGGAGCATGAGAACGGTTTGGAGTGCCTTCGGGATGGTGCTGATGCTGGCCGGGAACCCGGCGGTGGCGCAGGAAGATCGCGGCAGTGGCTTCCTGGACTCGGTCGATCCGAAGTTCGGAGTCGTGGTCATCGGCGGGGTGAAGTACTCGGTACAGAGCTCCACCGTGATCGCCGACGAGAATGGCAAGGCCGCGTCGATCGAAGAGCTGCCGAGCCTCGGCGCCGGCGCGTCGTTCGACGAGGCCGCCGTCTGGTACGAGGCCGGCGAAGCGCGGGGATCGAATCCGCGGCCGCTACTGCGCCTGCAGCTCACGGGGGGGCCGCCGCAGTAGCCGGCGACGCGGTGTTCGAGGATGGAGGGGGAAAGGATGCGAGCGATGAAGCGTTGCGCCGGGGTGACCCGAGGCGTTCTGGTGGTGGCTGGGTTGGCGATGGGCTGCGGTGCCGAGGCGCCCGTCTCGCCGACGGGACGCTCGATGACGGCGCCTGCGCAGGCCGAAGGGGAGGCCTCCGCGGAGGCGCCGCGCATCGAGAAGGTGTCCCTCGTCCCGTCGTCGCCGCGACCGGGCACGGAAGTTGCGGCGCGTGTCGAGACGAGTTCCACCGGCGGAAGCGCGGTCGCGCTGCAATACCTCTGGGCCATCGACGGCCGCCGGATCCCCGATCGCAGCAGTCGCATCGTCGTTCCGGAATCCGCGCGCAAGGGAGCGACGATCGAGGTGTCGGTGGTCGCGGCGGACGGCGCCACGACCAGCGAACCGGTCACGGCGACCGGGCAGGTCGGCAACCGGCCCCCGGGCCTGATCGGCGTTCGTCTCGCGCCGGGGGACATCGTGGGTGTGGGCGAGGAGGTGGTCGCGATCGCCGAAGGGCGTGATGCCGACGGGGATCCGATCGAGTTCTCGTACTCCTGGCGAGTGAACGGAGCGGTCCAGGAAGCCACGCAGGAGCGATTCTCGACCCACGGTCTCCAACGCGGCGACGAGATCGTGGTCCGCGTGCGGGCGACGGACGGTGAGGAGGAGACCCCGCCGCTCGACAGCACCCCGCTCCGGGTCGGTAACTCGGCCCCCGCTATCGTGTCGACGCCGGTCGGTGTCAACTCCGAGGGTATCTTCCGCTACGTGGTCGAGGCTCAGGACCCCGACGGAGACCGCAACCTCCGCTTCCGTCTCCTTGCTGGCCCCGAGGGCGCCACGATCGATCCGCTGCTCGGCGAAGTGGTGTGGACGGCATCGGTGTCGAGCGTGGGAGTGCACCCCTTCGAGATCGAGGTCGACGATGGCCACGGTGGGCGTACGCAGCAGCGTTTCGACGTGACGGTGCGCGAGCTGCAGCGCGATCCGCTCGCGTCGGACCTCGCTGCGGACACGTCCTCTCCGGCGTCGATGGAGTGACCCGATCTCGTGAGCCACACCCGGCCGACAGAGGCTCAGTCGCGGATCTCGTACTCCTTCAGCTTGTAGAGCAGCGCGCGATGGCTGACTTCCAGCGCGCGCGCCGCATGCGTGCGGTTGCCGCCGGTCGCACGTAGCGCCGCCCGGATCGCCTGGATCTCGGCTGCGCGGCGCGCGCGGCGCAACGAGAGATCGCCGGTCGCTTCGGCCGTGTCGGCCGGATCGGGATGGCTCACGTTGGCAGGAAGCTCCGAGAGCGTCACCTGGTCCCCCCGCGCGAGGATCACGGCGCGTTCCATCACGTTCTCGAGCTCGCGGACGTTGCCGGGCCAGGCGTACCGGACCAGACGATCGAGCGCGTCGTCCGCGATCGCGCGGACCGGACGGCCGAGCGCCTCGCGGAAGTGGGCGAGGAAGTGGTCCACCAGCAGCGGCACGTCCTGGCGACGCTCGCGGAGCGGCGGGACGTGGATACGCAACACGTTGAGCCGGTAGAACAGATCCTCGCGGAAGCGGCCGGCGCTGATCTCGTCTTCGAGGTGTCGGGCGGTCGCGGCGATCACCCGGACGTCGACACGCCGGGACTTCGATTCGCCGAGTGGCCGGATCTCCTCCTCCTGCAGCACGCGCAGCAGCTTGACCTGCAACGAGAGCGGTAGCTCGCCCACTTCGTCGAGGAAGATCGTGCCGCCATCGGCTTCCGCGAAGAGTCCGCGCCGGGCGCGATCGGCGCCGGTGAACGCGCCTTTCGAATGGCCGAACAGCTCGGACTCGAGCAGCGCCTCCGGGATGGCGCCGCAGTTCACCGCGACGAAGGCATCGTTGCGGCGCAGCGACTGCGCGTGCACCGCGCGCGCCAGGACTTCCTTGCCTGTGCCGCTCTCGCCGGTCAGCAGCACGGTGGCCTTGAACTCGGCCGCCCGCTCGATCATCTCGAGCACGTCGATCATCGTCGGCGACGCCGCCACGATCGGCCGATCGCCGATCGTGCGCTCCATCTCGCGCCGGAGCAGACGCGTCTCCCGGCGCAGCCGCTCGCGTTCCTGGGCCTTGCGGATCGCCAGCAAGGCTTCGGAGGGCTGGAACGGCTTGGCGAGATAATCGTAGGCGCCGCGCCGCATCGCCTCGAGCGCGAGTTCTTCCGTCGCCCACGCGGACATCAGGATCACCGTCGCATCGGGCCGGCGCCGGACCAGCTCGGGGAGCAGGTCGAGCCCGTCGATCCCGGGCATCCGGAGATCACACAGGATGATGTCCGGCGCCGAGGTGTCGAGCTGTGCGAGCGCGCGCTCGCCGTCGGCCGCGGTCGCCACGTCGAAGCCCTCGGCACCCAACACCAACGAGAGGCTGTCCCGGAGGGACTCGTCATCGTCCACGATCAGAAGCCGCTGCAACGCAGAACCCTCCCGCACTCGCGGGCCTCATCGGTTGCTCGGGGGACGACGCTGAAGGGGAGCCCCGGGGGCGGCTCCGGGTACGCGATCCCGCCGTTCCCTCAAGTCGGTTCTGGCCCGGGCCGATAGCACCCATCGGGCGCGCCGTTCGGGACCGCGGGGGAGAACTCGGTCCAGGACGGCAGGGGAGGACCCGAGGCGTGTCGCGAAACAGCGTACAGCGTACTCGCGAAACACTCATGATGAGCAAGGCGGAGCTGGCCCGAAAGGCGGGTCTCTCCACCTTGACGATCGATCGCGTCGAAGCCGGGCGACCGTGCCGGCTCGACACCAAGCGAAAGATCCTCCTGGCTCTCGGCAAGCGGATCACGGACAAAGACGAGATCTTCGACGCCGAGGCCGGGAACGGTTCCCCCCCGCTTTCGACCACCGCCGAACCCGAAGGCGTTCACGCCCGCTAGATCGCGGGCGCGAGGAGAGGGGTCCGTGCAGCTTCCGTTCCTCAGGCTTGGTTCCAAGTCCATCGTAGGGCTCGACATCGGATCGTCTTGCGTGAAGGCGGTCGAGGTGGTCCAGAGGGGAGACGGCTTCGAGCTGCTCCACCTCGGCGTGGCCCCGCTCCCGCACGACGCCATCGTCGACGGGGCGTTCCTCAATGCGAGCGCCATCGTCGACGCGATTCGCGAGGCGATCGAGAAATCCGGCACCAAGGCCAAGTGTGCAGCCGCCGCGGTGTCCGGGCACTCCGTGATCGTCAAGAAGATCAGCGTGCCGGCCATGACCGTGGAGGAACTCGAAGAGTCGATCCGCTGGGAAGCCGAGCAGTACATCCCGTTCGACGTCAACGAGGTCAACCTGGACTTCGAGGTGATCCAGCACGGCGATGCCGAGCGCCCGATGGAGGTGCTGCTCGTCGCCGCGAAGCGCGATCTCATCGACGACTGCGTGAACCTGATCAGCGAGGCGGGTCTCACGCCGTCGGTGATCGACGTGGCCGGCTTCGCGGTCGAGAACGCCTTCGAGGCGAACTTCGAACCCGGCGCCGACGACGTGGTCGCCGTGATCAACATCGGGGCGCAGGTCACCAACATCAACGTGGTGGTCGGAGGCATTCCGGCCTTCACGCGGGACATCTCGGTCGGCGGGAACCAGTACACGGCCGAGATCCAGCGAGCCCTCTCGATCAGCTTCGACGAGGCGGAGCGGATCAAGATCGGCGAGTCCGGCAGTCACGAGTCCCAGGAAGTCGTGCCGCAGGAGGTCGAGCAGGCCATGCGTGCGGTCACGAACAACCTGGTAGGCGAGATCGCGCGGTCGCTGGACTTCTTCTCGGCGACTGCTTCCGACGCCCGGATCCAGCGCATCGTACTGGCCGGCGGCGCGGCGCGCGTGCCCGGAATCGACGCCGTGTTTCGCGAGCGGACGGGACTCGAGGTCGAGATCCTGAACCCGCTCCACAAGATGATGCCGAGCAGCCGCTTCGATCCCGAGTACCTGGCCCAGGTGGGCCCGTCGCTCGGGGTGTGTCTCGGTCTCGCACTGCGGAGGGTCGACGAGTCGTGATCCGCATCAACCTTCTCCCGGTTCGCGAAGCCCGCCGCAAGGCGGGGGTCCAGCAACAGATCGTCCTGCTGGCCGCCACGCTCGTCGGCACGATCGTGTTGTCGGTCGGTGTCCACCAGTGGGTGCGCGGGAACATCTCGTCCACGCAGGGACGGATCCGATCGCTCGAGGCCCAGCTCGAGCAGTACAAGCCGCAGGAAGCGCAGGTGGCCCAGTTCAAGGCCAAGAAGGCCGAGATCGAGAAGAAGCTCGCCGTGATCGCGGATCTCGAGCGCTCGCGCTCGGGTCCGGTCCGCATCATGGAAGATCTCGCTTCGAGCATTCCGGACCGCGTCTGGCTGACGGAGCTCTCGGCGGACAAGGGCCGGATCTCGCTCGGGGGCATGAGTCTCGACAACGAGCTCGTGGCGTCCTTCCTGACCAATCTCGGAAAGTCGCCGTCCTTCGGCCAGGTCGAGCTCCAGTCGACCGAGCTGAAGACCGTGGATTCCCTGAAGCTCAACACCTTCAAGATCCAGGCTGCGCTCGAGTCGCCGCAGGACCCGGCCGATGCAGCCGCGGCCCCCGCGTCGACGCCGGCGCCGACTCGCGCCGGCCGTCGCCCGGCCGCGGGACTTTAGGAGGAGCGAGCGATGGCCATCTCCCTCGGAGCCGAACAGGTCAAGGCGCAGCTCGAGCGCTTCGCGAAGCTCCCGAAGCCCTATCGCATGGCCGCGATTCCCGTGCTGTGCGCCCTGGTCTTCGGCGTGTACGGCTACTCGTTCTACCAGCCGGCTCGGCTCGAGCTCGCGGCGCTCGAGTCGAAGGAGCGCGATCTCCAGCGCAAGGTCAGTGAGGTCCGAGCGATCGTCTCGAATCTGGCGGCCTTCGAGGAGGAGCTCGCCGAGCTCGAAAGCAAGCTCGTCCTGGCGTTGCGACAGCTCCCGGACAGCACCGAGCTACCGGGTCTGCTGACGGACATCTCGACGCTCGGCAAGGACTCCGGACTCGAGTTCAAGCTCTTCAAGCCGAACGCAGAGGTGCGTCGGGACTTCTACGCGGAAGTTCCGATCGAGGTCGAGTTCAGCGGCGGGTATCACGACATCGCGCGCTTCTTCGACAAGATCTCGAAGCTGCCGCGGATCGTGAACGTCAATCGCCTCGCGATGAACCCGGCGAAGGCGGACCTGGGCCTCACGGTGCTGAACGTACGCGGCGAAGTGACGACGTTCCGCTTCATCGAACAGCCGGACTCAGCCGCTCCGGCCCAGCCGGGCCGGGGCGGCAAGCCGCAGAAGTCGGCGGCGCTCGCGCCGCAGGGAGGGCGCTCGTGAGGAAGTGGATCCTCGGAGGACTGCTGGTCGGGCTCATCGCGGGAACCGGGTGCGAGCGCCCGAACCCGAACGCGCCGTCGGTCCAGGACTACGAGCAGCAACGGGCCGCGCTGATGAAGAAGAATGCCGGTCAGAAAGTGGCGAAGCGCGGGGCTGCGGGGCGCGACGCACAGGACGAGGCAGGCCAGCGCGGACTCGGCACCACGACGGCTGGCCTCGGCTACGACGCCGAGGGACGGCGAGACCCGTTCCGCTCTTTCATCGCCGATCAGAAGATGAAGGTCGCCGACGCCGAGCGCGGGCCGCTGGAGCAGTTCGACCTGAGCCAGCTGACCGTCGTCGCCGTCGTGTGGGGGACGGGCCGCCCGCGCGCGCTGCTCGAGGACCCCTCGGGCCGGGGCTATGTGGTGCAGGTGGGAACCGCCGTCGGCAAGAACGACGGTTCCGTCACCAGCATCGACGACAACGCCGTCGTCGTCCGCGAGACCTACGTGGACTACCTCGGCGAGCAGACCAGCAAAGAGATCGAGATGCGCACTCGTTCGATGACCCAGGGAGGGTGAGGTCCGATGTTCGCCACCGTTAACGCTCGTTTCAACAGGCTCGCTGCAGCCGCCGTGTTCGCGGCGCTGTGGCTCGGTCACGCGTCCGGGGCGGCAGGGCCTGAGGACGCCCTGGTGCCCACCGCCCCGTCGGGCGGATCGGCGACGACGTTGCTGGACGTGCGGAGCGAAGCGTCCGCCGACGGCACCGTGATCCATCTGGATGCCGATGGCACCATCGCCGGAGCCAAGAGCTTCACGCTCTCGGAGCCGGCGCGCCTGGTGCTCGACCTGCCGGGGATCGAAAACAAGCTCGCCGAGAACCTCGTGTCCGTCGGCTCCGCACACGTGCAGCGGATCCGCGTCGGGCAGCACGAGGGGAAGGTCCGCGTCGTGATCGACGCCGGTGCGGACGCCGCGGCATTCGCGGAGCGGGTGCTGACTCCGACTCCGTCGGGTCTCGTGCTGACACTCGGCAGCGGCGAAGCGCTCGCGCAGACCGCGGCGGCGTCTCCGGCGACTCCGGAAGCGGCGAGTCCGGCACAGGCGCATCGTTCGGGTGCGTCGTCGACGGCGCCGACGCCCGCTCCTGCCGGGAGCACCGTGCAGAGCGTGACGTTTGCTTCGGATGCCGACGGCGATCGCCTGGTCGTCTCGGCCGACCGGGCCGTCGACTACCAGATCCTGCGCCCGGCCCCGACGACGCTGATGCTCGTGGTGCCCGGCGCAACTCTCGCCCCGGAGGCGGCCACGCGCGTCGCGCCCGAGGGCAGCGGTCCGGTGTCGCTCGTCAGCACGTTCGAGCAGCCCGATCTGGCCCGACCGGAGGTGCGCGTGGTCATCGAGCGTGCGGCCGGTCTCGAGCCGCGCATCCGCAAGGACGGCAACGACATCGTCCTGGTCTTCGAGCGGGGCGAGGCCGTCGCGGCGGCGCTGCCGCTCGACGGCGCTGCGGCCGAGCTGCCGGCTTCGCCGGCAGCGCCTGCCGAGATGGCTTCGAACGAACCGGCTCCGAGCCGGGCCGCGGAGAAGGCCATGGCATCGGCCGCGGCCGCAGTCGCTCCCGCGGAGCCCTCCGCGGCGGCGCTCGAGGGCCGCGACCCGATCGACCAGCTCGACGAGGGCGGCCTGCTCGATGGCAAGGAATACGTCGGCCGGCGGATCTCGCTCGACTTCAAGGATGTCGACATCCGCGACGTGCTGCGACTGATCGCGGACGTGTCGGATCTGAACATCATCGCCGGCGACGAGGTCGACGGGACCGTCACGATCCGCCTCGTCGACGTGCCGTGGGACCAGGCTCTCGACGTCATCCTGCTCACCAAAGGTCTCGGCTTCGTCCGCGTCGGCAACGTGCTGCGCATCGCACCGGCCCAGATGCTGAAGACCGAGGAGGAGGCGCGTCTCCAGGAGCGCCGCGCCAAGGAGAAGCTCGAGGACCTCGTCGTCAAGCTCCAACCGGTGAACTACGCCAACGTCGGCGAAGTCTCGAAGCTCGTGAAGCGTCTGCTGACGCCGCGCGGGACCGTGGACACCGACACGCGCACGAGCACCGTCATCATCAAGGACATCCCGAGCGTGATCGACGAGGCCACCGCGTTGATCAAGGCGATCGACTCGCAGACGCCGCAGGTGATGATCGAGACCCGGATCGTCGAAGCCTCGCTGGACTTCTCGAAGGAGATCGGTTCGCAGTGGGGCTTCGGCTCGAACCCGACCGGCGACGGGCGCGACTTCGGCATCGGAGGAGACACGGCTCCGCCGACGAACTCGCAGAGCAACTTCCCGTTCCAGCAGGGGAACAACGTCGTGGTCGAGAATCCGATCACGCTGAACCCGGCCGGGCTCCTCAACCTGGGCGGCTTCCTGCTCAATGACCGGATCAACGTCGACCTGCGCATCGCGGCGGCCGAGCTGAACGGCGAGGGCAAGGTGATCTCCAGCCCGCGCGTCGTGACGCTCGACAACCGCGAGGCGATCATCGAGCAGGGCGTGTCGATCCCGTTCCAGACCTTCGAGAACGGCGATGCCCAGCTCGAGTTCATCGACGCCGTGCTGTCGCTGAAGGTGACGCCGCACATCACCGCCGATCGCGCCATCATCATGGCGATCGAGGTGACGCGCAACGCGCCGGACAACAGCATCGAGACGCCCACGGGCTCGCCGGCGATCGCGAAGAACCAGGCCAAGACCGAGACGCTGGTGCAGGACGGCCAGACCCTCGTGCTCGGCGGGATCTACGTGATCGAGAAGGCGGAGAGCTCGCAGCGGGTGCCGGGTCTGTGGAAGATCCCGGTGCTGGGCAACGCGTTCCGCAACTTCGACACCGAGGACAAGCGGCGCGAGCTGCTGATCTTCGTGACGCCGTCGGTGGTGAACCAGGCCGGCGCCGTCGGAGGCTGAGCGAGAGCCGACCGGCCGAACGGCCGGCTGGCAGGGATCCCGAAGGGGCGGAGTGGGCCATGTCCACTTCGCCCCTTTTCCTGTCTCGGTCTCGCGGGTCCGGTCTCTTATACTCGCCGCGATGAGTCGAGCGACGATCTGGTTGGTGGGTCTGATGGGCGCCGGGAAGTCCGCGGTGGGCGAGCGGCTGGCGGCGCGCCTAGGCCTGCCGTTCGCGGACAGCGACGCCGACGTGGAACGCGCCGCGGGCGCGACCGTCGCGGAGCTCTTCGCGCATGAGGGCGAGGCCGCGTTTCGCGTCCGCGAGCGGGCGGCGATCGAAGCGCTTGCCGGCCGGCCGAGCGTCGTGGCGCTCGGCGGGGGCGCGATCGCAGAGCCCGGCGCGGCGGCGCTGCTGGCCGACACCGGCACCGTCGTCTGGCTACGGGCGCGGCCGGAGACGCTGGCAGCGCGGATCGGAAGCGGCGAGGAGCGGCCGTTGCTCGCGGGCCTCGGCTTCGCGAAGCGGATCGAGGCGCTGCGGGTGCTCGCGCAGAGACGCGAGCGGTACTATGCCAGCGCTGGCTTCGCGGTCGATACCGATCTGTCGACACCCGACGAGGTCGCACAGCGCATCGCGGAACGGCTGACGGAGCGGGCGGCGGGAGCAGGAGCAGAGGACGCGATGGAGTCACCGGGCGATCCGACCCCGCGCCTCGTGCGCGTCGAGCTCGGCGAACGCAGTTACGCGATCCGGATCGGCTACGACATGCTCGAACAGGCCGGCCCGGCGATCGCCGAGGTCGCCAAGGCGCGCCGGGCTGTCGTCATCACCGTTCCGGAAGTCGCGCGCCGCTACGCGCCGCGCGTCGAGCGCGGCCTGCGCGCGGCCGGCCTGAAGGTGCGGCGCCTGCTCGTGCCGGACGGAGAGCGCGCCAAGACGCTGCGCCACGCGGCCGCGCTCTACGAGTCGCTGCTCGAGTTCGACGCCGACCGCAGCACTGTCGTCGTCGCGCTCGGCGGCGGTGTCGTCGGCGATCTGGCGGGCTTCGTCGCGGCGACGTGGATGCGGGGGATCTCGTTCGTGCAAGTGCCCACCACGCTGCTCGCGATGGCTGACGCCAGCGTCGGCGGCAAGGTCGCCGTGGATCTGCCGGGAGGGAAGAACCTGGTGGGGGCCTTTCACCAGCCTCTCCTCGTCTGGATGGATCTCGCGACGTTGCGCAGCCTTCCGCGCCGGCAGCGAGCGGCCGGACTCGCCGAGATGATCAAGCACGGGGCGATCCGCGACGCCGCGCTGTTCGAACGCTTCGAACGGGACGTCGAGTCGGTCCTGGAACTCGCGCCGGGCCCGACGCTGGACGTCCTCGAGCGTTCCTGCGCGATCAAGGCGGATGTCGTCAGCCAGGACGAGCGAGAAGCCGGTCTGCGGCTGCACCTGAACTTCGGCCACACGCTGGCGCACGCCGTCGAGACGCTGACGGGCTATCGGCGGATCCTGCACGGAGAAGCCGTCGCGATCGGCATGGTCTTCGCCGCGCGGCGCTCGGAGGCCCTCGGGCACGCCCCCGCCGGGACCGCGGATCGACTCGCCGCGCTGCTGCGCCGGGCCGAGCTGCCGACGGAACCGCCGGCCTTTTCCCGTCGCGCTTATCTCTCGGCGCTGCGTGTCGATAAGAAACGGACGGACGCGCATGTCCGCTTCGTCGTGCTGCGCGGGATCGGGCGGGCCGACACCGTCCCGCTCACGCCCCAGGAGATCCTGCCGAAGGGTTTCGGAGCGCGCGCCGGCACGGCGGGGAGCGGACCGCGATCGCGCGGCGCGGGACGGCGACGCCGGTGAACAGGAGGAGATCGGGTTTGCAGTCGGACGAGTTCATGCAGGAGCCGGACGACGGCGGCGTCGTGGATGCCGCGTTGGTGACGCGCGCGCTCGGGCTGCTCGATGGCGGCTCGATCGACGACGCCCGGGCCCTGCTTGCGGCAGCGCTGTCCGAGGCGGCCGGCGAGCGTCCCTGGGAGCCCATCCGGCGCCCGTCCGAGGGTTTCGATCCGATCGGGGATGCCGAGTTCGACAGCGCCTTCGAAGACGCGCGGCCGGAGACCGATTCGATGATCGACGCCGATGGCATCGCGTTCGAAGCGATCCTTCGTGCGAAGCTCGACGCGCCGGAGGCTGTGTCGCTCCCGGCCGCCGATTCTCCGTTCCATACCCGGACGATGGCCGACCTGCTCGAGCGGCAGGGCGATTTCGAGGGCGCTCGCGCGATCCGCGCCGCGCTGGAAGAGGGCGGCCTCGAAGTCGAGGCATCCGCCGAGAGCACATCCGCCGCCGAGGCGAGGACGCGTAGCATCCGGACTCTCGAGCGCTGGCTCGAGCGGCTGCGAGGAGGAGACGCATGAACTTCGAGCCGACCCTACGCAAGATGGTGGAAGGCGTATCCGGAGCGATCGGCATCGCCCTGATGGGAAGCGACGGAATCCCGATCGCCGAACTCTCCGCGCCGGGCATCGATCCGGCCGCTTCGGACGGTGAAGTCAGCGCGGCTGGCGTCGAGTTCGGACGCATTCTCGACGAGGTGCGCAAGGCCGCCGATGCGATCGGCGGGGGTCGCCTCGAAGAGACGGTGATCGGTCTCGCGCGGTACTGGCTGCTGTTCCGGGTCGTCGACGAAGAGCTGTTCCTGGTCGTCGCTCTCGAGCCGCGTGGCAACCTGGGCAAGGCCCGATTCCTGATGCGGCGCTTCCTGCTCGACCTCCAGCAGCAGCTCTAGAGCTCCGCGACTGCCGTCGCTGGGGCGCCCGGACCCGCGTACCGCGTGCCGCTCGCCTGCGGCCCGATGCGCCTCCCCTCAGGCGTGCACGCACGTCTGGCAACCCCTCGCAAGAACACGCGGCCCGTCGCTGCGGGCGCCTCAAGGGCCCCGCCAGACGGCCGATACGTCGCGCAGAGGGGCGCATCTCCCCGCCTCGGGGACTCGCACCCGTTCCGGCGGCCGAACGAACCTCCGCGAGGGCCAGTGGCGGCGATCAACAAGCGGAAAGTCCTCGAGTCGGCCCAGCGCAACCTGCAGAAGGGCGCGCTCGACAAGGCTCTGAAGGACTACCAGGCGATCCTCAGCGCGGATCCTCGAGACACCGGTGTGCGTCTCAAGTGCGGCGATCTGCTGCAGCGCATGGGGCGCAACGACGACGCCATCGCGGCCTACCTCAAGGTCGCCGATCAGTTCCAACGCGATGGCTTCGACGCCAAGGCGGTCGCGCTCTACAAACAAGTCACCAAGATCGACGACAAGCGGCACGACGTCTACGTGCCGCTCGCAGACCTCTACCAGCGCCTCGGGCTGCTCTCCGAGGCGATGGGAGCGCTGCAGACCGCCGCCGATGCCTTCCACCGCGAGGGCCGCAAGCGCGAAGCCCTCGATCTCCTGCGCCGGATGGCGAGTCTCGACCCGGCGAATGTCACGAGCCGCCTCAAGGTGGCCGAGCTGCTACGGCAGGAGAACCTGACGGACGAGGCCCTCGCCGAGTTCCGCGAGGCAGCCGCCGAATGCGAGCGCCAGGGGGACTGGGAAGCACGCGCCGGTGCGCTCGAACGCATCGTCGAACTGCATCCCGAATGCGTCGAAGAGCTCGAGGCGCTCGGTGGCATCTGGCTCGATCATGCCCAGCCGCGCCGCGCGCACCAGTTCGCCCAGAAGCTGGTCGAGGCGGATCCCGACCGACCCGAGTCCCAGGAATTGCTCGCGCGAGTTCTCGCGGGGCTCGGGCAGGAGGAACTCGCGATCGACGCGTTCCGGGCCTGTGCCGAGGCCTGGCGTCTGCGCGGAGAAGAGGGCAAGGCGCGCGAAATCGTGCAGCGGCACCTTCCGCCGCAGGACTTCTCGTCGCTCTCGAACTCCGCGCCGGGCATTGCGGATCGTGCTGCCAATGGCGATGCCGGTGAGGGCTTGTTCGGCGCGGCTGGCGAGCTGGGCGGCGAGGCCAACGCCGCCGAAGGCGTGTTCGGCTCCGAGCCGATCGAGGTCGAGGACGGGGGCGCCGTCGACCTTGGTGGCGAGGACGCGCGGTTCGACCCTCGAGGTGTCGTTCCGTTGGATCCCGTCGCCGCGGAGCCGACCTCTGCCGCGCCCGAACCGACGCCCGACCCCGGCGCGACGACTCCGCCGGAAGGCGACGTCGCGCAGCTGCTCGCCGAGGCGGCCGTCTACCTTCGCTATCGCAAGCACCAACGCGCGATCGGCAGTCTGCAGGCGGCATTGCAGCGGGAACCCGAGAACCTCGTCGCGCTCGAGCAGCTCGGGGAGGCGCACGCCATCGCCGGTGCCCAGGACCAGGCGGTGGACGCGTGGGTGCGCGCGGCCCGTGGCGCGGCAGCGGCGGGGGAAGCGGCCCGTTGTATCGTGCTCCGCGCGCGGATCGCAGAGCTGGATGCCGATGCGGCCGCCGCGCTCGAGCTTCCGGCGACGGGACCCGTTGCTGCGGACGAGCCGAGTGCCGATGCGCCGCCCGTCGAGGATTCGCTGGCGGAGGCTTCGCCCGGAGACGATGCGGCCGCCGGGCTCGACGAGATCGAGATCGACATCGACGGCGAGCTCTACCCCCCGGAGAGCGAAGACGACGAAGAGGTTCCGTCCTCCGCCGATGCGACATCCGTGGGTGTCGAAGACGCGGACGCCCCGTTCGAGCTCGAACTCGGCGACGAGGACGAAGCGGATGAGCTGTCCGGAGTTCCGGCGGCGGCGGATCCGTCGACTTTCGTCGCCGAGATCGGAGGCGAGGAAGCTCCGGGCCCCGTGGCGGGCGCGGCGTCGCGGCTCGACGAAGACTCGGAGGCCGGCCTCTCGACGAGCGCCGAGGCCTGGGAGCTTCCGCTCGAGGAGTCCGGTGAGGACGACCAGGCGGACGAGGACGGTGCGCCCGTCGCCGAGCAGACAGGCGGTGCTGCGGCGGCGACGAACGAGCTCACGAACGGCTCTGCGCAGCAGATCCAGGAGGACTTCGAGGAGGCCAGCTTCTACTTCGAGCAGGGGCTTTTCGCCGAGGCGGAGGCCATCTACCGGCGGATTCTCGAGCGTGCGCCGAGTCACCCCGGCGCTCTGCTGCGGCTCGGCGAGATCGCCGTCCAGCGGGGCGACGCGCCGGGGAGCGTCGCGGATCCGCAGCCCGAGGAATCGACGGCGTCGGCGTCCGGAGCGGCCGCGTCGCTCGTGGACCCCGCGGCGGCCGGGTCGCCGGTTCCCGACAACCCGCTCGACATCGAGCCGCCCGATGCTCTCGATCTGACGACCCCGACGCTCGAGGATGTCGGCTCCCAGGAGTGGGCCGAGGCCATCGCGTCGGCGACCGACGCGGACGACTCGACGGCCAACGTGCATGCCGTTGGTGATGCCGATGCCGCCGAACAGGCGACCGCGGAGCCGATCGTGTCCACGGTCCCGCGCAGCGCAGGCGCGACGCTCGACGAGCCGGAGCTGACGACGCCCGACCTCGGCCACGGAGACCCTGCCGGCGGCGCCTCGTTCGACCTCGCGGCCGAGCTCTCCGAAGCGATGTCCGACTCCCCGTCGGCGACGGGATCTGCAACCGACGAGGATGGTTTCGCGTCGCTGTTCCGCGACTTCAAACGCGGCGTCTCGCAGACGCTCGGCGAAGGCGACGTGGAGACGCACTTCGACCTCGGCATTGCGTATCGCGAGATGGGGCTATACGAGGACGCCATCGGCGAGTTCCGCTACGCGCTCGGCTTTCCTTCCCGGAGGCTCGATGCCCTGCAGATGATGGGCCTGTGCGCGCTCGACCTCGGACGCGGACACGATGCCGTGGGGCATCTGGAGCAAGCGCTGGCGTCGCCGGACGTTCCCGACGAGCGGGAGGCGCCGCTGCGCTACGAACTGGGTCGCGCGTACCAGTCGTTGCCCGATCGCGCGCGCGCGCTCGAGACGTTTCGTCGCGTGTTCGAGCTCGATCCGAACTTCCAGGACGTCGCCGATCGCGTGGCCGAGCTCGAGCAGGAAGCAGATCCCGGTGCCGAGTCCGAGGTCGTTCCGGACGAGGCGGCCGAGGCGTACGAGTCGTTCGACGACCTCGTCGCCGATGCCGCCGAGACGGCTCCCCCCGCGCCGGCCGAGCGCTTCGAGAGCTTCGATGATCTGGTCGCGGAGGCCAACGACGAGCAGCCTGCTGGCGCCGTCTCCGACACGATCGATGCCGAGACCGACGCGGCGTTCGTCGAGGCGAGCTTCGAGGATGACGCCGAGTCGGAGGGAGACACCGATGCGTGTGGCTCCGAGCCGATGTCCGAGGCAGAGCTCGAATCCGAGCCCACGGCGGACCCGGAGCTGGACGGCGATCCGGTCGCCGGACGCGAATCCGAACCCCAACCCGCGGAGCCCGCGGCGCCGGCGCCTCGACGCCGGCGCAAGGTCTCCTTCGTCTGAGGTCTCGAGTGGAGTACCTGGAACGCTTCGGCCTCTCGCGCGATCCCTTTCGCAACGAGCCGCAGCTCGAGTTCTGGTTCGAGAACCGCGCCGCGAGCGAAGCGCGTGCGCGATTGCTGCGCTGCCTGCAGCAGGGTAAGGAGCTCTCGGTGCTGTGCGGCGAGGTCGGCTCCGGCACCAGCACGCTGACGCGCATCGTGCTCGACGAACTCGATCCGGATCGCTTCGAGGTCGGGATGGTCGTGGTCGGCCGCGGTGTCGAGCCCGCCTGGCTGCGCCGCGCCGTCGCGAGCCAGCTCGGCATCGAGGCGCCGGCCACCGATCGCGCCGACGCGATGCGCCAGCTCTACGAGCGGCTCGTGGAGCTGCGCCAGGCCGGGCGGCGCGCGGTCATCGCCATCGACGAGGCGCAGGCGCTCGCCGGTAGCGAGGCGCTCGGCGAGCTGGTGGCGATGCTCAACTTCGAGGCCGACGACGCGCTGTTGCTCTCGGTGTTGCTCGTGGGTTCGGCCGATCTCGATGCGATGCTGGCGCGAGAGTCCTCGCTGCTCGGCCGCTGCGATCTGCGCGTCCGGCTCGGGGCGCTCGGCGGCGCGGAGGCGAGAGCGTATCTCGCGCATCGCATCCGGGTCGCCGGTGGTGAGCCCGCGCTGCTCGCGTCCGATGTGGCCGACACCATCGCGGAACGCGCCGGCGGCCTGCCGCGGCGGATGAACGCGCTCGCCGACAACACGCTCTTCGAAGCGCACCTCGCGGGCCGTGAGCTGCCCGCCGTCGTCGACGTCGAGCGCGCGGCGCGCGATCTGCCGTGGGCGCAGACGTCCGTCGACACGACGTCCGATCTCTCTCGGGTTTCCAGCGACAGCGACGAGGTGTCGGAGCCGAAGCCCGATGCGGCGCCGGCGTTCCGCAGCGGCGGCGCTGCGCTCGATCGCCAGGCGCGCGCCGCTGCCCACGCGGCCCTGGCGGCGATCGATGTCCCGGATCTCGACGCGGAGCTCGGCGATCCGCTCGAGGAGGAAATGGAAGGGACGCTCGAGGAGAGCCGCCCGCCGGAGCCGGATCCGCGCGCGTCCCGAACCTGGACGCGTCAGCGGCTCGCCACCCTGGACGACGAAGTGATCGGCAGCGCCCCGCCGGTTCCCGATGAATCGGAGATCGACGGCCTGTTCGTGGATCTCGTCGACGCGGAATCCGATCCGCCGTCGCGCCTCCGCTAGTCGCGATCTTCGTCGGGCTCGCCGAGCCGGTTCTTCCGCCCGAGCGTCCACGGAGGCGGATCGCTGGCCGGGAACGAATTCTCGAGCGCATCGTCGACGGAACGTTCGAGTTCGCAGCGGTCCTTCTTCTCGTCTTCCGGCGACTTCCCCCGGCGTTTCTCGTTCCCAGCCTTCGCGTTCCCGGGCTCCGGCTTCGGCATGGCGGGCCTCCGGTGAGCGGCTTGCCCCCCGAGAGCCTCGCGCATCGATGGGCTTCGTCCAGCCGCGCGCTGCTCTTGCCACGCCCCCCGGCGGGCGTCTATGTTGGCCGCGACGCGGGAATAGCTCAGTTGGTAGAGCATCAGCTTCCCAAGCTGAGGGTCGCGGGTTCGAATCCCGTTTCCCGCTCCACACTTAGACCGACCCCACCCCCCGGACTACGGCCAAGATACGGCCACGGGGATGTGGTTCTCCGCTTCGGGGAAGACTCCGCGAGCCGTCGACAGCGGAAGGAACAGGTGCAGGGGATCGCGGTAGGCCCCAAGAACCCGTAGCGCTCGTAGAATCTCTTCGCGTCATCGTCGATCGCCACGAGAGCCAAAGGCATCGATCGTCCCTGGCGGACCGGCCGGGCGACGAAGGCGGAGAATCGAGACCTGGAACCCAGCTCCAGTCCTGGCCGTCTACCTGCGGATCGGATGCGCCGCAGCGAGGGCAAGCGAGGCGAAGGTGTGCCCCGCGGCCCGATCAACGAGTCCAGTCTGTAACCGACAGGCCCTCGAAACGGCGGAAGTCCCGGGTGTTGGCGGTGACGAGGATGAGTTCGTGGACGCGGGCGATGGCCGCGATCTGTCCATCCGCCGCCGAGGGCGGCCGCCCTCGCTTTTCGAGGCGTGCTCGCTGGCGCGCGTGCCATGTCGCGGACGCCTCGTCGTACGGAAGAATCCGGAGCGCCGCCCGCACCACCTCCTCGAGATAGGTCTCGATCGCCCGACGCTTCCTGGAGACGGGAAGGCGAGCCGCTCCGTAGCAGAGCTCGCGCCACACGACCGCACAAGTCGCCAGCTCTCCCTCGTGCTCTTGGATCCGCGCCAGCACGCGCGGGTCGGGCCGCGACTTGATCGGCTCCGACAGGACATTGGTGTCGAGCAGGAACTGGAGACTCAGAGCGCAACCTTTCGACCCGGCGCCTCGTCGCGCAGGGCCTCGAACTCCTCGTCGCCGATGTCCAGGTGGTCGACATCGAGGCGCTCACGAACGTTGGCGAGCGCTCCGACGAAGGGCGGCCTCTCCCGGGTGAGTGCCAGGTACTCCGCGGCCGAGAGCAGGACGGCGACAGGCTCGCCGTGTCGCGTGATCTCGATGGCCTTGCCGCCCTCGGCCGACCGGATCAGCCGGGCGAAGTTCTGGCGGACCTCGGCGACGGAGTAGCGCTTCCTTGCCACGGTGGGGCCCCCCGAGATTTGTACAATACGATGTACAGATGATAGGCGATCGGCTCGAGGGAACAAAGCCCTCCCGCAGCCTTGCATCCCCCCATGCAGCCGACTCCAGGATCAGTCGACGTTGCGCTCGTCCATTCGCACGAGGCATTCCCGCCCAGCGGGATGTCTGGGCGTCCGCCGGTCGACCCTGGAGAATCTGATTCCGACATCCGAGCGTTGCGCCGCAGATCACGACCGGCTCCCACGCAGGCGGACATCGAAGCGGAACGGCTCGAGTTCTCCGAACGCGACGCGCGAGAAGTCAGGATGGAGCGGGTTGACGAGGAAGTTCCATTCGCGCGGAACGATCGCGCTGGGTACCCGGAAGACGGCCGTGCGGCGGTCCTCGAGCCAGGTATCTCCGATCGCCCGGGTCGAGGCCGGCGCAGGATCGTGGGCCCAGTCGTCGGGGAGCGCGTCTCGGCCGAGCGTCTCCACGAGGTTGTCGTCGAACTCGGCGCGAGCGTGGCTGTAGGCGGGCAGGGGGCCGGTGTCCTGGAGGTGGACGAGGACTTCGAGGACGCCCAACGCCAGGTTCGATGCCAGGTAGATCACCGGCCTGCCTGGGGAGTTCCAGCGTCCGCCGTAGAGCCGCGCGCCTTCGCCGTCGAAAGCATGCGCCGCGTGCTTCGTCTTGAGAAGACGCCAGCCTTCCATCGCTCAGGGCAGGCGCCAGCGGCCTACGTGTTGACGCCGTGTTCGAGCCGGCCGATGAGCGACTCCACCTCGCGCGCTCCCGCTTCCGTGCGCGCGAAATCGAGCGGCGTGTGGCCCGCCAGCGCCTTCGCGGGCGAGCCGAGCCAGTTGCGGGCAGCCTCTGCATTCCCCTCGAACAGCTCGATTGCGCGCTCCAGGAGCCGCGATACGCGAAGCACGCGATCGGACTCGTCCGAGCGCAGACGCCCGGTTTCCTTGCGTCGCAACAGGGTGCGCGCAGGGATCTGGACGAAGTCGGCGAGATCCTGCGCAGGCACGTCGATCGCTCGCTGCAACCGCACGAACGTTGCATAGGAGAAGCCGCGCTCCACCTTTTCGAGCAGCTCGAGCGTACTCCTGGCGCGGAGCCCCAGGATTGTGAGCCCGTCCAGAGAGCTGCCAGGCGTCTCCGGAGCGTCTCTGCTGGCCCGTGCGTTTTCCATCATGGCCCCTATCTGTGCTCCTCATCGGTCGTTTGGCGATATTCTATACGCCATTTGGCGAGTCTTCAATCGGGGCGATCGAATCTAGGCCGAGGGCTCCGGATCGAGCTGTGTGCTTCGAGCGTCCGCTTCGGAAGATCGAGCCTAGCGACCTCGAGCGCCATACTCGTTCGACACGACCCGCTCCGCATCCGGCCAGGATCCGGCCACGCGGAACGGAAACGCGTCGGACGCTCTCGTCAGCGCTCTGGGCGCGGCCCGGTCCATGAGCGGACCTCGCGCTCCAGCGGTGCGGGCCAGGACCATCGCCGTCTGGACGGCCTTCTCGCCGATCTCGAGCGCTCGCTCGCAGCCGGTGAGCTGGCGCGTGCCGCGACGCTCTTCTCCCGGTTCCGCGAGGGGCTCGAGCGACACTTCGCCGTGCAGGAGGAGATCCTCTACCCGACGACGGACCGCGCGGCGGAAGAGGCCGGCAGGCTCGACGCCCCGGTTGGCCGCATCGAGCTCTGACGGGGTTGCCAGAAACGCGTGGCAAAGAGCTCCGCGCCCGGTCGGGGCGGTGCTCCTCTATGACGCCGATCATATCCAGGCCCCCGTGGCGACGCTTAGGCTTGCGTGGCGTCGAGCGGAGAGTCCGGGCGGACGCCCGGGTTCGTGGCGCGACGATCTCCGGAGGGAGGGCCTGCGATGTTGCGAACGACGCATTGGGGGTTCGTGCTGCTGGCGATGCTTGCCGGCTGGCCGGCGAGCGCGGCCGACCAGTGGGTGGGCTGCGATCCAGTGAACGTCGCGACGTACTCGAGCCGCATCCACGTCCGCTGCGCTTCTTCGGTCGGCACGGGAATCTTCTACTTCGCCCGTGCCACGAGCAACGCCGCCGACGTGCAGCGCCATCTCGCGGTGCTGCTCGCCGCGCAGGTCGCCGGGCGCCCGCTCGACGTCCTGGCCGACCTCTCGGACACGAGCAACCTGCCGCCGGGCTGCGGCGCAGCGGATTGCCGCCTGCTCAAGGCGGCCGCCGTGAAGGAGTGAGTGGTGGCGTTGGCACGGGGTGCCTCGCCGTTGCCGGCGCGGTCCGGGGGACGGTGGGCCCGGGCGGGCGGCGTGCTGCTGCTCGCCGTCCTGCCGCTCGCGACCGGCCTGCTTCCGTCGCCCGCGCGGGCCGCCTACTACTGGGGCTTCGGCACCCTCTCGAGCACACCCAGTCTCTGCTTCGTCGGAACCGCGCTCACCGCGGCGCCGCAATGGGTGGCGCAGATCCGGGCGACGATCCGCGAGTTCGAGGAGGCCGCCAACATCCGCTTCCAGGACCTCGGCACCTGCCCGCCGCCGATCGCGCTCGGCGGGACGACCTCGTACCCCGGCGACATTCGCATCGCGCTGTTTCCCGGCTCCGGACGGAGCTGGAACGAGGCGGTTCCGGGGCCCGGCTGTCCGATCGGCTTCGTGAACTCGAGCTTCGGGCGCGAGCCGGCGTTCCTCGCCGGCGATCGCTCCTGCCTCTACAACCTGAAGCTCGGCAACGACTCCGATCCCGGCGGCACCCCGTGGCGCAACCACGTCCTGCACGAGGTCGGCCACTCGCTGGGTCTCGCCCACGAGCACCAGCGCCCGGATGCGCTCGGCGCGAGCTGTGCGCCGAAGGCCAGCTCGTGCCCGGCAGCCGCCGACCCACCGAACCAGGTCGTGTGCATGACACCCTACGACCGCGATTCGGTGATGAACTACCAGGACACCGGCTGCGGGATCGACGGCAACTACGGACACAGCGGACTCTCGGCCTGGGATCGGCTCGGACTTCACATTCTGTACCCGCAGGACGCACGCGTCGCAGAGTTCGTCGGGAACAAGGTGGCTTCGAGCCAGGGGAGCTTCCGGCTCGTCTCGGCATGGGCCGCGCGCGGCGCCCTCCTGCCGGCCGTCGCGGGGTCCCTCGCCTGGCACGTCGGTGGCGCGCCGCTCGGCTCGGGGGCGAGCGTCGAGTTCTCGCGGGCCGCGGGTTCCTATCCGCTGACGCTCACCTACACCGACTTCCTCGGCCGCAGTTTCTCCCGCGCGACGACCGTGCGCAGCCTCTCCCCGGCTCAGCACGCCGGAACGATGGCGCTGGCGGTCACGCTGGTGCCGGAGCCCGGCCGCGGTGCGCAGGTTGCCGCGGTGGTGGCGGCGCTCGCGTGGCAGTGCGGGCGGCGGGAGCGAAGGCGGCGAACGGCACGCTGCAGCGCCGGCGGCGTGCCGGCGCGGACTGTCGAGGACATGCGCGAAGCGGCAGCATGACCCGCCGACGCGAGTTGTTGGCGCTGCGTCGGCACCGGGGGAAGGCTGTGCGGCGACGATGCGAGCGCCTCGGGACTTCCGCCGCGGACGCGAGGGCGGGCTGCGGTGCCGCAGTTCGCGCGTGGATCCCGGCGCTGGCAGTCTGGGTGCTGGCGCTGGGCGATGCGCCCGCCGTGGCAGCGCCCGACCCGCCGACGAAGGGATTCCAGGTCTCTCCTTCGCTCGCCTGGCAACAGGGGCCCCATCGCGTCGATGTCGCGCTCGGCCTGCGGAGCCGGATCGAGTGGTGGGACGCCTTCGGTAGCGAGACCGATGCCTATGTCGGGACCCGCGCGCGCGCCCGGCTGCAGTATCGGCACGGGGATCGCTTCGCGCTCGCGGCGGAGCTGCAACTGCTTCATCTCGACGGGATGAATCGGGACGGGACCGGGGCGCTCGCCCTGTACCGGAACGCGAACGACGGCCGCGACCACGCGTCTGCCACCGACCTGCGTCAGCTCCTCGCCGAGTGGCGGCCCACCGCCACGAGCTGGCTCCGGGTCGGCCGACAGGATCTGAAACTCGGCGCCGAGGCACTCGCGGAGGAGCCGGATTGGCGGTACTTGAAGGCGAGCCGGCTCGGGGAGCGCCTGCTCGGGACCGTCGGCTGGAGCCACGCCGAGCGCGCCTTCGACGGCGTCGATGCGGGCGTGCAGATCGGTGGCCATCTCCTGCACGCGTTCGCCGCGCAGCCCACGACGGGCGTGTTCGCCATCGACGACGCCTACGAGCCGCTGCGCGAGCTGCGCATCGGCGGCGCCTCCTGGACGGTGACCCGTGGCACCTGGCTCGAGGGCACGGAGCTCGGTCTCTTCGCGCTGGTGCACGACGACGAGCGGGACCCTGCCGACGGCGGTCTCGCCGGCGGCGAGGTGGAGGTCTACACGCTGGGCGGACACTGGCTCGGCGTCTACCCGCTCGGCCCCGGCGTCGTCGACCTGGTGCTGTGGGCGGCAGGTCAGCTCGGGGATTTCGCGGGGCTCGACCACCGGGCGGCCGCTGGCATCGTAGAGCTCGGCTATCGGCTGCCGGAGCTGCCCGCGAAGCCCTGGCTCCGGGCGGGCGTGAACGCCGCGAGCGGCGACGGCACGGCCGGCGACGGCGACCACCACACCTTCTTCAACGGGCTCCCGACCAACCACCTCTACTACGGATTCGCCGACCAGCTGGCCTTCCAGAACCTGGTGAACCCGTTCCTCCAGCTCCGCCTAGCGCCGCATCCGTGGCTGACAATCGACGCCTTCGTCCATGGCTTCTGGCTCGCCAGTCGCGACGACGCGCGCTACGCCGGCACCGGCGCCTTCGACCGCAACGTGTTCGGTTTCGCCGCCCAGGCTTCGGGCGCGCAGCGCGACGTGGGCGTGGAATACGACGTGGTCGTGAGCGTCACGCCGCAGCGCAACGTCACGATCGAGGGCGGGTTCGCCTGGCTCGACGGCGGCGACGTCTTCCGCGAGGCACGCGATCGCGACGTGATGTTCGGATACCTGTCGCTCGCGCTTCGTTACTAGCCGCTGCGGGAAGCGCTCCCGCAGCGAAAGGAGTCGCATGGACACGATCACAGGGGGCGAGCTGCTGGTCCGCTGCCTCGCGAGCGAGGGCATTCGCTTCGTGTTCGGCCTGCCGTGCCCGGAGGCGGAACCGATCCTGGCCGCGCTCGAGAGTCACGGCATGCGCTTCGTTCCCGTCCGGCACGAGTCCGCCGCGGTCCACATGGCGGAAGGCGTGTACAAGACCACCGGCCAGCTCTCGGCGGTGATCGGCAACCCGGGTCCCGGCTCGGCGAATCTCCTGCCGGGGGTGATCACGGCCCGACACGAGGGCGTGCCGGTGATCGTGATCACGACCCAGCACCGCCTCGGGATCGTGTATCCGTCGCCTCCGTCGACGTTCCAGGGCCAGGACCAGCTCGACGTCTTCCGGCCGGCGGTGAAGTGGGGCGGCCCGGTGCTGCTCTGGGAGCGGCTGCCCGAGATCGTGCGGCTCGCGATCCGAGAGATGGAGGCGGGCCGGCCAGGCCCGGTGCAGCTCGAGATTCCCGCACCGGTGCTCGCCGAGCGCGGCGAGGCGGCGCGCGCGCCGATCTGGCGAGCGGAGCAGGGGAGAGGATCGTTGCCCCAGCCTTCGCGCGCGCAGATCGAGCACGCGGCTGAGATGCTCGCGCAGGCCGAGCGTTCGCTCGTGGTCGCGGGAACGGGCGTCGATCGCGCGTTCGCGAACGACGCCCTGCTGTCCGTGGTCGAGCAACTCGGGGCTCCGGTGATCTGCACGATGGCGGGACGCTCGGCAGTGCCGCAGGATCACCCGCACCACGTCTACGGCTTCGGCGCCGGTGGCGATCAGGCCCGGCGCGAGGCCGACGTCGTGCTGGTCGCGGGCTCGCGGCTCGGCAACCTGGATCTCCCGTTCGACAAGTACTGGGGCGACCCGGCGCGTCAGCGGATCGTCCAGATCGATGTCGATCCGCGCTCGCTCGGGGTCACGCGGCCACTCGCTCTCGGCATCGTCGCCGACGCGAAGGCCGCGCTCGAAGCGCTGGCTGAAGCGTTGGCTCGGCGCGGACGCGCGGCGCAGTCTCCGGAATTCCTCGCCCGCTGCCGTGCCGCGGATCATGTCTGGCGGGAGCGGCAGGTCGCCCCGGTGCGCGCATTCGCCCGCCCGGGGATCCATCCGGCGCAGGTGGTGGAGGCGGTCGGGCGTTGCTTCGGTCGGGATGCCGTCTATGTGACCGACGGGGGGATGACCTCGCTGTGGGCGCACTGGTTCGCGCCGCCCACGCGGCCTCGCTCCTATCACTCGATCCTCGAACTCGGCATGCTCGGCACGGGTATCCCGTCGGCGATCGGCGCCAAGTTGGCGGCGCCGGAGCGCGACGTGGTCTGCCTCACCGGAGACGGCGCCGCTGGCTTCCACTTCCTCGAGATGCAGTCGGCCGCGCGCGAGGGATTGGACGTGACGATCGTCGTCTTCGCGGAGGGCGCCTGGACGATGGAGGAGCCGAGCCAGCTCCTCCAGTACGGCCGCACCTTCGGGACCGAAATGGGCGACGTGCGCTGGGACGAGGTCGCGCGCGGGCTCGGCTGTCACGGCTGGCTCGTCGAGAAGGCGGCCGATCTCGACGCCGTGCTCGCCGAGGCGAAGCGTCACCCGGGCCCTTCGGTGGTGTGCGTGCGGACCGACCGCGACGCCAACCGAAACGTACCGGCCGACGGCATGCTGCGATTCGTCGAGGTCTATCAGGGTCCCCTTGGCTGATCCGCGTGCGGTGCCCGCAGCGCTTCAGACCGAGACCGAAGCCTCGATCCCGGTCCGTGCACGCAGGCGGCAGGCGATCTCTTCGAGCTGTTCCCGCGCGACCGGAAGCACGCCGGGGCACGCCGCGGGGAGATCGATCGTGTAGAGCTGGACAGCGCGGGGCCGGAGTTCGGCGAGCCGGTCGAGCCAGCGACCCACGCTCGCAGGGTCCGTGTTCGACACGGTGCCCGCGACGAAGCAAGCCTGCACGGTCACGTCGGCGAGCTGCGCGATCGCCGCGAGCCGCAGGGAGAGGGCGGCTCGGCTCGCCGGGCGCTCGATGCGCTCGGGGGCGGCGTCGATCTTCACGATCCGCTCGTCGAGCCGCTCGAGCGCGGCGCGGATCGCGGGCTGCCAGGCGCGGGCGGCGTTGGTGAGGATGCGCAGCGGAACGCGGGGTCGCGCGGCGGCGGCCTCTCGGATGGCGTCCACGACTGCCGGGAACTCCGGATGCAGCGTCGGCTCGCCGAAGCCCGAGATCGTGATCGAGTCGAGTCTTCCGGTGCACGGGAGCGCGCGAGACAGCGCTGCCGCGATCTCGGACGGGCTGGGCCACGGCGCCGGCTCCGGAGACACCGCGGCGTGTTCGCCCCATGCGCAGTACACGCAGTCGAGGTCGCATACGCGCCGGCCCGGCGGCGTGAGACTGATCCCGAGCGAGCGACCGAGCCGCCGCGATTCGATCGGTCCGTACACGAACTCCGCGGCGAAGTCCGCTTCGCCCGCCGGCTCGCGTCCCGGCGCGTAGTGAACCGCGCCGCCCTCGAGTTCGTCGCGGCGCTCGAGCGCCTCGCCGAGGGAGGGTTCCCAGATCAGGAGAGCCGGTCCCACGACGCGGTAGCCCTGTGGGCTCCGCTCGACCCGGTAGCGCGGCGGACGCGCCTGCATGACGAGGTCCTCCCGGTGCTCGCCGTCTCTGCACGAGAGCCGCCCCGCCGCACGCCGGCTCCCGGCGCGCATCCGATCCGCGTCAACGGAACCATCCTCTGCCTCGCGTCGGGACCATGGGTATGACGGCGGACATATCGCGCGTGCGCGCCGTCGTCGATGATCCTCCCGGAGGTCGCCACGATGAGAACGCGGGCGATCGGTGCATGGGGAGTCGCGGTCGTCCTCCTCTTCGTTGCGGCGGGTGCCGTCCGAGCCGACCGGCGGGAGGGAACGGCGCCGTTCGAGGCGGTGTTCGCCCAGTACTGCTCGGGGTGCCACGGGTCCGACGCGCGCGGCGGAGCGGACGGGATGGGCCCCGGGCCCGATCTCACCCATCTCGCGCTCGAATCTCCGGATCCCGGAGTGCAGCTCGCGCTGACACGCTGGGTGAAGTTCGTGACGACTCCGCGCCGACCCGGGGCGCAACGGATCTGTGGCGAGCGCGTGTTCGCCCGCCTGCCGTCGAGCCGCTTCCGCGAGCAGGCCGAGCGCTGGGTCGTGCGCGAGGCGCTGCGCTACGTCGCGCTCCAGCAACAGGCGGAGTGAGCCGCGCCGCCGGTTGAAGAACGGGGCGCCCTGCGTCGCAGCGCCATGATCGCGGTCATATCCGGCGCGAGCGCTGCGGAGGCAATCTCTGCGCATGGCGAGTGCAGGCTGGCAGAGGCTCAGCGCTCAGGACACGTCCTTTCTGCTCTTCGAGCATCGAGCCACGCCGATGCACGTGGCGGCGATTGCGCTCTTCGACGCCGGGCCCCTGCGGACGGCCGACGGCGGGATCGACGTGGCCCGGCTCACGAAACACGTCGAGGGGCGCCTGCCCGACCTGCCGCGCTACCGGCAGCGGCTTGCGGTCCATCCCTTGACCGGCGAGCGGCTCTGGATCGACGACGCCGGGTTCGACCTCGGCTACCACCTGCGCCACCTCGCGCTGCCGAAGCCGGGCTCCCTGGCGGCGCTCCAGGAACTCACCGGCCGTCTTCTCTCGCAGCACCTCGACCGCAGCCGCCCGCTCTGGGAGATGTGGATCGTCGAAGCGGTCGAGGGGGATCGCTTCGCCCTGATCTCGAAGGTCCACCACTGCATGGTGGACGGCGTGGCGGGCTCGAACCTGCTCACGCTGCTCTTCAGCACGCGGCCGGACGAGGGGATCCGGCCCGCCCGGCCGTGGCAGCCGCGCTCGCCCCCCGGCGCGCTCGGACTGCTCGTCGACGAGTTCACGCAGCGGATGCAGAGCGGAACGGAGTGGCTGCGCTGGATCGGGGGGCTCGCCGCGCGGCCGGGTCCAGCGCTCGCGCGCGCGGTGCAGGCCGGCAGCGCGGTCGCGCAGGCACTCGATGCCGCGCTGCGCCTGCCGAGTCCGACCCGTTTCAACCGGCCGATCGGCCCGCACCGCCGCGTCGAGTGGTGCGCGCTCGACCTGGGCGCGGTGAAGCAGGTCAAGAGCGCGCTCGGCGGAACGGTCAACGACGTCGTGCTGGCGACCGTCGCCGGCGCGCTGCACCGGTTCCTCGGCACGCGTACGGCCTGGCCGGTGCGGCTGGACCATCGCGTGGTGATCCCGGTCAACATGCGTGCGGACGGCGATGCGACGCCGGCGGCCAATCACGTGTCGGCGCTGTTCCTCTCGCTGCCGGTGGCCGAGCCGGATGCGCGGCTTCGCTACGAGCGGATCCGTGCCGAGACGGAGCGGCTCAAGCGGTCGCGAGCGGCGGAGGGGATCGATTCGCTCGCGCGTCTGGCGGACCTGCTCGCTGCCCCGTGGATCACGCGCCTCGGGGTCCGGCTCGCAACGCGGCTGCGGCCGTACAACCTGATCGTGACCAACGTCCCGGGTCCCCGTGTTCCCCTCTACGTCCTCGGCGCTCGGCTCGTCGAGCTCTATCCCCATCTCCCGCTGTTCGAGCACCAGGGGCTCGGAGTCGCGGTGCTGAGCTACGAGCGCCGGCTCGGCTTCGGGCTGATCGCGGATCGCGAGGTGGTGCCGGACCTCGCCCGGCTGGCGGAGGCGATCCCGGCCGCATTTGCAGAACTTTCGGAGCTGGCGGTCTGCGCAGGCTCGGATCCGGCACCGCGCGCGCCCCGCCCGCATACGCGACGAAGGAGGCGTTGATCGCAATGCGCGCCGACATGGCCCGCGAGGACGCGATGATCCGGGAGGAACTCGGCGACTGATGGTTTCGCCGGGCCCTCAGGGACGCTCGGCGGTCGCTTCTTCGACGCGATGCAGGAGCCGCTCCTCGGCGACCTCGTGTCGTCGAAACGCCGTCGACAGAGCGGCGAAGCCGCGCCGGGCGCCCTCGAGGATTCCCCGTTCGACCTGGTCTCCGATCGCCGCCAGCTCCAGCCGGAAACGACGGTGCGCCTCGGAGATGGCGGCGATCTCGGGCTCGAGATCCGGCCGCAGCGCGCCGATCGACGCGTAGTAGAGCCGATCCTCTTGCTCGAAGTGCACGTCGATCGCCTCCGAAAGCGCAGCGAACGCCTCGCGCATCGCCTCCGCAGTCCCAGACGTCTCGAAGACGTCGCCGACCTCGACGAACAGTTCGTCGAGGCGGTGATGCTCGTCCCGAACGGTACTTTCCACCGAATCGCCGCCTCGGCTCTCGTCCACCCCGGATCCTCGTATAAGCGTTTCTAGGGAGCTTTCGTATGATCGAGAACATAGACGGGAGCCCGGCCGGTGCACAGCGACGATCCCCTGGATCCGGAAGCTGCTCTGCGGGAGGTGGAGCTGTTTCGCGTTCTGGCGCCCGATCACCTGCTGAGATTGCGCCCGCGCCTGCGCGAGAAGGCCTTCCAGCGCCAGCAGGTTCTGTACTTCGAGGGCAGCCCGGCGGACCGGCTCTGGGTCGTCCGCACGGGTCAGGTCCGTCTCTACAAGAGTTCGAGCGACGGTCAGCTCACGACGCTGGACGTGCTGGCGCCGGGCGAAGCCTTCGGTGTCCTCTCGGCGCTCGAGACCGACGTGTACTCCGCGAGTGCGGAGGCCGTCGTGTCCGGCAGCGCGTGGTGGCTGCCGCGCGAGAGCTTCCAGCGGCTGCTGGCGGAGGAGCCGCGCCTCAACACCGAGATCTTACGGATCCTCTCGCACCGGCTTCGCGAGGCGCACGATCGCCTGCGTTCGTTCGCCCATGATCCTGCGCCGGCGCGGCTCGCCGCCGCCCTGCTGCGCGCCGCGGCCCCGGCGGGAGAGGCGCACGTCACACGCCGCGCGCTCGCCGAAGCGGCCGGCACCACCGTCGAGACGGCGATCCGCGTGCTGCGTCGTTTCGAGCGCGAAGGTCTCGTCGCGGGCCGCGTCGGTTGCGTCCGCGTCCTCGACGAGCCGCGCTTGCAAGAGCTGTCCCGGGGCTGAGACCGACCGGCGGATATGACAGAGATCATACGCAGTCCGTTGGCGGGAGGAGTATATCGAAGCGAAAGAACGGGGATGGAGGGTGAGAGCCATGGTCGCGAACACTCCGAGTGTCACTCCGAGTGTCACTCCGCAGCCGAGCACGCAGAAGCCCTGCGTGTTCATCCACGTCAACCACAAGCAGATCCTCGGCGCGATCGTCGGCGCGCACTCGTTGCGGCGCAACAGCGCCCATGCGGACGAGTTCGACGTGCGGCTGATCGAGACCAAGGACCATCCCTTCCTGCAGGACCGGGAAGGGCAGCTCTTCCTCCGCAACGGCGTGATGCGGCCGTGGCGGAACAACGACTTGCAGTCGTTCACGCCGCTGCGCTTCATGCCGCCCGAGCTGATGGGGTACAGCGGCCGGGCGGTGGTCATCGACCCGGATGTGTTCGCGGCCGGCGACGTGTGGGAGCTGCTGTCCCGGGACATGAAGGGCAAGGCGATCCTGTGCCGGCCGCGCAGCCGCACCAGCAGGAGCATCGATGGCCCGATGGCCACCAGCGTCATGCTGCTGGACTGCGCCCGGCTGCGACACTGGCAGGTGAAGACGCAGTTCGACGAGATGTTCGAGGGGAAGCTCGACTACAAGGACTGGATCACGCTGCGCCACGAGGACCGCGACACGATCGGCCTGTTCGAAAGCCACTGGAACGATCTCGACGTCCTGAACCGCCATACGAAGATGCTGCACACGACCAAGCGCTGGACGCAGCCGTGGAAGACGGGCCTCCCGATCGACTTCACGCCGGCGGACAAGTTCCCGCAGTTCCCGCCGATCGGCTGGCTCATGCGCTGGCGGCGCCAGGTCTTCGGGGACTACGCCTTCCTGGGGAGGTATCGCCAGCACCCGGATCGCAACCAGGAGAACTTCTTCTTCGGGCTGCTGCGCGAGTGCATCGAGAACGGCAGCGTGACCGAGGAGATGGTTCGCGAGCAGATGCGGCACGATCACGTGCGTCACGACGCGATCCAGGTGGTGCGCGCGGTTCCCCCGCTGCAACAGACGCTGGCGCTGCTACCCGGCTGAGCGGACCCCAGCGCACGGAAATGGGCGCGAACGAGGTCGACAGCAGGCGGGGCGATGCGATCAGCGCGTCCCGGCGGAGCCCCGGATCAGGTCCTTCGGATCGATCTCCGCGCTCGCGTCCTTCGTGCGGGCGCCGGACCAGCGCTCGCCGGCGCGGGGCCCGCGGACGATGCGGTACGTGCGCACGGTGAAGTCCTGCTGCTTCCACACCCACTCGACGTCCAGCGCCGTGTAGTGCGCGGAGATCGCGCGCCGGAAGCCCGTCGTGCGGTTGCGACCGGAGCCGTGCAGGAGGACGGGGTGGAAACACACGGTGTCGCCGGGCGCCATCTCGAGATGGACCCGCTCCTCGATCCGGTCCGCGATGTCCGCGACGCCGAAGTAGCCCGCGTTCAGGTCTTCGATGTCCGGCGGGTTCTCGTGGGCGAGCAGCTCGCCCCGATGGCTGCCGGGGACGACGACGAGGCAGCCATTCTCCTTCGTGACGGGCTCCAAGGCCGTCCACGAGGCGACGATGCGGTCGGCGGGCCGGAACGGGAAGTAGAGCAGGTCCTGGTGGATCGGATGGCGGCCGTCGACGTGCGGCGGCTTGTTGATCAACATCGTGTGGATCGTCTGGAGGTCAGGGCCGATGATGCACTCGATCGTGTCGAGGATGCGCGGGTGCGTCGTGTACGTGTCGAGGACCGGATCGTTCTCGTAGTCCTGGAGTTTCGCGATCGCCTCGAGTCGGCTGCCGGGCACGACTTTGCCCTTCGCGACCATCACGTCCTTCATCACGAGCATGCCGTCGGCCTTCGGGACCCGCTCGTGAACGATGTCGTCGACGCGGGCGAGCCAGCGGTCGAGATCGCTCTGCGGGATCAGACCGGGCACGACGACGTAGCCGTTGTCCCAGTAGAACTCGAGGTCCTTCGCACCGAGCGCGGGCGCGTCACAGCTGCTCATGGGCCCTCCTTTCCGAATCCGCACAGGCCGCGGGCCGGATGCGATAGCGCATCGGCAGCCGCTTCAGCCCGACGACGAAGGCCGAGTGGATCTGCTCCGGCTCGCCGGCGAGCTCCGCCCACTCCACGCGCTGTGCGAGCTCCCGGAACAGCGCGCGCTGCGAGCGGCGCGCGAGATTGGCGCCGAGGCAGAAGTGCTCGCCGATTCCGAAGGCCAGGTGGGGGTTGGGTTTGCGGTCGATGCGGAACTCGAAGGGAGCGTCGAACACCTCCTCGTCGCGGTTCGCGGAGGCGTAGAACATCACCAGCCAGTCGCCGGCCCGCAGCTTCTGCCCGCGCAGCTCCGTGTCCCGGGTCACCTTCCGCTTCATGTGGTTGACCGGCGAGCTCCAGCGGATCACCTCCTCCACCGCGGAATCGAGCAGTTCGGGGTGGCGCTTCAGCTTCTCGAACTGTTCGGGATGTTCGAGGAAGGCGCGCATGCCACCCACCAACGCGTTCTTCGTGGTGTCGTGCCCGGCGCTGAAGGTGATCAGGTAGTAGCCGAGAGTCTCCATCATCCCCATCGGCTCGCCGTCGATCTCGGCGTTGGCCAGCACGGACGCCAGGTCCTCGCGCGGATTCGCGCGCCGGTCCTTGATGATCGTGTCGAAGAGCTTGTAGAACTCGCGGCCCATCTCGATGGTGGCCTGACGCCGGTTCTCGCCCTTCCGCTGCAGATCCGGATCGTCGGATGCGAAGAGCTGGTTGGTGAGCCGAAGGATGTCGGGCTCGCTCTCCCGCGGCACGCCCAGCATGGTCGAGAGGATGCGCAGCGGATGGGCGGCAGCCACGTCGCTCGCGAAGTCGCACTCGCCCTCACCCGTCTCGCCGGCCAGCCGGTCGACGATCGCCCGGGCGCTCTGCCGAATGACCTCATCCATCGCCTGGACCGCCCGTGGCGTGAAGACCGGGCTGGCGATCCTGCGGTAGCTCCGGTGTTCGGGTGGATCCATCTCGATGATCACGCGCATCGAGCCGCCCAATCCCTCTTCCCGCACCACCGCCTCCTCGGCCTGCGGGATCATCGCGATCCCGCTCGCCGAGGAGAACACGTCGGGCTGCTTCGAGATCTCGCAGACGTCCGCGTGCCGGGTGATCGCCCAGAACGGCTCGAAGCCGGCCGGCGTGCACCAGTGGACGGGAGACTCGGCGCGCAGTCGGGTCCAGAGGGCGTGCGGAACGCCCTTGGTCGCGTAGGCGTGAGAGCTGACGAGGTCCAGACCATCGGTGATCGACATGAGCCTGCTCCTGCTGCACCGGCCGGCGCGTCGCGCGATCGAGAAGCGCACGATAACTCGATTTATGGAAATTCGATAGAAAAATGCAGTAGGCTTCGAGCATGCGCGAGACCTCGATCTCCCGAGCCGCCGCCCGCGGGCGCCCGCCGCGGGTGACCGGCGAGCGGCTCCGGCGGGCGATTCTCGAGATCGAGGGCGAGGTGCCCACGATGACCAGCCTCGCGCGCCAGCTCGGCGTGAGCCAGGCCACCCTCTACAGCCACGTCCGCGGCCAGGAGGAGTTGCGGCGGTTGGCCGTGGACGTGGTGTTCGATGCCTGGGTGCTCCCGGCGGCGGGGCCGGAGATGCACTGGTCCCACTGGCTCCTCGAGTGTGCGCGCGGGGCCCGCCGCATGGTCGAGCGCTACCCCGCGGTCCACGTCGCGCGGCCGCTGGCCGGCGGACCGCTGCGCTACGTCGAGCGCGTCCTCGCCCAGCTCACCGCCCTCGGCTTGAGCCCCAGCGAGGCGACCTACGCCTTCCTGCAGATCACGCTCCTCATCCTCGGTGTGGGCGCGCAGATCGAGGCGACGCGCCGGGAGCAGGCGGAGGCCGGTCTCGACGAATGGGGCCTCTTCCAGGACGCCCTCGCGAACCACCCGGGCGAGCTGTCCGTCCTCGGCGGGCTCGAACGAGGCGCGCTTCCGAGCCTGAACGCCGCCTTCGACGAACTCGTCTGGTTCACGCTGGCCGGCCTTGCCCGCCGTCGCGGGGAGGTCCTGCCGACTCGGCCTCCCGACCCGGCCGCAACCTAGCCCTGATCCGGCATTGGATCCCGGCGCAGAGCGCCTGAAGCTCGCGCCAGAGCACGCCATTCGCGGCCGTGCTCGGCGCCAATCCTCACGTAGGGTCGACGACGCTCCGGGTTGGCGCCGCCTGCGCGCGGCCGCGACTGGCGCACTCTGACGCGTCTGCACTCGGGATCCAATGCCGGATCAGGGCTAGCGTGCCACCGCCGCAGCCTGGCCGCGGCGTCGTCCGCGCTAGCTTCGTCGTGTGTTGCCGAGCGCCGCAGCAGAACGGTCCGCCGGACGATCGTGCAGCGTCGCGCGTGGGTTTGCCGCTTCGCTGATCCTCCTCGCAGGGCTGCTCGCCGCGGGTCACGCAGCGCTCTTGCTCGCCGTCGCGGGGCCGGAGAATGCCCTCGCAGTCTTCGCGGGACTTTTCTGCGGAGCGCTGGCGGCGGATGCCGTGACCGGCCTCGTGCACTGGGCGTGCGACACCTGGGGCAGCGATCGGACGCCATGGCTGGGGTCGGCGCTGATCCGGGACTTCCGGATCCACCACCGCGATCCCGACGCCATGCTGGCGCGCGACTGGGTGTCGGTGAACGCGGCGCCGGGCACAGCGGCGTGCGCGGGATTGGGGCTGTTGTCGCTTCCGGCGTTGCAGCCGGAGCTGGCCGCGCGGCCGTTCGCCTATGCGGCGATGCTCGGGCTGCTGGCGTTCGGGGGGGCTGCGAACCAGCTGCACCGGTGGGCGCACGCACGCCGGGTGCCGCGTTGGGTTTGCGTCCTCCAACGTTGCGGCGTCCTGCTGTCGCCTCGCCGGCACGCCCGCCACCATGCGGCGCAGCACACCGCGGCCTACTGCATCTCGACCGGCTGGCTGAACCCGATTCTCGATGGCGTGGGCGCCTGGCGCGCGCTGGAGCGCGTCGTCGAGACTCTCACCGGCGTTCCTCCCCGCTCGGAAAGCGCGCGGAACGAACCGCTGTAGACTCGGAGACCCGGCGGACGCTCACGCGGAACCAGGCGGAGCAGGAGTGACGATGAAGCTGGTGGAGTGGCTCGCGAAAGAGGTGACGGACGATCCGCGCGCGCTGGCCTGGTTCGCCGAACCCGGATCGGACGAGCGCATCGCGCGCGCGTTCCGCGAACTGCTCTCGGGATACGAGACCGATCCCGGCAGCGTCCTCAAGACCACGCGCACGCTCGAGCCGGGGGAGCGCCCGGGGTTCGTGGAGGTCAAGGAGATCGCCTTCTACTCGATCTGCGCGCACCACTTCCTGCCGTTCTTCGGCGAGGTCGATCTGGCCTACGAGCCCGGCGATCGCATCCTCGGGCTCGGCAAACTGCCGCGCCTGGTGGACGTCCTCGCGCGACGCTTCCAGATCCAGGAAGACCTCGGGCGACAGATCGCGCACGTGATGCAGGAGCATGGCGGAGCGCGGGGGGTCCGGGTGCGCGCGCGCGCGCGACACCTGTGCATGTGCAGCCGCGGACCGTCCAGCCAGACGTCGCTGACGCACACCGAGTACGCGCTTGGCACGCTGGCGGAGCGTTGACGCGACGCGCTCCGGCTGGCCGCGGCGCGTCGCGCAACGGGCGGCGGCGGCACTCCTCGTCGTCGCATCCCTGACGGTAGCCGCCCGCAGCGACGAGCCCGCGTCGCTTCAGTTCGCGCGCCACGGGAACGCCGTGGCGACGCTGGATCGCGCGGCGCTGCGGCAGATCCAGGCGCCCCGGGTCGTTCGTGTGTTCGAGCCCTACGAGGAAGCCGAGGCCCGCTTCGACGCGCTCCCGCTGCCGACGATACTCGATCACGTGTATGGCCCCTCGTGGCGCGACGAGGAAGAGCTGCTCTTCACCTGTCGCGATGGCTACCAGCCGATGGTTCCCGTGCAGCGCGTGCTCGAGCACGCCGCGTGGCTCGCCGTCGACCGGCCCGGAGCCCACGGCTTCACGATCGACAAGGTCGAGTCGGGCCGACGGCAGCGCATCGATCTGTCGCCCGCCTACCTCGTGTGGGAGAACCTCGACGATGCGCAGATCCGGGAGGAGGGCGACTATGGCTGGCCGTATCAAGTGATCGGCGTCGACCTGGTGCGCGCCCGTGATCGCTTTCCGCGCGTGGCGCCCCCGGCCACGGCTCCGGCCGACGTCCAGGCCGGCTTTCGCTCATTCCGCGTGCATTGCAGTCGCTGTCACACCGTGAACGGGGACGGCGGGCAGATCGGGCCCGAGCTGAACGGCCCAGTGCCGTCGGTGGTCGTGCGCGACGCCGACTGGTTGCGGCGCTGGATCGAGGACCCGAGCGCGATCGTGCCGACGGCCCGCATGCCGCGCCTCAACCCCGCGCTCGCCGACCGCGACGCGGTCATCGACGAGATCCTCGCGTACCTGCGCGCCATGGCGGCCGCGCCCGCGGCCGGCCCCCGAGCAGAGGCGGATCGCCGATGAGCGCGGCAGCTCCTCGTGCGATCGCCGGACCGGCTGCCTGACCGTGGGAGCTTTCGAGTCGTTCTATCTGAGTGGGCTCCAACACCCTCTCGCGTTGTGGGGAGCGGCGCTCGCGGGGACCTGGGCTGCGTGGGCGCGGCACGACGTGCATCCGAGTCTCCGTCGCTATGCGCTGGCGCTCGGCGCGCTGTCGCTGCTGGACGCGTGGCTCACGGCGAACCACGTCTACGGCTTCGGTGGACCGCTGCCGACGGCCCTCTCGGGCGCGGTGCCGCTGTTCTTCGTGCTCGCCGGCGACCTTCGCTTCCTGCTGCTGGTCGAGGGTGGCACACGCGACGGCGTCTTCGCGTTGTCCCTTCGCTCGCTGCTCCGCGCGCTGGCGCTGATGCTGGTCGTCCCGTTGTTCGCGCAGGGTGTCCTGAGCCGGCTCCCCGCTTCATGGGATTCGGCGCGCATGCTCTTCCTGGTGTACGAGGTGGCGTTCGTCGTCCTGTGCGCGACGTTGCTGCGCATCCATCCCCAGTTGCGCAGGACGCCGTGGCTGCGCTCCCTGACGGCGTACGTGATGCTCTACTACACGCTCTGGGCCACCGCGGACCTCGTGATCCTCGCCACGGGCTCGGACCTCGGCTTCGGCCTGCGCGTGCTGCCGAACCTGCTGTACTACGGCGGCTTCATCGCCGCTGCCGCGTGGTTGCCGCGGCGCCGCGACGTGCGGAATGCGCAAGATGGGTCACGGGATTTCGAACAAGCGATGGAGAAGCGCTGAGAACTGCGACGGCTACCTCCGGACGGGCCTCGACGAGGCGTCGCCGGATGGCTCCAGCAGCTGGATCAGCTCGGGCAGGGTTTCGATCGTCGCGTCGCCGTCGATGCCGTAGCCGACGAAGCGGATGCCGGCGGCGGCGGCCGCCTCGCGGTCGAAGCGCGAGTCCCCGACCATCAGCGCGCGCTCGGGCTTCACGTCGAGACGCTCGCAGGCGAGCAGCAGCATCCCGGGATCGGGTTTCTCGGGCGCGTCGCTCGTGCCGACGATCTCGTCGGGCTCGAGGGCCGCGCGGTGGATCGTCGCGCGCGCCAGGGCGGTCGCAGTGTTGGTGACGACCGCGCGACGAATCCCGCGATCTCCGAGTGCTTCGAGCAGCGGGCCGGCGTCGGGGTTCACGAGCACGTGGGACGCGTGGTCGAGGAAGTGCGCGTCGAAGTAGTCGAGCAGCGCCTGCGTGGGCGTGCCGGGGAAGAACTGCGCGCCGTCGGCCTCGACGCCCTGCCCGAAGCTCTGGTCGAACTCGCCGCGGGGCAGCTCGGGGTGCCCGAACTCGCGCGCGGCGGCGCACAACAGGTGATACCAGGCGTCGCGGCTGTCGATCAGCACGCCGTCGAGATCGAAGAGCACTGCGTCGAGCATCGCGGACAGGTATAACAGCGAACCTCCCGATCCGGGGAGACGCGTGGCCGCGGGGGCGGAGGGACCTGTTGGGCGATCGCAGCGGGTCGTCTCGAGCGCGCGTCGCCGGCGCGAGGGCTCTGCGGAGATGCAGGCGCCACATTGCGGCCGTCATCCCGGTCACCGATGATCCCGCCATGCCGCAACTCCAGCGGAAGGGGTTCGAGCGCCCGGAATCGGTGCGCCGCTTCCCGAACGGCAGGGTGGATGTGATCCAGCTCGGGGAGGTGGCCGTGTGCCGGTTCCTCTTCGAGCCAGGATGGGTCTGGTCCCGCGACGTCGGACCCATCGTCGGGACGCGCTCGTGTCAGCACCGCCACCTCGGCTACACGATCGCCGGCTCGCTGCGCGTGCGCATGGAAGACGGCACCGAGCAGGTGATCCGCCCCGGCGACGCGTACGAGATCCCGCCCGGCCACGATGCCTGGGTCGAGGGCGACGAGGTATGGGATTCGGTCGAGTTCACCAGCGGCCACACGTTCGCGCTATCGCCAGAAGACCTCGGCGAGCGGAGCCTCGCGACGATCCTGTTCAGCGACGTCGTCGATTCGACGGCGATGCTGGACCGGCTCGGCGACCGCGCCTGGGCCGAGCTGCTGCAGGAGCACAACACCCGCGTGCGTGCCGCGATCGACCAGTACCGCGGACGCGAGATGGCGACGCTCGGCGACGGCTTCCTGGCGTTGTTCGACGGGCCGGCGCGGGCGGTGCGCGCGGCCGAAGCGATGGCGCAGGCCACGGCGGAGCTCGGGCTGCGGCTCCGTCTCGGCCTCCACACCGGCGAGGTCGAACTCGTCGGCGGGCAGGCGCGGGGCGTCGCGGTGCACACGGCGGCGCGCGTGGCGGCATTGGCCGGCGCGGGCGAGCTGCTCGTCTCGGCCACCACGCACGACCTGCTCGAGGGATCGGGACTCGTTTTCGAGCTGCACGGCGAGTTCGAGCTGAAGGGATTGCGCGGCGCTCGCCGGCTGTACCGGTACCGGCCCTGATCGCGGCGCCAGGGGAGTGAGGCCATGTCGTTCGCCGAGAAGCTGTCCGGGCTCGAGCTGTCGGCGCGCAAGCGCGCGGCGCTCGAGCGCAACCACGCGTACCTGATGCCGAACCGCGTCGAGACGTGGCTCGGCGTCGGCGTGCCGCTCGTGATCGGACGGCGCGAGGGCTATCGGATCTGGGACGTGGACGGCCACGAGCTGCAGGATCTCCACCTGAACGGCGGCACCTACAACCTCGGGCACCGGCATCCCGCGATGGTCGCCGCGCTCGTCGAGGCGCTCGAGACGCTGGACGTCGGGAACCACCACTTCCCGTCCGAGGCGCGCGGGCTTCTGGCCGAGCGGCTGGCGGCGCTGACGCCGGGCGATCTGCACTATTCGGTGTTCACGCCGAGCGGCAGCGAGGCCAACGACGTCGCGATCAAGTCGGCGCGCCACGCCACCGGGCGGCGCCGGATCGTCTCGCTCGCGGCGGGCTTCCACGGGACGTCGGGGCTCTCCGGCGCCGCCGGCGACGACACCGACGCCGCGTTCTTCCACTCGGACCACCCCGACGAGTTCGCGAAGGTGCCGTTCGGCGATCTCGACGCCATCGAACAGGCGCTGGCGCCGGGCGACGTGGCGGCGGTGCTGCTCGAGCCGATCCCCGCGACGTTCGGGTTCCCGATCCCGGCGCCCGACTACCTGCCCGGCGTGCGCGCGCTCTGCAATCGCCACGGGAGCCTGCTGATCGCCGACGAGGTGCAGACGGGACTCGGACGGACCGGGCGGCTGTGGGCGGTGGAACAGTTCGGTGTCGCTCCGGACGTGCTGGTCTCCGGCAAGGGGCTCGGTGCGGGGCTGTACCCGATCGGCGTGGTCGTGATGTCCCGGCGCGTCGGCGCGTGGCTCGAGGAGCGCGGCTGGGGCTACGTGAGCACGTTCGGCGGGTCCGAGCTCGGCTGTGCGCTCGCACTGCGGGCGCTCGAGCTGTGCGCCGCCGAAGAGACCGCGAAGCACGTCGCGGAGATCGCCGCGCATCTAGCGACCGGTCTCGCCGATCTCCAGAGCCGACATTCCTTCCTCTGCGACGTGCGCCAGCAGGGGCTCGTCGTGGGCCTCGGCTTCGACGATCCGAACGGGGGGCTGCGGATGTCGACGGCGCTGTTCCAGACGGGGCTCTGGGCGATGTTCGCCGGCTATGACCGCCGCTACCTGCAGTGGAAGACGGGCTTGCTGGCGGACCGCGCGTTCGTCGACGAGGCGCTCGGCAAGCTCGAGACCGCGGTGCGGCGTGTCGCCGGCTGAGCGCGCGGGATTCTATGGACAGCCCGAGGCCGAGCAACTTCGTGGGCTCGCGGCGCTCGCGCGCGCGGCGTTGGCGCGCTGGGCGCTGCACGATGCGGCGCTCTCCCCGGTGGCCTACCGCGAAAACACGACCTTCCGCGTCGACGCCGGCGCGCGCGGTCGCTTCGCACTTCGCGTCCACCAGGCGGGCTACCGCAGCGACGCCGCGATCCGCAGCGAGCTGGCCTTCATGGAGGGCCTGCGCGCGCGCGGCATCGCCACGCCGGAGGTGGTCCCGGCGAGCGGCGGTGAACCGTTCGTCGTCGCGCGCAGTCACGAGGTCCCCGAGCCGCGCCAGTGCGACCTCTTCGAGTGGATCGACGGCCGCCCGCTCCGGGCCACCGGGGAGGCGATGCGGCTCCCGCCCGACGAGCTGGCGACGGCCTACGCCGAAGTGGGTCGCCAGGCGGCGGCGATCGCCAACGCCGCCCAGGAGTGGAAGCGGCCGCCGGACTTCGAGCGACCGGTCTGGGACGCCGAGGGCATCTTCGGCCCCCGCGCGCATCTCGGCGACTGGCGGACGCTTCCGGACCTCGGGGCCGCGCAGCGGCGGCTCTTCGAGCGCCTCGCCGAGCGGCTGACATCCGCATTCGAGGCGTTCGGCCACGCGCCCGATCGATTCGGCCTCTGCCACGGGGACTTCCTGCCCGAGAACCTCATGGTCTGCGACGGCGCGCTTCGGCTGCTCGACTTCGACGACTGCGGCGAGAGCTGGCACCTGCTCGACTTCGCGACGGCGCTCTTCGATCTGCTCGGGGAGCCGCCGTTCGAAGCCTGTCTCCGCGCGATGACCGCGGGCTACCGCGAACAGCGGCCGCTGCCGGACGAGCATCTGGCGCTGCTCCCGGCGTTCACGTTGGCGCGCATGCTCAGCTATCTCGGCTGGAGCGCGTCGCGGCGGCATCTCGCGAAGTCGCGCCAGATCGCGCCGCAGCTCGTCGCCGGGCTCGAGGCGTTTGCGCCCGCGTATCTGGAGGGCGAATGAGCGCGCGGCCGTCCGGCTACTACGAGAGCGCTCTGTGGGCGTACACCGACGCGACGAGCTACGCGCCGGGCGACACCGTGACGTTCTTCGTCTCGAGCCCGGCCCCGACGATCGCGTACACGGTGACGCGGGTCGGCGCCGAGGAGACGCGCGTGCACGAAGCGCGGGGGATCCGCGCCGATCAGCGCGCGATCCCGGCCGACGCGTGGCGCGACGGCTGCGGCTGGCCCGAGACCTTCGCGCTGCGCGTCGGCCGAGACTGGCCGAGCGGCTACTACCGGGTACAGCTGCGCGCCGAGGGGTCGGGCGAGCACACGGCCGAACATGGTTTCGTGGTGCGGCCGGCGAACCCCGGCGCGGACGCGCGCCATGTGCTCGTGCTCGCGACGAACACGTACCAGGCCTACAACAGTTGGGGCGGGCGCAACCTCTACGGCAACGATGCGTCGTTCGTCGACAGCCCGGACCAGCTCGCGCACCGGCCGGAGCCCGGTGCGGTGCTGGCATTCGATCGACCGTACTCGCGTTGCCTCGTCGCGGCTCCCGTGCCGACGCGCATCCCGGCGACGCGCCGACGCGGCGCGGGCGAGGCGCCGGGATTGCCCGACGCCACGGGGCCGCTGGTCGCGGCGGGCGCGTCGATCTGGGACCTGCCGGCCGGCTTCCTGCACAAGTGGGAGCACCAGTTCGCGATCTGGGCCGAGCGGAACGGCATCCCGCTCGACTATCTCGCGCAGAGCGATCTCGACGCGCACCCCGACGCGCTCGCGCCCTACCGGAGCTATCTCAGTGTCGGCCACGACGAGTACTGGACCTGGGAGGAGCGTGATGCCGTCGAGAGCTTCGTCGATGCCGGCGGACGCGCATCCTTCTTCTCGGGCAACACCTGCTATTGGCAGGTACGCCTCGAACGCGGCGGACGCGCGCTCGTGGGCTACAAGTTCACCGCGCCGACGGCAGATCCCGTCGTCGGCAGCGATCGCGAGCGCCGCGTCACGAGCCTCTGGTCCGATCCGCTGATCCGCCGGCCCGAGACCTCGATGACGGGGGTGACCTTCGCGCGCGCCGGCTATTCGCGCGCCGGCTGGACGCTGACGCGCGGCAGCGCGGGCTACACGATCCATCGCCCCGAGCACTGGTGCCTCGCCGGCACGGACCTCGGCTACGGCGACGTGCTCGGCGACGAGTTCGCGCTGTGCGCGTACGAGACCGATGGCTGCGCGTTCCAGATGCAGGACGGGCTGCCGGTTCCGACGGGAGAGGACGGCACGCCGGAGACCTTCGAAATCGTCGGCCTCGCGCCGGCCACCCTCGGCGAGCCGGAGGGGACGCCGACGCCCGGCTTGCTCGGCCGCGACGACGCGCGCTTCGTCGCCGATCGCCTGTTCGGCGGCGACATCGAGCGCGCGCTGCGCGGCCACGCCGCCTTCGGCAGCTTCCGCCGCGGCCGCGGCGAAGTCTTCACCGCGGGCACCACCGAGTGGGCCTGGGGCCTCACCACGGGCGATCCCTTCGTCGACCGCATCACGCGCAACGTGCTGTCGAGGATGGCCGGCGATCCCGCGTAGCGGAACTCAGCTCCCGGAGCCGATCGCTTGGGCCCCCTGCGCGATCACCGCGCTGCACAGGCCGAGCGCCGCCGCTTCGGTGCCGAGTACGGCGGATCTCTCGTCGTGGGCGTCGGCGTCGCGGCAGAGATCGGCCACCGAGTGGCCCCAGACGCTCTCCGCCCCGTGCGCGTACAGGTACGCCTCCAGCGCCTTCTCGGCGGCCTGCTGCGACGGGAAGCACGCGAGGTTCCAGCGAGCGGCCTCGTTCACGAAGGGCTCCGTTCGTAGACGACCCGGCCCTCGCGCAGCGCCCCGGCGCGGCGGGGCGCTCTCGCGCCGTGTCGATCCGGGCCAGGCAGCGTTCCAGCGTCGCGACCTTGGCGAGCACCAGGTCACGATCGACCATGGACCATCCGCTCCACCAGCGCGCGCTCCGCCTCGGCGCGGATGCGTTCGAGATCTTCGTAGCGACCGGGCAGCGTCGCCTCGAAATGCGCCAGCTCCGGCGCGTCCCGTCCGAACACGCAGCGTCCGTGTCCCAGAACCTGCCGGACGAGGATCGGGGAGGCCGTCGCGAGATCGACGAGATCGACGTCTCGTCCTGCGATCTCCTCGAGGGCGGTCTGGGCGTCGAGCAGTGCGAGCGTATCCGGGCGGCGCCGGAAAAGCGCCGCCAGGTCCAGGTCGGAGCCGCGGTGCTGCGTGCCCGCGGCCTTGGAGCCGAACACGAAGCGCGCATCGAGCCCGAAGCGCGCGTCGAGCAGGGCGACGATGCGCCGGGTGAGGGCGTTGGTGAGCATGCGGTAGGAAGGATCGCGCACGCGCCCGGGGGTCGCTACGCACGGGCCGTTCGGCCGGCCCTCCTGCAGGGTGCCCTCGTGCGCGATGCTCGATCACCGCCGTCTGCCCCTTCCACGGCGGCGCGTGCTCTGTTGCGCGGGCGGGGATCTCTCTCGTTTCCCGGAGCTGGCCGTGGTGAACCTTCGGGGGGAGCGCACGGCATGGCTCGCGCCAGCGATCCGCCGGTGTTGCTCGTGAAGTGGTACGACTTCGCGAAGTGGCTGCTCGAGCGGGTCGAGCAGTTCCCGAAGAGCGCCAGCGCTTCGTCTTCGGCCAGCGCCTCGCGGACCGCAGCCTCGCGATCCTGGAGACGCTCGTAGACGCAGCGTGGAGCCCGCCGGGTCCGCGTAAAGCAGGGCTGCTGGCGCGCGCGAACCGGGAGCTCGAGGTGGTGCTGCGCTGGCTCCTGCGGATGGCGGAGGCGCGCCGGCTCCTGACGGCGCGCCAGTACCGCTTCGCGTGCGTGGGCCTCGAGGAATGGGGGCGCATGCTGGGCGGCTGGCTGCGCCAGGCGAGCGGACGGGCGGCGGCGCCCGCGCGCCCGAGGGACAGCTTGCACCGGCATAGGCACCTCTACGGGCGGGTGAGCTCGTTCGAGAACGTGCTGGCCGCCGCCCGCGCGGCGCTGCGCGGCAAGCGCCGCTCGCGGGCGGGCGCCGCTTTCTTCGCGGACCTCGAGCGCGAGGTGGCTCGCTGCACCGCGAGCTGCGCGACGGCTCCTACCGCCACGGGCTGTACCACTACTTCGAGATCCACCACCCGAAGACCCGCACCATCGCCGCCGCGGACTTCCGGGATCGCGTCGTCCATCACGCGATCGTGCGCGTGCTCGAGCCGCTCTTCGAGACGCGGCTCATCGAGGACAGCTACGCGTGCCGGCGCGGCAAGGGCACCCACGCCGCCCTGCGCCGCGCGGCGGCCTTCGCGCGCCGGCACGCCTGGGCGCTCGAGTGCGACGTGTCGCGCTACTTCCCGTCGATCGACCAGCGGCTGCTCGCGCTGCTGCGCCACATCCTCGCGAGCCACGCGGACGCCGAGACGACCGAGTGGATCGGCGACGGGCTCTTCGACATCCGGGTGCGCCGGCGCGGGATCCCGATCGGCAACCTCACGAGCCAGTTCCTCGGGAACGTTTACCTCTCGCCGCTCGACCACTTCGTGAAGCACGGTCTCCGGGTGCGCGGCTACCTGCGCTACATGGACGACTTCGTGCTCTTCGGCGACGACCCGGCGGGGCTGCGCGCGCAGGGGCGCGCCGTGAAGGCGCAGCTCGCGGCGATCTGCCTGCGCACGCACCCGGGTAACTGCCGGCTGCGGCCGACGGCGCTCGGCGTCGATTTCGTGGGCGTCGTCGCGTTTCGCGACGGGCGGATCCGGCTGCGCCGGCGCAGCATCCGGCGCTTCGAGCGGCGCTACCGGCGGCAGCGCCACCTCGTCGAGCGCGGGTACGGCGATCCCGCCGCGCTCACCAACCGCGTGCAGGCGTGGGTCGCCCACGTCCAGCACGCAAAGAGCCAGGAGCCGCGGCACGCGGTGCTGTGGAAGCACTGACCGCGGGCCGAGGCACGGGGGAGGGGAGGAACAGCGGCTCGAACCTGGGCGTCCGGGGCGGGAGCTGGAACAACAACGCCGGCAACCTCGCCGCGTCGAACCGGAACGACAACAACCCGACCAACGAGAACGACAACATCGGGTTTCGTGTCGCGAGCCCCCGAGGCGCCACGCACGGCGGGTCGAGCTGAGCGTGCACCGCCGACCGGGCGTCTTCCTCCCTGCGCTGGTGATCCGCGCGGAGGCGCCGGTGCGGTACCGTGTGCGTTTGCGGGCCGGCGCCGCAGCTACGTCCAGTTGCGGTCTTCGGCTTCCGAGATCATCGCGTCCGCGGCATTCGTGAGCAGGGCCACGAGTTCATGCCCGCTCTGGAGGGCGTCGGCCAGGATCGCAGGGTCTTCGACATACTCGTGCACCATCTGATTGCGCAGGTGGCGGGTGGTCAGCCACTCGTCCGCGGAGCGGATCAGACCCAGGCGTTCGGCCCGGTCGAGGGCATCGATGAAGGCGCCCGGCGTTTCGCCGAGCGCATGCAGCAGCGTGGGCAGAAGCTTGTCGCCGAGTGTGTCCTGCAGACGGGCGAAACGGCTGACGAAGGCCTCGACGCGCTCGGAGAGTTCGGGGTCGGACGCGAGCGCGCGGGCGCGATCGGCCGTAAAAGGCGTCGCGAAGATGCGCGCGTCCGTCGTGCGCAGGTGCTCGCATTGCCGCTGCACCACGCGCACGAGAAACTTCAGTCGCTCTCCGACGGCGGGATCGAGGGTCATAGCGGCACGCCTTCGCGTCGCGCGAGGTCGTGGATCGGCAGTCGTCGGAGATTCGGCGCGCTGATCACGACGTCGACCCGGCGTCCGCCGAGCGCGCGCGAGAGCTTGGCCGACAATCGGGCCGACAGGAGGGCCGGTCGCGCCACCGGCTGCGGAACCTCGATCAACAGGTCGATGTCGCCTCCGCGCGCATCGTCGTCGAGCCGGGACCCGAACAGGCGCACGACGGCCGCCTCGCCGGCCGTCTCCCGGCTGAGGCGGCGAATCGCGCGAATCTGGGCCTCGGTCAGTCGCATGCGGGCAATGATAGTGCGGGCCGCGACCATCCCCTACCGCCGCACCTCGAGCCGGAATAAAGGCATCGCCGGGCCACTCGATGTCGGCCGCATGCCTACCCATTGCGCGTCGCCTTTCCCCGAGCGGAGCCACGCTCGGGGCACGTCAGCCTCGACGCGCGAAGGCGCCCCCATCGCGCGAAGCGCGCGCGCTGCGAACGATGCGGATCGGCCGGACCGGATCGAGCACGCGAGGCTCTGGCGGGACTCGGTCCGGGATCGAGTCTTTCGAGCGATGGGCACGGCGATCGTCTTCGATACACCCACCCGGATCCGGGTGGGTGTATCGCCCGAGGATCTCCAGGGGATCGGAGACACCCGCGAGGGGTTCGTGGTGCGCCCTCGCGACCTGCGAGCCGCGCCGCGCCGAGCCGGCTGGATGGTTTCACCGCCGCACCAGATGGCTGCACGGAGCACACGAAGACGTCACGCGGATTCGACTTGATTCGGTGTCGGTGGGGGGGGGGTACAACCCCAGAGCCCCGAAGTGCGAGGCCACTCCTCGGGAAGGGAGATGGGACGCGAGGGAGATGGAGCGATGCGGAATCTTCGGGGGTCAGCGAGGGCTCGGTGGCGGAGACGTTCCGGATCTCGCAGTTCGAGGTGACGAACGCGCAGTACGCGGAGTTCCTGACCGCGAAGGCCGCGGACGACCCGCTCGGGCTCTACAACCCGTTCATGGGGAGCGACGCGGCGGGCGGCATCACGCGCACGGGCAGCTCGGGGACCTTCACGTACAGCGTGAAGCCCGGCTTCGAGAACAAGCCGGTGAACTTCGTGTCTTTCTACGACTCGCTGCGCTTCACGAACTGGCTGAACAACGGCCAGGGGAGCGCGGACACGGAGACCGGAGCGTACACGCTGCTCGGCGGGACGGCGATCCCGAGCAGCGGGCCGACGGTGCTGCGCAACCCGGGGGCGAACATCTTCCTGCCGAGCGAGAACGAGTGGTACAAGGCGGCGTACTGGGATCCGGGGACGCAGAGCTTTCTGGACTTCCCGGCCGGCTCGAACGATCCGACGGTGTGCGCAGCGCCGGGGGCGACGCCGAACACGGCGAATTGCGACTTCGCCGTCGGCAACGTCACCGATGTGGGCGCTTTCACCGGCTCGGCGAGTCCGAACGGGACGTTCGACCAGGGTGGGAATGTTTGGGAGTGGAACGAGGAGATCGTGCTCGGCTCGCTCCGGGGCGTCCGGGGCGGGGGTCGGGGCACCCCCGCGTTGGGCGCCGTCGGCGGCCTCGCCGCGTCGGACCGGCTCGGCACCAGCCCGGTCAACGGGGACAGCACCATCGGGTTTCGTGTCGCGAGTCTCGTTCCCGAGCCCGGAACGGGTTTGCTGTTGATGACCGGACTCGCAGGGCTGGCCGCGCGGCAGGCGCGTCGCAAGTGGAACCTCTGATCTCTGGTCCTTGGACGCTTGTCCGGGGCCGCGCAGCGCAAGCCCTGTGTGTGGTGTCCTAGGTAAGACGCACGGCCCGCTCTGGATCAGGCCTCACGTGTCTACCGCGCGAGGGGGCTCTCCCAGCGCACGCCCGCGAAGCGTGCGAAGTCCGAGTCGAGAGTGAGGACAGATGCGCCGTGCGCGAGGGCGATCGCGGCGATCCAGGCGTCGGTCGTGAGGTCGCCTCCGGTGCCTGCGCCTCGCAGGAGTTCCGACCAGAGCCGTGAGTGCTCCTCCGTCTCCTGAACGACCCGGACGCCCGGATGTGTCAGCCAATCGTTCACGAGATCCCACGCCTGCTCGATCGTGAGAGGACGCTCGAAGAGACCGGGCTTCGTGGTGAGCCGCAAGAAGGCATTGACGACGACCCAGGTCAGCCCGAGCGGTCGCTCGTCGTCGATCGCGGCCTCGAGCGCCGCGCGGGCCGGATCGTGCTGGGGCAGCGAGGGGCTCACGGCCGGGAGGAGCACGCTCGTATCGACGATCCTCACGTGCCGGCGAGCCTGCGCAGGATGGCGTCGTCCTCGAGGCCGGCGGCTACGGCGTTGGCCTTCGTGACGTCGAAGGCGGGCCGACCCAGGTCGCGCGTCTTCTGGCGAAAGCCGCGGCGGGGTCGCTTCTCGGTCTGGAGGCTCTGCCGGAGTGCGAGGTTGACGAGCTCGGAGAGAGTCAGGCCCTCCCGGCTCGCGCGCTTCTTGAGCTCACGGAAGAGGTCGTCGTCGAGGCGTAGGGTCGTCCGCATCGAACGCATCGTAGCATCGAGCCGATGATGCCGCGACACCACCAAGCGCCGAAGGGACTCGGGATCCGACGGGATCGCAGCTGCGGCCCCCCGGGTCCCCTGCTTTTCCGCGGGCGTCAGCGTCGGGGAAAGCGCGCAACGGCCCGCTCGCGCGCCGTGTCGATCCGGCCAGGCGGCGTTCTAGGGTCGCGACCTTGGCGAGCTGGGATCGCGGCGAGGCTCAGCCTTTCGGGAGCGGGTTGACCACGGCCAGCTCCGGGAAGCGAGAGAAATCCCTGTCTGCGGACCAGAGCACGCGCACGCCGTGAGAGAAGCAGAGGGCGGCGATCCGGGCATCGTGCACGAGGGCACCCTGCAGGAGGGCGGGCCGAACCGTGCGCTCGAGCGCAGCGAGGGAGCCCGAGCCCTCGGACAGGAATCCGCCCGGAACGCTCGCGAGGAGCTGGCGTACGGAAACCAGGGCGACGTCGATCGGTGTGGGATTCCGGAAGATGCGCCGAGGCACGAGCGCGACCCCGGCGCTACCAGGCGATCCGGTAGTGGACCTCGTAACCCCAATGGTCGGAGAGGAAGCCGCCTTCGCCGCCTCGCACCGGCTCGGTGAAGTTGCGGATCACGCGGATCGGCTCGATGCGGAGGGGGCTGTCCGCCGGCTGGTAGTAGAACTGTCGGTCGTTCGTGGTCTTCCACACGTCGTAGAGGTCGGTCTGCCCGTGGGCGCCGACGACGACTTTGCAGGACTCCAGCGCTGCTAGACATTCGAAACCGGCGTCGGCGAACGGGGTCTCGCGCAGGAACTTGTGGTAGCTCTCGTGCCTCGGCTTGAAGTTGAAGTCGGCGGCGAAGATGGCCGGGACGCGTCCGAACTGGATCCGGTCGAGGAACACGGTGATGTCGTCGATCTGGTTGCGCCGGACGCCGTCGTTGCGGGTGTCGGCCTGGAGATGCGTCGTGAAGACGTCGACGGGCGCCGGGAGTCCAGGCAATTCGAGCGTCACGCCGACCACGGACTTGGAGACGAGACACTCCGGGAACGCGCAGTCGTGGAGACGGCGCTGGTGGCGCTCGAGGATCGGATAATTGCTCAGGATCTCGAGACCACTGGAGTTGCGGAACAGGCCGCCGTCCGTGGGGCCGAGCACCACGTGGGGATAGCCCGCTCGATTTCGCACCCGCTGCGACTTGCGGACGAACGCCTCCTGCAGCACGACGACGTCGGGCTCGTCGCCGAGCCGCCGCCGTTCGGCCAGGATCTCTCCGATCCGCTTCAGCCGATCGAGGTTCGTGAGGACCGGAAGACCCTTGACGTTGTAGGTCAGGACCTTCAGCTCGCGGACGTTCGTCGCCTCGGGAGTCGCCGGTATCGGCGTCGGTGCGGCGTGGGCGATCGGTGCTGACGTCAGCGCGATCAGCGCGCTGAGCGCAGGCGCCATCCGGCGACTGCGCCGCAGTCCGGGAGCGTGTCGCTCGGAGAGGGGTCGGAAGACAGATCGGGGCGCGGTCACGTGCATCACGACTCCGCCGTTGTCGCTTCACTCTGCTGTTGGAGAGTGCCGAGCTGCCCGCGCGTGGTGTCGCGCGGCGGCGTAGGAGGAGCGGCGACGCGGGTGCATGCGTGCGCAACGGCCCGGCAAATCCGCGTGGCAGCTCTCGGACGGGTGGTCCTTTCCTTGCAAACCGTAGCATGACCGGTCCGTCACGATGGATCCCGCGCGGCGCGACGGGTCCGACGCGGCGACGCGAGGCGGAGTCGAGCCCGTCGTCGCTGTGCGCGGCGCTGCGCGTCCGCGCGCGAAGAGATAGCGTCGGCCGCATGGCGAGCGCGCGTTCCGTTCCGATCGTCGTCGGACTGCTGGCCAGCGCGGCCGCGCTCGGCCTGGCGCCGACTCCCTCTGCGGATGCCGGCACCGTCGCACTCTGGCTCTTCGACGAGCAGGAGGGGATCGCGCCCGGTTCGGTGCTGAGCGACGCCGGACCGGATGGCCACTTCCTGAGCCTCGGACGCGGCGCGCGTCTCGAACCGGGGCGCTTCGGCCGCGCGCTCCGCGCCGCCGAGCCCGCGCCGCTTCCGATCGTCGCGAACGGACTGGACGACGACGCGCGGATCCGGAAAGGCCTGCTCGCGCCGCCGACGCGCCCGGGGCGGACGATCGCACCGATGACATGGGCCAATGCGACGTTCGCCGCGGCGCTCGTGCACGGGGAGTCGCATCTGCGCGGCGTGCCGATGACCCATCCGACCGCCGGTGCCGTGAACCTCGGCGGCAGCGACTTCACCGTCGAGTTCTGGCTTCGAGCCGACCCGGGGGCCGCAGAGGAGGGCGTGATCCTCGAGATCGGGACCGGACCGCGCAGTGACGACGAGCGCGTGACGCGACTCTCGCTGCACCCGGCGGAGGCGCGCTTCGAACTCGTGAACGAGCCGTCCGGTCTGCGGCTCTCGATCCCGACGGATCCGCGAGTGCTCGCGGGCCGCGCGTGGGCACACTTCGCGTTCGTCCACGACACCGGAACCGGTCGCCTGTGGCACTACGCCGACGGCCGGCGACAGGGCGAGTCCCTCGCCGCGCGCCTGACGCCGCTTCCGACCGGTGAAGAGGACTATCTGACCGTCGGCCGCGACGGCCGCTGGCAGCGACCGGTCGCCGGCGCCCTCGACGAGCTGCGTCTCTCGGACGAGGCGCGCTACCGCGAGGACTTCGCACCGCCGGGCAGCTTCTCGCGTCATCCGGTAGATCCGCCGCGGCTCCCCGATGCACCGCCGCTGCGGTTCCCGGACGGCCGCGCCGCGTCGCTTCCGATCGACCTCGGCGGCGACAAGCACGTCTTTCTCGACGACGCGCTGTTCGTGCGCAGCGAGCACGTGACGTTCACGCCGCATTCCGCGCGTCTCGAGGAGATCGTGCTCGGCGAGGGTGTCGGCTGGAGCAGCGTCGTCGAGGACGAGCAGGGGCGGATCCGGCTGTACGGGGAATGCCCAGGCGGAACCTGCGTCTGGCTTTCCGACGACGGCCTCCAGTTCGAAGCGCCGGAGCTTCCGGGCGGGCGCGGCCATCTCGTCGCCGCCGATCCCGCGCGTCGCGGATCGGTGTTCCTCGATCCCGCCGCGCCGCCGGCCGAGCGCTGGAAGCTCCTCAGCGGATCCGCCGAGCGCGGTCTGTGGATCTTCACGTCGGCCGACGGGTTCTCGTTCGAGCGCAACGAGGTGACCGCGCTCCCGTTCGCCGCTGGCTCGGCCCCGACGGCGTACTTCGACGATCAGCGCCGTCGCTACGTCGCGCACCTGCGCTCCGACTACGGGCAGACCCTCGCCGGCAAGACCGAGCGCTACTTCGTCCGCGCCGAGACGACCGACCCGCTGCGCGCGTGGCCGTTCGCCCCGGCTCTGCCCGGCGCGTCGGCGGAGCCGCCGATGCGGACGAAGCGCGACATCCTCGATCCCTGGTGGCTCGACAACGGCCCGCTGTCCCCCGCCGGCCCGAGTCTCGAGTATCCCGTCGCGATGGCACGCGATCCGCAGTTCGACCCCGAGGCGACCGATCTCTACAACACGCGCGCGATCAAGTATCCGTGGGCGCCCGATGCGTACGTTGCGTTTCCGCTCTGGTACTTTCACTACGAGCAGACGAGCCCGCCGGCGCGCAGCGCGCTCGCGAGTCCCTCGCGCGGGCGCGGCAGCGGCGTCGTCGAGGTGCAGCTCGCCACCAGTCGGGACGGACTGCGCTGGCAGCGCCACCCGCGTCCCGCGTACGTGTCGATCGGCGAGCACCGCGGCTATCCGATCCACCGTCCCTACATCACGTTCGGTCTGATCCGCCGGGGTGACGAACTCTGGCAGTACTCGTACTCGCGCCCGTCGTATCACAGCCCGCACGGGGCTTCCTCACGGGGGCCCGTTGTCCACCGCCTGGTGCAACGCCTCGACGGATTCGTTTCGGCCGACGCGCCCTACGACCGCGAGGCCGGGTTCGTCACGTACCCGCTGCGCTTCGTCGGCGAACGCCTGGTGCTCAACATCGATACCGGCGCGACCGGTCATGCGCAGATCGGCTTCCTCGACGAGCGGGGAGAAGCGATCACCGGTTTCTCCGTCGAGGACTGCGTCTACGTGAGCGGAAACGGCGTTGCAGAGCCCGTCGAGTGGCTCGAGAAGGGCAGCGACGTGTCGAGTCTGGCGGGGCGCGTCGTGCAGATGGTGGTGCGGATGCGAGGGGCGTCCCTGTACGCGCTGCAGTTCCGCCCAGCCTCCCAGATGCAGTAGCGGCCGGAGCGCTCCTGCTCCCGTTCGCCTTGGCAGGAGACAGTGCAGCCGCGCCGACGGCGAGCGCTCCGGGCGCCGGGACCGGACCGGTGGCAGAATCCGCACGAGTCGGTGCCGGCGAGATGGCCCCTGGCAGGAGAGGAGGAGACGATGAGTGGAGTGCGCATTCTCGTGGGAACGCGCAAGGGCGCTTTCGTGCTGACGGCGGACGGCCGGCGCGAGACCTGGAACGTGAGCGGCCCGCACTTCGGGGGCTGGGAGATCTACCACGTGAAGGGCTCGCCGGTCGATCCGGATCGCGTGTATGCGTCGCAGTCGAGCAGCTGGTTCGGGCAGCTGATCCAGCGTTCCGACGACGGCGGTGAGACGTGGGCGCCGGTCGGCAACCAGTTCGCATACGAAGGTGTTCCCGGCACGCACCAGTGGTACGACGGCACACCGCATCCGTGGGAGTTCGCGCGCGTCTGGCACCTCGAGCCGTCACTGTCCGATCCCGACGACGTCTACGCCGGCGTCGAGGACGCCGCGCTGTTCCGCTCGCGCGACGGTGGCAAGACGTGGCGAGAGCTCGCCGGCTTGCGCGAGCACGGCTCGGGCCCGCACTGGCAACCCGGCGCCGGCGGCATGTGCCTGCACACGATCCTGCTCGATCCGACGCGTCCCGAGCGTCTCTTCGTCGCGATCTCGGCGGCCGGCGCGTTCCGAAGCGACGACGGCGGGAAGAACTGGCGCCCGGTGAACCGAGGCCTGCACTCCGAGGGCATCCCGGACCCGAACGCCGAGGTCGGCCACTGCGTCCACCGCATCGCGATGCACCCGTCGCGACCCGATGTGCTGTTCATGCAGAAGCACTGGGACGTGATGCGCAGCGACGACGGCGGTGACACGTGGCGCGAGGTCAGCGGGAACCTGCCGAGCGACTTCGGGTTCCCGATCGACGTGCACGCGCACGAGCCGGAGACCATCTACGTCGTTCCGATCCGGAGCGACTCGGAGCACTATCCGCCGGACGGGAAGCTGCGCGTCTACCGCAGCCGCACCGGCGGCGAGCACTGGGAGCCGCTCACGAACGGCCTCCCGCAGCGCGACTGCTACGTGAACGTGCTGCGCGACGCGATGGCGGTCGACGCGCTCGATCCATGCGGCGTGTACTTCGGGACCAGCGGCGGACAGGTCTACGGCTCGGCCGACGCCGGCGACCACTGGACGCCGATCGTCCGGGACCTGCCACCGGTGCTGTCCGTCGAGGTCCAGACGCTGCGATGATCCGCGTCGTGCTGCCGGCGCATCTGCGCACGCTGGCGCAGGTCAGCGGCGAGGTCCGGCTCGACGTGCCGGCGCCGGCTACGCAGCGGACCGTTCTCGATGCGCTCGAGGAACGCCATCCGGTCCTGCGCGGAACCATCCGGGATCATGCGACGAAGCGTCGCCGCGCGTTCGTCCGCTTCTTCGCGTGCCGGGAGGATCTGTCGCACGAGCTGCCGGACGCGCCGCTGCCCGACGCGGTGGCGACCGGTGCGGAGCCGTTCGTAGTCCTCGGCGCGATGGCCGGCGGCTGAACCGGGATCGAAGTTCCAGGTGCCGCGCGCTGCCGCATCCGGCGGAGGTCGCGGCGCTCGATCAGCTCCGTTCGCGTCGCCGCCGCGCGTCGCCGCGCGCCCACCGCCCGAGCAACAGCAGCGCCACTGCGCCGCCGAGGCCGGCGCCCGGCTCCGGGACGAACACGGTCCGCTCGACCTTCTCCCAGTCGAGCAGCACGCCCGTCTCGGTGCCCTGGACGAGCCACTGCGGATCCCCGCGCTGCGCGGTGACCCACGGGTTGTCGATGCGCGGGTAGTCGGCGATCGGCACCTCCGTGCCTGCGACGGTGAACGGCGCGTCCCAGCCGAGTGTCAGCCCGCCTCGACTCGGCGACGTGTAGGTGACGTCGAAGCCCGGCTCCGGACCCCGATCGGTGACCGTCAGCGGCGCAGCCAGGATTGCCGTCCGAAACGCCTCGAACGAGCCCCACTGCGCCGCGTCGCCGCATTCGACGATCCAGACGTTGTCGGCGCCGCCCTCGGCGACGAGATCGAAGGAGCTCGTCATCGGGCCTCCGCCGGGTCGGTTCGGCAGCAGCGCCAGCTCTTCAGGAGGGGTGGTCTGCCAGAACGTCGACCGCCACGAGTACAGCGCGATGTAGCCGTTGGCGGTGCGCCCGAAAGTCCAGTTGCCCGCTTGCTCGACCTCGTCGAAATAGTCCTGCGGGAAGTACGCGTGCGTGAAGGGCTGGTAGACGAAGGTTCCGGGAAGGATCGCTCCGGGCTGATAACCCGGCTCGTACTGGTAGATCCCGACGTTCTCGTGTTGGGCTGAACGAGGCAGCGAGGCGCTGCCGGTCCAGTATCCGGGCTGCCCGTCCGTCGAGTTGACCCACTCCGAAGGTGGCTGCAGCGGGTTCATCGGGTGGGTCGTGAATACCATCGCGTACGGGTCGAAGGTCGCCTGCCAGGCGTGGACCTGTGCCGAGTTGGCGCCGGGTCGGTAGCTCTGCGCCGTCGACAGGATGTACTCCGGACTGCGATAGGTGTAGGTGTTGGTCTCCTCGAGAAGGCCGAGGGACAGGATCTGCCAGAAAACCTGTGCGAGCCCCTGACCGATGGCGACGCCCGCAGGACCGTCCGGGAGCAGCGCGAGAAGAGGCTTGAACGGCGCGAAGAAGGCGGTATCGAAGAGGTCGTAGCGGTCGGCGCCGCCGAGCGAGATCGGGAGTACTTGCCACGCCGTCCACGCGCCGAGGCCCCACCAGAACGTAAAACCGGGCTCGTCGTCGCTGAACGGATGTCCGGGGGGATGCTCGGGGTCCGCCGTGATCGGTGCCCCGGCGTCGAGTGGGACGCTCATCCGCATCCGGTCGACGAACGGGCCTGGCGCGTGCGCGGCCTCGAGGATCACCGACGGCATCCGATAGTGCCGGGCGCGCGAGAATAGCGTCGCCCCCGGCTCTCCGATCGATGTGTGACCGACCTCGTCCTGCTGGCCGAACAGCAGGTGCGCGATGCCCCAGGTGTCGTTGCGCGGACCGAAGTACGTGTCCTTCATCTCCGAGCGCCCGTGCGTCACGCCGAGCACGTCGCGGTGCGTATGCGTCGCCAGGTTCAGCAACAGCACGTCGAGAAGGATCGCCGCGCGGGTGCGGATCTCCGGATCCGCGGCGAATTCCACGAGCGACAGCAGCGGCGTCGCATCCTTCTGGTAGTAGATGTTCGAGTGCCATTCGGCGAAGCCGATGTTCCAGCGCTCCTCGAACCAACGCAGCAGGAAGGCATGCGCGCGGCCTCGGTGTTCCTCCCCGGTCATCTCGAACGCGCCGCTGCAGTCTCCCGTGGGCAGGAAACCGATGATCGTGAAGCATTCTTCTGGATAGCGTTCGCCGAGCAGCAGCTCGATCGTGTGGTACAGCGCCTGGTGATTCTCGGTCCAGTAGATCGATTCGTCCCAGTCGCGCGCTGGATTCTCGGGGTCGGGCATCGCCGGCGTCGGATCGGTCACCCACATCTTGAACGACAACAGCACCTCGCGGACGCGGTTCCACGTCTCCTCGGTGAGATACGGATGCCCCTCGTAGCCGAGCAGCGCGTTCGTCAGGTAGAGCGCGTCGAAATCGCGCGTGTCCTGCAGCGTCTCGAGCTTGCGGAAGATACCGGCCCAGTCGGCGACCTCGATCGGAGCGGCCGGCGCGGTGTAGGCGGGATCCCGGAGGTCGCGTTCCATGTGGGCGATGGCGTTGAGGATGCTCCCCTTCGCGACGCTGGCGGTGGCGAACTCGAGGTACGCATCCGCGCGCTCCTTCGCGAAGGCGACCGGGACGAAGCCGCCGTCCGTCGCGGGAAGTGCGGACCAGGCGTGCGGCGCGGCCAGCAACAGCGCGATCGCGAGTGCCAGTGGGATCCAACGCCAGCGGCGACGCACAGCCGGCGTGTCGTGCTGGATCCGGATCCGCGGGAGCTGATCTCGCTGGCAGTGACGGATGGGCATCTCGAACCTCCGTGAGGCGCGCGAGAATACCCGCGCTCGGTGCGATCGTCGCGGCGGGCTAGAGTGCAGCCGTCCCTGCCGGGCAGGGCGTGGGGGGAGCGTGGAGGGGCACGCCGGCCTGCTGAGCCTGCTGCTGTTCCTGATGGCGGTGGTGGTGCTCGTGCCGCTGACGCGCGCCCTCGGTCTGAGTTCCGTTCTCGGCTACCTGATCGCCGGCGTCATCCTCGGGCCCAGCGGACTCGCGCTGGCCGAGTCGAGCGGCGTGCTGCGGCTGCTCGGCGAGATCGGGATCCTCTTCCTGCTCTTCGCGATCGGCCTCGAGCTCTCGGTCGTCAAGCTCGTCGAGATGCGTCGCGACCTGCTCGGCCTCGGCAGCGCGCAGGTTCTCGTCAGCGGGGCGCTACTCGCGGCGGCCGTCACCGCGGCCGGTGTTGCGGAGGGCCTGCTGGCCGTCTTCGTGGGACTCGCGCTGGCGCTGTCGTCGACCGCGGTCGTGTTGCAGCTGCTGCGCGAGCGCCGCGAGCTGGCCCACCGGCACGGTCGTCTTTCGATCGCCGTGCTGATGTTGCAGGACCTCGCGGTGATTCCGCTGCTCGTCTCGATCGTCGTACTCGGCGAGACGCAGGGGGAAGGTCTCGGCGTGGCGCTCGAGCAGGCCGCGGCCAAGGCATTGCTGGCGATGATCGGAATCCTGCTCGCCGGCCGCTACCTGTTGCGACCGATCTACCGGGTCGTCGCCAACTCGCGCAGTCCGGAGGTCCTGCTCGCCCTCACGCTGTTGCTGGCGCTCGGCACCGGAGCGGCTACCGAGGCCGCGGGCCTGTCGATGTCGCTCGGCGCGTTCCTCGCGGGTCTGCTCGTCGGCGAGACGGAGTACAAGCACCAGGTCGAGTCCGACATCGAGCCGTTCCGCACGCTGCTGCTCGGGCTGTTCTTCGCCAACGTCGGGCTGTCGATCGACCTCGCGTGGGTGGCGTCGCATGCGCTCGTGCTGGCGGCGGCGATGGTGGCGCTGATCGGCTGCAAGGCGGCGGTCCTCGTGGGGCTGGCCCGCGTGTTCGGGCATCCGTGGCGCCGGGCGCTGCACGTGGGCTTGCTGCTCTCGCAGGTCGGGGAGCTCGGATTGGTGGCGCTGGATCTTGCGCGCGAGGAGCGGCTGCTCGACCCGGCTCTCGCCACCGGGCTGCTGACGCTGGCGACACTCACGATGTTCGTGTCCCCGGGACTCGCCGCTCTCGGTCGCCGCATCGACGCCGCGCTGGCCGCGCGCGAGCCGCCGCCCGCCTCCGGCCTGATCGCCGCCGAGACGGCGGATCTCGAGGGACATGTCGTGGTGGCGGGCTGTGGGCGCGTGGGCCACACGGTGTGCCGCGTGCTGGCCGAAGAGGGCCTCGATGCGATCGGCCTCGACCTCGACCCGGCCCGCGTAGCGGTCCTGCGCGGAGAGGGCTTCGATGCCTTCGTCGCCGACGCGACGCGCACGGGCGTACTGGCATCCGCCGGAATCGCACGCGCGCGCGCGATGGTCGTCACGGTGGACGATCCGAGGGCGGCGGAACACATCTGCACGACCGTCCGCCGCGCGCAGCCCGAGCTCCTGGTGCTCGCGCGGGCACGAAGCCACACCCACGGCAAGCAGTTGGTCGCTGCCGGCGCAACGGCGGTCGTCGCGGAGACGCTCGAAGGCTCGCTGGAGCTCGCTGGCCGTACGCTCACGGCGCTCGAGGTGCCGGTGGAGGAGGTCGATCGCCTGCTCGGTACGCTGCGTGCGGACGACTATTCGAAGCTCGAAGTCTGGAACGTCGCGGACGGCGATCGGGACTGAGGGACGCGGCGATCCGGACTCGGCTCGCGACGAGCGGTATCGTCGCGCTCGTTCTGCCCTCCCCAGGGCATCCACCGAACCGGGAGCATGGATGGCAACCGAAGCGGACGCGCAGGCAGACGCGCTCTCCGGTGACGAACTCGCCGACGCCTGGCCGTTCCTCGACGCCAGCGAGCGCGTCGAGGGCTTCCGGCTGCTGGCGCCCGACGAGGCCGAGGATCTGTTCCTCGGTCTCGAGGCGCGTGACCAGGCGACGCTGCTCTCGAAGCTGCCGCGCGGCGAGCGTCAGCTCTGGGTGCGTCAGCTCGCGCCCGATGACGCCGCCGACGTGGTCCAGGAAACGGACGAGGACGCGCGGGCGGAGCTGCTGGGGCTGCTCGACCCCGAGACCCGTCGGGAGGTCACCGCCCTGCTGGCGTACGCCGAGGACGCCGCAGGCGGGCTCATGAGCCCGCGCTACGCGCGCCTGCGGCCAGAGATGCGCGTCGACGAGGCCATCAGCTATCTGCGCCGCCAGGCGCGGACCAACCTCGAGACGATCTACTACATCTACGTGCTCGACGCCGAGCAGCATTTGATCGGCGTCATCTCGTTCCGCGAGTTGTTCGCCGCGCAGCCGGAGAAGACCGTCCGCGAGGTCATGCACACCGAAGTCGTCACGGTCCCGGACGACATGGATCAGGAGAAGGTGTCGGAGGTATTCGCGGAACGGGACCTGATGGCGGTACCGGTCGTGGACGCCGCCGGCCGCATCAAGGGCATCGTCACGATCGACGACATCGTCGACGTGGTTCGCGAAGAGGCGACCGAGGACTTCCAGAAGATCGGCGGTACCCAGGCGCTGGACGCGCCGTATCTCGAGGCGGGCCTCTTCGAGATGGTGCGCAAGCGGGTTTTCTGGCTGGCCGTGCTGTTCCTCGGGTCGCTGCTGACGGCGACGGCGATCGGCTACTACGAGGACGCCCTGGCGAAGGCCGTCGTGCTCGCGCTGTTCATCCCCCTGATCATCTCGAGCGGCGGCAACTCCGGCTCCCAGGCGACGACGCTGGTGATCCGCGCGCTCGCCATCGGCGAGCTGCGTCTGCGGGATTGGTGGCGCGTCCTGCTCAAGGAAATCGCCTCCGGCCTCACGCTCGGCGTGATCCTCGGCGTGATCGGCTTCGCCCGTGTGTGGTTGTGGCCGGGCGCGGAAACGCCCGCCGCGCAGGCGACCTGGATTGCGCTGACCGTGGCGACGAGCCTCGTCGGCATCGTGCTGTGGGGCTCGTTGATCGGCGCGATGCTGCCGTTCCTGCTCTCGCGCCTCGGCTTCGACCCCGCCAGCGCGTCGGCGCCGTTCGTCGCGACCATCGTCGATGTGACGGGGCTCGTGATCTACTTCAGTGTCGCGGCCGTGCTGTTGAGCGGAACGCTCGCGTAGCGCAGATCGCTGGACCGCAACCGCACGATTCAGCCGGACCGGCCGTCCGGGCGCGGGCGGAGCAGCAACGGTCCGTAGCACGCGAGGAAGAACGCGAACGACGCCGCCCACAGGCTGCCGGCGAGGAGCCAGACCGTCGCGGCGTGCGCGGGCACGAGCAGCGGGCCGACCACTCGCACGGCGGCGCCCAGATGGACGCCCGCGTACGCGAGCGCCGTGCCGGGAAGCGCCACGAGCGGCCGGCCGGTGTGCCCGAGGGAGACGCGCGTGATGACGGCGAGGATCGTTGCGCCCATCGCGCCGGCGGTCAGCGCATGCACGGCCACCGTCACGGGGAGGGCGGGCCAGAACGCAGCGACCCCGGCAGCGAACAGGCCGACGCCGAGCCATGCCTGTCCCGCATGCAGCGACCACAGCAGCGGATCCCGCAGCGTGCGCGCAGTCTGCCAGCCGGCCAGCCGCACGAGCACCGCGGCGCCCGCGGCGAACGCCGCAACGCCGTGCAGGGTGGCGAGTGCCGGCGAGAGGGCGGCGGCCGCGGCGACGGCCGCTGCGGCTGCGGCAATTCGATCGAGGCGTGGCGACGGGGGGATCGCCGCCGCTGCGCCCGTGCGGGCGAGCGCATTGCGCGTGAAGGCCGGCGTAATCCGGCCGCCGACGACGATCAACAGCACCGCGATGACAGCGATCCCGCAGCGCAAGGCGGCGCGCGGCTCGAGCAGGGCCACGCCGAGCAGGTGGAGGTGGAACAGGCCGTTGACGAGTGCGAGCGCGATCAGCGCGGCGAGGAAGCCGGCGTTGCGTCGCTGGCTGCGCGCGAGCAGCGGCGTGGCGAGGAACCCGGCGAGCGCAACGAAGAACGGCAGATCCGCGGCGACGAGCGCCCACGGCGGCAGGGCGGAGGAACTCAGGAACGCGACCCGCCCGAGAACCCAGAGCGCGGTGATCGCCGCGAGCCGTGCGCCGGTGACCGCCGGCGTTCCGGTCCAGACCGGCACGGCGGTCAGCAGGAAGCCGGCGATGGCGGCGCCGGCGAAGCCGAACAGCATCTCGTGGCCGTGCCACGCGATCGGGTCGAGCCCGACGGGGAAGGGCAGCAGGCCGTGCAGGATCGCGAGCCAGAGCGGCACGAAGAAGGCGGCGTGCAGCGCCGCCAGCAAGAAGAACGGCCGGAAGCCGCGGCCCCACAGCGCGTGGCCGCCGGCGCGCTCCGGCGAAACGATCGGCTGCAGGACGGTCACTGGATCCCTCGCGGTGACGGACGGCGCGCAACGACGACCGAGCCAAAACGTAACCCTCGATCCGCGGGGCGCCCGGGGGTCTCGGGGTTCAGCGCGACGACGTGAAGAGTGCGCGCAGTCGCACGCGGCGCAGCGCGCCGCCATCGTGCGCGGCCTGGATCCCTGCGAGCTGGCCCTCCGTCGGCCCGAGCTCCCAGCACGCATCGGCAGGCAGCGCCTCGAGCGGCTCGTCGTTCTCGTTCAGCGGGCAGATGTCGCGCCGCTCGCCGCCTGCCTCGGGGTCGTCGAAATCGATCCAGCGCAGCGGGAGCCCCTGCGTACGGCACACGTACGGCCGATGCGGATAGATCCGACACGCGCCGTGCGGATCGAGGAAGGCGCAGGCGCCGATCGGATGAGGCGGCTCGCGCAACACATGTGCGGCTCGCGTCCGGATGATCTCGGCCTCGGCCTCGAAGACGGAAAGGTCGTCGACGCAGCAAGACGCACAGCCGCGCCGGCACTGCAGGCGAGAGGCATGACGCGCGTGCAGAGGGACGGCCCGCCGGTCGACGTCGGCGTGGACGCGGAGCACCGCGGCGACCGTCTCGGGTCCCATGAAGGACTACGCCGGCTCCGAGCCGGGAGCCAGGCAGATCGTCTGCGGCTCGAGATACGCGCGCAGGCCTTCGGGCCCGAGCTCACGGCCGACGCCAGACGCCTTGCAGCCGCCGAACGGGCCGGACATCGCCATCATGAAGTAGTTGACATTGCTGGTGCCCGTCCGGACGCGCTTCGCGAGCGCCAGGCCGCGCGCCGGGTCGCTCGTCCAGACGGATCCCGACAGGCCGTACTCCGAGTCGTTGGCGAGCCGCACTGCGTCCTCGTCGCCGTCGTACGGAATCACCGCGAGCACCGGACCGAAGATCTCCTCGCGCGCGATCGCCATCGCATTGTCGACGTCCGCGAACAGCGTCGGCTCGACGAACCAGCCGGTCGAGAGGCCGGGTGGTCGCCCTCCGCCGGTGACCACGCGCGCGCCCTCCGCGCGGCCCTTGGCGATGTAGCCCTCGACGCGATCGCGCTGCCGTTCGGCGACGAGCGGCCCGATGGCGGTCGCGGGGTCGAGCGGATCGCCGACGGGGAGCGCACGCAGCGCCGCGGCCAGCGCCTCGACACACTCCGCGTAGCGACTTCGCGGCGCAAGGATCCGCGTCTGGGCGACACAGGCCTGCCCGTTGTTCATCGTGCCCGCGCCGACCAGCGGAGGGACCGCAGCCGCGAGATCGACGTCGTCACACAGGATGGCGGCGGACTTGCCGCCGAGCTCCAGCGTGACGCGGCGGAGACGCTCGCCACACAGCACGGCGATGCGGCGCCCGGCGGCAGTGCTGCCGGTGAACGCCACCTTGTCGACGCCAGGATGCGTCACCAGGTGCTCGCCGACCTCCCGCCCGGCCGGGACGATGCTGACGACTCCCTTCGGCACCTCGGCTTCGTCCAGCGCCTCGGCGAGCAGGACGGCATCGAGCGGCGTCTCCGGGGCCGGCTTCACGACGACCGCGCAGCCTGCTGCCAGCGCCGGCGCCAGTTTCAGCATGATCGTGAACAGCGGCACGTTCCAGGGCACGATCGCCGCAGCGACGCCGACCGGCGTGTGCCGCACGAGCGCCGATCCGATCATCACTTCACGCCGCTCCTCGAACGCGAACGAGCGCGCGAGCTTCGCGTAGTAGTCGAGGATCATGTGGCTGGCGAAGACCTGGCCCGCGTGGGAGAACGAGATCGGGCTGCCCATCTCGCGCGTGATCGTCTCGGCCATCTGCGCGGATCGCTTCTGCAGCGATGCCAGCAGGCGGTCGAGGACGTCCGCGCGCTCGGCGCCCGACGTGCGCGGCCACGGACCCTCGTCGATCGCGCGCCGCGCGAGCGAGACCGCTCGATCGACGTCCTCGTTGCGCGCCTCCGGGACGCGCCCGACGACGCTGCCGTCGAAGGGCGAGCGCACCTCGATGGTGGCGTCGCTCGACGGCCGTTCGTAGTTCCCGCCCAGATACAGCGATTCCTGGATCGACACGACGCGCCTCCGGGTTGGCCAGAAAGAAACGGGATGGGCGGGATATAGCGGGTCAGCCGCCTTCGGGAAAGCGCACGCCGGTGCCGCCGAGGCCGCAGTAGCCGCCGGGGTTCTCGTCTAGGTACTGCTGGTGGTACGACTCGGCGAAGTAGAACGGCGGCGCATCGAGGATCTCGGTGGTGATGTCGCCGCCACCCGCTCGCGCGAGCGCCTTCTGGTACGCCTCGCGCGACGCGAGCGCCGCGGCGCGCTGCTCGGGGCCGTCGACGTAGATCCCCGAGCGGTATTGGGTGCCGACGTCGTTGCCCTGGCGCATGCCCTGGGTCGGATCGTGGCTCTCCCAGAAGATCCGGAGCAGCGCCTCGAACGAGATCGTCTCCGGATCGAATACGACGAGCACCGCTTCCGTGTGTCCGGTGCGCCCACTGCACACCTCCGCGTACGTCGGGTTCGGCGTATGGCCTGCGGTGTAGCCGACGGCGGTCGTGTAGACGCCGGGCGCCTGCCAGAACCGTCGCTCGGCGCCCCAGAAGCAGCCCAGCGCGAACACCGCCCGTGACAGGCCGGGCGGGTAGGGTGGGGCCAGCGGCGCGCCGAGCACCCTGTGCCGGTCCGGAACGGGCATCGTCGCCGCGCGGCCAGGCAGCGCTTCATCGGGACTGGGGATGCGGAGCTTCTCGTCCCAGAGCGCCATGACGGACCTCCTCTTCGATTCGCGGGCGAAGGCTAGCGTGCGCGCGCGGCGGGTCGAAACGGGCGCGGCGGCGGCAAAGGGGCCGCGACAGACTCCCGCCCGCCGGTATCCTCCGCCGTCCGCTGCGCGCCCGCAGAGGTTCGAGGAGTTCGTGACCGCTCGCCCTATCTCTCCGGGTCGCCTGCTCGTCTACGGGGGACCCGTTCTCGGTCTCTCGTATCTGCTGTTCTTCGTCCAGTTCTACTTCCTCAAGTACGCGACCGACGTCCTGCTGCTGACGCCGGCGATCGTCGGCTGGTTGTTCGGCCTCGCGAAGCCGTGGGACGCCGTCAGCGATCCTGTCGTCGGCGGTTGGAGCGATCGCACGCAGTCGCGGTTCGGGCGCCGGCTCCCGTTCCTGGTGGCGTCGCTGCCGCTGCTCGTCGCCGGCTTCGTCATGCTGTGGAGTCCTCCGGTGTCGCTGACCGCTGGAGAGTTGACCGTCTGGTCGGCCGTCGGCCTGTTCGTCTTTTACACGGCGTTCACGCTCTACACGCTGCCGCATGTCGCGCTCGGAGCGGAGCTCTCCCGCGACTCGCACCAGCGCACGCGGCTGTTCGCGTCGCGCCAGATGAGCTTCCTGATCGGCATGCTGCTCGCGTTCGGCGCGATCCAGGTCGCGATGAACGCCGACGCTCCGCGGGCGATGGCCGAGCGCCTGGCGCTGCCGGGCGCGCTGATCGCGGTGACGCTGCTCGCGATCGTCCCGCTGGCGGTGCGCGAGCCGGCGGCGGAGGGTCGGCGCGGGGGCCGCAGTCTGCGGTCGGGTCTGCGCGATGTCCTGGAGAACCGTCCGGCGCGACTGCTCCTCTTCGTGCAGCTCGTCGAAGCGATCGGCGTCGGTGCCGTCGGGACGATGGCGCCCTACGTCGCGGAGTACGTCCTGCAGCAGCCGGAAGTCGTGGGCACGCTGCCTGCGGCGTACGTCCTGGCGAGCATGATCTCGATGCCGATCTGGGTGCGGGTCTCCCGCAGCATCGGCAAACGCAACACCTGGCTGTTCGCGATGTTGCTCGCCTCGGGCGCGTTCGGCGGGATGCTGTTCCAAGGCGCCGGTGACGTGCTGCCGATCGTCCTGCTGCTGATGCTCGCCGGGAGCGCCATGGGTTGTGGCAGCGTGATGTCGCCGTCGATTCTGGCCGACCTGATCGACGAGGACGAGCGACGCACCGGCGAGCGCAAGGAGGGCGTCTACTCGGCCGCGCTCACCTTCATGCTGAAGCTCGGGACGGCGCTGGCCACGGCGATCAGCGGCATGGTCCTCAGCGCCGTCGCGTTCGAGCCGAACGTCGCGCAGTCCCCGCAGAGCCTGCTCGGAATCCGCTTGCTCTTCGCCGGCATGCCGTGCCTCGGCTTCCTGCTCGGCGCCCTGTTGTTCCGCCGCATCGTCCTCGAAGCGCCTCGGCCCTAGCGTCAAGAAAGGGGCCGGGTTGGATCGTCAACTTTTCCCGTCAGGGAAAAGTCGACGATCCAACCCGGCCCCTTTCTCGACGCTACCTTCCGCGGCTCGGGGAGGGCGCGATCATGAGGCTGCTCTGGTTCCACCTGATGCCCTACACGGAGCTGCCCGACGACTTCGTGGAGCGACATGGGTCCGTGTGGGTCGACATCGACCCCGCGTTGTTCGACGCGCGCATCGGGCACGAGCTCTACAACGAGTTCCTGGACGAACTGGAGGAGGCGGCGGAACTCGGTTTCGACGGCATCTGCGTCAACGAGCACCATCAAAACGGGTACGGGCTGATGCCGTCGCCGAACCTGATGGCGGCGGCGCTGGCGCGCCGCACGCGGGATGCGGCGCTGGTGGTGATGGGCAACTCCATCGCACTCTACGATCCGCCGACGCGCGTGGCCGAGGAGTTCGCGATGCTGGATTGCCTCTCCGGCGGGCGGCTCATCGCGGGGTTCCCGGTCGGGACGCCGATGGACACCTGCTATGCGTACGGGCGCAACCCGAGCACGCTGCGCTCGCGCTATCACGAAGCCCACGACCTGATCGTGAAGGCGTGGCAGGCCGACGCGCCGTTCGCGTGGAACGGGCGCTGGAACCAGCAGCGCTACGTCAACGTCTGGCCGCGACCGATCCAGAAGCCGCACCCGCCGATCTGGATTCCCGGCGGCGGCTCCGTCGAGACGTGGCAATGGTGTGCGCGCCAGGACTACGTGTACGCGTATCTGTCCTACTTCGGATACCAGGCAGGACGCGCGGTGATGCAAGGCTTCTGGGATGAGATGGAACGGCTCGGCAAGGACAAGAACCCCTATCGCGCCGGCTTCCTGCAGTTCGTCGGTGTCGCCGAGAGCCGCGCCGAAGCCATCGATCTCTATCGGGGACCGGCGGAGTACTTCTACGGCCGCTGCCTGTGCGTCGATCCGCGCTACGCGGCACCGCCTGGCTACACCACCGAGGCCACGCTGCGCGCGAAGGTGGTCTCCCAGGTGGCGCAGGCCGCGCAGCGCGCCGACCAGCAGCGGCGGGCGTTCGTGGCGCCGAGCTTCGAGGAGATCCTCAGCAAGGGCTACGTGATCGTCGGCAGCCCGGACGAGGTGGCCGAACAGCTGCGAACCGTCGCGACCGAGCTCAACGTCGGCCAGCTCATGTTGCTGCTGCAGTTCGGCAACATGCGCCGCGATCTCACCGGTTACAACACGGAGCTCTTCGCGAAGCGCGTGTCGCCTCAGCTCCGCAATCTCTTCGACGACACCTGGGAGAACCGCTGGTGGCCGCGCCCGCTGGCCGGGGAGGCCCGTGCGACGCCGCGGGGCATCGCGTCGTGACGACTCCCCGTGAGCGCACAGCGCGCGTGAACGGCGAACCGTGCCGCGTCTGGGAGGCCGGGCAGGGCGAGCCGATCGGATTCCTCGCGGGCCTCTTCGGCCTGACGCGCTGGACGCCGTTCCTCGAGCGGCTCTCGCGGACGCGCCGCGTCGTGGTGCCGTCGCTACCGGGCTTCCCGGGCGGGCGCGGCCACGAGCAGCTCGACGATCTCCCGGACTGGGTGGCGGCGACGCTCGATCTGCTCGAAGCGGCGGATCTGCGCGGCGCAGACCTCGTCGGCGCATCCGTCGGCGGGACACTCGCGGCCGAGGCGGCGGCGTTCTCGCCGGGCATCGCGCGCCGTCTCGTGCTGGTGGCGCCGTTCGGGCTCTTCGACGAAGCCGAGCCCGTCGCCGACGTCTGGGCGCAGCGCGCCGACGAGCTCCCCGCGCTGCTCGCCGGCCACCCCGAGCGCGTCCTCGAGCAGCTCGCCCCGGCGCCGGGCGCCGACCCGATCGAGTGTCACATCGAGAGCGTTCGCGCCATGGCGGCAGCGGCCCGCCTGCTCTGGCCCACCTGCGACCGTGGCCTGAACAAGCGCCTGCACCGCATCCGAATTCCGACGCTGCTCGTCTGGGGCAGCGCCGATCGCGTGGTGCCGCCGTCGTACGCGAGGCGCTTCGCCGAGCGACTCGGCGGTCCCTGCTCGGTTCGGCTGCTCGAAGGAGCGGGGCATCGCGTGGATCTCGACGCCCCGGAGGCGCTCGTGGACGCGATCCTCGGCGGCTGACCGGGCGAATTGCACGCGAGAGTCGGGTCAGTTCGAGAGAAATCGAGCCAACGATCTGCGACGACTTGGTGTCATCGATCGCGATCCTGAGCTTTCTTCGAGACTTTTCCGGCCTTTCTGGGGCAAGATGGCCGGCAGGAGAGAACCGATGCGCCCGATCCCTCCGCTCCGTGTCCTGCTGCCGCTGGCGGCGCTGCTCGCCGCCGCCGAGGGGATGGCCGCGCCGCCCGCCCACTTCGACTGGTCGGTACCGGCCCGCTTCGCGGTGCCGGGCCTCGAGGACCCCGCGACCCCCTACGAGGTCTACGTGGACGGCCCGCTCCATCCGATCTCGTGGCCGGTGGACTTCGATGCGTGCGCGTCCGGCGTCGGCATCGTCGAGTACCGGTGGGCGATCGACGGCGTCCCGGCCGGCAACGAGAGCCAATGCGATGCGTTCTCGTGGTCGTTCCCGGCGGAGGGTTACTACTCGGTGTCGCTCACCGTCGTCGACGGGGAGGGAAGCGAGGCGACGCGCACGAACCGCATCGTCGTCGAGGATCTGCTGATCTTCGGGCTCGGCGACTCGTATGGGTCCGGCGAAGGAGCGCCCGATGAGTCGCTCCCGCCCGGGGCGATCAGTCTCGCCAACGCCAGACAGGCTGCGGTCGACGCGGCGCAGGCGTCGCGCGATGCCGCGCTGAGCGCCTACCTGGCGGCGCTCTCCGAGTACCAGACGACGCAGGCGCAGCTGAACGCGGTCCTGGCGGCCCTCAACCGCTTCCAGAGCGCGAAGGCGGCGGTGGCCGCCAACTGTCCGCTCCCACTCATCGCATGCGGTCAGGCCACCGCCGAGCTGACGGCGGCCAGCGCGGCGCTTGGCGTCGAACTCGTCCGCGCGGGGCTCGGCGCGCTCGGCATCGACCAGCCGACATCGATTCGCGACGCCGTCGACGACCTCCGGAGCCTGGCGAATGCCGCGCTGAGTCTCGCACAGACGTCTCTGAACGCCGCCGACGCGGCGCTCGCCGCCGCGCAGGACGAGCTCGCCGATGCGCGCGCCGAGCTGCAGGCCGGCTGGCAGAACCGAAGCTGCCATCGCTCGTCGCTCGCCGCCCAGGTCCAGGCGGCGCGCCGGCTCGAGGAGCGAGACCCGCGCACGTCGGTGACCTTCGTCCACCTGGCCTGCTCGGGCGCGACGATCGGAACGGGCATCGTCGGGCCCTACGCCGGCATCGAGCCCGAGGCGTCCGACCATCCGCCGCAGCTCGACGTCGTCGCGGAGCTGGCGCTGCTCGATGCCGGCCAGCCGGAGCTCGGCGTACACCGGCCGGTCGACGGAATCCTGCTCAGCATCGGCGGCAACGACGTGAACTTTGCCGGGATCATCGAGAAATGCATCCTCTACGCCGACTGCCCGGATGCGCCGGTGCTCGACGCGGCCGCGCTTGCGGCACGGACGGCGTACTGCGCCGCGGCGCCCTTGTGGTCGAGCAGTGCGTGCCTCGACTTCCTGACGCCGGCGGACTCCGATCCGGCGCTTGGCGCCGAGACGCTCTTCCTCGGTGGCCTCGGGCAGCTCCCGGGCAGCTATGGAGAGACCTCCGATCGGCTCGCGGCCGCAGGGCTCGGCGACGTTGCGGTCCACCTGACGCAGTATCCGGACATCACGAGAGACGAGAACGGCGACATCTGCGGCTGGCAGGTCGAGGACGATTTCGCGACGCGCCAGAGCAACCTGCTCGGCATCAGCCCCGACGAGATGACGTGGGCCGCCAACCATGTCTCGGTTCCGCTGTCCGATACGATGGCGCTGACTGCCGGGACGCTCGGTTGGAACTTCGTAGCCGGGGCCGCGGACGCCTTCCGCAACCACGGCTACTGCTCGCAGCAGTCGTGGATCGTGCGGCTGCAGGAGTCGTTCACCATCCAGGGCCAGCCGTGGGGGATGGTGCATCCGAACGCGTCCGGCTACGCGGCGTGGGCCGAGGTGATCGCGACCGCGGTGCCCGAGCCGGGCGTCGGGCTCGGTGGGGCGGCTGGCTTCGTCGCGCTCGCCGGGCTCGCGCGGGCGCGACGCGCGCGGCGTCACGCCCGCTTGTAGATCTCCCCGCCGCCCGCGCGGAACTCGGCGCTGCGTTCCTGCAAGCCTTCCTGCCGCGCGCGCTCGGCGTCCTCGATGCCCTGCTCGCGGGCGAAGTCGCGGATCTGCTGGGTGATCTCCATCGAGCAGAACTTCGGGCCGCACATCGAACAGAAGTGGGCGACCTTGTGGGCGTCGTGGGGCAGCGTGGCGTCGTGCAGGCGACGCGCCGTGTCGGGATCCAGCGACAGGTTGAACTGGTCGTCCCAGCGGAACTCGAAGCGCGCCTTCGAGAGCGCGTTGTCGCGCAGCTGCGCGCCCGGGTGACCCTTGGCGAGATCGGCGGCGTGGGCGGCGATCTTGTACGCGATCACGCCCTGTTTCACGTCCTCGCGATCCGGCAGCCCAAGATGCTCGCGCGGCGTCACGTAGCAGAGCATCGCCGTCCCGAACCAGCCGATCATCGCGGCGCCGATCGCCGACGTGATGTGGTCGTAGCCGGGGGCGACGTCGGTGGCGAGCGGGCCGAGCGTGTAGAACGGCGCCTCGTGGCACCACTCGAGCTGCTTCTTCACGTTCTCGTGCACCAGGTGCATCGGCACGTGGCCGGGTCCCTCGTTCATCACCTGCACGTCGAAGTCCCAGGCCCGCTTCGTCAGCTCGCCCTGGGTCTTCAGCTCGGCAAACTGCGCCTCGTCGTTGGCGTCCTCGATCGAGCCGGGCCGCAGCCCGTCGCCGATCGAGAACGACACGTCGTAGGTGGCGCAGAGTTCGCAGATCTCGTCCCAGTGCGTGTAGAGGAAGTTCTCCTGGTGATGGGCGAGGCACCACTTGGCCAGGATCGAGCCGCCGCGCGACACGATCCCGGTGCGCCGCCGCGCCGTCAGCGGGACGTAGCGCAGCAGCACGCCGGCGTGGATCGTGAAGTAGTCGACGCCCTGTTCGGCCTGTTCGACCAGCGTGTCGCGGTAGACTTCCCACGTCAGTTCTTCGGGCCGACCGCCCACCTTCTCGAGCGCCTGGTAGATCGGGACCGTGCCGATCGGCACCGGGCTGTTGCGCAGGATCCACTCGCGCGTCTCGTGGATGTGCTTGCCGGTCGAGAGATCCATCGCGGTGTCGCCGCCCCAGCGCGTCGCCCACACCAGCTTCTCGACTTCCTCCTCGATCGAGCTGGTGACGGCGGAGTTGCCGATATTGGCGTTGATCTTCACCAGGAAGTTGCGCCCGATCGCCATCGGCTCGAGCTCGGGATGGTTGATGTTTGCCGGCAGGATGGCCCGGCCGCGGGCGATCTCGTCGCGCACGAAGGCCGGCGTGATCTCGGACGGGATCGAAGCGCCGAAGGATTCGCCGGGGTGCTGCGCGGCGAGTTCGCGGTGCCGCTCGAGGCGCTGGCTCTCGCGGATCGCGACGAACTCCATCTCCGGCGTGATCTCGCCGCGCCGCGCGTAGTGCATCTGCGTGACTCGGCGGCCGGGCGCGGCGCGCAGGATCGGCCGTGTGCGTTCGAAACGCAGACCGGCGAGGCGCGGATCGCCTTCGCTCTCGCGGGCGGCAGACGCGCTCGGCGCTTCGAGGACCTGGACGTCGCCGCGCGCGCGGACCCAGTCGCTGCGCAGCGGCGGCAGGCCGCGGCGGACATCGATGTCGACGGCCGGATCCGTGTACGGCCCCGACGTGTCATACAGCACGATCGGCGGATTCTCTTCGAGCGCGGCCGCGCCGTCGCGACCGGTGGCGCGCGTCGGGGACTGCCGGACCTCGCGCATCGGCACGCGCACGCCGGGCAGCGTGCCCTCGACATAGATCTTGCGGGAGCCCGGGAGCGGATCGCGTGTCAGCGCAGGCGCGAGTTCAGGAGGGGTCGAAACGGGATGGGCCATGTCGCTTCCCTACGCCGGTTCCGTCCCTGCTGGCGCCGTCGGCTTCGGGCGAAGCGAAGGCGGTCGGCGGGACTTGGCCGGATCAGGTTCGGGGGCTCCGCGGCGCGCCCGCTCCCCTGTGGAACGAGAGCCGCGTCTCAGGCCGTGCTCGCGGCCACACCCAGCGAAAGCAGGAACCTAGCGCCGATCCGGGAGGATGGGCACTCCGGGACCGGGAGATTCTGGCGTGCCGTGTTTCACCCGAGATCGCAGAACCGTTAGCTTCTCGGTCGGTCCTGCCGACGCTGGCGCCGGCAGGGGCTTCGAATCGAGCTGGGGAGGAAACCGATGAGCAGTTTCGATGCACGGCGCACGCTTCGCGCGGGGACTCGGGAGTACGGCTACTTCGCGCTGGCCGCGGTCGAGGAGCGCGGGCTGCCGGTCGGGCGGCTGCCATTCTCGCTGCGCGTGCTGCTCGAGAACCTGGTTCGACACGAGGACGGCCGCAGCGTCACGGCGGACCACATCGAAGGGCTCGCGCGCTGGCAGTCCGGCGCCGAGCCGGACCGGGAGATTGCGTTCCGGCCGGCGCGCGTCGTGCTGCAGGACTTCACCGGCGTGCCGTGCGTCGTGGACCTGGCCGCGATGCGCGACGCGATGGTCGCGTTCGGCGGCCAGGCCACGAAGATCAACCCGCTGCAGCCGGTGGAGCTCGTCATCGACCACTCCGTGCAGGTGGATGCGTTCGGTTCGGCGACCGCGTTCGAGCGCAACGTGGAGCTCGAGTACGAGCGCAACCGCGAGCGCTACGCGTTTCTGCGCTGGGGGCAGCGCGCATTCGAGAACTTCAAGGTCGTGCCTCCCGGCACGGGCATCGTGCACCAGGTGAACCTCGAGTATCTGGCGCTGGTCGTGTTCTCGAACGAAGCCGCCGGCTCCGGCGGGGCGCCGCTGGTGTACCCCGACACGCTCGTTGGTACCGACTCGCACACGACGATGGTCAACGGCCTCGGCGTGCTCGGCTGGGGCGTCGGCGGCATCGAGGCCGAGGCGGCGATGCTGGGGCAGCCGGTCGCGATGCTGGTGCCGCAGGTCGTCGGCGTCGAGCTGACCGGTCGCCTGCCGGAGGGCGCCACGGCGACGGACCTGGTGCTGCGCGTGACCGAGATGCTGCGCAAGCACGGCGTCGTCGGGAAGTTCGTCGAGTTCTTCGGCGCCGGTCTCGCGGCGCTGCCGGTCGCCGACCGCGCGACGATCTCCAACATGTGTCCGGAATACGGCGCGACCTGCGCCATGTTCCCCGTCGATGTCGAGACGCTGCGCTACCTGCGGCTGTCGGGACGGAGCGACGAACAGGTCCAGCTCGTCGAGGCCTACACCCGCGCGCAGGGCCTGTTCCACGATGCGGACACACCCGCCGCCGAGTACTCCGAGCGGCTGGCGCTCGACCTCGGCTCGATCGAGCCGAGCCTGGCCGGTCCGCGCCGACCGCAGGATCGCGTGGCGCTGTCGCAGGCGAAGGCCTCGTTCGCGAAGGCGCTGCCGGAGCTGACGAAGCGCGACGCCGGCACTGGCGTCGCGGAAGTGGAGATCGACCTCGATGGAGAGCGGCTGCCGCTGCGCGACGGCTCCGTCGTCATCGCCGCCATCACGAGCTGCACGAACACCTCGAACCCGAGCGTGATGATCGCCGCGGGTCTGGTCGCGAAGAAGGCGGTCGAGCGCGGACTCGACACGAAGCCGTGGGTGAAGACGTCCCTGGCCCCTGGCTCCCAGGTGGTGACGCGCTACCTGAAGGACTCCGGGCTGCTGCCGTATCTCGAGCAGCTCCGCTTCCAGGTGGTCGGCTACGGCTGTACCACGTGCATCGGGAACTCGGGCCCGCTGCCGGAAGCGGTGGCCGAGGGCATCGAGCGCGGCGGGCTCGTCGTGGCCTCCGTGCTGTCGGGCAACCGCAACTTCGAGGCGCGCGTGCATGCCGCCGTGCGGGCGAACTATCTGATGTCGCCGCCGCTGGTGGTCGCCTACGCGCTGGCGGGACGGATGGATCTCGATCTCACGAGCGAGCCGCTCGGCACGGATCGGGACGGCAAGCCGGTGACCCTGCGGGATCTCTGGCCGTCGGCGCACGAGATCCAAGAGCTCGTCACGCGCTTCGTCACCGCCGCGCTGTTCGAGGGGACCTATGCCGACGTCTTCACCGGCGACACGCGCTGGAACGGGCTGCCGGTTCCGGAAGGGGAGATCTTTGCATGGGAGCCGGACTCGACGTACGTGCGCCAGCCGCCGTACTTCACCGGCATGGCGCGCAAGCCGGGCGCCATCGAGGAGATCCGCGGCGCGCGGGTTCTCGCCCGGCTCGGGGACAGCGTCACGACCGATCACATCTCGCCGGCTGGCTCGATCGCGAAGGACTCGCCGGCTGCGCGCTACCTCCAGCGGCACGGCGTCGAGCCGCGCGACTTCAACTCGTACGGTTCGCGGCGCGGCAATCACGAGGTGATGGTGCGCGGCACGTTCGCCAACGTGCGGCTGCGCAATCGGCTCGCGCCGGGCACCGAGGGCGGCGTGACGTTGCACCTGCCGGGCGGCGAGCCGCTGTCGATCTTCGCTGCCGCGGAGCGCTATCGCGCGGAAGGAACGCCGCTTCTGGTGATTGCCGGGAAGGAATATGGTTCCGGCTCGAGCCGCGACTGGGCGGCCAAGGGTCCCTTGTTGCTCGGCGTCCGCGTCGTCCTCGCCGAGAGCTACGAACGCATCCACCGCTCGAACCTGGTCGGGATGGGCATCCTGCCGCTCGAGTTCCTACCCGGCGACAGCGCTGAATCGCTCGGCCTCACTGGGCGCGAGTGCTACGACGTGCTGGGCCTCGCAGCGGGCATGGCGTCGGGCTTCGAGAGCGGCCGGAACCTGCGTGTGCGCGCCACCGCCGACGACGGAACGCGCCGCGAGTTCGACGTGCGCGTCCGCATCGACGGCGCCACCGAGGCCGACTACTACGCGCACGGCGGCATCCTGCCCTACGTCCTGCGCCAGCTGCTCGGCTGAGCGCCGGGAACGGAGCGCCGGGGACGTTCCTTGCGAACTTGCATTGTCCCTGGCGAGCGCGTTGCGATTCGTTGGATCCGCGCCAGGGACAATGCAAGTTCGCAAGGAACGTCCCCTCTCTCGCGTCCCCTCAGGGGGACGCGAGGCGGTCGCACTTGGCGGCGAAGACGAAGTCGCTCTCGGTCATGCCGTCGATCTTGTGCGTCCAGATCTGCACGCGAGCGCGTCCCCAGGCGAGCAGTAGGTCCGGGTGATGGGCCTGTTCCTCGGCGAGTGCGCCGACGCGGTCGACGAAGGCGAGGGCCTGCGCAAAGTCGCGGAAGCGGTAGTCCTTCTCGAGGTGATGTTCGTCGACAATCCGCCAGCCGTTGCCATCGGGTCCGAGCTGGTGGTGCAGCACCAGCAGGGCGGCCCCACGCAGTGGCGGGACACCGCCCCGGCACGGAACGCATTGCTTCTCGGCGAGATCGCTCATGAAAGGGTCTCCGGTCCGATGGCAGGCGGCGCCACCGCGGCGGGGACGGCCGGCAGTGGGTCCCGGACGGGTCCCGGCTTGCGTTCCGGTGTCACCAGCCCGGCGGACATGATCAGCTTGAACGCGTCCTCGACGGAAAGATCCAGTGTTCGCATCTCGCGTTCGGGCACGAGCAGGAAGAAACCCGACGTCGGATTCGGTGTCGTCGGCACGAAGCAGCTGATCACGAGCTCGGGCGTTTCGTCCTGTACGATGCCCTGCGCGGGCCCCGTCGTGAACGCCAGCGAGTAGATCCCCTTCCGCGGATACTCGATCAGAACGACCCGCCGGAACTTCTGGGAGCCGCTCGTCAGGAAGATCGTCTCGAGTAGCTGCTTCACGCCGCCGTAGATGCTGCGCGCGACCGGCACGCGTGCCACGAGTCGCTCGCCGATTCGCAGCAGCTCGAGGCCGAAGAAGTGCCGGGCGATCACGCCTAGCAGAAGGATCACGAGGATCGTGAAGACCGCGCCGACGAACGGAATGCGGGGCGCCGCGTCGAGGCCGATGACGCGCAGCAGGTGGGGCAGGATTGCATTGTCGAGTCGCTCGACGACCCAGGCCACGACCCACGCCGTCACGGAGATCGGCGTGATCACGAGCAGGCCCGCGACGAAATACCCTCCCAGCGTCTTCCGGACGGAAGCGAACCAGCCTCGCGGAGCGGGATCGGGCGCGGCCGTCGTCACGGCAGCGGGGGTGCCGTAGCTCGGCGGCAGGAACCCAGCCGGGCCGCGCGGCTCAGAAGAGCGGCTCGCCCTCGTCCGGAGCGTAGGCGCTGATCTCGCACGCGAGACAGAAAACCTCGAACACCGGTCGCTGCCAGGCTCGGGTCGTCTCGCGGTCATGGCGCGTCGCGGACGGGCGGTTCGTGCGCGGGGGTTCGGCGTGCAGACGGTCGAGGACGGGCATCGGACACCTCCCGGGTGCCCGCACGATATAGCATCCGGAGGACGCTGGAGCACACCGACCGCGATCCGAAGGGTAGGATGCGCGTCATGGAGATCTATCTGATACGGCACGGCGAGGCCGCTGCATCGGGACAGGCTGGAGCGGACGGCGCTCGGGCGCTGACCGATCGCGGTCGAAGAGAGGTGGCAGGCGTGGGAGCGGGGCTGCGAGCGCTCGGCGTCGCCCTCGACCGGATTCTCACGAGCCCGCTGCGCCGTGCACAGGAAACCGCCGATCTTCTCGCGCGCGAGTTTGCCGCCGACGCGCCGATTCGCGAGACGCTGGCAGAGCTGGACGGGAGCGCGCCGCCCGCGGCGATCCTGGCCGCTCTCGGCGGGGTGGCGAGCGAGGAGACCGTCGCCGTCATCGGGCACATGCCGGGCCTCGGAGAGCTGGTGACGTTGGCGATCACCGGCGTCGGCGCCTCCGGGATTCCGCTCGCGACGGCGAGCGTCGCCCGGATCGACTTCGAGGGTCGTCCGCGCCCGGGTTCTGGCCGACTCGGCTGGCTGATGAACGCGGAACAACTCGCCGGCTTCGCCCACGGGAACGATGCCCGCAAGTAGCGGATTCCCGCGTTTCGGTTGCGCGAAAAAGTTGACGATCCAACCCGGCCCCTTTCTTGACGGGTCAGCTCGGGGCGGGGTGGCGAGCGCGGAGCGTGCGCCAGACGAGGATGCCGACGGTGACGGCGGTGAGGGGGATGACGAACGCGACCATCGCCAGGCTGAACTCGTCGAGCGCTTCGTGGTGGACGGCGTTGAGCGCGAGATACGTGAGATACGCGGCGTAGTAGCCGAGGAACATCGCGCCTTCCCAGCGGTCGAGGCGGTGGCCGACGAAGAAGACCGGGAGACACGCGGCGGCGACGGCGATCATGACCGGAAGGTCGAAGCGCAGGATGGCGGCCGGCACCGCGAGCCCTTCCGGCGTCACCAGTCCTGCGATCCCGAGGATCGCGAGCAGGTTGAACAGGTTGCTGCCGATCGCATTGCCGATCGCGATGTCGCGCTGCCCGCGCACACTCGCGATGACCGACGTCGCGAGCTCGGGAAGCGACGTCCCCACGGCGACGATCGTCAGGCCGATGATGGCTTTGCTGACGCCGAGCGATTCCGCGATCGCCACGGCGCCGTCGACGAGCCAGTGGGCGCCGAGCACGAGCACGATGAGGCCGGCGATCGCGATACCCACCTCGCGCGACACCGCCGCCGCTCCCTGCGGACGCGTCTGGGTCCCGAACTCCTCCGCGTACTCCTTGCGGACCTCGCGGGTCTCGCGCCGGCTCTGCACGACCGTGTACCCGGTGTATCCGACCAGCGCGACCGTGAGCAGGGCGCCATCCCAGCGGCTGATGTGTCCGTCGATGCCGAGGGCCGTCACCGCGAGCGCGGCGGCGATGCCGATCGGGACTTCCCGCTGGATGATCTGCGCCTGCACCACGAGGGGGGCGATCAACGATGCGATGCCGAGGATCAGCAGGACGTTCGCAATGTTGCTTCCGACGACGTTGCCGATCGCCAGCTCCGACTCGCCCGCGAAGCCGGCGTGGATCGCGACGGCCAGCTCCGGCGCACTGGTCCCCATCGCCACCACCGTGAGGCCGATGACGAGCGGCGAGAGCCCGAACAGCGTGGCGAGTCGTGCGGCGCCGCGGACCAGCAGCTCGCCGCCGGCGACGAGGCTCACCAGGCCGAGCGCGAGCCAGAACAGCGCCGACGAATCCATGCCCACCCGCTCCCGAGATCGTCCGCGGTCCGATCAGACTTCGAGCGCGTTGTCCCGCGCGACCTGGCCGTACCAGCGGCCCGATTCCTTGAGGATCCGCTGGCAGGTGTCGAAGTCCACCCAGGCGAGCCCGAAGCGCTGCGCGAAGCCCTCCGACCACTCGAAGTTGTCGAGCAGCGTCCACGCGTGGTAGCCGCGCACGTCGGCGCCGGCCTGGATCGCGCGATGGACTCCTTCGAGATAGCCGCGGTAGAACTCGATCCGCCGCGCGTCGCGGACGACGCCCTTTTCGTCGGGCGCGTCGCCGTACGAGCAGCCGTTCTCGGTCACCTCGAGGACGGGCCGGTCGTAATCCTTCGTGATGCGCAGCAGGATGTCGTGCAGCGCGTCCGGCCACACCTCCCAGCCGAAGTCGGTCTTCGGGCCGTCGTTGCCGCCCATCGGACCCACCGGGAGCGCGCCGAGCGAGAGCGGCCCGCCGTCCGCGGGCGCCGCCTTGACGATCGTCCGCGTGTAGAGGTTCACGCCGACGAAGTCGACCGGCGCGCGCATCTTCTCGAAGTCGCCGTCCCGGATCCCCATCGCGTCGATCGGCAGCCCCTTCGGGTGGGCGTCCGGATATTCGCCGCGCAGCGCCGGGCGCAGGAACCACTCGTTGACGAAGCGATGCCAGCGCTCGGTGGCGGCGGCATCCTCCGGCGTGTCGCTGGCCGGCTCGCAGGCGCTGCAGTTGAACGCGGTTCCGATCGTGAGATCCCCGCGCGCCGCCCGCATCGCGCGGAATGCCTCGCCGTGGGCGAGGTTCACGACGTGCGTCGCGCGTAGGAACGCGTCCGGGTCCCGGCGACCCGGCGCATGGATCCCGATCAGGTACCCCATCGTCGTAAAAATGTTCGGCTCGTTGAAGATCATCCAGCTCTTCACGTGGTCGCCGAGCGCGCGCACGACCAGCTCTGCGTACTCGGCGAAGCGGCTCGCCGTATCGCGGTGCGGCCAGCCGCCGGCGTCCTCGAGCGCCTGCGGCAGGTCCCAGTGGTACAGCGTCGGGAACGGGCGGATGCCGGCGGTGAGCAGGCCGTCGGCGAGCCGGCGGTAGTAGTCGAGGCCCTTCTGGTTGGCCGGGCCGCGCCCGTTCGGCTGGATCCGGGGCCACGCGATCGAGAAGCGATAGCTGCCGAGCCCCATCTCCTTCTGCAGCGCGATGTCCTCGGGGTAGCGGTGGTACGAGTCGCACGCGCGGTCGCCCGTCCAGCCGTTCTTGATCTTGCCCGGGGTGTGGCTGAAGCGATCCCAGATCGACTCGCCCTTGCCGTCCTCCTGCCAGGCGCCCTCGATCTGGTACGACGCCGTCGCGGTGCCCCAGCGGAAGCCCTTCGGAAACTCGAGGCGGGCCATCAGGCGTCTCCCTGCAGCGCGTCGAGCACCTGTGCGGGATGCGCCTCGGCCTTGGCGATGCGCGCCCAGTGCTTCTTGACCTTGCCGTCCGGCCCGATCCACACGGTCGAGCGGATCACGCCGGTGACCTTCTTGCCGTACATCGTCTTCTCGCCGAACGCGCCGTACTTCTCCATCACCTTCTTGTCCGGATCCGAGAGCAGCGGGAACGGCAGCTTGTACTTGCTGGCGAACTTCTGGTGCGTCGCGCCCGAGTCCGGCGACACGCCGACGACGACGGCGCCGAGCTTCTGGATCTGCTTCCACGCGTCGCGGAAGCCGCAGGCTTCCTTGGTACAGCCCGGTGTGTCGTCCTTCGGGTAGAAGTAGAGCACGAGATCCCTGCCGGCGAAGTCCGCCAGCGTGACCTTCTTCCCGGCCGCATCGGTCAACGTGAAGGTGGGCGCCTTCTTTCCTTCTTCGACTGCCACATGTCCTCCCTGGCGTGTCTCAGACCAACGACGGGACGTCGAGGTCGTCGGGGACCTCGAGTTCCATCCGAAGCAACGCGAATCCGTACGTCTTGCCCTGCGTATCGAGCCGCAGCGAAACGAGCCCACCGCCGTCCAGCGCCCGGCGCAGCACGAAGTTCAGCGCCTGCAGGTTCGGCAGCTCGTAGCGCTCGACGGGCCCCTGGCACCAGTCGCCGAACCACGCCTTCACGCGCTCCGCCGTGAGCTCGCGCTGGAGCCACGGCCAGTACTCGGGCCGGCGCGCGATGACGCCGATGTTGCACACGTCGCCCTTGTCGCCGGCGCGCGTATGGGCGAGGTCGAAAAGGACGCGCTTCACGCCGTCAGCACCTCGACGCGCGCGGTGGCGGCGTCGCGCGGCAGCAGCCCGGGCCAGAAGTTCACGATCGGGCGCGGCTCGGGGCGCCCGGTCAGCAGGCCGGAGCACGCGCCGGGAATCCCCGAGAGCACGAGCGGCGCGACCTCTTCGCCGAAGCGTTTGGCGGACTCGCGATCGCGCGTGCGGATCGCCATCCGGAACAGCACCTCGTTCGGGGGCGCGGCCGGCGGCGGCGCCATCGGTCCCCAGGCGCCGTTCACGCCGATCCAGTCGACGTGGTGCGCATCGATCTGGATGCCGCGCTTGGCGCAGCGTTCGAGCAGCAGGCGCTCGGTGGCCTGCGCGCGCTCGATCGCGTGCGGCCACACGAAGGTCAGCCCGACGGCGTTGGTCCAGCCGTCCTGATAGGAAATCGACACCTTGAGCTGCTCCGGCGGCGGTCCGCCGCGCACGCCGGCGATGCGCACGCGGTCGCCGCCGAGATCGTCGAGCGTGAAGCTCGTGAAATCGACGCTCGCGTCCGGCGTCAGGTACGCGCGCGGATCGCCGATCTCGTAGAGCAGCTGCTCCTTCACGACGGCGGCGCTCACCAGGCCCCCGAGGCTCGCGTGCTTCGTCACGGTGAAGTCGCCGCTCGCGTCGACCTCGGCGATCGGGTAGCCGAGGTTCGCGAGATCCGGGACGGTCTCCCAGCCGCCGGCGAAGTTGCCGCCGCTGGCCTGGCCGCCGCACTCGATGACGTGACCCGCGACGACGCCGGCCGCGCGGCGATCCCAGTCGTCGCCGGCCCACCCGTAGTGCGCGAGCAGCGGGCCGAGCGCGAGCGCCGAATCCGTGCAACGCCCGGTGACGACGATCTGCGCGCCCTGGCGGAGGGCATCGGCGATCGGGTCGGCGCCGAGGTATGCGTTGGCGGACAACACGCGCTCCCGGATCGTCGCGAACGGCGCGCCGGTATCGAGGTTCGCGAGGCCGTCCGCGGCGCCCGCGTCTGCGAGCGCGCCGATCGAGTCGGCGACGTCGTCGCCCTCGACGAGGCCGACGCGCAGGCCGGCATGTCCGCGCTCGCGCGCGAGCTGTACCACCGCTTCCGCGCACGCGCGCGGGTTCATGCCGCCGGCGTTCGTCGTCACGCGGATCCCGCGCGCGACGATGTCGCCGAGCGCGGGGCCGAGCGCCTTCAGGAAGTCGCCCGCGTAGCCGGCGTCGGAGTTGCGCAGCTTCTTGCCGCGCAGGATCGACATCGTGATCTCGGCGAGGTAGTCGAGCATGACGACGTCGACGGGGCCGGCGCGCACCTGGTCGAGCAGCGCGTCGTTGCGGTCGCCCCAGAAGCCGGAGGCGCCGGCAATGCGGAGGGGTGCGGAGGACATGGGCGTGCGATCTTAGCGCGGTGCCGGAGCAGCCCGTAGAGCCGGAGGTCCTCGCGGAGCGCGTGAAGGCGCTCGCGCTGGCGCTCGGCTTCGACCGCGCCGGCATCGCGGCGCTCGGCGAGCCGACGCCGGAGGCCGAGTCGCTCCGCGATTGGATCGCGCGCGGCCGGCACGGCGAGATGGGCTGGCTCGCGCGGCGGGTCGACGAGCGGATCGACCCGCGGCTCCGCTTCGAGTGGGCGCGGACGGCGATCGTCGTCGGGATCGTCTACGACACGGCGCCCGGAGCGCGGGCGCCGGAGACGCGCGCCGAGGCGATCGGTCGGATCGCCCGCTATGCCGGGGGCGAGGACTACCACGACGTCCTGCTCGGTCCGCTGCGGGCGCTCGGCGATGCGCTGGAGCCGCTCGTCGGCCGGCCGGTGCAGTCGCGCGCGTACGTCGATACCGGTCCTCTGCTCGAGCGCGCACTCGCGGCGCAGGCGGGCCTCGGCTGGATCGGCCGCAACACGTGTCTGATCGATCCCGAGCTCGGCTCGTACCTGTTCCTCGGCGTGCTGCTGACGGATCTCGAGCTGCCGGCGGATGCCCCGGAGCCCGATCACTGCGGAAGCTGCCGCGCGTGTCTCGACGCGTGTCCGACCGATGCGTTTCCGGCTCCCTACGTCCTCGCCGCCACGCGCTGTCTCTCGTACACGACGATCGAGCTGCGCGGCGCCATTCCGGAGCCGTTGCGCGCGGGGCAGGGCGACTGGGTGTTCGGCTGCGACATCTGCCAGGAGGTGTGTCCGTGGAACCTCCGGACGCGGCGCACCGTGCCGGCCGACCGCGCCGGCCTGCGCGCGCGGATCGCACCGCGCGCGGACTGGGTGCGGCCGACGCTGGCGTGGCTGCTGTCGCTCGACGAAGACGCCTGGCGCGTCGCCACGCGCCGGACCGCGCTGCGCCGCACCAAGCGCCGCGGCCTGCTGCGCAACGCCCTGCTCGCGGCCGGCAACGCCGGCGATCCCGGTCTCGCCGCGTTGGTCGGCGGGCACGTCGCGAGCGACGATCCGGTGATCGCCGAGGCGGCGCGCTGGGCCCTCGAGCGGCTGGCGCCCCCGCCGCGCACGACGCCGGACGCGGACTCCTGACACGTGTCGATCGCCGTCACGCCCGCGCGAGCACCTCGCCGTGCGTCGTAGGCGAGCGCGTACACGTTGCCGGTGCCAAACCTCACTCCGAGGCCCTGCTCCTCGGCGTAACGGGTGGCCTGCGTGATGATCTCGCCCGACCGATCGATGCCCGTCACCCGACCCGGTGCGACGAGCCGCGCGAGATCGACCGTGATCGTCCCCGGCCGGCACCCCACGTCGAGGACCTCCATGCCGGGGCGCAGCGAGCCGAGCAAGTACGCGGCCGAGTTCTCCGCCGTGCGAGACGTATGACTGCGCAGCGCCGACTCGTCATGTCCGCGCGTGAAGGTCTCAGAGCTCATACTCGCCGCTCCGGGACACCGCAGTGAGGTGCCTCAGTCGTGGAATGGGATGATGCGCCTCGTGGAGCCCCGAAGAGAAGCTTCCGATCACGGCTCCGCGATCAGGCCGAGGAAGAGCTCGAGCGCGAGGTCGATCGCGGCGAGTTCGTCGCTCGCCACCCCACCGTACAGACGCCGGACGCGGCGCTTGTCGATCGATCGCAGATGATCGACGAGGGCGTAGGAGGTCTTCGTGAGGCCGCTGCTTCCGGCAGCAAGCTCGGGATAGAGGGCTCCCCGTCCGGGAGTCCCAGTCACCGGCACGACGGCAACGAGCGGAAAGCGTTGATCCGCGTTCACCGCTGGATCGCTCACCGCGATGCACGGGCGAACGCCCCGTTGCTCGTGACCCACCGTGGGGTCGAGCTCGACCAAGACCACCGTGCCGCGATCGACGTTCACGACGATTCCTCGACCCAGCCCTGGCCCTCGACCCAGCGCACGGGCTTGCCTCCGAGCTCGTCGACCAATCCCTCGTCACCGGCAGGCAGGCTCGCGCTCCACTCGCCGAGGCCGACCTCGCCGAGTTCCACGGCTTCGGGGTGCGGGTTCTCGAGCGACAGCAAGAGGGCCTCACGGCGCCGGAGCGCGAGCTCATGCTCGACCGCTTGCGCGATGAAGCGACTTCGGTTGCGCTCGATCCGGTCGATGCCCTCGATCAGCTCGGCGGGAAGGGTGACGGTCACTCGCTCGGTCGTTGCCATGGGCGCCTCCGGGTATGATCGGGAATATGATCATACTTGGCTAGGAGCGTTACGGCCACGCCTGGCGGGGAGACTGGCGGGGAGAGATGGGGAGGGAGCCTGAACGTCTACAGAACGGTCCACCATTCTTGCGCCACGAACCGCCGGCATCGCGGTCACGAACAGGCCCGCTGCGGTGGCCCGGACAGCCAGCGGCGTGCCGTCCTTGCGCGATCGCAGCGCCAGCTCGAAGCGCAGGCCGACCCCGAGTGCACCGAACGCTCCGAGCGCGCAAGCGGGCGGCACGGGTACCTCGGGCCCGCGCCACGCGAACTCCAGCGACGCCGCCGCGCTCCGGGCCGTCCGCCTGTTCCCCGAGGACGCGACGCGGATCCCGCCGACGAAGAAGTGTTTGTGGGCGCGGCGCTCGCCGAGCAGGTATTCGAAGCCAGGCTCCGGGGAGTGCAGCTGCTCGCCGTCGGGGAGCTGCCGCTCGTCGTACCTTCACCAGACGACGAAACTTCGGAAGGAACGTCCCCCGGTCCGTCCCCCGGTCGTACAATTCAGGCCTCAGGAGAGCGGGCGGGCGGACGTGGGCTTGCGAGCCGCAAGGCTCGCAACCCACTCGGCGCCGTCGCCGTTCGGGCGCCGCCGCAGGCTTTCCTCGAAGGACAACACCTCGAGTCCACGGAAGAGCGCGGGAAGCTCTCCTTCATCGAGTAGAAAGTCAGGGTTCATGGGACCTTGCCTGAGTTCTCGGTTCCGTTTCGTGAAGGTCTCGTAGACGAGCAGGCCGGCGGGACGCAGCAGCCTCTCGAGCGTCGCGGACAGCGGCCGGTACAAGAACCGCGTGACGACGATGGCGCCGAACCGCCCGGCGCGCAGCGGCAGGCCGGCAGGGTCCTCGGCGTCCGCCTGGAGCGGCTCGATCGGGAGTGCCGCGGCGCGCGCATCCGCCGCAAGAGCGCGCAGCCCCGCGCCGTCCCGATCGAGCGCGACGACGCGCAGGCCCCGGGCTGCGAGCCATCGC
>JBDIVR010000010.1:0-133937 GCA_039794265.1 Myxococcota bacterium
CGCGTGATCGAATCCGCCGCCGGGCCGCGGATCCGTGCGCGCCAGCAGTTGGTACGGAATACGCTCCCCGAACTCGGGACTCGCGGGATCGACGTCGACGAGGGCGATCGGCGTGAGTGGATCCTGCGAGGCGAACGCGTCCGCCGGAATCATCGATGCGTCGAGGGCGTGCGAGAGAGCGACGACGATCGGCGTTTGACGGCTCCAGCCGTCGACTGCACCGACGAGTCCCGTGAGCGCGGAGAACGCCTGACGCTGGAGATCCTGGGCGAACGGCGGTTCTGGCAGCGCGACGCGCTTGCCGCTCGGCTGGCTCGGATCGTCGACGAGCCAGAAATCGTCGGGAAACGGGGAGATCGAGAGCGGCCCGGTCCGGTCGTACAACGCCGTAGCGGTGGCGCCGACGGCATCCGGCGCGACGGCGAAGGTCGTGTCGGCGATCGATCCGTCCTCGGCGCGCCAGGCGACGCGACACGCAGCACCTGCCGGCAGCGCAGGCGACGGGTTCAGGATCAGGCTGCCGTCCTCGAGGGCATGGGCCGTCCGCGCCGCGCCCACTCCGTTGCATTCGATCCCGAAACCGAAACCGGCGACATCGGACTCGCTCGCGCGCTCGGCGAGGCGGAAGCGCAGCCAGGCGCCACGCGAGACCCCGGCGCTGCCGGGCGCCGGCTCGATCGAGACGACCGCCGGCGCGGCGGAGGGAGCGTCGAACCGCATGCCGTTGGTGATCCACGGGACCGGCAGGAACGCGAACGGTCGCCGCACCGCGATCTGGTGGGGACCGGGCGCCGGCACCGGGAGGGAGCCGACGAGTCCCGGCCCGCCCGGTTCGAACGCGCTCGACACGTCGATGCCGTCGAGCGTGACGCGCACCAGCTCGGGATCCGTGCCGGCCGCGAGCTCGATCGTCACCGGCAGCACGCCGCCGGGGGTCGGCAGTCCGAGGGTCACCCCGTGCAGGTTGCACGCGCCGGCGCCGAGCAGCGGCAACGCGAGCAGTCCGGCGAAGACGCGCGCGCGCGAAGCGGACGCCGGACGGGACCATCGGGAACGCAGCATGCAGCCACTCCGGGGCGAGAAGGCCGCAGTGTACCACGCTGCCGCCGCGGTCCCGACTACGCGTCCAGGGGCCCAGGGCCCGTCCAACCAGGTCCGGGCGGTGGCAGGTCGAGGACCCTCGCGAGCATCCGCGACGCCGTGTTGTCCACGGGGAACGTCGAGTCGGCCGGCAACACGCCGAAGCGGACCATCTGCTGTGCCACCCGGGTCATGATCGCCGCGAAGCGGAACCCTGCGAACACCTCCCAATAGGTGACGTCACGCGCGGGGCGGCCGATGTGGTGCTCCCAGCGCGTCACCGTCTCGTCGCGGTCCGGAAAGCCCGGCAGACGCGGTACGCCGACGCCCTCGCTGTGGTGTCGGTCCATGTAGAGGAACCAGCCGAGGTCCATCTCCGGCGGCGCGATCGTGGCCATCTCCCAGTCGAGGACCGCCACGCAGCGACCGTCGCGAAAGATCATGTTGCCGATCCGCGCGTCGCCCCAGCACAGACGCGTCGCGCCGTGGCTGCGCGGCCGTCGCTCCCGAAGCCATGCGAGCGCGGCGTCGAGCGTGGGCTGGCGTTCGCCGGACGCGACCCATTCGTAGTAGCCGCGCCAGTGTTCGAGCTGCCACGCGCAGGCGTCGGCATCGGACGGCGGCGCCTCGAGGAAGTCGAGGCCGAGCGCGCGCGGCTCCTGCTGGTGGACCGCCGCGAGCGCATCGACCGCGGCGGTCCAGAGCGCCCTGCGTTCCGCGGGGTCGATCTCCGTCACCCAGCCGGCGCTGTGGTAGGGCGGGTTGTCGGTCGGGATCCGGCCGTCGACGCGCTCCATCACGAAGAACGGCGATCCGAGGACGGTCGCGTCCGGCTCGAGCCACAGCATCCCGGGCACCGGCACGTTCGTCCCGGCCAGAGCGCCCATCACCCGATACTGCCGAGCGATGTCATAGCTCGGGAAGACACTGAACCCTGTCGTCGGCTCGGCGCGACAGACCAGCGAGCGCTCGACTGGCCGGCCGTTCTCCGCGTAGGAGAGATCGAAGAGCAGCGTGTCGTTGGAGAAGCCGGTGGCGGCCGGGCCGGTGAGCGGGGAGATCCGGAGTTCGCGCGCCTGCGGGAGACGGCGCTGCAGCCAGCGCGAGAGACAATCGCGGGTCTTCTCGAGATCGCGTCGCGGGACGGGCACCGTCAGGGTTTCCCGACGAAACGGTTGGACTCGACCCAGCCGAGCAGCGGCGGCCCGTCCGCGCGCCGGCCGCGGACCAGCGCCCTGCGATACACCGAGCGTTCGGGCGGCGCGAAGGTGTGGGTGATGTCGATCTCGGCGGCGGCCAGCGGCTCGATGTCGAACTCGAGCCGGGTGCCGTCCTCCGCGCTGGCCGTGAACCGGCCGGCCATCGGCCGCGTGAGGTCTTCGTCGCGATAGGAGAATTCGAAGCCGGCATCGCGGATGGCCACCGTGGTGTCGCGCGCGAGGTAGCCGCCTCGGATCGGCGGCACGTTCGGAATGCGCGCTTCGGCGCACTGCAGCCGCAGGTCCTCGCCGTGTAGCACCAGGAAGGTCCATTCGAGGTTCCAGTGGCGCGGGCCCCACGAGTGGTCGCGCTCGCCGCGGCCCGCGAACGGGCGCTCCGTGCCGTCGACGCGAAGAGCACCGCGCAGCTCGATCGGCTGTTCGAAGCGGCTCGCCGGGAACTGCTCGGATTCGTGACCCGGAGCGCGGGCGCGCCCCATCGAATGGGCCGCGCCGATCGCCTCGACGTGGAGATCGGCGCCGACCGGCAGGATCAAGCCGGTGCGCGGACCCGAGAGGACGCGGCCGAAGCCCGAGATCCGCAGGCGCCCGCAGCGCAACGGCGCCTCCGGCTCCCATGAGAAGGCGAGGCCCCAGCGCTGGTACGCGAAGACGGCGTGTCCGCTCGCTGCCACCCCGGGATCTGCCCGACACACATCGGCGATCGGCAGGCGCGGAGCCTCGATCGCGATCCATTCGCCGTCGGCGAAGTGGTAGTACCAGATCCATGCGCGCTGCTGATTCGGGTGCAGACCCACGCGGCAATGGCCGGCCACGCGGCCGTCGGCGTCGAACCAGTCCCAGAACCACGACTCGTTCCACCACTCGACGGCGGGGTCGGAGACGTGCGGGCCTTCATCGGCGAAGGTGACGCCGAATCGCGTCAGTTCTTCGTTGGACGGCGGGGTGCGCATGGGCGCCGAGGGTGCGGCGGTTGCCCGGCCGCCGCAAGCATGCCTGTGCGGGGCGACGTCAGGCAGGATCGGCGCCGAGCGCCTCCCAGCCGGACCCGAGCTCCGCGAGTGCCATCGCGCGAGCGGCGTCGGCCGTCTCCGCTGCCACGTCGACGATGCGGGAGCGCGGCCCGTCGGTCTGTTTCACTCGCACCCGAAAGCGGGGACCGCTCGGCGCAGGGGCAGGGGCGGGTCGGCGCGCGACCGGGCCGGCGGGGTTGCGCTCGGTCGCCGCGTCGTCGTCCTGGCCGCGCAGGCGCTCGTAGAAGGACGGCGGCGCGTCGACGATGCGCAATCCGATGCCTCCCTGCGCGATGCTGGTGAGGTTCGCGGGGACCGCTCGGTGTCGCACGACGCGGGCGCGGATGGCGATCGGTTCGTCGTTCGCTTCGAACCGGAGCTGCAGGTCGACCGGGGTGCCCGGGACGAGGCGCGTGGAGGTCTGGACGAACATCCCGGTGCTCGACACATCGAGCACGATGGCCCGCTGGGGACGTCCGTCGGCGATGAGTTCGCACGCCATCCGGCGCCGGAATCGCTTGGCCGCGCGTCGCTGACCCATGTGCGCCCCCCTGTCGGCCGCGGGTCCGGCCACGAGAGACCCCGCGGCGGCCCGCGCAGTGGAATCCCGCGTCCGACTGCATCGACGGCCCTCTGCGGGGGCTTGAGTTCGGGGGCCGTTGACCGAAACGGAAGGCTGGTCTACACCACGAAGCGAGATGGATCTCCGACACGCCAGCCCTCGGCCCGTCCCGGGTCTCCTCCTCGGCCTGCTCCTTAGCGGGGCGGGGGAGGGCTAGCGCGCGCACGATCCATCCGACCGGACGCGAAACCCTCTCCCGCCGAGCCTGGCCGGAGAGGGTTTCGCGTTCTAGAGCGCTCCGGCCATGCTCGGCACTCCAGGAGCCTCGGAGATGTCGAAGCCGCACGCTACGAAGTACGCCCCGTTTCCCCCGATCGATCTGCCCGACCGCCGCTGGCCGGACCGCACGATCACGACGCCGCCCGCCTGGTGCAGCGTGGACCTGCGCGATGGCAACCAGGCGCTGGTCGAGCCGATGGGCGCCGAGCGCAAGCTGCGGCTGTGGGAGCGTCTGCTCGCGATCGGCTTTCGCGAGATCGAGGTGGGCTTCCCGAGCGCCTCGCAGACGGACTTCGATTTCGTCCGGCAACTCATCGAAGAGCAGCGGATTCCGAAGGACGTGACGATCCAGGTGCTGACCCAGGCCCGCGAGGACCTGATCCGCCGGACCTTCGAGTCGATCCGCGGCGCGCGGCGCGCGATCGTGCACCTGTACAACTCGACGAGCACGCTCCAGCGCCGCGTGGTGTTCGGCACGGATCGGGCCGGCATCGTCGAGATTGCCGTGCGCGGCGCCGGGCTCGTTCGCGCGTTGTGCGAGACGGTGCCCGACACCGACGTGGTACTCGAGTACTCGCCGGAGAGCTTCACCGGAACGGAGCTCGACTTCGCCGTCGAGATCTGCGAGGCGGTGCTGGCGGTCTGGAAGACCGGCCCGGGTCGGAAGGCGATCCTGAATCTCCCGGCCACCGTGGAGATGGCGACGCCCAACGTCTACGCCGATCAGATCGAGTGGTTCGCGCGTCATCTGCAACAGCGCGAGCACGTCGTGCTCTCGGTGCATCCGCACAACGATCGCGGAACCGCGGTGGCGGCGGCCGAGCTCGCGATGATGGCCGGCGCCGATCGCGTCGAGGGCACCCTGTTCGGCAACGGCGAGCGCACCGGCAACGTCGACCTGGTGACGCTGGCGCTGAACCTGTACACGCAGGGGGTGGATCCCGGCCTCGACCTGTCCGACATCGATGCGCTGCGGGAAGTCGTCGAGTACTGCAATCGGCTGCCGGTCCACCCGCGTCATCCCTACGCGGGAGAGCTCGTCTACACCGCGTTCTCGGGATCGCACCAGGACGCCATCAACAAGGGATTGGCAGCGCTGCGCAAGAGCGCGAGTCCACTCTGGCAGGTGCCGTACCTGCCGATCGATCCCGCCGACGTCGGCCGCAGCTACGAGGCGGTGATCCGGATCAATAGCCAGTCCGGCAAGGGCGGTGTGGCGTACCTGCTGGAAGCCGACCACGGGCTGCGACTTCCGCGGCGCATGCAGCAGGAGTTCAGCCGTGTCGTGCAGGAGCTGGCCGACGCCGCCGAGCAGGAGATCGACGCGGTACGGCTGTGGGCGCTGTTCGAGCGGGAGTACTTCGGAGAAGGCGGGCTGGCGCTCGTCGATCATCGCCTCGAGCCGGCGGGCGCCGGCGGTCGCGTGCGGATCGAGGCGAGCGTGCGGTACGAGGGAGAGCTGCGCCGCATCGCCGGCGAGGGTGCGGGTCCCATCGAAGCCTTCGTCGAGGCGCTGTGCAAGGAGCTCGGCCTCGACACCCACGTCGCGGATTTCGCCGAACATGCGCTCGGCGCGGGCGAGGATGCGCTGGCTGTGGCCTATGTCGAGCTGCGTCGACCCGACGGCACGACCCGGTGGGGCGCGGCGCGTCACCGCAGCATCGTCGCCGCCAGCCTCGAAGCCGTCGTCAGCGCCGCCAACCGCCGCTGATGTCAAGAAAGGGGCCGGGTTGGATCTGTCAACTTTTCCTTTGGAAAAGTTGACAGATCCAACCCGGCCCCTTTCTTGACGGGCTACCTTGGGCGGGATGGGCGAACCGATCGAGAGCGAATCGAGCGGAGGCGACGAGGGGCTGGAGGAGCCGGCGATCTGGGAACGGAACTGGGCGGTGTTCTGCCATCTGGGCGGGTTTGCGGGCCTGCTCGTCCCCGCGATCGGCCAGGTGCTCGGTGTGCAGTTCGTGTTCATGGTCGTCGCTTCGGTCGCCGCGAGTCACGGTGAGCTCTACCGCTATCCCGTGACGCTGCGACTGATCCATTGAGGACGTGACTCGTCGGCAGATCCTCGGCGAGAACGCGCTCGCGGCCGCGCTCGCCGCACGGGAGCCGCTTCGACTCGTCCTGCTCCGCGGCGGCGGCGGTCCTGTGGCGCGCGCGCTCGCCGAGACGGCCCGCGACGCCGGCATCCGCGTGTCCGAGATCAGCGACAACGACATGCGCCGGATGCGTCGAGGCCAGGAACCCTGCGATGTTCTCGGCCTCGTCGGTTCCGATCCCGCCGCGACTCCCCCCGAGGTCTTCGCCGCGGGTGGCGCCGTCTGGCTGCTCGCGGGCGTCGGCTACGCGGGCAACGCGGGCTTCGCCATCCGCACCGCCGAGGTGTCTGGCGCGACCGGCCTCTTCCTCGACAGCGCGCTCGATCCCGCCGGTCGCAAGCGCGCGCTGCGCATGTCGATGCACGCCGAGCGCTTCTTCCCGGTCCACTGGATGCCCGCGCCGGTCGTCGTCGACGCCGCCCGGACAGCGGGACGGCGCATCCTCGCGATCGAGGATCACGGAGCACGGGCGCCGTGGGAGGTGGACCTGCGCGGTTCGGTCCTGCTCGTCATCGGCGGTGAGCGCGACGGCCTCCCGCCGGCGCTGCTCGAACGCAGCGACGAGATCGTTCGCGTGCCGATGGCGGGGTTCGTGCCGTCGTACAACCTGCAGGCAGCGATGGCCGCGGTCGCCGTCGAGCGGCTGCGCCAGGAATCCGCTTCGACGGCGTTCGGCGCGTGAACGGCGCAGGCCGTCCCCCGCGCAGCGGCCTGCGCTTCGGACCAGGAGCTGCACGCCCACCAGGACCAGGCCGAGCAACATGGCGGCGAGCAGGATCTGGATCTCGAGACCCATGTACGTTTCCGGATGGGACGCTCCGCTGCCGATCCGACGGCGACGGGAAGCTCGGGAGCGGCGGCGCGGGTTGCGTTCGCGCGGGCATGCTACCCACTGGGTCGATGCCTCGCAGCGAAGACCAGCCTGGACTGCGGTTGCGCCTGGCCCATGCGAGCCGGCGGCTGCCGGCACAGCACGATTTCCTGGACGCACTGCTGGCGACGACAGGCCGCGCCCTCGAGCGGATGTCCCCCGGAGAGGCGCAGGAAGCCATGCGCGGCTTCCGCGGCGCTCTCGAAGCGCACTTCCAGCTCGAGGAAGAAGTGCACTTCCCGGCGCTGCACGGTCTGCAGCCGGGCCTCGAAGCAGAGCTCGAGGCGTTGGTGCGTGAGCATCGCGCGCTGCGCGGTCGGCTCCTGGCTCTTGAAAGCAGGACCGGACGCGAAACCGGTCCTGCCTTGGTGCGAGACTTCGCAGCGCTGGCCGAGTCGCTGCGCCAGCACGAGTCGCGCGAGGAGAGACTGCTCGTCCGCGATGGACAGGGCGGCGACCGCGTGGAACGCTGACGCGCCCGTTTCTCCGAACTGTCGTGCTGGTGCGTGTGGTCACTCTGCTCCACCATGCCGCGGCGCCCGTGCGAAGGAGATCCCCGTGAAGAAGAGCGACGTCGTCGTGCCCGAGGGCATGGAGATGGCCTACGAGCAGTTCCACTTTGCTCCGGCGGTTCGCGCCGGCCGCTGGCTGCGCTGCTCGGGACAGCTCGGGACGAACGAACGCTTCGTCGCCGTCGCGGGCCCCGAAGCGCAGTTCGATCGAGCCTTCGAGAACGTGAAACGCGTGCTTGCTGCGGCGCAGCTCGACTTCTCCGATGTCGTCGAGATGACGACGTACCACGTCGGCCTGCGCGAGCACCTCGCGACCTTCATGGCCGTGAAGGATCGCCATCTCGCGGCGCCCTATCCGGCGTGGACGGCGATCGGCGTCGTCGACCTCGCGGTACCGGATGCGCTGGTCGAGATCCGCGTCACGGCGCGGCTGCGCGACTGACGCCTGGCACCGGCGCCTCGTCCGCGCCCGGCGGCGCCATGAACTTCCCCGACTTCGCATGGGCCAGCGGCGAGGAGGCCTCGGACCCGTGGGTCGCGCACGAGGGGAAGACCATCCGCGTGGACGAGCTCACGCGCAGCGGTCATCTCGACCGGCTCGAGGCGGACCTCGCGGACGTCGCGTCGCTCGGCGTGCGCGTCTGGCGCTACGGCATGCCGTGGCGCCGGACGGAGATCGCGCCCGGCCGCTACGACTGGACGCTCTGGGACCGCGCGCTCGCGGCCTGTGAGCGGCACGGCCTCGAGCCCGTCGTGGACCTGTGTCACTTCGGGCTGCCGGACTCTCTGCCCGGCTTTGCCGACGCGCGCTGGGTCGAGAGCTTCCTGCGCTACGTCGACGCGTTCCTCGCGCGTTACCCCGCCCCGCGCTGGTTCACGCCGGTGAACGAGCCGTACACCGTCGCGCTGACGGCCGGGCGGCTCGGCGTCTGGAACGATCGCCGCCGCAGCGAGGAGGACTTCGCGCGCATCCTCGCGCTGTGCGCGCTCGCCAACGTGGAGGCGCACGCGCGGATCCGGGCCGACCGCGACGGCTGGTCGATCGGCGCCGAGGTGACGAACTGCCCTCTGCCGGGCGTCGAAGGCGATCCGCAGGCCGTCCGCCGGATCGCGTTCGAGCGCGCGAGCTTCGATCTCCCGCTCGGCCAGCCGCTCGATCCGCTGATCGAGCCGGTCTTCGCCGCGGCGGTCCCGAAGGCCGTTCTTACCCGCATCGACGGGCTCGCGACGACGGAGCACGTGATCGCCGGCCACGACTTCTATCCGGTGTCGCTGGTGGCGCCGGCCGGCGCGCCGCCGCCGTCACTGGCGGACCGCATCGACGCCTATGCGCGCTACGCCCGTGCGTGGCACGCGCGCTACCGGACGCCGTTCTGGATCGCCGAGACCTCGAACCTCGGCCTGCCGGTCGCGCAGCAGGTCGAATGGCTCGACGCGCTCGCGGCGTGCGCGGGCGCGCTGCGCGGCGAGGGCCTGCCGCTGCGCGGCCTCTGCTGGTACAGCCGCGGCGATCAGTTCGACTGGCACACGATGCTGACGCGGCCGGTCGGCGAGGTCACCGAAGTCGGCCTGTTCGATCACGCCCGCTGCCCGCGCGCGGTGGCCGCCCGCTTCGGGGAGTGGGCGCGCCGCTGACGCCGGCGGGCCTCGGCTACGCCCGGGTTGGCTTCGCGCCGAGCGCCTCGCAGCGCGCGAGCGCGGCGCCCAGGTGTTCTTCCGGGATTTCGAGGATGGCCCAGGTGGAGGCCGCCTGGGCGAAGACGGAGAGGAGATCGGCGGCCGGCGCCGCCGTGATGCGTCCGTCGCGCTCGGCGCGGCGCACGACCCGCCGCGTCTCGATCGATGCGAGACGCGACGACGTGACCTCGTCCGCCGCGGCGAGCGCTGCGCGGATCGTCTCGCCCCCCGCCTCTGCGAAGAGCCGGCGCAGCACGGCGCTCGTCTCGGCGTAGAGCGTCGCCGCGCGCCGCGCTCCGCGTCGAGCAGGCTACTGAAAGCAGGGCGCCGCCTCACGAGGCGATCCGGGCCTCGGCCTGCGTCGCGAGCCACTCGTCGCCGTTCTCGCGGTGCAGGCGCGCCGCGGCGCGGAGCGCCTCCGCGCAACCGGCGGCGTCGCCGCGAGCGCGCGCCAGCGCGGCGAGCGCTTCCTCGATGCAGGGCAGCAGGTCGCACGCGTCGAGCGCCCGGGCGCGCTCGGCCGCGTCCGCGATTCCCGCCTCGGCGTCGGCGAGCTCGCCGGCCGCGATCCGAGCCCGCGCGCGCCAGAGCCCGCTTTCCGCCTCCGAGTGCCGGTAGCCGAACTGGCGCGACAGCTCGACCCCGCTCTCGGCCGCCGCCAACGCCGCGCGCGTGTCTCCCCGCTCCAGATGGATCTCGGCGAGGAGCGGCAGGGACCAAAACGCTGCCTGCCCTCTGCTGACGGTGCGTCCCGCCTCGATGGCGCGCTCGATGTGTTCGGCCGCCTCGTCGAAGCGGCCGGTTGCCAGGAGACCCATGCCCCGGGTGTTGAGCGCAATCGTCTGCATCACGAGATTCTCGAGCCCCGACGCCAGCTCGAGCGCCTGCCGCCCATGTTCGAGCGCGGCCTCGGCATCCCCGTGTCTCGCGCGCACGATTCCTGTGACGAAATGGATCAGCACGCCCTCCGACCGGTTCTGGGATCCGGCGAGCCGGCGCTGCGCGGCGGCGACGTGCGCTGCCTGTTCGCCGGACCGGCCCGCCCGGTGGAGAGCGGGGGCGGACAACGCGAAGGCCACGAGCCACGGACGGAATCCGATCCGCGCCTCCCCGAGCGACGTGTCCTCGGCGCAGACGCGGTCGATCTCGGCGACGCAGGCGAGGTTCTCCTCGGGATACTCCCTCGCCGGGTAGAGGATCGTGTTGCAGAAGAGAACCGCCGCGAGCGTCGCGGGCTCCCCGACCCGGCGGGCCATGGCGAGAGCATCGGCGACGAGCCGGCGCGCCTCTTCGGCCTCGCCGGTGCCGTTGTGCACGATGGCGAGGGTCGCGAGGGCCCATGCCAGATCGGCAGAATCGGTGGCCCCGAGCTCGCGGACGACCTGGGCGACCTGCGCGGCGGCGTCCGGTTGCGCCCCGGCGCTGCGAGACTGCGCATACACCAGCCGGAGGCGCGCCTGACCGAGCAGCGAGCGCGCCTCGGGCCCGTCCACCTCCGCCAGCAGCTCCGTCACCTTGCGCCAGTGGTAGACCGCCTCTCCCGCCTTCTGCCCGAGCCGCGTTCCGGCGCGCGTCTGCCAGCGCGCCGCCTCGAGAGGCTCGCCGGCCTGCTCCCAGTGGTGCGCGAGCAGCGCCGCGCGCTGCTCGGCGGCGTCGCCGGCGAGCGCTTCGAGCGCCTTGGCGACGTCCGCGTGCAGCGCGCGCCGGCGCTCCTTCAAGAGCGACGCGTACGCCACCTCGCGCGTCAGCGGATGCTTGAACGCGTACTCGCTCTCCGGATACAGCGACGCTTCGTAGAGGAACTCGCCCTGCACGAGGCCGCGGAGCGCACCGCGCAGAGCGTCTCGATCGAGTCCGGCGACGCACTCGAGCAGCGCTTCCGGCACCTCGTCGCCGATCACCGCCGCGCTCTGGAGCAGGCGCTTCGTCGTCTCGTCGAGCCGGTCGATGCGCGCGGCGAGCAGGCTCTGCACGCTCGCCGGAACGCTGACGCTCTCGATCGGGTGCGCGAGGGCGAAGCGGCCGCGCGCGCCGGCGAGTGCGCCCGACTCGATCTGCGCCTGCACCACCTCCTCCATGAAGAAGGGATTGCCGCCGGTGCTCGCGCAGACGAGTTCGACGAAGCGCCCGAGCGAGGGGTCCGAGCCGAGCCAGTCGCCGAGCAGCAGCGCCGCGGCCGCGGCGTCGAGCGGGCGCAACGCGATCTGCTGGTAGTGGGTCCGTCCGATCCACGGCGCGCGGTACTCGGGCCGGAAGTTGAGCAGCACCAGCGTGCGCGTGCCGGCCGCGGCATCGACGATGCCCTCGATGATCGTCTCGGTGTCGGGGTCGATCCAGTGCAGATCTTCGAAGACCAGCACCGCCGCCTCGCGCTTGCTGCGCGCCGCCGTGATGCGGCGGAGCAGGGCGATCAGCGTCCGCATCCGCTCCTCGGGCGCGAGATCGGGCGCAGGCCGCGTGGGATCCGGCACGCGCATGAAGTCGAAGAGCAGCGGCAGCGAGTCGAGCTCCTCGGGCGCCGCCTGCGCGATCGTACCGGCGATCTTCTGGCGCGTCTGCGCGTCGGTGTCGTCCGGCGCGGCGCCGAAGACCTCGCGATAGAACTCGAGGATCGGCTGCAGCGGCACGGCGCGGCCGTGGGGCACGCCGGTGGTGGTGCGCACGGTGATGCCGCGCGCGCGGCACGATTCCAGGAACTCGAAGCACAGCCGCGATTTCCCGGAGCCGGCTTCGGCCATCACGCCCGCGACCTGGCCGTCGCCGTCGAGGCTGCGGCGCAGCGCCGTCTCGAGCCGGCCCATCTCGTCGTCGCGCCCGACGAACTTCGAGAGCCCGCGCGCCCGCGAGCGGTCGAGCCGCGTGCGCATGCGGCCGACGCCTTCGAGCTCGGCCACGCGCACCGGCGCATCGAGCCCCTTGATCTTCGTCGCTCCGAGATCGCGCAGCGCGAAGTAGCCGTGCACGATGTCGATCGTGCTCTCGGCGAGCAGCGCCCGGCCCGACTCGGCGAGCGCCTCCATGCGCTGCGCCAGCCCGACCGTGTGACCTTGCGCCGTGTAGTCCATGCGCAGGTCGTCGCCGATCTTGCCGACCACGACCTCGCCCGAGTTGATGCCCATGCGCACCGAGAAGTTGAGCCCGTGCTCGACGCGCAGCGCGTCCGCGTAGGTCTTCAGCGTCTCGGCGAGGTGCAGCGCCGCGTAGCACGCCCGCTGCGCGTGGTCCTCGTGTGCGATCGGCGCGCCGAACAGCGCCATGATGCCGTCGCCGGTGTACTGGTTGACCGTCCCTTCGAAGCGATGCACGCCGTCGGTGAGGATCTCGAAGAAGCGCTCGAGGATCCCGTGCCACTGCTCGGGGTCGAGCTGGCCGGCCAGCTCCATCGAGCCCTTCACGTCGGCGAACAGGACGGTGACCTGCTTGCGCTCGCCCTCGAGCGCGGACTTCGACTGCAGGATCCGGTCGGCGAGGTGCTGCGGGGTGTAGGAGCGGGGGTCGCGGGCGGGCGGGGCGGCAGACGGAGACGGGACGGGCGGGTCGGCCCCGTCGAGCGCGGCGCCGCATCCGCGGCAGAAGCGAGCGCCCGGCGAAGCGGATGCGCCGCACGCGCCGCACGCGCGCTCCTGCCGGACGCCGCAGGCCTCGCAGAAGGAGGAGCCCGCAGGGCTCTCGTGTCCGCACGCGGCGCAGCTCACCCGCGCACTCTAGCTCGCTTCCTGCGCGGGGCCGGCAGGGTCGGGGGTCGGCTCGGTCTCGCGTCCCGAGCCCCACAGCCGGCACAGGTCGTGGCGCACGAAGTCCGCGCCGAGCAGGCGGGCGAAGCCGAGCATGGCCGCGGCCTCCTTGGACCGGCTCCAGGCCCGCTCGAAGAAGCGCTCGCCGACGAGCTCGATCGGCTGGTACTCGCCCACGGCGCGGACGTGCGCGTCGGTCACACTCTCGAAGCGCGGCGACTCGAGCAGTCGCAGCGCCTCGGCGAGCGAGGGCTCGGTCAGGTCGCGCTCGAGTGTTCGAAGCTCCTGCCTCAGCGCGTTCCGTAGCTGCTCGTTCAACGTCGAAGACTCCACCCGGGCGTCAGGGCAGGATCGGGAATGCCTCGGCGCCCGGCTGTGAAGCTCCTCACACCCCATGGACTTCTCGAACCCCGCGCGCTCACGCGGCGAGCAGGCGGGCGACCTCCTGCGCGCGGCCCGTCGCGCCCATGCGCGTCAAGTCCGCGTGCGTCCGCTCGAGGAGCGCGCGCCGGGCCGGACCGTCCTCGAGCGATGCGGCGCGCTCGAGCAGCACGAACGGCGCGAGATTGCAGGCGCCGGTCTCGGCGATCAGACGGTCGGCGCTCGCGAGGACATCGCCGATCCGCGGCGCTGCGTCGTTGCCGCCCTCCGCGCGCAACGCCGCTGCGAGCGTCACCGCCATCTCGGCCGCCGCGGTACGGACGCCGCGATCGAGCTGGCTCGCGAGCGCGGCTTCGGCGACGGCGCGCGCGCCCGCTGCGTCGCCCAGCTCGAGCCGGATCCGGATCCGCAGCTGCTCCATGGGAATCCGTCGTTGCAGGTCCGAGCCCGCGATCGCGGTTGCCTCCGCGAGGGCGCGGACCGCCTCGTCGATCGCTCCGGATGCGACTGCCACCTGGGCGAGTCCCGTCTGCGCCATCGAGCGCGCCATGGACGTGCCGAGCTGCTCCGATAGCTCGAAGGCACGCTGCACGGTCGCGCGGGCACGCTCCGCCTCGCCGGCGAAGCACGCGAGGAACACGAGCCCCGCGCAGCACCAGCTCTCGGACTCGGCGTCCCCGATCCGGCGCGCGATCTCGATGCCTCGTTCGAAGTGCCGACGCGCCCGGGGCAGCGAGTCGCAGAGCGTCCCGCCCATGCCGAGCTCCATGAGCGCGCCGATGTGCGTGCTCACCCACAGCTTCATGCCCCACTCGGGATGTTCGCGCGTCTGCTCGGCGAGGGCCTCGGCGGCGGCTTTGTGCTCGGGCAGTCTTCCCTGCAGGCGGAGCGGTACGAGCGACGGCCAGGGCGCCATCGTGCGCAGCTCCGGGTCGGCCACGGTGCGGATCGCCGCCGCGAACGCCGCAGCATGCTCGAGCGCGGAGTCGAGGCGCAGGTGGCTGGACTCGGCCACCGACACCGCCTGGTGAAGAAGGGCGACGCGCACGGGCTCGCCGCTCGCCTCCGCCCAGCGCCGGCCGTCGTCGAAGATGTGTCGCGCTTCGTCCGGATCGAGCGCGAAGCGGATGCTCAGTGCGAGCAGCGCGCGACAGGCGTCGGCGCCGAGTCCCGCGGCCGCGGGCTCGTCCTCGACGTCGCGCAGGAGCTCGCGGACCCGCTGCCAGTTGCGGCGCGCCTCCGCGAAGTCGCTCTTGCCGACGAAGCTGGCGGCGCGCGCGTGCCAGCGAGCGGCGTCGAGAGCCCCGCCTGCTTCGGCGTGATGGTGCGCGAGCAGGGCGGCCTGCTCGTCGAGCCGGTCGGCGTCGAAGGCCTCGGTCGCGCGCGCTACGGCCGCGTGCGCCGCGCGGCGGCGATCGCCGAGCAGGGACCCGAGCGCCACCTCCTGCGTCAGCGGATGCTGGAACGAATACTCGGCGACGGGGTAGAGCGCCTCCTCGTAGACGAACTCCGCGTTGCGCAGCACCGCCAGGCTGTCGGCCAGCTCATTCGGCGCGAAGTCGATCACCTGCTCGAGGATCGGCCCGCGAAAGCTCTTGCCGATCACCGCCGCGGTCTGCAGCACGCGCTTCTCGCGCTCGGGGAGGCGATCCATGCGCGCCGCGAGCAGCGCCTGGACGGAGCTGGGCACCGGGAGCTGCTCGACCGGCGTCAGCAGTCGATGCCGGCCGCGCTCGCCCTCGAGGTGCCCCGATTCGAGCAGCGAGCGGACGATCTCCTCGGCGTAGAACGGATTGCCGCCGCTGCGGGTGTAGATCGCTTCGGCGAGCCTCGCCGTGCTCGGATCGCTGCCGAGCAGATCGGCGAGCAGCTCACGGATCGCGTCGGGGCCGAGCGGCGCGAGCGCGATCTGCTGCACGTGCGAGCGCGCCATCCACTCCGCGCGGTACTCGGGGCGGTAGTTCACCAGCAGCAGGCCGTGCGTGCCGGCGATGGCGTCCACCCAGTCGCGGAGCCAGGCCTCGCTCGCGCCGTCGAGCCAGTGGAGATCCTCGACGAGCAGCAGGCCGGGTTGCTCTGCGGGCGCCTGCCGGAGCAGCCGGCGCGAAACGCTCGTCAGTTGCCGTTGCCGCGCCTCCGCTTCCATGCGCGGGGGCGGCTCGGCGGGATCGGCGACGCCGAGGAAGTCGAACAGCACCGGCAGCACGTCGCGGAAGTTGGCGTCGAGCAGCAATAGCCGGCCCGCGATCTTCTCGCGCGCGGCGCGTTCGTCGTCGCGCTCGCCGATCGCGAAGTACGACCGGAAGATCTCGAGGATCGGGATCAGCGGGATGCTCTTGCCGTGCGCGACCGCCCGCCCCTCGTGCACCGCGAAGCCCGCCGCGCGGCAGGACTCGAGGAACTCGAAGCAGAGCCGGCTCTTGCCCGTGCCTGCCTGCGCCATCACCCCGACCACCGCGCCGTGGCCCGCGCGCGCCGCGGCGAGCGCCGCCTCGAGCGTGCGCACCTCGTGGGCACGGCCGACGAAGCGCGAGAGCCCGCGCGAGCGCGACACATCGAAGCGATTGCGCGCCGTGCCGACGCCCGCCAGCCGGTGCACGCGCAGCGCCTCGGCGCTGCCCTTCACACGGAAATCGCCGAGGTCCTCGAGCGCGAAGTAGCCGGACACCAGCTCGGCCGTCGCCCGCGAGACGAAGCACGTGTCCGCCTCGGCCAGCGACTCGACCCGCTGCGCGAGGCCCACGGTGTGCCCCTGCGCCGTGTAGTCCATGCGCAGGTCGTCGCCGATCTTTCCGACCACGACCTCGCCCGAGTTGAGACCGATGCGCGTCGCGAAGTCGAGGCCGTGCTCGCGGCGCACCGTGCGCCCGTATTCGCGCAGGCGCTCGAGCAGCTGCAGGGCCGCATAGCAGGCTCGCTGCGCGTGGTCCTCGTGCGCGATCGGCGCGCCGAACAGCGCCATGATGCCGTCGCCGGTGTACTGGTTGACGGTGCCCTCGAAGCGGTGGATGCCGTCGGCGAGGATCTCGAAGAAGCCCTCGAGGATCCCGTGCCAGGCCTCGGCGCCCGCCTGCTCGGACAGCTCCATCGAGCTCTTGACGTCGGCGAACAGCACGGTGACCTGCTTGCGCTCGCCCTCGAGCGCTGAACGCGACTGCAGGATGCGCTCGGCGAGATGCTTCGGCGTGTAGTCGCGCGGTGCGCGGACGGCAGGAGCGGCCCTTCCAGGAGCGGCCGCTCCGTCGCCGGCCCGCGCCCCGCACTCGCCGCAGAACTTCGCAGCCGGCGGCAGCTCGCTGCCACAGCCCGCGCAGCGCGCGGCCAGCGGCGTCCCGCACTCGAGGCAGAACTTCGCGCGCTCGGGGTTCGCATGGCCACAGCCCGCACAGCGCAAGGGGTCTCCTCCGGCCGTCTCGTCGGCCGCCGCGCGTTCCATAGCGCAGGTCTGGACCTTTTCGTTCCAGGAGAAGCGGCGGGTCGGCCTGCCGCTCGTGTTACGATCCGCCGCACCATGAGCCTGGACACACGCAGCTGTCCTAGATGCCACCAGGCGAACCGCCCGGAAGGGCGCTTCTGCGACGGCTGCGGCACGCCGCTGGCGCTCCGCTGCGCGGGCTGCGGCGCCGAGCTGCGCGGGCAGGCCCGCTTCTGCGATGGCTGCGGTGCGCCGGTGGCGCGGGCGGCGGCCGAACCGCGCGCGGTCCGCGACTACACGCCGCGCCACCTGGCGGACAAGGTGCTCGCCACGCGCTCCTCGCTCGAGGGCGAGCGCAAGCAGGTGACCGTGCTCTTCGCCGACGTGAAGGGCTCCCTCGAGCTCTCGCGCTCCGTGGACCCCGAGGTGTGGCACGCGATCCTCGAGCGATTCTTCCGCGTGCTGACCGACGGGGTGCACCGCTTCGAGGGAACGGTCAACCAGTACACCGGCGACGGCATCATGGCGCTGTTCGGCGCACCGATCGCGCACGAAGATCACGCGCAGCGCGCCTGCTACGCCGCGCTCCAGATCCGCGACGACCTTGCCCCAGTCGTGCGCGACGTGAAGCGCGAGCACGGCCTCGGCTTCTCGACGCGCGTCGGGCTCCACTCGGGCGAGGTCGTGGTGGGCAAGATCGGCGACGACCTGCGCATGGACTACACGGCGCAGGGCGCGACCGTCGGCCTCGCCGCGCGCATGGAGCAGCTCGCGTCGCCCGACACGATCTACCTGTCCGACACGACGGCGCGTCTCGTTGACGGCTACTTCGCGCTCGACGACCTCGGCGAGTTCCCGGTGAAGGGCCTCGACGCGCCGGCGCGCGTGCACCAGCTCACCGGCACCGGCGCACTGCGCACGCGCTTCGACGTCTCCCGCGCGCGCGGCCTCACGCGCTTCGTCGGCCGCGACGGCGACCTGACGACGCTCGAGGCCGCCTTCGCGCAGTCGAGCGCGGGCAACGGGCAGGTGGTGGGTGTCGTCGCGCCCGCCGGCACCGGCAAGAGCCGGCTCTGCTTCGAGTTCCTCGAGCGCTGCCGCGCGCGCGGCATCCCGGTGATCGAGGGCCACGCGCTCTCGCACGGCAAGAACATCCCGTTCCTGCCGATGCTCGAAGTCTTCCGCGACTACTACGGCATCACGCCGCAGGACGATCCGCGCAGCGTCCGCGAGAAGATCGCCGGCCGGCTGCTGCTGCTCGACGAGAGCTTTCGCGAGGCGCTGCCCGTCGTCTTCGAGAACTTCGGCGCGGCGGACCCGAGCCGCCCCGCGCCGCCGATGGACGCAGAGGCGCGGCAGCGCCTGGTGTTCAGCGTCCTGCGTCGCGTGGTGCGGGGAGAAGACGAGCCGTTCGTCGCCTTCCTCGACGACCTCCACTGGCTCGACCCGACCAGCGAGCTCTTCCTCGCGCAGTGGGTCGATGCGCTGCAGGGCGCGCGCTCGCTGCTGCTGGTGAACTTCCGCCCGGAGTTCCACGCCGAGTGGATGCAGCGCTCGTGGTACCGCCAGATCGCGCTCGCGCCGCTCGGGCCGGACGCGGTCGAGGAACTGCTCGACGACCTGCTCGGCCGCGACCCGAGCGTCGCGGGGCTCGCCTCGAGAGTTCACGAACGAACGGGCGGCAACCCGTTCTTCACCGAAGAGGTGGTGCAGGGGCTGATCGAATCGGGGAAGCTCGCGGGCAAGCGCGGCGCCTATCGATTGATCGAGTCGGCCGAACGCCTCGAGATCCCGTCGAGCGTCACCGCCCTGCTCGCCGCGCGCATCGATCGGCTCGGCGAGCGCGAGAAGCACGTGCTCCAGGCCGCGGCCGTGCTCGGCAAGACCTTCGAGGAGCCGCTGCTCGAAGCGATCACAGACGTTCCGCAGGCGGATCTGCGCGCGGCGCTCGACCAGCTCAAGCGCGGCGAGTTCCTCTACGAGCAGTCGCTCTACCCAGTCGCGGAGTACGCGTTCAAGCATCCGCTGACGCAGGAGGTGGCGCTCGGGGCGCAGCTCGGCGAGCGCCGCAAGAAGCTCCACGCGGCGGCGGCGCAGGCGCTCGAGGAGTCGCTCGCGGCGCGGCTCGACGAGAGCGCGGCGCTGCTCGCCCACCACTGGGAGCTGGCCGGCCGCCCGCGCGAGGCGGCCCGCTGGCAGCGCCGCGCGGCGCAGTGGGTGCGCGGCCGCGACTCCGTACAGTCGATCCGGCACTGGCAGCGCGTGCGCGTGCTCGCGGGCGGGCTCGACGACGAGGAGGCCAGACGCTTCGTGCTCGAGGCTTGCAGCTCGATCGCCATCATGGGCGGCTGGCGGCTCGGCCTCTCCGCCGACGAGATGACCGAGGTCGGCGAGCAGGGCCGTGCGCTCGCGCAGCACTTTGGCGACCGCAACGCGCTGCTCGGCATCGTGGCGGCCGAAGGCGTGCGCAAAGGCGTGGGCGGCGATGCGCGCAGCTACTACGAGGCATCTCTCGAGGCGGAGCGGCTGATCGACGACTCGGTCGGGTTCGAGCAACGGCTGAACGTGCAGCTCGGCCGCGGCTACTCCTCCATGTGCATGGGCCTCGCGCCCGAGGCGCTGCGCGAGATCGAGAAGACGCGCGCCCTCGCGGGCGACGACCTCCGTGCGGGCTTCGAGACCTTCGGATTCAGCGCCGCGGTCTGGGTCGACGTGGCCGACGGCCAGATCTTGTCGTTCGCCGGCCGTATCGACGAGGCGCGCGAGCGCCTTGTCGCCGCGATCCGCCGGGCGCGCGAGAACGACTTCAAGGAGGTATTGGGCTTCGCGCTCAACAACGCGTGTCTGGCCAGCTGGGCACGCGGCGCTGCGCTGGCAGGGCTCCCCGACGCGCGCGCAGGGGCCCACGAGTCGATCGAGATCGCGGACGGGCTCGGGAGCAGCTACTCGAAGGCCTTCTCGGGCTTCGCCCTCGCGCTGGCCCACGCCGCGGCGGAAAGCTTCGAGGACGCCGCGGCCAGCAGCGACGAGGCGCTCGCATTCCTCCGCGAGAACGAGACCGGACGCGAGTACGAGTCCGCGCTGCTCTGCCTTCGCGGCCATGCGCTCGTGGCGCTCGGCGATGCGTCGTCCGCCGTTCCGATCGCACGCGAGGCGATGTCGCTCGCCGCCGCGCAGCCGTGCTTCTGGTGGGGCGTCGATGCTTGCCGCGTGCTCGCGCAGGCGCTGCTCGCACACGAAGGTGTCGCCGCGCGCGTCGAGATCGAAGCCGCGCTCGCGCAGGCCTTCGCGTGGCTCGACGAGTCCGGCGCCGAGGCGCTGCGCCCGCGCGTGCTCGAGGCGCGCGCGGCGCTCGCCGGAGCGCTCGGCGACGCAGCGGGTCAGGCCGCCGATCTCGCCGAGGCGCTGCGCCTCTACCGTGCGATGGGCGCCGAGGGCCACGTCGCGCGGCTCGTCGGGGCAGGCGCATGAAGGATCGGGAACGGGTCTACCTCGAGATCCCCCCCCCTTCGACGGGCTGCCCTACGACGAGCGGGTGACCTATCTCTGCGTGGGAAGCGATCCGCGTGACGTGGTGCTCTCGTGGGACGATCACGTGGCGAACGCGGACTTCGCCGCGATCGTGAGCGCCCGTGGCGCATCCGTCGGCAACGACGACATCGTCGAGGAGCTCTCGGCGGATCCCGCATTCGTGGCGTGGGCCCACGGCGGCGCTGCGGCTCCCGGGGTGTGAACCTGCTCACACCCCGGCCCGCACCCGCTGTGCGAGACTCTGCGACCGGGCGCAACGCCCCTGGAGGATCCATGCCGATGCGTTCCGCCGACGAGATCGTCCGCGAACTGTTCCTCGACCCCGAAGGCCGCCGCAGCCCGTATCCGCTCTACCAGGAGCTGCGGGATACGGCGCCCGTCCACGAGAACGAGTTTGGCTCGTGGATGCTCTCGCGCTTCGACGACTGCCGCGCCGCGCTGCGCGATCCGCGCTTCGGCAAGGACTACCCGCGCCAGACCGAGGCGCGCTTCGGACCGAAGTGGCGCGAGCACCCGTCGCTCGCGCGCGGTGAGCATTCCATGCTCAACGTCGACGGCCCCGAACACACGCGGCTGCGCAAGCTGGTGGTGAAGGGATTCACGCGCCGTCGCGTGGACTCGCTGCGCAAGGCGATGGAGCGAACCGTCGAGTCGCTGCTCGACGGCTACGAGAAGCAGGGCGGCGGCGACCTCATGGAGTCCGTCGCGTTCCCTCTGCCCGTCACCGTGATCGGCGAGATGCTCGGCATCCCCGCCGCGGACCGGCCGCAGTTCCGAGCACTCGTGCGCGATCTCGTCGGCACGCTCGAGCAGCGTCCGACGCCCGAGATGATCGCGGCCGCGGACGCGGCGCAGCTCGCGATCCGCGCGTACTTCCTCGACCTGATCGCGAGCAAGCGCAAGCAGCCCGGCGACGACCTGCTCTCGCTGCTCACGCAGGGCGACGCGAGCGACCCGCTCGACGACGACGAGCTCGTGACGATGACGACACTGCTCTTCGCGGCCGGCTTCGAGACCACGACCAACCTGATCGGCAACGGCATCCTCGCCCTGCTGCGGCATCCCGATCAGCTGGCCGCACTGCGCGCCGATCCGGCGCTCTTCGCGAAGCTCCCCGACGAGCTGCTGCGCTACGACGGCACCGTGCAGATGGCCGCGCGCGTGACGACCGCGGCCGTGAACGTCTGCGGCGTGGACATTCCGGCCGACGAGCCAGTGATCGTGATGCTCGCCGCTGGCAATCGCGATCCCGCGCGCAACCCGGATCCGGACCGCTTCGATCTCTCGCGCGCCGACGTCGATCCGCTCTCCTTCGGCGGCGGCGTGCACTTCTGTCTCGGCGCCTCGCTCGCGCGGCTCGAGGTGGACGTGGTGTTCCGCGCGCTGCTCGCGCGCTTCGGCACGATCGAGCTCGCGCGCGAGCCGCGCTTCATGGACCGCCTCACGCTGCGCGGTCTCGAGTCGCTCGATCTCGCGTGTCGCGCGGAGGCCGCTCCGACAGCGCGCGTGACGGCATCGCGTCCAGCCGCGATCGCCGCGAAGCCGGCTGCGCAGATCCCCCTCGATCTCGACGCCGCGGTGCTCGGCCTGCGTCCCGCCGACGACGGCCCGTGGCGCGAAGCGCTGCGCGCGCGCGCCGAGCGCGGCGAGATCGTCCGCCCCGATCACGGCGAGACCGCGCGGCTCCTCGCCCGCACCGCCGTGCTGAACCTGTGCAGTGCCGCCGAGCTCGACGCACTCGCGGCGACCGCGTACCCGATGAGCTTCGAGCCCGGCGACGCGCTCTGCGTCGAGGGCGCCGCGTCGAACGAGGTCTACGCGATCGCCGAGGGCGAAGCGCTCGTCACGATCGCGGGCAAGGGCGCCGGCCGCGTCGGCGAGGGCGACGTGGTCGGCGAGCGCGGCCCGCTCGAGAACCGCGCGCGCAGCGCCACCGTCACCGCCGCGAGTCACATGCTCACCTGGGCGATCTCGCGCGAGCGCTTCCTCGGAGTCGTCGGAGGCAATCCCGCGCTGGCGGCACGAATGCACGAAGAAGTCGCCAAGCGCTACGAGAAGTAGGAGAAGCCGCTCTGCGCGGCAGCAGCACCATCTGCGTGCAGCGGAAGAGCGCGATGGTACGGCCCGTCGCCTCGTTCGTGACGGTGGCGTCCCAGACGTGCGTCTGGCGGCCGAGATGCATCGGCGGACAGCGACAGGCGACGCGCTCGCCGACGCGCGCGGGCGATCGGGTCGCTCGGGTTGCTCGGCTCACTCACCGCATCTCTTCCCTGCCTATGTCGCGCGCACGCGTCGCCAGCGCTCGGCGACGGGGTGATCCGGCATTTCGCCCTGCAACGTGAGGACCTCTGCCTCGATTCGCGCGCGATCGATCTCGGGCCCGAGCGTCGCGAGCACCGACGCCGCGTCGTCCAGATCCTTGTCCCGCGTCGACAGTACCTTGAAGACCACGAAGTCCTCGGGCGTGAGGAGTCGGATCGGCTGGCCACGCAAGGTCGAATCGAGCGCGCGTTCGAACGCGCGGCGCGCATAGCCGGGGGAGAGGGGCTCGACGAGATCGAGTGTGTCGAGATCGCTTCCGTCGACGCCGCCGACGAGCGTCACACGGCTCAGCCACAGGCCCCCGAAGCGCGCCCGTTCGCGGGCGACCGTGGTGCGGAGTCCGGCCATCTCCAACGCGCGGGCTGCTTCCGTCGCCGTGGCGCCTGCTACGGCCATGTCCGCGTCGCGGGTCTCGCGCGCCTCCCCGTAGGCAGCGAGCAGCGGCCCGTCGTAGAGGGCGTTCTCGATCCCCGCGCGACGGAGCGCGTCAGCCGCGAGCAGGGCGATGGCGGTCGGATCGTCGAGTTCCAGCGCGGCGCGCCAGGAGCGCCTCTCTTCCCATCTCACGCAGCTCGCGTGTTGCGCGCCGCAGAGCGAGGCGGAGCTGCGCTTCGCGTTCGAGGCGGCGCTTCAGCTCTTCGGCGTCGAGCGGCATGGCGCGGACGGTAGGCGAGCCAGTCCGCATTGCCACTTCATGCGTGCTCCGCGCACAGCTCCGCGAAGCGCGCGACCGCGCGCTCGGCGTCGGCTTCGCCGAAGACTTCGTAGCGCTGGACGCGACCGTCCGCGACGAGCGCTGCCGCGTAGACCTCGTTCTCGAACGGGCCGCCGCCGCCCGCGATGGTGCCGAGTCGCCGGACACCCTCGACGAAGCCCTGCTCGCTGCAAACGAGCACGCGGAATACCTCCCAGATGACGCGGTCGCCGAGCTCGTCGACCGCTTGCAGCGATGCGATCCACGGCTCGCGATCGAGCGTGCCGAGGCTGAGCGGGCGATGGTCCACGACGACCAGGTCGGGCGCGAAGCACTCGCGTACCGCCTCCCAGTCACGATCCAGGAGCGCGCGGGACAACGCGGTCAGCGGCTTCGCACCTGCGCTCCCCGCAGCCTCGCCCGCCGCAAAGCGCGCGAGTCCCTCGACCGACGCAGCGGAGCGATCCTCGGGATCGAAGAACACCACCGCGCGCAGCAGGCCGTCCGCGCCGACTTCGAGCAGCCGGACGCGCTCGAACTCGAACGCGTCTCCGTCCGGCTTGCCGAACCAACGCACGTGATCGAGCACGATGCGATCGCCGAGCGTCCCGATCAGCGCGCCCTCGACGCGGAACCCCGGCTGCGAGGTGAACTCCATCGACGCGATCCAGCTCTCGACATCTCCGCGCACGAGCGCCCGCTTGCCGCGATCGTCGAAGACGAAGTCGGCGCCGGCGAGCGCGCGGATCGCGTCCCAGTCGCGGGCGACGAAGGCGTCGCGATGTCGATCGCGCAGGCGGGTCGCCGTGGTCGGAGGAACGCGCAGCGGATCGGGGCGGAGCTCTTCGAAGCGCGCGAGCGCGGCGTCGAGCTGATCGATCTCGAACATCTCGCCTGCCTCGAAGCGATCGTCTCGCCTCAGCAAAAGCGCGACGAAGGGGGACTCGAAGTCCCCGCCCTCGGCGTTCGTGCCGGACATGCGGTTCACGCTCACGAAGCCGTGCGGCGCCGCGGCGAGGTAATAGAGCACGTCCCAGCGCGCATCGGGGCTCAGCTCGAAGACGGCGGCCACAGAAGCGACGTACGCGTCGGCGCCGTCGATCCGGCCGAGGCCGGTGCGCCGATGATCGTCGAGGACGAAGTCCGCTGGCAATGCAGCGCGCGCGCGGGCCAGATCGTGATCGTTCATCGCGCGCTGGAACTCGATCATCGCGGCCGGCATCCCGTCGGCTCCGAGCGCGACGTAGCGCTCGAAGAGCTCGTCGTGCGCCGCGGCGCGGTCGCCGGCGTCGAAGAGCACGAGCGCGCGCAGCCTGCCCGCGGCGTCGATCTCGACCAGGCGATGGCTCTCCATCCGGAAGCGCGACTCGCCGGGCGCCTCCTGCCAGGTGTCGTGGTACAGCGCGAGCCGGTCGCCCGCCGTGGCGATGAGGCGAGCATCGAGCTGCGCGCGGGTTTCCCTGTTCAGGAACTGGAGAGCGCGAACCCACTCCTCCACGCCGCCGCGCAGGAGGGACCGTCGCGTCCGGTCGTCGAAGCAGAAATCATCGGTCACGAGCGCGCGAAGGGCGTCCAGATCATCCTTCGCCAGCAGCCGTGCCGTGGGAGCGAGGCTGAGCGCCGCCGCGTTCGGCGGAATGCGCAGCGGATCGGGGCGGAGCTCTTCGAAGCGCGCGAGCGCAGCGGCCTGCTGCTCGACCTCGAACAGCTCGAGATGTGTGATGCGACCGTCCCTGGCGAGACTGAGCCAGACGTACTCGCTCTCGAAGTCGCCGCCACCGGTGAGCCTTCCGATGCGGCGAAGCGTCGCCACGAGGCCGTGTCTATCGAAGGCGAGGAAGGACGAGTCGAACTCGATGCGTTGATCCGGCGCGAGATCCCAGAGCACCGCGTTGGCATCGACGTAGGCGGCCGAGCCTTCGATCCGGCCGATGCCGGCGTGCCGGTGATCCTCGACGACGACGTCGGCCGCGAAGCGAGCGCCGAGCGCCGCACGGTCGCGAGCGTTCCACGCGTCGGTGATCTCGTTCAGCAGCTCCACCCACGGCGCTACGACCGGATCGATCACCGACCAGCGCGCCCACGCCTCGCGCTGCGCGGCGCGCGCGTCGCCCGGCTCGAAGAAGATCAGCGCGGTGAAGAGGCCGGCCTCGTCGACTTCGCTCACCACCAGGAACTCGACCTCGAAGCGGCCGTCCGCTGGCCCGCCCGCCCAGAGCACGCGCCCGATCGCGACGCGATCGCCCGCCGTGGCGACGATCGTGCGCTGTTGACGCGCGCCCATGACGAGTCGCTCGCGCACCGAGGCGAGCATGAGATCCAGATCACCGGAGAGTCCGACGAGCGGCCGCCGGTCGTCCCACACGAAGTCCGGGGCGTAGTGCGCGCGGGCCGCGTCGAGCGCAGCATCGGCGGCATCGAGATCGAGCGCGTCGAACGCCGTAAAGTTGCGCTCCATCGCCGCCGTCGCGAGGTTGGGCCTCACGCGCGTCGCGAGCAGATCGCTTCGCTCGCTCGCGCGGATCTCCTCGAAGCGCGCGAACGCGCGGTCGAGGTGGTGCGGGTCGTAGAAGTCGGCGCGAATGAACCGGCCGTCCGCGCCGAACTCGCCGACGCACAAGAACGGGCTCTCGAACGCGCCGCCTTCACGTGTTCCCACCCAGATGTTGTGGACGATTGCTCCGCGCGCGCAGGCCCGCTGATGGTTCGAGCGCATCCGAACGTCGGGTGCGAGCGAGACCATCTCCTGGAGCGTCCGGACGAGCGCGACCGGGCCGCGCACCGTTCCCCAGCTCACCAGCCTGTGATCGTGCCCGACGAAATCCGCCGCGTAGCGGGCGGCCGCGGCGTCCCATTCGCGGCGCTCGAGGGCCGCGGAGAAGTCGCTGAAGGTCGTCAGTCCGGGGTGCTGAGCGCCTTCGCCGGCCGTCCAGCGCGCCTCGATCTCGGCATCGGCGGCATCCTCGTCTTCGAGATCCCAGCGATCGTAGACCGCGATGTCGCCGCGCTCGTCCGTCTCGACCAGCAGCAGCGAGTCGATGACGCTCGGGCCGACCGTCTCGTCCTCCATCGTCAGCGTGAAGCGCAAGAGCGCGAGCCGTTCGCCGCGCGTGGCAAGCAGCTGGATCGAAACGCCCGCCGAGCGCATCGTGAGCAGCGGCCGCGTGAAGTCGAGGAAGCCCTGGCGATCGAGGTCGAACTGGAAGAGCCGCCGGTGATCGCGATAGCGGAGCGCGCGCGGGTGGAGCGCCTCGAAGCGCGACACGTCGCGCTGTCGCCACACGTCGATCGCCGTGCGCCACGCACGCGACGCGGCGTTCTCGAAGCGCCCCTCCGGCGCTGCGGGCGCCGCGATCTCGTGGAACCGCGCGAGCGCCACATCGAGGCGGTCGGCGTCCCACACGTCGAGGCGTCGCTGCCGGCCCCGCCCGTCCAGCTCGACGACCAGGACCAGGGACGACACGAAGGCGCCCCCGTCGCGCGTGCCGTACCAGTCGTGGCGCCAGAGCGAGCCACGCGCGCAGAGCCGCAAGTCGTGCACGCGCTGCCGGACGTCCGGGGCGAGCGTGACCAGCTCCTGCAACGTCGGTGTCCACGCACCCGCACCGCGCAGCGTTCCCCATCCGACCAGCCGGTGGTCGTGCGCCTCCTGGTCGGGCGCCTGCAGCGCAGCCATCGCGTCCCAGTCGCGGCTGGCGAACGCGCGCCGGAGCTCGCTGCACCAGGCCGCCGCCAACGGCTGCGCGAGCCCCTCGCCGGCGTCGAAGCGCGCATCGAGCTCGGCCCAGGCGGCCTCCTCGTCTTCGACATCCCAGCGATCGTAGGCCGCGATGTCGCCGCGCTCGTCGGTCTCGACCAGCATCAGCGACTCGATGACGCTCGGGCCGACCGACTCGTCCTGCATCTCCATCACCGAGTGCATCAGCGCGAGCCGCTCGCCGCGCGTCGCGACGAGATCGAGCGAGGCGTTGCCCGCCCGCATCGTGAGCAGCGGCCGCGTGAAGTCGAGGAAGCCTGCGCGATCGAGGTCGAGCTCGAAGAGGCGGCGATGGTCGCGGTAGCGCAGCGCCGCCGCGTGGGGCGCTGCGAAGCGCTCGAGATCGCGCGCGGTCCACGCAGCGTTCACGGCGCGCCACGCGCGCGACGCGGCGTTCTCGAAGCGCCCCTCCGGCGCGGCGGGCGCCGCGAGCTCTGCGAAGCGCGCGAGCGCGCGGTCCAGGTCGCTCTCGTCGTACGTGTCGTGGCAGAGGATCCGGCCGTGCTCGTCCACCTCGGTGACGCGCAGGAACGCGTTCTCGAAGGCGCCGCCCTCGCGGGTGCCGCATAGCACCATGCCGCACAGAGTCCCGCGCGCGCAGATCCGCAGGTGATCGTCGCGATAGATCGAATCGGGCGCGAGCTCGATAGCCGATCGGATCACGCGCACGAACGTGGCGGCGTCGTTCCCCAGCGTGCCCCATCCGAGCAGCCGGTGATCGCGCATGCGGAACGTGGGCGCACACAGCGCGGCCAGCGCGTCCCAATCCCGCTTCCGGATCGCCGCAGTCGTCGCGACGTGGGCCGCGAGCGCATGCGGATGCGCCGCGCCCTCGCCGGCTGCGAAGCGCGCGTCGAGCTCGGCGTAGGCGGCGTCGATCGCATCGTCGTCCCAGCGCACCGTCCGGATGCCTTGCTCACCCCTATCCATCAAGGTCAGATAGGAGATCTCGGAGGAGCCGGCTCCGTCGCCGGCGAGCTCGACGCGCCATTGCTGCAGGGCGAGCCGCTCACCGCGCGTGGCGAGGGTATCGACATGGATGATGCGCGTCGTTGCGTGCTCGCCGAGCGAGCGGCTGAAGGCGATCAACTCTTCGCGCCCGAGCTCGAGCTGGACCGCGCGGCGCCGGTCCGACAGACGGGCGTCGGCGGGGAAGAGGCTCGCGAAGCGTTCCCAGTCCGCCGCCATCCAGGTCCCGACGGTCTCCTCGGCGTGGCGCGTCGCGGCGTTCGCGAAGCGCGCGGAGCCCGTGGCGACCTGCAACGCGTCGAAGCGCGCGAGTACATCGGCCTGCTGCTCGGCCTCCCACACATCGGCGCGTCGCGCGCGCCCCGCGGGATCCAGCTCGACGAGCACGAGCCACACGTTCTCGAAGGCTCCGCCTTCGTGCGTCCCGTGCCAGGCGTACTCGAAGAGCACGCCGCGCGCGCAGGTCCGAGCGTGATCGACGCGTTCTTGCGTGTCAGGCGCGAGCGCGACCTGCGCCTCCAGCGTCGACACCAGCGCCGCCGGCCCCTGGAGCGTTCCCCAACCGACCAACCGATGGTTGTGCCCGACGAGATCCGGCGCGAAGAGCGCGCGCATGGCGCCCCAGTTGCGCGTCGCGAAATGGCGCAGGTAGTCGGCGAGCCATCGCGCAGCGAGCGGATGCGTCGCGCCCTCGCCGGCGTGGAAGCGCGCGTCGAGCTCGGCGTAGGCGGCGTCGAGGTCGTCCAGGTCGAAGCGCACGTAGGCGGCGATGCGGCCCGACGCATCCACCTCCAGCACCATCAGGGAGTCGATCTCGCTCGGGCCGACGTCCGCGTCTTCGAACACGAACGTGCCGCGGACCAGCGCGAGCCGTTCGCCGCGCGTCGCGAGCGTCGTCGATTCGCCGCGCGCCCTGCGCCCCTCGGCGAGCTCGCGCGCGAACGCCATGTGGGCGTCGCGATCGAAGTCGAGTTGAACCATGCGCCGGCGGTCGGAGCAGCGGACCGTCTCCGTGAAGAGCGCCTCGTAGCGCGTCCAGTCGTTGGCGACGACCGCCGCGATCAAGGGTTCCATGATCGCGCTCGCGGCGTTCTCGAACGCAGCGCTCCTCGCGCCCGCAGGCCCGAGCTCTCCGAAGCGCGCGAGCGCGCGGCCCTGGTCCTCGATGTCGTAGAGATCGATGCGGCACATCTTGCCCGCCGCATCGATCTCGCTGACGCGGAGGAACGCGAGCTCGAAGGCCCCACCGTCGCGCGTGCCGGAGATCAGCGCCGACACGAGGAAGCCATGCTCCGACGCCATCACGTGGTCGTTTCGCACCCGGGTGTCCGGCGCGAGCTCCACGAGCGCCTGCTGCGTGCGCACGAACGCATCGACCCCGTGCAGCGTTCCCCAGCCGAGCACCCGGTGGTCGTGGCAGGCGACATCGGGAGCGTACGTGGCGGCGAAGGACTCCCAGTCGCGGTCCAAGTAGGGGCGGCGCTGCGCGATCCGCGCTGCCGTCATGCGCGGGTGCAGCTCGGCTTCCAGAACGTCATAGCGCGCGTCGAGCTCGTCGTAGGCGGCGTCCTCGTCGTCGAGATCGAAGAGCACGATCGCGACGATGCGGCCGTCGGCATCGACCTCGTGCAGCGCGAGATGCGGATCGAGCGCGAGCGGACCGCCGCCGTCCGGAACCGTGCCCTCGAACTCGTGCCGGTGCAGCGAGAGGCGCTCGCCGCGCGTCGCGAGCAGCTCGATCGCGAAGCGGCTTTCCGGCAGATCGAAGAGGAGCCGCGTCTGCGCGAGCCAGACGTCCTTGTCGGCCACGTTGCGCAGCAGGCGGCGGCGCTCTTCGAACACGAGATCGGCCGACACACACGACTCGACGCCCGCCCAGTCGCGCGCGTTGAAGCAATCGGTGCGCTTGCGATTCGCCCGCGACGCGGCGTTCGCGAACCGCGACGCCGTCGCCGTGGCGAGTTCCCGGAAGCGCGCGAGCGCCTGCTCCTGCTGATCCGGCTCGTACAGGTCCGCGCGCGCGATCGCGCCGTGCGCGTCCACTTCGAGCACGGCGACGAGCGGGATCTCGTAGCGGCCTCCCTCGCGCGAGCCCAGCCACGTTCCGACGGAGAGGAATCCGCGCTCGGCCGTGCGGACGTGCAGGCTTCGATAGATCGTGTCGGGCGCGAGCTCGACCAGCGCGCGGAAGTTCTGCACCCAGGCTTCGGCGCCGCGCGTCGTGCCGAGTACGGCGAGGCTGCGGTGATCGTGTTCGACGAACGCCGGGCTGCAGAGCGCCGCGACCGCGTCCCAATCGCGCCCTGCGATCGCGCGCACGAACTCGCCCACGACGCGCCCGTGCAACTCGCTCGGGTCCGCTTCGAAGCGCGCATCGAGCTCGGCGTACGCGGCGTCCTCGTCGTCGGGGTCGAACACGACCATCGCGGCGCTGAGTCCGTCGGCATCGACCTCGTCCACGCACAGGTAGTCGATGGCTGCGGCCCCGCCCTCCGCCTCTACGTCGCATTCGAGGAGGAGGCGGCTCAGCACCAGCCGCTCGCCGCGCGTCGCAATCGGCGTCACGATCCAGCGGCTGCGCGGCTGGTCGAAGTAGAAGCGAAACCCGTCTTCGGCGGGACTTTCGATGCGCATCATCCGCCGCCGATCGTCCACCCGACACGTCGGCCGATGGATCTCGCGGACCGCGTTCCAGTCGCGTGCATCCCAGGCACGTACGAAGCGATCGTTGTAGCGCGACGCCGCGTTGGCGAAGGGCTCCGCAGGCACTTCGGGGCTGCGCCCGGCGAGCGCGTCGAAGCGCGCGAGTGCTTCCGCCTCGCGGTCGACGTCGAAGAGCTCGTAGCGCGCGACGCGGCCGTCTGCGTCGAAGACGAAGAGTCGCAGGAACGCCCACTCGAACGCGCCGCCGCTCTCGCGACCCACACCCGACACCAGCCACCGCAGCAGCAACGCGTCGTGAGTGAGCGCGAGCACGTCCTGCGGGCGCGACGCCACATGGTCGGCGACCTCACTCGTCGCGGTCATCGAGCGGAACAGCATCTCCAGCCCGACGCCGGCGCCCAGTCCGAGCAGCCTGCGATCCACGATCTCGACGTCCGGCCGGAAGGCCGCCGCGTAGCGATTGCGATCGAAGCCGCCAGGCGCCACCACCGCGACGGAGCGCGCCGTCGCGACGGCGCGCTCGCGCTCCGGGCCCTCCGCAAGCAACTCCGCGTTGCGCTGGTAGAGACGCGCGATCGCGTCACCGAGGCGATCCGGGGCGAAGAGCTCGACGTGGATCGTGCGTACGCCGGCGTCCGTTTCGACGAGCGAGATCTCGTCCACCTCGGTCGCGCCGAAATCCGCCAGGTGCGCCTCGCGCAGCCCCGCGAGCGCCGTCACCTGCCGGCTCAGCACGAGCGTGTCGCCGAGCGTCGCGAGCGTCTCGCGCCGGAAGGCGAGCCGTTCGGCGCGCAGCGCGGAGCGCCAGGTCGCGAGCATCTCGCGCTTCCCATAGCTGGCTGCGCTCGCGTGGTGAACGACGCACAGCGCGTCGTCGAAGAAGGCGGGGAGCGCGCCCGCGTCGCGCGCTTCGAGCACGGCGACGAAGCGCTCGACGCTCGCGGTCGCGGCGTTCGCTCGTACGCGGCGGCGGGCAGACGGCGCGCCCGCGACCAGCGCGTCGAAGCGCGCGAGCACCTCGGCCTGTTGATCCGGCTCGAAGACCTCGACGCGCGCGAGGCGCCCGTCGGCTGCGAAGACGAGGAGCTCGAGCACGTGATTCTCGAACGATCCGCCGCTGTCGCGGCCGGTCCCGCGATACGTCGTCCGCCTCGCCAGCCGGTTCGCATCGAGCGCGAGAACCTCGTCGAAGCGGGCCGCGCTGTCGGGCGAGAGCGCGAGCTGCGCGCGCCAGTGCGCGACGAGCTCCGCCGCGCTTCGCGCAGACCAGGTGCCGAAGAGGCGGTGATCGACCAGCTTCAGGTCCGGCGCGTATGTCGCTGCAAGGCGATCGGGATCGGTGGGCCCGTCCAACGCAGCCACCGCGCGCGCGACGGTCTCGACGCGCGCGCGCTCCGCTCCTTCGGGAAGCTGCGCAGCCCAGCGCTCGTACAGACGCACGATCGCGTCGCCGAGATGGTCGGCGGCGAAGACCTCGACCCGCTCGATCGTCGCACCGGCACCGTCCGTCTCGGTGATCAGGAGATCGACCCGCTCGGTTGCTCCGACGTCGAAGTGCGCGCTCGTCGTTCCGAGTGCAGAGACCGTGCGGCGGAACAGGCCGACCCGGCTCCCGAGCGTCGCGATCGGCTCTTGACGCCAGCGCGGCTCGCGGCTCCGGAGCTGCGCGCGCACGCCGTCGATCGCCTCGCCGTGGCCGTAGGTGGCGCCGACCGGGTGATCGAAGAACTCGAGCGTCGAGGAGATCTGCGCGGCGAAGGCGTCGAGGTCGCCGGCCGCGAACGCGGCATCCATGCGCGCCACCGCGGCGGTCACGGTGTTCGCGCCCACGCGAGCGGGCACGACGCGCGCAGGCGTTCCGCCGGTCACCGCATCGAAGCGCGCGAGCGCTTCGGCCTCGCGATCCGCGTCGAACCACTCGGCGCGCGCGATGCGGCCATCGGGACCCGCCACGAAGAGCCGGAGAAAGGGCCGCTCGTAGGGCCCGCCGCCCGCGCGGGCGGTGCCCGTGTGGAGGACGCGCAGGAGCTGCGCGGTCGGGGTGAGCGCGATCACGTCGAGCGGCCGCAACTCGATGTCGTCCGCGACCTCGCGCAATGCGCGCAGGTGAGCGAGGTACGCGTCGGCGCCGCGCAGCGACCAGCTGCTCAGGTGTCGATGATCGACGCTCTCGAAGTCGGGCGCGATCGCGGGCGCCAGGCGCACCGGGTCGGCGTTCACCCGTTGCATCGCGGCGAACGCGTCCGCGCTGGCGGTCGCGCGCGCCCGCTCGGGACCGTCGGGCAGCAGCTCCGCGTAGCGCTCGTACAGACGCGCGACGGCCTCGCCGAGCTTGTCGGGCGCGAACACCTCGGCGCGCACGAAGCGACCCTGGTCGCCGGCTTCCTCGAGCGCGATCTGCACGTGTCGCCAATCGCCGGTCTCGAACTCCGCGTCGGAGAAGGAGCTGCCTCGGTAGCTGCGTCGCGCCAGCAGGAGCGAGGGGCCGAGCGTCGCGAGCCTCTCGTTCTCCAGCTCGAGATCCGGGGAGCGGAACACGTACTCGAGCCCCGCCATCGCCGGGTCGTGCCCGTGCTGGGATCCGATCGAGTGGTCGATCTCTGCGAAGTTCGGGTCGAAGCATGCGCGCGCCGCCTCGAGGTCGCGCGCGACGACGGCGGCGACGAAGCGATCGTCGATCGCGGTCGCCGCGTTCGCCGACACGCGGCGGCGCACGGAAGGCGTCGGCGCCGCGCCGCCGCCGAGCGCGTCGAAGCGCGCGAGCGCTTCGATCTCGCGAGCGTCGTCGAACCACTCGCCGCGCGCGAGCTTCCCATCCGCATCGTTCACGAAGAGAGAGAGGAAGGGCCGCTCGTAGACGCCGCCGCCGGCTCGGTCTGTGCCGGTATGCAGGACGCGCAACAGCTGCGCGTGCGGCGCGAGCGCGACGACGTCGACCTGCCGAAACTCGACGTCGTCCGCGACCTCTCGCAGCGCCCGCAGGTGCTCGATGTAGGACGCGGCGCCATGCAGCGACCAGTTGCTCAGATGACGGTAGTCGACGCCGACGAAATCCGGAGCCAGGACTCCAGCGAGGCACTCATCCGGCTCGCCATGGGTCCACGCGAGCGCGGCCACCGACCGCGCCGTCATCGCGGCGCGCGCCCGCTCGGGACCGTCGGGCAGCAGCTCCGCGTAGCGCTCGTACAGACGCACGACGGCGTCGCCTAGCTTGTCGTCGCCGAAGATCTCGATCCGCCTCGCGCTGCCCTGCTCGTCGGCTTCGATCAGGAGCAGGTACGGCACCTCGGTTGCGCCGACCGGGACGCCATGAACGGTCGAGCCGGTGGCCGTGCTGCGCAGGCGGCAGAGCCCGAGCGAGTCGCCGAGCGAGGCCAGCGGCTCGTGCGCGAACGCGCTCTCCGTCGATTCTTCGATGATGGCTCGCACCCGCTCGACGATCGCGGCGTGCCCATACGTGATTCCGAACTGGTGATCGATGATCTCCACGTCGCGCCGGTACAGGGCTTCGAGCGCCTGCGCGTCGCGCGCGGCGACGGCAGCCTCGGCCCGCCGCATCTCCTCGAACGCGAAGTTCGGCCGCACCGGGCGCCGGCGCGGGGCGTGGGCGGCGCGCGGCGCATCGGCCGCGGCCGGCGGCGCGACGGGAGTCGTCGCGTGCGTCGCGCGTTCCGCAAGCAGCGTCGCACCCTTCGCCTGCCACAGCTCCTTCGCGCAACGCTCCTCGGCGTCGGCCTCGCGGCCGCGTCCGGCGGCACGCAGCGCCGCGGCGAGCGCCAGGCGCGCGTCGGCGTGATCGAGCAACGCGTCGGTCGCGGCGGCCAGCTCGACCGCCTTGCTCGCGAACCCGACCGCCGCCGCGTGTTCGCCGCGCCGCGCCAGCGCTTCGGCGCGCGCGCCGCGCCACGCGATCGCGGCCTTGAGGTCGTCGCCCGCGAGCGCCTCGCTTTCGTGCGACAGCGCCTCGGCCTCGGCGACGCGATCCTGGGCGAGCAGCGCGCGAGCGAGCAGCGCGGCCGCGCGCGCCGCGTCGATGCCCAGACCGAGCTCGCGCAGTCCTTCGTACGCGCCGCGCAGACTGCGCTCGGCCGCGGGCGCGTCGCCTTCGAGCAGCTCGACGAGACCCACGAACACGTCGGCCTCGAGCAGCCGCTGTGTGATGCCGAGCTCCTCGACCATCTTGCGCGCCGACGCGATCATGCGGCGCGCCGCATCGCCACGGCCGCGCAGAGCCTCCAGCACACCCTGGCAGGAGAGCGCGACGGCCTCGACCGCGGGCGCCCCCTGCGTGATGCGCAGCACGCGCACGACGTCGAGACAACGGCCGCTGGCGCGCGTCACCGGGCTCGGGCCCCAGAGCGCGGCGAGCGGCGCGATCGCGAGCACGGTGTTGGCGCGGCGGCGATCCCCGGCACGGCGCGCGGCGGCGAGCGCGCGGTCGAGCGCGGCCTCGCAGGCGCCGACCTTGCCGAGGCGCGAGAGCGCGAGAGCGTGGACGTAGTGCGCCTTCGCTTCGCCGGCGGCGTCGCCCTGCGCGGTCAGTGCGTCGGCGGCCGCGGCGACGGCGCCGGTCGTCTCGTGCAACGCGGAGGGCGCGGTGAGCACCGTGTGCTGGCCGACGAAGCAGGTGTGCCACGCGCGCAGCCGCTCCGAGTCCGACGCGAATCGCGCGAGATCCGCGATCGCCGCGGCGGCGGGGCCAACGTCGCCGGCGGCGAGCAGCGCCTCGCACCAGTCGAGCGCGAGATCGGCGCGGGCGGGGTCGCCAGCGTCGAGCCGGTCGATGGCGCGGCCGAGAAGATCCGCCGCGACCGCGAGATCGTCCCGCGCGAGGGAGCGGCGTCCTGCTGCGGCGAGCCGCGTCGCGGCGCGATCACCCAGCCGCCGGCCGGTCTCGTCGAGCGGCCCGAGCTCGCGCAGGAACTGGTGCGCCTGCTCGAGATGCCAGCCGATCGTCTCGTCGTGCTCGGCGGCGTCGCCGACCTGCGCCTCGATCCAGTCGGCGAGCTGCGCGTGCAGCTCCGCGCGCGTGCCCTTCAAGAGCCGCCGGTACGCCGCGTCGCGGATCAGGACGTGATGGAAGCGCAACACCGGCTCGCCGAGCAGCCAGCCCGTGTCGCGCTCGATCAGCTCGGTGCGGCGCAGCGCTTCGAGGCGCGCGTCGAGGTCGCCGGCCTGCCCGGGGAGCAACGCCGCGACCGCGCTGCGCGAGAAGTGGCGGCCGACCACCGCCGCGCGTTCGAGGACCGTGCGCTCTTCCGGCCGCAGCCGTTCGATGCGCGCGGCGAGCAGCGCATGGATGGTGGGCGGCATCTCGAGCGCAGCGAGGTTCGCGCCGGCGGTCCAGCGATCGCCATCCTTGGTGAGGGCGCCTTCCTGTACGAGCATGCGCACCAGCTCGCCGACGAAGAGCGGGTTGCCTTCGCTCGTCGCGAGCACCTTCGCCGCGATCGCAGCGGGCAGATCGGCGGCGCCAATCACGTTCGCGGCGAGCCGCATCGCCGCTCCGGCGTCGAGACCCGACAGCGTGACGACGTCCGAGACGAAGCCCCCCGGCGTCACGAGCGACGAGCGCAGGTCGCGCAGCTCCGGCCGCGCGCCGATCAGCACGAAGAGCGGGACGCCGCTGCCCCACTGGATCAGGTGCTCGACCAGATCGAGCAGCAGCGGCTCGGCCCAGTGCAGGTCGTCGATCACCAGCACGACGGGCTTCGCCTGCGCGAGCGCGCCGAGCAGACGGCGCACGACGAAGAACGTCTCCTCGGGAGAAGCGGGCGAGCCCGCGAGAAGTGACGCGATGCCACCCGCAATGCGCGCGCGATCGGCATCCGCGGCAGGCAGCGCAGACTCGAGCGTCGCGCGCAGCGACTCCGCGCTCGCGCCGCCCTCGATGCCGAGCAGCTCGCGCAGCGCCCCGGCGAGCGGCGCGAAGGTGGCGCCGCCCGCGGCGTCGCAGTTCGCCTGCACGACGGTCGCCGCGTCGGCGTGCCGCCGCGCGAACTCGTCGATCAGGCGCGACTTGCCGAGGCCCGGCGAGCCGACCAGCACGGCGAGCGCAGCGGCCGGCTTCTCCACGGCCGTTCCGTAGACGGCAGTCAGTCGCGCGAGCTCCTCGACGCGCCCGACGAAGGGCGCCGTCGCCGCGCCCGCCGGGCGATCGAGCGAGACGACGCGATACGCCCTCACCGCCTCGGCGCGGCCCTTGAGCGCGAAGCTCCCGAGCAGCTCGAGCGTGACGAGCGTCGAGACGAGCCGGTGCGTGGACTCGCCGATGATGACGTCGCCGTCCTTGCCCTGCTCCTGCAAGCGCGCCGCGACGTTCACCGGGTCGCCGATGATCTCGGCCTCGTCGTTCGCCACGACCTCCCCGGTGTTCACGGCGACGCGCAGTCCCGTCGTGCCGACGCGGCCGCGCTGCTGCTCGGCGAGCGCGCGGAAGGCGTCCTGCATCGCGACGCCGGCGCGCACGGCGCGGATCGCGTCGTCCTCGGCCACCCGCGGCGCGCCGAACACCGCCTTCACGCCGTCGCCCATCACCTGCGTCACGCGGCCGCCGTGCGCTTCGACGGCACCGCGCATGGCGGCGTAGTAGCTCTCCATGAACTGGCGAACCGATTCTGCGTCGAGGCGCTCGTGCAGCGCAGTCGAGCCGACGAGGTCGCCGAAGATGATCGTCACGACCTTGCGCGTGTCGGCGGCGGCGGCGGCGGGACGCGGAGCGGGCGCGGCTGCCGTCGCCGCCGTTCCGCACTCGTCGCAGAACTTCGCGCTGGGCCGCAGCTCCGAGCCGCAGCTCGCGCAGGCGCGCTTCAGCGGCGCGGCGCACTCCTCGCAGAACTTCGCACCGGGGCGGTTCGCGTGGGCGCAGGAGGGGCAATTCATGCTCGGAGCTCCCGCCGGTTAGAGCAGATCGAGGAAGTCCAGCACGGCCCGCCGGACTTCGTCGCGGATCGCTTCCGGCACCGGGCCGAGGTCGCGGCGGAACAGCGCGTTGTCCCAGGCGAGCATCTGGTCGACGAGGACGTCGCTGTCGCGGGTCAGCCCGCACACCCCGGCGGGAATCCGCACGCGCAGCGGAAAGGCATCCTCGCGGACGGTGCGCGTCGTGAGCGGCAGGACGACCGTGCTCGGCAAGCCGGCCTCTGCGAACTCGGTCGGCTGGATGGCGAGGCACGGGCGCTGCTTGCCCGGCTTCGCTCCCACCCGCGGGTCCAGTGCGACCACGTGCAGGTGCCAGCGCTGCGGGACGCCGGGCATCAGTCGAGGCGGCGCAGGCGGCTGTGCGGCCGGAAGTCGCGCAGCGCAGCGCGGCTCTCGCGCGTGACCAGGCGGGCGGCGCGGCGCCACTGCGTCACCCGTTCGGCGCGCTCGGCGTCACGCTCCAGCAGATCGAGCGCCGAGCGCACGACCTCGATCTTGGTGCGCGCGCGCAGGCGCTTCTTGAGCGACTCGATCCGCGCGTCGTCGGCGTCCTGCAGCATGAGCGGCTTGCCCATCGCTCGCTCCTCTTCGAATAGAGTCACAGATAGATCGCCAACTATAGGTTCGAGCTCGAGGCCGAGCAACGCTCACGACTTCGCACGCACGGCCGGTCGCGCCCATCGCGAGGAATCCGGCCTGCGCCGCGTCGAGCAGGGCGCGCTCGATCTGCAAGGCAGGCACGAGATGGCGCGCGCCGGTCTCGGCGATCAGGCGGTCGGCCGTGGCCAGCGCCGCTTCGATCCGTTCCGCGGCGTCCGGGCCCGCTTCCGGGCGCAGCGCCGTCGAGAGCCGGAGGGCCATCGCGGCCGCCTCGGCGCGGATGCCGCGATCGAGCACCATGATGCCATCGCCCGTGTCCTGGTCGACGGTGCCTTCGAAGCGGTGCACGCCCTCCTTGAGGATCTCGAAGAAGCGCTCGGGGATCGCGTGCCACTGCTCGGGGTCGAGCTGCCCGGCGAGCTCCATCGAGCCCTTCACGTCGGCGAACAGGACCGTGACCTGCTTGCGCTCGCTTTCGAGCGCGGACTTCGACTGGAGGATCTATCACCGGCGCAGTCTATCCCGGCCCGAGCGCCGGAAGCGGACGAAATGCTTCGCAGCGCCCGGCGAATCGCTGGGTGGAGGCGGAGTCAAGCTTCGACCGGCCCGGCGAGCGGGTTCTCGAAGCGGAGCCCGGGGAAGCGCGCGAAGTCTCCGTCCGTCGACGCGAGGACCAGGCCATGCTCGACGGCGAGCGCGGCCAGGTGAGCGTCGGGGACCAGATTGGCGCGCACGGCCGCGCCGGTGAGCAGCCCGCCCAGCACCTCCCGGTGTCGATCCGTCGGCTCGGGGATCCACGCGGCCTCGCAGTCGAGCCAGTTCTGTACCTGCTGCCAGGCGGCACGGGTCGAGGCCGGCCGCTCGAAGATGCGGGGGTTCGTGACCAGGCGCAGGAAGGCGAGCAGGCTCGGCCAGGGGAGCCCCACGCGGGCGGTGCCGTTCAAGCGCCCGTCCAGCCAGAGGCGGGCGCGTTCGTGCTGCGCGAAGTCCCGCACATGCGCGTAGACGAGGAGATTCGCGTCGACGAGGATCAGCGGAAGCGCTCCCCTTCGGCCGCTGCCAGGGCCTCGGCGACATCGTCCACCTGGTCGAGCAGGCAGCGCCCGAGCGAGACCGACTTCGTCTCGTGACGCTTGCGCGCGGCGCGCGGCGCCTCGAGGCGGACCAGACCCTCCCGGAGTGCCTCGTTCACGAGCTGCTTGAGGGGGATCCCGCGCTCCCGGCGCGTGCGTTCGAGCAGGCGGGCCACGTCGTCGTCGAGGGTGAGGGTCGTCCGCACACATCAAGACATATCAAAGTTGATGTGTTGATGTCAAACGAGATCGACGGCCTCGCCCTGTTCACCGCGACGCAAAGCCCCGTCTTGTCGACCGCGGCGGGAGCGCGGGATTCCGGACACCGGCTTCACGCCGTCGCCGAGCCACCGCGTCACCGTCCCGCCGCGCGACTCCACGGCGCCGCGCACTCCTCGCAGAACTTCGCGCCGGCGCGGTTCTCGTGCGTGCGGCCGGGGCAGATCAGGCCGCGAGCCTCCGCGCGATGCGCGCGGCCTGGAGCGGCGCGCCGATCTCCTCGTAGAGCGTCAGCGCCTCGCGCAGGAGCGCGTCGCTCGCCGCGTCGTCGCCGAGCACGGCGGCCAGCTCGGCGCGCCATTCGCAGAGCCGAGGGGCAAGCAGCTTCGCGCCGGTGCGCTCGATCAGCGCGGCGGCCTCGGCGAGCGCGACTTCGGCGGCAGCGCGCGCGCCGGCGCCGTCGCGGCGGAGCAGCGCGCGAGCCATGACACCGTGTGCTGCAATTTCGTACGCGGGGCGGGGCTCTCGTCGGCAGAGCGCGATGGCCTCCGCGGCGGTCGCATGCGCGGCGGCCAGATCCCCGCTCTCGAGCAACGCCTCGGCGAGCAGCGCGGCGGACATGCCGGCGTTGGCCTTGTTCGCGCGGCGGTGGCCCTCGAGCGAGGCGCGCGCCGGCTCGATCGCGTCGGCCGCGCGCCCGGCCGCGAGGTGCGCATGGCCGAACGCGAGATGAGTCCCTGCAACCAGAGCGGGCGGCTCGCCCAGCCTGCGGCTCATCTCTTCGCCCAGCCGCGCGCTCGCCAATGCCCGCTCTGCGTCGCCCGCATAGGCGTAGACCTCGGCACTCCAGTACGACGCGTAGGCCGCGACCTCCGGCGCCCCGTGCTCTTCGCCGATGCGCCGGCAGAGGCGGAATGCTTCGAACCCCTCGCGCAAGCGGCCCGTCCAGCAAAGACCATAGCCGAGCCAGAACGACGCGACCGCGTGCGGATGGATGCCGATCACCCACGCCTCGGGAGGGAGGTCGCGCGGGAAGCGCGCCAACGTCTCCTCTGCCGTCTGGATCGATTCCGAGAATCGGCAGGCGAAGCCGAGCGCATCGGCGAGCAACGCCCACGCGCTGGCTCGAAGCGCGACGTCCCCGCTCTCGAGCGCAGTGCGTCGGTTCGCGGCCGCCAGCTCCAGATGCGCAGCGACGTCGCCGTCCCCGCAGCGGGCGCGGCCGTAGACCATGGACAGCTTCAGGTGAGCGACTGAATCCCCGCTCGCGTCGGCGAAGCGCTGCCCTTCCTCGAGCAGTGCGCGCGCCTCGTCGAGGCCCGTGCCGACGCGCCAGCTCACGTTCAGGATCTGCGTGCAGGCGGCGATGCCGAGCTCCGCCGCCTCGCGGTCGTCGGGCAGCTCGCGCAGCAGCGCGCGAACGCGCCCCCAGTGGTGCGTTGCTGCCGAGTAGTCCGTCGCGCCCACCCACTCCGCCCCTCGGCGGTGCCAACGCGCGGCGGCGAGCGCGTCGCCCGCTTCCTCCCAGTGGTGCGCGAGCAAGGGTGCGCGCTCGTCGAGGTGCTCCGGGTGCTGGCGCTCGATCGCACGCGCGACGGCGGCATGCACCGAACGGCGTCGCTCCCGGAGCTGGCTGCCGAGCGCGACCTCCTGCGTCAGCGGATGCTTGAAGGAGTACTCGACGACCGGATAGATCGCCTGCTCGTGGATGAACTCGGCGCGGCGCAGCGCGGCGAGCGAAGTCTTGAGCTCCTCGGCCGGAAGCTCCGCCACTTCCGCGAGCAGCGGCTCGGCGAAGTCCTTGCCGATCACCGCCGCGACTTGCAGCAGCCGCTTTTCGCGCTCGGGCAAGCGGTCGATGCGCGCCGCGAGAACGGCCTGTACGGTCGGCGGAACGTCGAGGCGCTCGATCGGCGTCACCAGCCGATAGGCGCCGCGCGTGCCTTCGAGGTGTCCCGACTCGATCAGCGCCTGCGTGACTTCCTCGGTGAAGAACGGATTGCCGCCGGTGCGCGCATGGATCGGCGTTGCGAGCCCGGCGAGGCTCGGATCGTTGCCGAGCAGGTCCGCGAGCAGCTCGGCGATCGCGTCGCGCCCGAGCGGTGTCAGCGGAATCTGGCGATACCACGACTTCTGCATCCAGTCGGCGTGGTACTCGGGCCGGAAGTTCAGGAGCAGCAGGTTCCGGCTGCCGGCGCGCGCATCGACCATCTGCGCGAGGAACTCGCCGCTCGCATCGTCGAGCCAGTGCAGGTCCTCGAGCAACGTCACGGTGGGCTGCGCCTCGCTGACGCTCTGGATCACCTGCCGCATCACGGCGAGCAGCTGGCGCTGGCGCGCCTCCGGGTCGAGTCGCGGCGCCGGGTGCTGCGGATCGCTGACGCCGAGGAAGTCGAAGAGCAGCGGCAGCGCGCCCGCGAAGTGGTTGTCGAGCAGCACCATGCGGCCAGCGATCTTCTCGCGCGCACTCCGGTCGTCGTCTTCGACCGTGATGCCGTAGTACGCGCGGAACACCTCGAGGATCGGCAGCAGCGGGATGTTCTTGCCGTGCGCGACGGCGCGGCCCTCGAAGACGCTCATGCCGCGCGCGCGGCAGCGCTCCAGGAACTCGAAGCAGAGCCGGCTCTTCCCGGTGCCCGCCATCGCGACGACGCCCACCACCTGCCCGTTGCCTGCGTCGGTCTGCTCGAGCGCGTCGTCGAGCGTGCGAAGGTCCGCCGCGCGGCCGACGAAGCGCGAGAGGCCGCGGGCCCGCGAGATGTCGAAGCGCGTGCGCGCGGCGCCGAGGCCGATCAGGCGATGCACGCGCACCGGATCTCCGACGCCCTTCACGCGGAATTCGCCGAGGTCTTCGAGCGCGAAGTAGCCACCGACCAGCGCAGCGGTCGCCGCGGTCAGGTAGCAGGAGTCCGGCGACGCGAGCGCCTCCATCCGCTGCGCGAGGCCGACCGTGTGTCCCTGCGCGGTGTAGTCCATGCGCAGGTCGTCGCCGATCTTGCCGACGACGACGTCGCCCGAGTGGATCCCCATGCGCGTCGAGAAGCCGAGCCCGTGCTCGCGCTTCACCTCGGTGGCATAGCGCGCAATCTCGTCGCGCAGGGATAGGGCCGCATAGCAGGCCCGCTGCGCGTGGTCCTCGTGCGCGATCGGCGCGCCGAACAGCGCCATGATGCCATCGCCGGTGTACTGGTTGACGGTGCCTTCGAAGCGGTGCACGCCGTCGGTGAGGATCTCGAAGAAGCGCTCGAGGATCGCGTGCCACTGCTCGGGGTCGAGCTGGCCGGCGAGCTCCATCGAGCCCTTCACGTCGGCGAACAGGACGGTGACCTGCTTGCGCTCGCCCTCGAGCGCGGACTTCGACTGCAGGATCTTGTCGGCGAGATGCCTGGGGGTGTAGGTGCGGGGGTCGCGCGCGGGCGAGGGGTCGCCGCCCGGCGGACGGGCCTGGAGCGCCGCGCCACAGGCGCCGCAGAAGCGATGACTCGGCGGGTTCTCCTGCCCGCAGGCCGCGCAGGTGGCAGCCAGCGCCGCGCCACAGCCACCGCAGAAGCGGTGGCCGACGGGGTTGTCGAGGTGGCACGCGGCGCAGATCACCGGCGCAGTCTATCCCGGCCGAGCGCCGGACGCGGGGAAAACACTTCGCAGTTCCCGGCGAGCGGGTTCTCGAAGCGGAGCCCGGGGGCGCGCGCGAAGTCGCTGTCCGTCGAGGCGAGGACCAGGCCATGCTCGACGGCGAGTGCAGCGAGGTGGGCGTATCGGACCTGATGTGCAGACGCGAACCCGAGATCCTCGTCGGCAATCCCCGCTCGCGCACTCGTCCGGACCGACGGAACCACTGTCCGATGGGTCCGGCGCGTTTCCAGCTTCTGCGCGGGGAATCGGTCGCTCGCCACGAACCGGCGGAACGCTAGGCTCGCGTCCATCGTGCAGCGAACGGCGGCGGTAGGGCGTACGAGGGGGCTTCCGGGCTGCGCTTGGATCGGGTTGCTGCTGGCGCTCGGTACCGCCGCGTCCGTTGCCGACGCGCAGCCGGACGCGTCGGCCCTCGGGCCCGCGCCCCGCGACACGAGCGGCCGCTTCACGAACTCGATCGGGGACATCGGCCACGGCAATCTCGGCGTGCGTCTGCCGTTCTTCTTGCGCCGCATCGCCGGTACCTTCCGCGACCGGCCGGGCGCCCCCGATCTGTTGTCGAACGACGGGGAGTTCCTGCGCGAGAACGCGATGCACAGCGCGCCGACGGTCACGTGGATCGGCCACGCCACGCTGCTCGTGCAGATGGATCACGTCACCTTCCTCACCGACCCGATCTGGTCCGACACCGCGAGCCCCGTCGCGTTCGCCGGGCCGCGCCGCTTCGTGCCGCCGGGCCTCGCGCTGGAGGCGCTGCCGCCGATCGACTTCGTGGTCGTCTCGCACAACCACTACGACCACCTCGATCTCGCGACGCTCCGCGCGCTCGCCGCGCGCAACGGCGAGACGCGGTTCTTCGTCCCGCTCGGCAACGGGGCGCTGCTGCGCGAGAAGGGCATCGAACACGTCGTCGAGCTCGACTGGGGCGAGTCGCGCGAGCACCGCGGCGTCCGCGTCACGTGCCTGCCGACACAGCACTGGAGCAAACGAGGCCTCGGCGACGACAACGAGGCGCTGTGGGCGTCGTGGGCGGTGGTCGGCCCCGAGCGGCGCTTCTACTTCGCCGGCGACACCGGCTGGTTCGACGGGTTCGCGCGGATCGGCGAAGTCTTCGGCTCCTTCGACCTCGCCGCCGTTCCGATCGGCGCCTATGAGCCGGCGGCGATGATGCGCGCCTCCCACCTGGATCCCGAAGAAGCCGTCCGCGCCGCGCTCACCGTGCGCGCGCGCCGCGCGCTCGCCATCCACTACGGCACCTTCGATCTCTCGGACGAGCCGCTCGACGAGCCCCCGCGGCGCTTCCGCGCCGCCGCCGAGTCCCGAGGACTCACGAGCGACGCGGCCTGGCTGCTGCACATCGGAGAGACCCGGGGCTTCTGAGGGCCGAGGGGCGCGGACCGGGAGTGCCCCGGGGGCTTCCGGTTCCTGGGAACAGAACCAGAATGATCGTTCTGTTCCGTTGACAGGCCCGCCGGCATGACGTAAATACCAGAACCAGAACATCGATTCTGTATCGGCCTTCTCCGGCTGGAGCGTCATGCAGCGTCCGTCGACTCAGACTCCCGAACTCCACTGGGTGCGCCCGCCTCGGCAGGCGCGCAGCCAGGACACGCTCGATCGGTTGCTCGACGCCGCCGAGCGTCTTGTCGCGGAGAAAGGCTTCGAGGATGCGACGGTCGCGGAGCTGGTGCGGCGCGCGGATTCCTCCGTCGGGGCGTTTTACACGCGCTTTCGCGACAAGGAGGGGCTGCTGTACGCGCTGTACGAGCGCTATCTCGAGCAGGCCATCGCGACCGCCGACGTCGCGCTCGATCCCGCGCGCTGGACGGGCGCCACGGTGCCGGAGATCGTGCGCGCGATCGTGCCGTTCCTCGTTTCGGTGTACCGGGAGCGCCACGGCCTGATCCGCGCGTTCGTGATGCGCAACCACAGCGACGTCGAGTTCCGCGCGCGCCAGGAGCGGCTCTCGCATCACGTGAACGACGGCCTCTCGCGCCTGCTGCTCGCGCGTCGCGCCGAGATCCGCCATCCCGACCCGCCGCGCGCGGCGGCGTTCGCGCTGACGATGGTCGTCAACACCATCGAGAGCGCCGTGCTCTTCGGCGAGCTGCGCTCGAGCGCACTCACGTTGTCCGACGACGAGCTGGCGGCAGAGTTGGTCCGCGCCTTCCTCGCGTATCTCGGGGTCGACGATCCCGGAACGAACGATTCCCTGCGCGCCCGCTATCCCGAACCCACCGAGTCCTAGGAGATCCCGTCATGGCCGTCCTCGAACACCTGCACCCCGACCAGCCGATCGAGCAGTTCGCCGTGCCGCAGACGCTCGCGTACAACTGGGAGTACGACGCCACGCGCACGCGCCTGATGCGGCTCTACGAGAACGCCAAGCGCGACCAGTGGAACTCCACCACGCGGCTCGACTGGAGCCTCGACGTGGATCCGGAGAAGGGCCTGGTCCCGGATCCGGCCATCGCGATCTGGGGCACGCCGCTGTGGGATCGCCTCACCGAGAAGGAGAAGGCGAAGCTGCGCCACGAGAACATCACGTGGCAGCTCTGCCAGTTCTTGCACGGCGAGCAGGGCGCATTGCTGGTCACCGCGCAGATCGTGGACTCGGTGCCGTGGTACGAGGCCAAGCAGTACGCCGCGACGCAGGTGATGGACGAGGCGCGCCACGTGGAGGTGTACCGCCGCTTCGTGCAGGAGAAGCTCCAGCACGAGTACCCGGTGAACGCCAACCTGAAGTCGCTGCTCGACCAGGTGCTCACCGATTCGCGCTGGGACATCAAGTTCCTCGGCATGCAGATCATCGTCGAAGGACTCGCGCTGGCCGCCTTCGGCACGATCCGCGATACGACCACCAACCCGCTGCTGCGCGATCTCACCGCCGCGGTGATGGAGGACGAGTCCCGGCACGTCGCGTTCGGCGTGCTGTCGCTGCGCGAGTACTGCCAGGATCTCTCCGAGCGCGATCGCCTCGAGCGCGAGGACTTCGTCTACGAGGCCTGCGTGCTGATGCGGGATCGCATCACCAATCGCGAGGTCTGGGAGTCGATGGGTCTCGATCCCGACGAATGCATCGCCCACGCTGACCAGTCCGAGATCGCCAAGCAGTTCCGCTACCGGCTGTTCTCGAAGATCGTGCCGAACGTGAAGAGCCTCGGGCTGCTGTCCGATCGGCAGCGCCGGCGCTTCGAGCAGCTCGGGATCCTCGAGTACGAGACGAACACGACCTCGGACGTCGATCACGACATGGAGATCGAGCGGCGCGTCCGCGCGGGCGAACTCGACCTGGCGCACGCCTGAGAGGGTTGCCAGGAATCGGCCAACTCGTCCGAGGGGTCGAGGGCCCGGGCGGAGGAGACACCCTCCGGCCAAGGTCCTCGCCGGCGCTGCGCGTGCCCTGCCAGGACTTGGCAGTCGGCTGCGGAGTTTGGCCTCCGGGTGTCTCCTCCGCCCGGGCGCGGGATGGCCGCTTCGGCGGCGGCGCTCAAACGGTCTGGCTGAAGACCGGTTGCGCGGCTGCCCGGTGGGCGGGCAGATGGGCGTCGAAGACCATCGCGACCGGCCGTAGGGCCAGGTGGCCGAGCGGCGTGACGCGCAGGCCCCCGTCGTCTTCGAACAGGACGAGGCCCTCGTCGGCCAGCGGCTCGAGGGCGGACCGTTCGCCGGCGAAGCAGGACGCGAAATCGTCGTCGAAGCGGGCGCGGAACGCATCCGCCGACACACCACCGTGGCACAGCAGCTCGGCGATCACCCACTGCCGGCGCCGGTCGTCGGCGCTGAGCGCGTGGCCGCGCAGCGTCGCGAGCCGGCCGTTGCGGACGGCTTCCTCCCAGAGCGGCAGCTCGCGATGCGATTGCGCGAAGGCGCTCTCGAGCTGGCTGATCGCGCTCGGTCCGAGCGCGATCAGGTCGAGGCCCGGCCGCGTCGTGTAGCCCATGAAGTTGCGGCGCAATCGGCGGCGGCGGGCCGCGTGCGCGAGCTCGTCGTCGGGCCGCGCGAAGTGATCCATGCCGACCGGCTCGTAGCCCGCGGCCAGCAGTTGGCGGATCGCCGCGAGCTGGATGCGCAGCCGCTCGGGGGGCGAAGGCAGATCGTGGCGTTCGAAGCCGCGCTGCTGCTTCGCGACCCACGTGACGTGGGCGTAGCCGTAGAGCGCGATGCGGTCCGGCGCGATCGCGATCACCTCGTCGAGGGTGTGCTCCATCGAGGCGACGGTCTGGAACGGCAGGCCGTAGATCAGGTCGAAGCCCACGCTCGCAAAGCCGGAGGCGCGTGCCCGATCCGCCAGCGCCGCCGTGGCGGCGACGCTCTGGATGCGATGGATGGCGGCCTGGACGCGCGGGTCGAAATCCTGCACGCCCATCGAGAGCCGGCCGAAGCCGCACTCGCGCAGCGCGTCGACGTGCTCCGCGCCGGTGACGCGCGGGTCGACTTCGATCGAGCGCTCGGCATCGGTCGTCGCCGGGAAGGCGTCGTCGAGCGTGCGGAACAGCCGGCGGATCTGCTCCGGCGTGAGATGCGTCGGCGTGCCGCCGCCCCAGTGGTGCTGAACGACGCGCGGCGTCCCCGGGAGCGCTGCGCGCAGCAGCTCGATCTCGCGCTCGATCGTGTCGAGCCAGCGCGCCGGGGCCTCGGCGCGCTGCGTGATGATCCGGTTGCACGCACAGAAGTGACACAAGCTCCGGCAGAACGGCACGTGCACGTACAGCGAGAGCTCGGCGCCCGCGGTGATGCCGGCGAGGTCACGCTGGAAGGCGTCCGGTCCGTACGCCTCCGTCCAGACCGGCGCCGTCGGATAGCTGGTGTAGCGAGGCCCCGGGCCGGCATGGCGCAGGACGGTCGCCTCGATCTGCGCGGGATCGAGGGCGAGCAGCGCGGAGAGATCCCGGGTGGCTTCGCTCATCGCGCTCGCAACGTAGGGAGCCGCGAGCGCGAGGACCAGACCGCCGGAGGAATCCCGGCACGGCTTTCGCAACGTCGATGGGCGCACGCCCGAATCGCGAGAGCACGCGTGGAAGCGCAGGATCTGAGGCGGATCGCCGCGGCGTCCGGGGACGCGAGAGACGCAATGTCTCGCGTCCGCCGTTTCGCCTTTGCCGTCGGCCTCGCGGCACTGCTCGGCACCACCTCGTCGGCGTGCGGAAGCGCCCCCGAGTTCCCGGATCTGCAGAACCCGGCGGAGGAGCACGCCGATCCGGCGCTGGACGTCACCACCGTGGCGGCGCGCCGCGGTCCGATCGCGCAGCGCATCAGCGCGTCCGGCGCGCTCGAAGCGCGCCGCGAGAGTCGCATCGGGACGGAGGTGCAGGGCCGCATCCTTCGGATCCACGTCGACGACGGCGATCGCGTGGAGGAGGGCGCGCTGCTGTTCGAGATCGATCCCGAACCGTACGAGATGGCGCTCCGGCAGGCGGAGGCGCGTCTCGATCTCGCGCGTGCGCAGCGCCGCCAGAGCGAAGCCGACGTGAAGCGGGCGCAGTCGCTGCGGGCGCGCAACGTGCTCGCAGCCCAGGAGATCGAACGCCTCGAGACGGGGCTGCTCGTGGCGCGCGCAGACGAACGACAGGCGCTCGAAGCCGTGGCGATGGCCCGGCATCAGCTCGAGCGCACACAGATCCGATCGCCGTGGGCCGGCTCGGTCGCCGCGCGGCTCGCCGATGAAGGCAGCACGGCGCTGGTCCAGCCGCAGACGATCGTGCTGGTGCTCCAGGAGACCGGGCAGCTCGAAGCGCGCGCGTCGATTCCCGAGAGTCAACTCGCACGGATCCGCATCGGAGATCCTGCCGAGATCCACGTCGAGGGGCTCTCCGATCCGATCCAGACCCGGGTGTCGGCCGTCGGCGACGTCATCGACCCGGCGACGCGGACCTACACGGTCCGGATGCCGGTGGCCAATCCGGAGCATCGGCTGAAGGCCGGCGTGTTCGCCCTGGTCGAGATCGCACCGCAGGCGAAGTCCGATGCGCTGCTGGTTCCGCGGGACGCGATCCGCTCGGAGGACGGACGCACGCGCGTGTTCACGATCGTCGAGGGGCGTTCGACGGCGCGGGACGTGACGATCGGGCTGGTTGCACGCGACACCGCCGAGGTGTTGTCCGGGCTCGATGTCGGCGAGCCGGTGATCACCGGAGAAGCGGCCGGCCAGATCGCACCGGGCATGCGCGTGCGCGTCACCGCGCGGAACGACGAGTCGTGACGCTTTCGGACCTCTGCATCCGGCGGCCGGTGTTCGCGGTGATGCTGATCGGCGGCGTCGTCGGGCTCGGCGCGCTGTCGGTGCCGCGGCTCGGAATCGACCTGTTCCCGCGCGTCGAGTTCCCGATCGTCACCGTCTCGACGGTGCTCGAGGGGGCGGCGCCCGAGACGGTCGAGCGCGAGGTCACGCAGATCCTCGAAGAGTCGATCAATACGATCGAGGGGATCCGCACGCTGTCGAGCGCATCGACCGACTCGCTGTCGTTGGTCTACGTCGAGTTCGAACTCGAATACGACATCCGCGAGAAGGCGCAGGAAGTGCGCGACAAGGTGGCGGCCGCACGCGGCGACCTGCCGCGGGATCTCGAGCCTCCGGTCGTGAACCGCATCGATCCCGATGCGGCCCCGATCCTTGCCGTGATGCTGTCGGGGCCGCACGCGATCCGGTCGCTGTCGCAGTTCGCGGACGAGGAGATCAAGACCCGGCTCGAGCGGATCCCGGGTGTCGGCAGCGTGACGCTGGTGGGGGACCGGCCGCGCGAGATCCGGGTGTGGATCGACCCGCTGCGCCTCGCCGGCTACGGCCTCGCGGTCGACGACGTCGTGGCGGCGGTCCGGCAAGGGCACGTCGAGCTGCCCGGCGGCCGCCTCGAGACGGGTCGCCGGGAGTGGACGCTGAAGACGCTCGGCAAGCTGACCAGCGCCGACCAGTTCGGTTCGCTGGTGATCGCCGAGCGCGGCGGCGCGACGATCCACCTGCGCGACGTCACGACCGTCGAGGACGGGATGGCGGAGATGCGGACGCTGTCGCGCCTCAACGGGCGGCCCGGCGTCTCGCTGCTGGTCCGGCGTCAGTCCGGCGAGAACACCGTTGCGGTGGCGGATGCCGTGAAGGCGGAGCTCGCCCGGCTGCGCACCGAGCTGCCGCCCGGCTACGAGATGGCGCTGGCCTTCGACTCGTCGATCTTCATCCGCAGCGCGATCCGCAGCGTCGCCGTGGACATGATCTACGGCATCGCGCTGGCGTCGCTGGTGGTGCTGCTCTTCCTGCGCAACGTGCGCTCCACGATGATCGCGGCGGTGACGATCCCGTCGGCAGTCGTGGCGAGCTTCACGCTGTTCTACGCGTTCGGCTTCACGCTGAATACGATGACGCTGATGGCGTTGTCGCTGTCGATCGGCATGCTGATCGACGACGCCATCGTGGTGCTCGAGAACATCTATCGGCACATGGAGGCCGGCGCGGATGGAGCCGACGCCGCCTCCCGCGCGACGGCCGAGATCGGCCTGGCCGTGATGGCGACGACCCTCGCCACCTGTGCGGTGTTCATCCCGATTGCGTTCCTGTCCGGCGTGGTCGGACGTTTCTTTCGCGAGTTCGGACTCGTCGCTGCCTTCGCCGTCCTCGTTTCGATGCTGGTCGCCCTGTCGCTCACGCCGATGCTGTGCGCGCGCTATCTGCGGGCCGAGGCGCCGTCGGGCCGCGTGTGGCGCGGGATCGGCCGAGGCCATCTCTGGCTCGAGGGGCACTACCGGCGCGTGCTGCGCTGGGGCCTCGGCCATCGGCTGCCGGTGATGGCGCTGGCGGTGGGCGCGGTCCTCGGCGGCGTCTGGATCGCGCGTGGCGTGCCGGTCGATTTCATGATCGAGGAGGATCGCTCGGAGTTCAACGTGTGGCTGAAGCAGCCGCTCGGCAGCGGCGTCGAGCAGACGCGTGAGGCCGTGGCGGCCGTCGAGGAGGCGCTGCGCGCGCTGCCCGAGACGCAGGTCACCTTCTCGACGATCGGCGCCGGCGCCAAGCAACGCGTCAACGAGGCCCAGATCTACGTGCAGCTCGTACACAAGAGCGAGCGCACGCGCACGCAGGCGGAGACGATGGTGCTCGTCCGGGAACGGATCGAGGCGCTCGGTCTGGGACTCTCGGACTTCGCCGTCGAGGAGATCCCGTTCATCAACGTGCCGGGCGCGCGCAACGCCCAGCTGATGTACGCCGTGCGCGGGCCGGACGTCGATCGGCTGCACCTGCTCGCCGGCACGCTCGCCGGGCGCATGCGCAACGCCGGCGGCTACAGCGACGTGTACCTCTCCTACGAGACCGGCAAACCCGAGATCGCGCTCGACATCACCCGGGAGCGCGCCGCCGATCTCGGCGTGCCGGCGCTGCAGATCGGCCGGACCATCGCGTCGCTGTACGCGGGGATCGAGGCGGGCAGCTACGAAGAGGGCGGGGAGCGCTACGACGTCCGGGTCCAGGTGCGCCCCGAGTACCGCGACGAGCTCGACAAGCTCGAGCTGGTGCGGGTGCGCTCGAACTCCGGTGCGCTGGTGCCACTGACCAACCTGGTCACTCCGCGCGTCGGCAGCGGCCCGGTCCAGATCGATCGCGAGAGCCGGACGCGCTCCATCACGGTGTACGCGAACCTCGATGGCAAGGCGGCCGCCGAGGCCGATGCCGAGGTGTCCCGGTTCATCGGCGAGCTCGAGCTTCCCACCGGCTACGAGTTCGTCGCGATCGGTCCCACCGAACGACTGCGCGAGACCACCGCGGCCGTCATGTTCGCGTTCGGCCTCGCGCTGGTCGCGATCTACATGATCCTCGCCGCACAGTTCGACTCGTTCGTGCATCCGTTCACGATCATGCTGTCGGCGCCGCTGTCGTTCCTGGGCGCGTTCGCCGCGATCCGGCTGCTCGGCTACTCGCTCGACGTGATGGGACAGATTGCGTTCCTGATGCTGATGGGCATCGTGATGAAGAACGGGATTCTGCTCGTCGACTACACCAACACGCTGCGCTCCCGGGGAATGCCGCTCTTCGAGGCGGTCCTCGAGGCGGGCCCGACGCGGATGCGGCCGGTGCTGATGACGGCGACGTCGACGATCTTCGGCATGCTGCCGATCGCGTTCGGGCGCGGCGACGGGTCGGAATGGCGCGCGCCGATGGGCATCGTGTCGATCGGCGGCCTGGCGGCGTCGACGATGCTGACGCTGCTCGTCGTGCCGGTCTTCTACACGCTGGTCGACGAGGCCGGGACGTGGCTGCGGGCGGCAGTGGCCGGGCGCGCGGCCGGCGGGGCGGCGCCGGCGTCCGTCGTGTCGCTCGGGAGCAGCAGGTCCTCGAGGAAGAACGCGGCCAGCTCGGCCCGGCCGCCGAGGCTGGATTTGCGGTAGACCGCGACCGCGTGCTGCCGGACCGTGCGCTCGCTGCGGCCGCAGAGCGCGGCGATCTCCTTGTGTCCGTACCCCTTCAGCAGCAGCAGCGCCGTCTCGCGCTCGGTCGGCGTCAACTGCCAGGCGCGGAGCTGGTCGTCGATGGCGGCGCCGAGGCCGCGCAGCAGCGTCTCGGTCCGCGCGCGCCAGTGGTCGCGCTCGGCCTCGCGGTCGGCGATCGCAGCGCGGGTCCGGGCCAGCGAGCGGCGCGTCCGCGCCCAGGCGCCCCACAGCACCGCGACGCCCGCGAGGCACAGCAACAGCACCGTGCCCTCGACGAGGACGTGCAACGCGCCGGGGCCGCTCGGCCAGTCGAGTGCCAGGTCGACGGCGCCGGCCGTCGCGAGCCCGAGCAGCAGGACGGTGAGCGCGATCCTGCGTCCGGCGTCTCCGTCATTCGTCGCGGCAGGGAAGGCCAGGGGGATACTCCGTGCTTCTCATCGCCATTCGGCACCCGCCGACATCTGCCGGATCGCCCGCGGCCGCACCGGGGGCGAAGCTACCTCCGGGTCGCATCCGACCCAGAGGAGAATGCCATGAGTCTGCCCGATCCCCTGCATCCCGCCGTCGTCCACCTCCCGCTGGCGCTCGCGATGCTCGCGCCGTTCGTTGCGGCGCTCGCGTTCGTCGTGATCCGGCGGGGCTGGCTGCCGCCGCGCGCGTGGCTCGCGATCGTGCTGCTCCAGGGGCTGCTCGCCGGCTCCGCCTGGTTCGCCATCGAGACCGGGGAGGACCAGGAGGAGCGCGTCGAGCGGGTGGTCCGCGAGAGCTTCATCGAGGAGCACGAGGAGAACGCCGAGCGGTTCCTGAAGGTGGCGGTCGCGGCGCTGATCGTGTCGGCTGGCGGACTCTTCGCGGGGCGGGCCGGAGCCGTGGGTCGCGGCGCCACCGTGGTCGCGGCGGGGCTCGCGCTGGCTGCTGCGGTCGCCGTCGGACACACCGGCGGGGAGCTGGTCTATCGCCATGGAGCCGCCAATGCCTATGTGGAGCGCACGCTGGAGAGCGGGGCGGAGCGCGCACAGCCCCGGCCGTCACACGACGACGACTGAGCGCGGCCAGCCCTTTCGTTCAGGCTGGGCCGGGGATCCGCCGATGCGCCTCGCAGCCGGCGGGTCCCTCCGCCGCGCCGGAGGAGAGTCGCCCGTGGAGACGCGCACCGCCGTGGAACGCCTGGTCGCCAGTCAGCATCGGCGGCTCGATTCGATGTTCGCCGAGGTCGTCGGGGCCCTCCGCGAGGGAGAGCCTGCGAACGCCGTGCGCGCCGCGTTTGCGCGCACACGCGCGCAGGTGGAGCAACATCTTTCGGCGGAGGATCGGATCTACCAGCCCGCACTCTCGAGCGCGTCGGCATTGGCGCCTCCGCAGCGCGTCGTGCTGGCGGCGGTCGCTGCGGAGCACGACGACTTCCGCGCGCGGATCGGGCGGATTTCCGAGCAGATCGACGGCGACGGTTTCGCCGCCGTCGAACCGCTGCTGACGGCGCTCGCCGCCGATCTCGAGCTCCACGAGGCGACCGAGGAAGATCTGCTGATGCGGATCGGCAAGGACCTGGGCGACGATCTGGAGTCGTGAAGCCGGAGCCCACCCTCGAAGGCATCGCCGAGGCGCTGCGTGCGCGCGGGCTGCTGCTGCGGGGAGCGTTCCATCCCGCGGCGCACACGGCGGGGCCGGCACTTCCGGATGGCCGGCGCGCCGGAACGATCGTACTGGCCGGCAACGCGGGTCCGGAGATGTGGGCGCGCTTCGAGTCCGAACGTCGCGATGAGCCGGAGCCGCTCGACGCGTGGGCCGCGCGCGGGCTTCGCGCCGTCGCGGACGCGTTCGGCGCCGGACTGGTGCTGCCGCAGCACGGTCCGCCGTTCGCGCCGTTCTCCCGCTGGGCGCGCTTGGCCGAGTCCGTGCACGCGTCTCCCCTCGGCATCGTGATCCATCCGGCGTACGGGCTCTGGCACGCGTACCGCGGGGCGCTGCTCTTCACCGATCGGCTCGCGCTCGCGTCGCCGATCCGAGGCCGGCGCCCCTGCGATCGCTGCGACGCGCGGCCGTGTCTGTCGGCATGCCCCGTCGCCGCGTTCACCGCGGAGTCGGACGGTACGCCCGCCGGTTACGACGCCGACGCCTGCGCGGCCCACGTGGCGTCGCCAGGCGGTGTCGAGTGCCGCGAGCGGGGCTGCCTGGCCCGTCGCGCCTGCCCGGTCGGTGACGCGTACGCATACCCCGAAGCCCAGCAACGCTTCCACATGACCGCCTTCCTCGCGTCAAGAAAGGGGCCGGGTTGAAACGTCAACTTTTCCGAAGGAAAAGTTGACGTTTCAACCCGGCCCCTTTCTTGACGTCAGTCGCTGAAGTCGGGCTTGCGGCCGTCGCGGCGCGCGCGGATGGCTTCATCGAGGTTCTGCGTGGTCATCCGTACCAGGAGCTGGTTGCGGTTCTCGAGGTCCATCCCGGCGTGCAGGCTGCCGATCTCGAGGTTCGACCACAGCACACGCTTGGTCATCGCGACGCCGTGGGGCGAGAGCTCGCAGATCCGCGCGGCGGTCTCGAGCGCGCTCGGCAGCAGCTCGCCGTCGGGAACCACGCGCGCCACCAGGCCGATGCGCTCGGCCTCGGCGGCATCGAACTCGCGGCCGGTGAGCAGCAGCTCGAACGCCTGCGAGGCGCCGACGAGCCGCGGCAACAGCCACGAGATGCCGAGTTCCGTGTTGGTCAGTCCGTTGCGCACGCCCGCGCCGCAGAAGCGGGCCGAGGTGCCGGCGAGGCGGACGTCCGCACCGACGGCGAGGCACAGCCCGCCGTCATAAGCCGCGCCGTGGATCGCGGCGATCACCGGCTGCGGCATCGCGCGCATCCGCGGCACCAGGTCCGCGAACAGCGCCATCGCGCGGATCGCGATCCGCGACATCGGCAGCCCGGCCACGCCCGGCGGCACGCCGTGGTCCGCGAGGTCGAGACCCGAGCAGAAGCCGTCGCCGGCGCCGGTCAGGACGACTGCCCAGATGTCGTTGTCCGCGGCGACGCCTTCGAGCGCGTCGTGCAGCGGGACGACGGTGTCGAACGACAGCGCGTTGAGCCGCTCCGGTCGGTTCAGCGTGATCTGCGCGACGTGCGGCCGCGGCGAGGACACCTCGATGTACGACATCGCCGCGCAGTCTACGGCAGGAACGGGGCGGACTCGATCCGTCGAGTCCGCCCCGCGGCCGAGGCGAGGGCCGACCGGCCGACGCCGACTCCTTCGTGGGGTCAGGTGCTGGGCGCGCCGGGGACGAGCACCTCGGGCTGGCGGCGCCGCTTGATCTCGTCGAGCTCGCGGCGCGCCGCCTCGTCGCGTGCGCCGTCCCGGATCGCGCGCAGCCGCTCGCCGAGGCCGTCGCCGGCCGGGCCGGCGTCGTCGATCTCGGCGTCGAGCTGGCGTTCCGTCGCGAGCTTGGCGATGTGCTCGCGCAGTCCTTCGAGGGCCCGCAGGTCGGCGTCGACCGACAGTCCTTCGAGCACCGCATGCACCTGCCGGCGCGCCTGGGCTCCCGCCCACACCGCGAGCGCGCGGCCCTTCTCGCGCTCGAGCGCACGGATCTCTTCGCGGAAGCGCAGCAGGTTCTCCTTGGCGGCTTCGGCCTCGCCGCGCAGCGCGGCGAGGTCCCGGCCGGTGCGCTCGAGCTCTTCCGTCAGATCCTGCTTGTGCCGCACCAGAGCGAGCGCCGCCGCCTCGTCGCCGCGCCGCACCGCACGTTGTACGTCGCCGGTGGTGCGCAGCAGTTCGCTGCGCCGGTCGAGGACCTCTCCCTCGAGCTTGTTGCGCAGGTACAGGATGCCGGCCACGGCGTCCTTCAGCTCCGCGTAGCGCCGCAGCCGCTCGTGGATCGCCTGCTCGTAGACGGCGCGCGGGTGGGCCTGCTCCCGGTCGCGCACCCAGACGGTGAGTCGGCCGCCGATCAGGTTGCGCAGGCGACCCCAGAAGCCTCGGGGGCGATCGACGGTGATCGTTCCGACGGACACCATGCTGTGTACTCCTCGGGCAGGGCCGGGCGCGGTGGCGACCGGGCCGGGTTGGCGGGTGGTGGGCTAGTCGCCCGGATCGTCGGCGGCGGGCTCCTGGTGAAGCTCGTCACGCAGCCCCAGCTCACGGATCTTCTGCTGGAGGCTCTGGCGCACCATGCCGATCGCGGCCGCGGTGCGGGAGACGTTGCCGTCGTGCGCGCGCAGCGCGGACAGCAGGTAGCTGCGTTCGAAGCTTTCGACGGCCTGACGCTTGGCGTCCGAGAAGCTGCCGTCCTCCGGCGCGCCGCCCGCCCGCGTCGCGCCGTCGCCGGCCGCCGCCGCCTCCGGCAGCCGCAGGTCCTCTTCGTCGATCGCCGGCCCGCTCGCGAGCACGGCGGCCTGTTCGACGACGTTGCGCAGCTCGCGCACGTTCCCGGGCCACGAATGGCGCGCGAGCCGCGCGAGCGCCGCCGGCGTGATCGGGATCTTCTTGCGCTCGAGCCGCGTCGCGAGCGCCGCGAGGAAGTGCTCGACGAGCGCCGGCACGTCTTCCGGCCGCTCGCGCAGCGCCGGCAACTCGACTTCGACGACTTTCAGCCGGTAATAGAGATCCTCGCGGAAACGGCCGCGCCGCACTTCTTCCTCGAGGTCGCGATGCGTCGCTGCCACGACGCGCACGTCCGCTCCGACCGGCTGGTTGCCGCCGACGCGTTCGAAGGTCCGCTCCTGCAGCACGCGCAGCACCTTGGCCTGCGTGGCGCCGGGCATGTCGCCGATCTCGTCGAGGAAGATCGTCCCGCCGCGGGCCGCCTCGAAGCGGCCGACGCGGCGCGCGTCGGCGCCGGTGAAGGCGCCCTTCTCGTGCCCGAACAGCTCGCTCTCGACCAGCTCGCGGCTGATCGCCGCGCAGTTCACCGCGACGAATGGACGGCTGCGCCGCGGGCTGCGCTGGTGCAGGGCCTGCGCCACCAGTTCCTTGCCGGTGCCGCTCTCGCCGCGCACGAGCACGGTGAGATCGGTCTCCGCGACCTTGCGGATGGTGTCGAACACGCGCCGCATGCCGGCGCCCGAGCCGATCAGGTTCTCGAAGCGCCACTCGCGGTCGATGCGCTCGCGCAGCTCGCGATTCTCGCGCTGGAGCCGCGTGCGCTCGAGCGCGCGGCGCAGCACCAGCCGGATCTCGTCGTTGTCGAACGGTTTCGGGACGTAGTCCTCGGCGCCGCTCTTGATCGCCTCGACGGCGATCTTCTCCGAGCCGTGGGCCGTGATCATCACCACCGGCGTCTCGGGCGCGCTCTGCTGGGCCGCGCGCAGCACGTCCATGCCCGACGGGCCCGCGCCGAGCGCCAGGTCCGTCAGCACGAGATCGAAGGGTTCCGCGTGCAGCCGTTCCAGTGCGTCGGTTCCCGACGCGGACTGGTGGACCTCGTAGCCCTCGCGGGTCAGCAGCCCGGTCAGCGCGAGCCGGATCGCCGCCTCGTCCTCGACGAGCAGCACGCGCGGCTTCATCGTCCGGCCTCCGCGAGCGCGCGCTTCGGCAGCGTCACCAGGAACTCGACGCCGCGGCCATTCGCCGTTTCGACTTCCACCACTCCGCCGTGCGCCTCGACGATCTTGCGCACCAGCGGCAGCCCGAGTCCGGTGCCGTTCGCCTTCGTGGTGCGGAACGGGGTCCAGAGCTCGTCCCGCTTCTCCGGCGCGATGCCGGGCCCGTTGTCCCGCACGCGCAGCCACACTTCGGTGCCGGCCAGGTTCTTGCCGGCCTCGACGTCGATGCGAGGCGGCGGTGTCGTCTGGCCTTCGACGGCGTCGAGCGCGTTGTTGACGAGGTTCAGGACCACGCGCCGCAGCTGCTCGGGATCGGCCACGAGCGTGCCCGCTTCGTCGGTATCGACGCGTATGGCGATCCCGGCGCGGCCGATCCGTTCGTGCAGCGTCTCGAGCGCGGACTGCACGACGTCGACGAGCGCCACCGTTTCGGGACGCAGATCCTCGTCGCGCGCATAGCGCAGCAGATGCGAGATCGAGCGTTCGACGCGCTCCAGCTCCTGCAACGCGACCGACGCATACTCGACGTTCTCCATCGAGTGCGGGTCTTCGCCCATCTGCTGGAGCAGGCTCTTCGCGGCGGTGATCGGGTTGCGGATCTCGTGCGCGATCGAGGCCGACAGGTGTTCGAGATTACGCGCGTGCCGGCCCTCCAGCTCGGTGCGGTCGTGGGCGACCGCAGCGGGAACTCGGCGTTCGACTTCCTCTTCGGTCCAGCGCCGCCGCAGATCCGGCGCCACCAGCGCGAAGAAGCCGTGGATGGCGAGACCCACTCCCCACGACATCGCGACGATCATCGCCGCGCGGAAGCCGGCCACGAACAGCAGGAACGTGCACACCACCGCGTACGGAATCGCGTGGGACAGGAAGCCGAGGCGCCGGCCCACGGCGGCGCGCGCCTCGCGCAGCGCCTCGTCTTCCGGTGAGAGCTTGCGCCGGGCACCGCGCACCTTGTGCAGCGCCCAGCCGGTCAGCTCCTCGCGGAGCTGCTCTCCCTCGTCGCGCAGCGCTTCGAGCTGCTCGCGGTGGGACGGTCGCCGCTCGCGGCGCCGGTCTCGGGTGCTGGGATGGCGTCCGCGCATCGTCGGGTCTCCCGGGTCCGCGCCGCCGCCGGCGTCGGTCCGTGTGGTGAGCCCGCGACCGGCGCACCGTGCGGGAGTGTGGAACGGGCGGGGCCACTTGGCGAGCATGGGACGTTCCTTGAGCAAACACCGTGCCGAGAGGCGGACCGGCTCTCGAGGCCTCTCGTTGCATCTCACGGGATCGCGACGTGTCGAGACTGCAGCGTTTTCGTTGCATTGCAGGATTCCCGCTGCACCACCCCGACCCGGCCGGCTCCCGCGGCTACCTTCCGGACCCGTGAGCATCCGCAATCTCGAAGGCCTCCTGTACCCGAAGAGCGTCGCCGTCTTCGGCGCCTCGAACGAGCCGCACAGCGTGGGGGCCGTGGTGATGCGAAACCTGCTGCGCGGTGGCTTCGCGGGTCCGGTGCTGCCGGTGAATCCGCGCCACCAGGCGGTGGCGGGCGTCCTCGCCTACCCGGACGTGAAGAGCCTGCCGCTGGTGCCGGAGCTGGCCGTTCTGTGTACGCCGCCGGAGACCGTTCCGGGCATCGTGCGCGCGCTCGCCGACGCCGGTTCGCGCGCCGCGATCGTGCTGACGGCGGGCCTCGGCCGGACCCTCGACGCGCGCGGCCGGCCACTCACCAAGGCACTCGACGAGGCGATGGGGCGCCGGGGCTTCCGCGTGCTCGGGCCCAACTGTCTCGGCCTCCTGGTCCCCGGCATCGGCCTCGACGCCAGCTTCGCCCACGTGCGTGCGCTCCCCGGAGAGCTCGCATTCGTCTCGCAGTCCGGGGCGCTCTGCACCGCGGTGCTCGACTGGGCGCACGAGGCGCAGGTGGGCTTTTCGTGCTTCGCGTCGGTCGGAGACACCGCCGACGTCGACGTGGCCGACCTGCTCGACTGGTTCGGCGCCGATCCCGGCACCCGCGCAATCCTGCTCTACCTCGAGAGCATCGCGCACGAGGCCACCGACGGCAGCGCGAGCGGCGCGCGCAAGTTCCTGTCCGCCGCGCGCGCCGCCGCGCGCAACAAGCCGGTGCTGGTGCTGAAGGCCGGCCGGGTCGCCGAGGGCGCCGCGGCGGCGCTCTCGCATACCGGTGCGCTGGCCGGCGCCGACGACGTCTGCGACGCGGCGCTGCGCCGCGCCGGCGTGCTGCGCGTCGACCGCATCGACGAACTCTTCGACGCCGCCGAGACGCTGGTCCGCTCGCCGCGGCTGCGCGGCAACCGCGTCGCGATCGTGTCGAACGGCGGCGGACTCGCGGTGATGGCGACGGACTCCCTGATCGCGCGCGGAGGCCGGCTCGCGGAGCTGTCGCAAACGACGATCGATCGACTCGATGCGGTGTTGCCGGCCACCTGGTCGCGCGCCAACCCCGTCGACATCATCGGCGACGCGCCGGGCGAGCGCTACGGCCAGGCGTTCTCGATCGTGCTCGAGGATCCCGGCGTCGACGTCGTGCTGGTGTTGCATGCGCCGACGGCGATCGCGTCCGGCGTGGAGGCGGCACGCGCGGTCGCCGAGCAAGTGCGCGAGGTCGGGGCCGGGCAGGGCGGCAAGCCCAGCGTGCTGACGAGCTGGGTCGGGCGCGCCGGCGCCGAGCCGGCGCGGCGGATCCTGCGCGAGGCCGGCATCGCGAGCTTCGACACGCCGGACGATGCCGTCTCCGCGCTGGCCCATCTGGTCGCGTACCGGCGCAACCAGGAGCTGCTGATGGAGACGCCGCCATCGCTGCCGGTGGAGTTCGAGCCGCACGCGGCGGAGGCGCGCGCGATCGTCGAGAAGGCCCTGTCCGCCGGACGCGAGCTGTTGAGCGAACCGGAGGCGAAGGCGCTGCTGGCCGCCTACGGCATCCCGGTGGTCGAGACCCATATCGCGGCGGATCCCGAGGAGGCCGTCCGGATCGCCAACGAGATCGGCTACCCGGTCGCGCTGAAGATCCTGTCGCCGGACCTGACCCACAAGTCGGACGTCGGCGGCGTGGTGCTGGACGTCGACGCGCCGCAGGGCGTCCTGCGGGCGGCCCGCCAGATGACCGAACGGATCGCCACGCACCGGCCCGAGGCGCGGCTCGAGGGCTTCACGGTGCAGGCGATGGCGCGCCGGCCGGGCGCCTTCGAGCTGATCGTCGGTCTCGGGAGCGATCCGGTGTTCGGGCCGGTGGTGCTGTTCGGGCAGGGCGGCACGGCGGTCGAGGTGATCGGCGACCGGGCCGTTGCGCTGCCCCCGCTGAACTCGCACCTCGCGCGCGAGCTGATCGGCCGCACGCGCATCTCGCGCTTGCTCGCCGGCTATCGCGACCAGTCGCCTGCCGATCTCGATGGCATCGCGCTCACGCTCGTGCAGCTGGCGCAGATCGCCGTGGACCTGCCGGAAGTCGTCGAACTCGACGTGAACCCGCTGCTGGCCGACGCCCGCGGCGTGTTGGCGCTGGATGCGCGGGTCCGGGTGCAGCGCGCCGCCAGCGACGGCGCGAAACGTCTCGCGATCCGGCCGTACCCGCGCGAGCTCGAGGAGACGTTGTCGCTCGAGGACGGCCGAGAGGTCTTCGTGCGGCCGATCCGGCCCGAGGACGAGCCCGCGCACCAGGCCTTCCACGCCCGGCTCCAGCCGGAAGACGTCCGCTTCCGCTTCTTCAATCTCGTACGCGAGATGCCGCACTCGCAGATGGCCCGCTTCACGCAGATCGACTACGACCGCGAGATGGCGTTCCTCGCGCTGCCGGGGGACGCGGAGCCGGCGGGCGAGACGCTCGGCGTCGTCCGCGCGATCAGCGATCCGGACAACGAGCGCGCCGAGTTCGCGATCATCGTCCGCTCCGATCGCAAGGGCGAGGGACTCGGCTACGCGCTGCTCGAGAAGATGATCCGCTACTGCCGCGAGCGCGGGACGCGCGAGCTGGTCGGGCAGGTGCTACCGGACAACCGTCCGATGCTGGAACTCGCGCAGTCGCTCGGCTTCGAGAGTCGTTTCAGCCCCGAGGACGGCGCCGTCGAGGTGCGACTCCGACTCCAGGACGCGTAGGGGCGGCCGGAACCGGACACCCGAGCAGGTCTGGGCCGTCAGTCGCCGGCAGCAGACCGCTGCAGGGTTTCCACGTACGTGAGCAACGCGAGGATCTCGCCGCGCACGGCCTCGTCGGACGTCGTGTCCGGCGTCAGCGGCTGGCCGAGCCAGCGGCCCCAGATCGGCATCTCGCGCGTGCCGTGCGCCGGCGGCACGAAGCGACCGTCCACGTACGCGGCGATCTCGTCGCGCGGGAAGACGCCGTCGCGCCGCGCCGCGATCCGGGTCAGATCCGCCGACGGCACGCTGAGGATGCCCGCGAACGGCCCATCGCCAGCGCCCGAACGGCCGTGGCAGACGGCGCAGTGCCGGACGAAGAGACGCTCTCCCACCGCCGCGAGCGGCGAGAGGCCTGCCTTCTCGTCCGCAGCGCGGGCGGCGGACGCGGCGAAGCCACTGGCGAGCGCGACGGCGACGCACAAACGGAGTCCGGTGACGATCGATCGCAAAGTCTGCTCGCATTCCACACGCAGGACTGTGCCGAAGCTGCCGCGCTTCGCCAGCCCGCGGTGGCGCCCATCCAGATGACAGCTCGCCATCCGCGGGAGGCATGCGGTGGTCGGCGACGGAGCCCTGGTAACCCGGTAGTGTCCGTCGAGGATCCCTATGGCGATCGCCCGCGCGACGCGGGGTCGATCAGGAGGCTTCCATGCGTTTCGTTCCGTTGACCGCTCTCTTCTTGGCGGCTGTCCTGTTTCCGTCCGGCGCGTCGTTTGCGTCGGATCGCGAACGCGGTGCGCACGCCACGATCGCCTATGGGGACTCCGACTCGGACTCCGACTCGGACCGCCGTCGCCATCGCCGCCACACCCGAGGACACCGCGACGACAGCGACAGCGACCGCGACCGCTACCACGAGCGCCGCTACGCCGATCGCGATCTGGATTCCGATTCCGACCGCCGGCGCGACCGGCGCGACCGGCGCGGTTGGTGGATCTGGTGGGGCTGGTAGGAGGATCGCCGCGCCCGAACGGCGGGCTCGTGCCGCCGTCGCGCGATCGGGGGAGCGCCTCCGGTGCGATCAGCGCGAACGTCTTCGTCATCGCCATTTTCGCCGTTGCGCTGGGCCTCGACGCCGTTGCTCCGGACCAGTACGCGGTGGCCGTTCAGGAAGACGAGCCGGTCGAATGGGCGAGCTTCTGGGCGTTCGCGCTCGCGGCTGCCGGCTTCGTGCGCGCGGCGCGTGCGCGGCGCGCGCGCGAACGGCGCTGGCCCTGGCTGACGATCGGAACCGCCTCGTTCTGCGCGTTCGTGGCGCTCGAAGAGATTTCCTGGGGCCAGCGCCTGCTCGGGTACCGACCGCCCGCGTACTTCCTCGCGGAAAACTTCCAGCAGGAGCTGAACCTCCACAACCTCGTCGAGACGGACGCGCGGAAGTGGACGTTGGCCGCGGTGATCGCGGGCTTCGGCATCGCGCTGCCGCTGGCCTTGCGCGTGGGTTTCGTCGAGCGCCTGCTCGCGCGCTTCGGCACGCCCCACCCGCCCCTGGCTCTGGTCCCGGCCTTCGCGGCGATCTTCGTCTTCTACGAGTGGTATCCGATCCGCTTCACCGGCGAGTGGGTGGAGTTTGCGCTCGGCTTCGGATTCCTGATCGCCGCCGCCGATGAGTGTCGTCGTTGGAAGCCGAACGCGAGCACGTGGATTTCCGGACCGATCGCGCCGCTCGCCGCGATCGCGGGGACGCTCGCACTGGGGGTGGTGACGGCGCAGGGATCTCGCGCGCTGGCGAGCGACGATCCGGCCCGTCGCGCCGCCGCCGAGCGCGAGACCGGGGCGTTGCGCGAGGCGTTCGCCAGCGGTCTCGTGGCGGGCCGATGCGGCGCGCACAAGCGGCTCTACACATTCGTCGAGGAGTACGATCGCGCCGGGCTGCGACGCAGCGAGTTCGTCCGCCTGGCCGAACCCGAGCGCGCGGAATACTTCCTCGATCCGTGGAACATGCCCTACTGGATCCGGCACGACTGCCCGGAGGACGGCGGACGCTCGACGCTCGTCGTCTACTCCTTCGGACCGGATCGCCGGCGCAACACCGTCGGCCTCGAGGTCGAGGGCGACGACGTGGGCGCGCGCGTCGAACTCGGAGCGCCCGATCGCTGATCGATCGCCGACTACCCCTGGTCCCGCCAGTCCGGCTGCGAGAAGTACGCCTTCGTCTCGCGCGCGACGAGACCCGAGAGCAGCAGCAGCCCGATCAGGTTCGGCAGCGCCATCAGGCCGTTCATGATGTCCGAGAACGTCCAGACCAGCTCGAGCTCGGTGACGGCGCCGACGAAGACCGCGCCGACGAACGCGAGCCGGTACGGGGGCACCGAGCGGCGGCCGAAGAGCTGCTGCACGTTGCGCTCGCCGTAGTAGGCCCAGCCGAGCAGCGTCGAGAACGCGAAGAACGCGACGCTGAGCGTGACGAGGATCCCGCCCCATTCGCCCGGCAGCCCCCGCGAGAACGCGAGAGAGGTCAGCGGCGCGCCGGTCTCGCCGCTGGTCCAGGCGCCGGTCGCGATGATCACGAGCGCGGTGAAGGTCACGACGACGATCGTGTCGAGGAAGGTCTGGGTCATCGAGACGAGCGCCTGACGCACGGGGTGGCCGGTCTGGGCCGCCGCGGCGGCGATCGCGCCGGTGCCGAGCCCCGACTCGTTCGAGAAGATCCCGCGCGCGACACCGAAGCGGATCGCAGCGGCGATGCCGGCGCCGGCGAAGCCGCCGGTGGCGGCCGTGCCGCTGAACGCGTCCGCCACGATGAGGGCGAAGGCGGCCGGCAGCGCGTCGATGTGGACCACCAGCACCCAGGTCGCGCCGAGGATGTAGAGCACGATCATCAGCGGCACGAAGAACGAGGTGAAGCGGCCGATCGAGCGGATGCCGCCGAGGATCACCATGCCGGCGCCGATCGTCAGCGCGAGGCCGGTCGCCCAGGTCGGGACGCCGAACTGCGCGTGGATCTCGTGGGCGACGGTGTTGGACTGCACCATGTTCCCGATGCCGAACGCGGCGATCGATGCGGCGACTGCAAACGCGACGGCGAGTCCGCGGCCGAGCCGGCCCGGGATGGCCTCGCTCAGGTAGATCTGCGGCCCGCCGGCCTGTTCGCCGGCCGCGTCGACCCGGCGGAAGTGCACGCCGAGGAACGCCTCGCCGTACTTCGTCGCCATGCCGACGAGGCCGGTGACCCACATCCAGAACACCGCCCCCGGGCCGCCGAGGAAGATCGCCGTGGCGACGCCGGCGATGTTGCCCACACCGACCGTTGCGGCCAGTGCGGTCGTGAGCGCCTGGTAGTGCGTGATGTCGCCGTCGGCCCCGTGCTCCTGGCGGCGGATCAGGCCGTACCAGAGCGCATAGCCGAGACGGCGGAACTGGAGGCCGTGCAGCAGGACCGTGAGATAGAGCCCCGTCAGCAGCAGCAGCGGAATCAGCAGGAAGGGGCCCCAGACGATGCCGCTGATGCGATCGAGGAGGTCCATCATGGCGGCGGAGTCTACGCGGCGCGGGGCGACGCACAAACCCTGCCGCCTGCGGGCGGGGCGTGGCGGCGCCACGCGGGTCGGGTTCGCGCGCCGGGCTAGCGTCGCCCGATGCGCTCCTCCCGACGCGATCGACGAGGCGTCCAGCGTCGTCTCGTCCGTGTCGCTCCGTTCGTGGAGCCCGACCCAACAACGGCGCAGATCGGTGTCGGCTCGGCCGAGGGGGCGGACCTCGCCGAAGTGCTGCACCTGGTCTCGGACAGATCGAGCAGGCTCCGGACCAGGCGCCGTGGCTCACCAGGGCCGTGGTGCTCGGCCGCGCTCGCCCGGAAGCTCGGCTTGGCGCGCGCAGGCGAGCGGGTCCACGAGCGATGCGGGCTCGAGGATGTCTACTGCGGAGAATTCGACGCGTCCGCGGCGGTCGGTGGCGGAACGCCGCAGCCGTGCCGGGAAGCGCGAGACACCGAATCCCTCGTTGCAGCCTCCGGCGCTAGCCTCGCGGCTGCAGAGGGCCGATCGGGCTGGCTCTCGCCGGGTGCGATCGCGCTAGCATCCAGTTGCGGATCCTCCGCCGCGAACCTCCGGCGGATCCAACGAATCGTCGACGAGCGACGCGAAGAGTTCGAGAAGGAGTTCGAGACGGAACGGCACGTCGCCATCCGCCCTTCAGGCGTTCGGAGACTTCGAAGCGGGCCGCGACATCGCCCGCGAAAACCGAAGGCGAGCCCGGAACACGAAGGCTTCCGAGCGGCCAGATCGGCATCGGGCTGACAAGCGGATCCGCGAGATTCATAGGGGAGTCAAGGGAGAATCCACGGGAACGAGCGGCACGAACGAGCGCAGGGGAGGGCGCCATGGATTCGATGTGTCGACGGCTTGGTCTCGGACTGGGTGCGTGCGCGCTCGGGGTCCTGCTCGCGGCGGTATCCGGCGCCCAGGCGGCTGTGACCACACGCCCGGACGACTTCATGCCGCAGGCGGCGGTCTTCCCTTCGGACGACAAGATTGCGCTCGTGTGGCAGGGCGGCGGAATCACGAGCGTGACGGGCGCGCCAGGGGCGATCCCCGGCGCCCTTCCGGTCTACGTGGCGTGCCCGAACTCCGCGAACGACGTGGTCACGATGGCGGCGGCGGATGGGAGCTTCGCGACATCGATCATCGCCCCGCCCGGGGCGTGGGTGACGGTCGCGTACGATCCGACCGGCGGGCAGTGGATCGTCGACGACCCAAGTGATCTGCTGAAGACACCGATCAACGCCGCTCCGAGCGTGCTCCTGCAGGTGCCCTGGACGGTGTCGCCGGGCACGGGCGTGCCCTTCTCAGTGGCAGGGTCGAGCTTCCCGACACGCATCGACTTCCAGCTCGTCGGACATCTCACCGCCGACGCGGCCCGAGTCTCGATCGACGGCACGCTGCGCGTCTTCTCCACTCAGTCTCAGGAGGGGAATACGCCGATCCTCCACTTCCTGCTCCACCGCCTTCACAACGCCGAGGGCCGGCCGCGCAACATGGCCAACCAGCTCGGCTCGACGATGTTCACCCCGACGGGGCTTCCGATCGAGCACTGGATGGGTCCGACGATCGCGGCCGAGCACGCCATGCCCGGACCGCTCACCGCAGCGGGCGCCGACACGTGGGAGGCTCCGCTCCAGGTCACCATCCCGCTGCCTCCGAATCTTCCGGACGGCGTCTACGGCCTACGGCTCTCCAGCGACGGCATCGACCTCGCCGGACCGCTGCCGGGATCCCGGCGCGAGATCAACCCGTTCTTGACGAACCACGAGATCGCGTTGCCGCCGTTCACGGTGGGAGCCCCCACGCCACCGAGGCTCGCGCTGGGCCTGCTGACCGACGCGATCTCCGCGGACGGAAGCCGCGGCACGATCGCGCAGGAGGACCGCCCGGTCTACGAGGTGGCCAACCGGATCGCCACGCAAACCGGCCGGTTCATCCTGCCGCGCTTCAGCAAGCTGGACGGAGAGCCGCTCGTCTGGCGGCTCGAGCCCTACGCGCCGATGGTCGCCCAGAGCGAGCGCCGGCTGGTCAACGTGCCGACCCATTCCTTCGCGTTTCCGTCTGGAAGCCTCACGGTCGAGGTGCTGCGACCGGACGGGCAGACGGACGTGCTCGGGCCGGAGCCCTTCCGCGTTGCGCGCAGCCGCACGCCGGCTTCTTCTGGCGGGCTGCTGCTCGACAACGGCGGAGGGCACCTCTCCAACGCGCTCCAGCTCTCCACGCGGAGTCAGACGTTCGACTACCAGTTCCCGGCGTACGGGAAGTACACGATCACGTTGCAGGCGAGCATCGACGACGTGTACGGAAACACCTACGCGGGGGGTGGCACGTACGAGGTCTGGATCGCCGAACCGCTCGACATCGAGCCCGCGATTCTGCCGATGACACCGCTGACGGTCGGCGACAGCTTCGATCCGTCGCTCGCCGTGCTGCCCGGCGTGCCCGCGGACGTGTCGGTGAGCGTGACCCTGAAACACGGGACCCCGCCGGTCCAGTCCAGCGAGTGGGTGGCCTCGGGGACGGCCAACCGCTTCGGCGTCTTCACGCCCGCGGCCGATGCCCTGCCCGTGACTCCGCAGGAGCCCGGGGAGCTGCTGGTCGATACCGTCGCGAGCTGGACGAGTCCACAGGGTGTGCTCTACATGGGCTCGACGCGCTGGGGCCAGGTGGTGGTGCCGGTCGCGGGAGGTCTGCTCGTGCACGGGCGACGCGGTGTCGACGCCATGGCGATCAGCACGGCCCAGGACTGGTACATCACGAGCATCTTCCCCGCGAGCGACCACGCGCAGCTTCCCTACCACACGGGCGACGTGCTCTGGCAGGGCGAGTTCGAGGCGGCCCGAATCCAGCTCACGGTGGAGGACGAGGGAGCCGTGCGGGCGGCGATGGAGGATTGGGTCGCGCAGGGCAACTACTTCTCGCAGGGGGACCACTCCAATCCCCCGCCATCCTTCGCCGAGCGCGCGGCGGTGGGCGAGCTTCCGCTGGCGTTCTCGACATCCACGGCCTCGAACCCGGCCCAGGAGCCGGACGACGTGGTGAGCGAGGGCTACTTCTACGCCGGCGTTCAGCGGCCGGGCGAGCGCGTTCGCGAGCTGATCAGCGACGACGACAACGGGACGGGTTACTGGCGATACCAGGAATCGTACGCTCTCCAGCCCGGAATGGGCGCCGCCGGTGACCTGCCCAACGACTTCAAGTTCCAGTTCGCGGGCGCGGTGTTCCGCGACCCGGTCCACGCCGTCACGGCCTTCGGCTCGTATGCCAGCCTGTGGATCCATCTTCCCGAAGGCGGCCCCGATGATTCGACCACCTTTGTCAGTCCGCCCTTCGAAGGGCAGAACGGCGGGCCGACCTGGTCCGCAGGGCTGCTCACACTCGACGGGCAGGCGATTCGCGGCTTCGTCACCCCGCTGATGCCGCGTCCGGGGAGTGTTCTCGAAACGGGGCAGGTTCTGACGGTCTCCGCACAGCTCGCTCCGACCCTACCGGCGCGGATCGACGTCACGATCGACGGTCCGAGCGGCCCCGTGGCGACCTGGAGCGGACGCGCGAACTCGGTGGGCTGGTACCACGATCCGGCGCAGGATCTCGAGCTGGTGCAGCCGGGACGCTATCGGGTCCGCCTCACGGCGGTGTTCGATTCGCCGACCTCGGCCGGCCCGATGACCGAGCCCTACCCGACGGGTGGCGTGCTCGGCAGCGTCGACGGCGGATTCGACGTCTACGTCGTGCCCGCGGCGAGCGCCATCGCTCCCGTGAACGCACCACCGTTCAGCGTCGTGCAGGGGATCGGGCCGGTCGCGCTGACGCTGACTGCGCCGTCCGGGATCACATCCGGAACGCTGCACTGGACGGCGGCCATGCCCGGCTGGCTCCTGGCGTCGGGCAGCGCGCCGCTCGTCGGAGGGCAGGCGGAGATCGTGTACGACCCCGCCGCGCTGGCGGCTTCGTTCCCGAACCTCGACACGCACGGGCGCGCCCGCCACGAGCCCGGGCTCGCCGACACCGTCTGGATCGGCGCGATGATCGAAGACGATCGGGGCGGTATGCACGCTCAGCACGTCACGCTGCAAGGACCGGACCTGCTGATTCCCGAGCGCGTCCCCGTGCCCGAGCCCGCGTCGGCCGAGCTTCAGGTGGCGGCGCTCGTCGCACTCGTGGGCCTGATGGGAGCCCGTCGCGGCCGAGGTCAGCGCGCTGTCGGGGCGACATCGCGAGCAGCCATGCGGGGTCGGCGCCGACCGAGAACAGGGCGAGCACGGGGGTGCTGACGCCTGCCTCGAGGTGGCGGTGCGCGGGGTCGCGGCAGGGTCGACGAGGCGTATCGAGTGGCCCGAGGCACTTGCCAACCCCGGATCCTCTTCAGGTAGGGCACTTCAGGTGCGGTCGAGGGCTGTCGCGGTGCTCCGCACGGCGGAAGCCTCTCCGTTGCTCCCAGTTTCCTCTGGGAGTGTCTCACGAGCTAGGCGTGTCAGACATCTCTGGAGCCCCTGGGTCTTCTGGGCCACGAGCGTCATGTCCCGAAGATCCCTGCCCGATTCCTTCAGGCTCACTTCACGTTGGAATCGCGACGACCCTTCAGGCTCATCTGTCATTGGAAAAGGCTGGGCGGGGCGGCCGGAGGACGCTCTGCTAGCTTCCACGCCCGTTTCGCGCCCGCGCAAGCGGCCTGCGGCGGTGTAGCTCAGTCGGTTAGAGCAGCGGTTTCATAAGCCGCGTGTCGGCGGTTCGAGTCCGCCCACCGCCACCAATTTCCCGCGCGGGCTGCGGTCGATGGGATCGAGTCGGCCACGCCGGGGATGCCGGCGCCGGTCTTCGTCGGCCCGGTAGTCTTCTCTTCGCGCTACTCCGCGGCTGCTGCGGAGAGCCTCGGTCTCGACGAGGACGGCATCGTGCCGGCCTACTTCGACGCCGACGAGAGCCACTGGACCCTACTCACCGTCGTTCCACACGCGCACGTCGTCGACACGATCGATCGCCGGCTCGCCGTAGCGCTGAGTGCGATCCTGACCGAGACCGGCGCGCCCGTGACGGCGGAGCTGCGCACGCCGGAACCGGTCCGCCTCGCGGGCTTCGCGGCCCTCCCGGTGATCCGCCAGGTTCGCGAGTTCGTGTTCGGCCTCGCGGCCAGAGTGGCAGACGTCGCCGGCGGGCTGCCCATCAACGAGGTGGCAGATCTGGTGTTTCTCGATCCCGAGCGCTTCGATCTCGGAGCGGTAAAGGCGTGGGATGGCAATGCGATGCCGCTCTTCGTCTTCCACGGCTGGGACCAGAAAGCGATCCTCGTCGACACGCGCTTGATGACGTCCGACGACCTCGAGGAGCCGGGCAGCCGCTACGGGCAGCTCGTGAAGGATCTCGCGACCGCCACGGACGGCGTCTACCGGCCGGTCTTCGTGACCTACAACTCGCGGATGGGCCTCGAAGCGATCGGGAACCGCGTCCGGCGTGAGGTCGCGGCCAATGAGTTCGATCTGGGCGGCGTCGCACAGGATCCGGCGCAGCCCCAGAGCGGAGGCCGGTTCCCGCACTTCGACTCGTTCGGCTTCAGCATGGGTGGCCTCTCCGAGCGGGCCTACCAGTCCGTCGCCGGGCCGTCGCGCCAGATCAACGCGATGGTTTCGATGGGCTCGCCGCATCACGGCGCGCTCCAGCTCCTGCGGATCGCGCTGAACGGCGGCCTCGGCGTGGGCTTCGGCCCCGTCGGCTTCCCGCTCTTCGAGTTCCTGCTGGGACGCTGGAGCCCGGGCACGGCCGACCTGCTCGACTACAGCGATGCGCTCTGCGATCTCGGCGCCCCGGCAGACCTGGTGTCCGGCAATCCGACGATGTGCAGGATGAACCAGAATCGCGGCAGCGCGCCGCGGGCGCGGATCAGTCTGATCGCCGGCAGCCGATCGCTGAGTCTCTTCGATCTGTACGACGATTTTCAGACCTTCGCCAATGCGACCCAATCCGCGGAGGTGCTCGCGGAGGTCGAGGCCGCACTCGCCGACGAGAAGATCGAGGGGCTCGCTGCGAACCCGCTCGAAGACCTGCTCAGCGTCGGCTTCCTGACCGGCGGCTGTCTGCCGAGCGACGGTGTGGTGTGCGCGTGGAGCGCACACGCGCGTACGAGTCCGTTCGGGGATCCGGTCCGCGCGCTGTCGGATCGCATCGTCGGGACGTCGCTGCGGGACTTCGACCACCTGAAGGGTGGTGGCCCAGGACAGGAGATCGTCGAGTTCCGCGAAGAGGACATCATCCGCCACCTCAGCAACTGGCTGGTGGCGAAGACGGTGGAGGATCAGTTCACGCCGCCGACCGAGACTGAGCCGGGCGTCGCTTCGTTCGAGACGACGATCGAGTTCAACGCGCAGACCCCGGGCCTGTACGGCGCGGTGCTGGTGATCTACGGCGGGTACCGCGACGACGCGCAGAAGCAGCGCTGGAAGATCATCGCGGGCGCGGACGAAGAGGGGAATCCGGATACGAGCAGTGGGTCACTCTCGTTCGCAGCGACGAACGGCGGCAACTCCGTTCTTGGGCAGGATGTGAGACTGCGCAGCGAAAGCATGCTTCCTCGTGTTGACCCCAACGTCGCGAGTACGCGTATCTCTCGCGTAACGATCGCGATCGTGAAGCTCGGCTCGGAGGGGCTCAAGGTGCCGCTCGCGCCGCCCGATCAAGGCTTCTCGGCTCCGCCCCTCACCCCCTAGGACGTCAGGAATGCGCAGGCAGCCGGCGCTGATGGCATTCGCGTTCTCGTTCGGCTGCGCAGCGAGCGCCGCCGCCGCGAGCTGGCAGGACGTGGCGCCGTTGCCCGAGCCGCGCTGGATGCACGTGGCGGCGTGCGATCTCGACGGGCGCGTCTATGCGTACGCCGGCTACACGGCGTCCGTGCCGGAGGCGCGGGATTACGGAATCGGCAAACGCGCGCTCGACATCTTCGATCCCGACGCGAATGGGTGGCGGCGCGGGCCGGGCGTTGCGAAGTATCGCGCGATCGATCGCATGGTGCACAGGTTGCGTTGGGCCGGCGACATCAAGTCTCCTCCGATCAGCGAGGAGGTGCGCTGGCGCGAGTACGAGACGGGGTTGCGGTACGAGAAGCCAGCGGGGACCGGCGGGCGTGATGGCCGGATCTATTGGTTCGGCGAGGCGGGTCCTATCTATTTCGATCCCGAGCGCGAAGTCTGGGCCCAGTCCTACTTGCCCCGCTCGGACAGCGAGACCCGCGCCTGGCTCCCGCCGGTGCCGCGGATGGTTCGCGGCGGAGGGGTTACGGCGACGGCCCCGGATGGAAAGATCTACCTCGTTGGAGGAACCGGCTATGCGTTGAACAGCCACGAGCGGGATTCACGCCCCTGGCATCAATGGGGACTCCTGGCAGTCGTCGAGGTCTACGATCCGGCGACGAACACGTGGGAGGAGCGCCGCCCGATGCGGCGACCCCGTCAGGAGTTCGCCGGCGCCTTCGGTCCGGATGGCAAGCTCTACGTCTTCGGCGGCTACGGGCACCGCGGGTCCGTGCACGAGGAGGACTACGCGAGCGCCGCGGAGTTCGAGGCGGCGGGGCGCGAGATGCGGGCCTTCGGGAAGGAGGCATTGCGCTCGGTCGAGGCCTACGACCCCGCCACCGACACCTGGAGCGAACGCGCGCCGATGCCGGAGGGCCGCCATGCGATGGGCGCCGCGCTCGGCGCCGACGGACGCATCTATGTGATCGGCGGCGCCGTGTCGTACTCGAACCCCATCGGCTCGAGCAGCGTCTTCGTATACGACCCGAAGACGGATCGCTGGGAGGCGGGCCCGTCGCTGCGCCACGCGCGCTTCCACCACGCCGTGGCGGTCGATCCGGCCGGAAAGATCTACGCCGTCGGCGGCATCGAGAACCACCGCCCGTTCCGGCGCCGCGGCACCGCCTCGGTCGAGGTGCTGGACACCGCAGTCCCGGCCCCGCAGCCGACGCCTGCGCCGCCGGATCGCGGATGAGGAGCGTCAAGCGGACGGGCGCGTCTCTGCTGCGAATGATGGCATTCGCGCTCGTGAATCTCGGCGCCCCTGCCGTCTCCGCCGCGAGCTGGCAGGACGTGGCGCCGTTGCCCGAGCCGCGCTGGATGCACGTGGCGGCGTGCGATCTCGACGGGCGCGTCTATGCGTATGCCGGCTACACGGCGTCCGTGCCGGAGGCGCGGGACTACGGGATCGGCAAACGCGCGCTCGACATCTTCGATCCCGAGGCGAATGGGTGGCGGCGCGGGCCGGGCGTGACGGCGGTCCGCGCGAAGAACCGGATCACGGTCAGTGAGCGGATGGCGGGCGATATCAAGTCTCCGCCAATCCGCGAGTGGATCGAGTGGCGGGAGTACCAGGGGGGCCTGAGTTACGAGAAGCCCGCCGGCGCGGCCGGCCGAGATGGTCTCGTCTACTGGTTCGGCGAGGCCGCTCCGGTGTTTTTCGATCCGAAGCGAGACGTGTGGGATCAGCACGCGCTGCCGGTCTCGGACAACGCCACCCACACCTGGCTCCCGCCGGTGCCGCGGATGGTTCGCAAGTCTGGCCTCACGGCCACGGCTCCGGACGGCAAGATCTACCTCGTGGGCGGGATCGGCCATCCGCTGAACCTGCACGAGCGGGATCCCCGCTCGTGGCATCAGTGGCCGCTGGTGGACGTTGTAGAGGTCTACGATCCGGCCGAGAACTCGTGGGCCGAGCGCAGTCCGATGAACAGAAGCCGAAGACTCGCCGCCGGCGCCTTCGGTCCGGATGGCAAGCTCTACGTCTTCGGCGGCTACGGGCACCGCGGGTCCGTGCACGAGGAGGACTACGCGAGCGCCGCGGAGTTCGAGGCGGCGGGGCGCGAGATGCGGGCCTTCGGGAAGGAGGCATTGCGCTCGGTCGAGGCCTACGACCCCGCCACCGACACCTGGAGCGAACGCGCGCCGATGCCGGAGGGCCGCCATGCGATGGGCGCCGCGCTCGGCGCCGACGGACGCATCTATGTGATCGGCGGCGCCGTGTCGTACTCGAACCCCATCGGCTCGAGCAGCGTCTTCGTATACGACCCGAAGACGGATCGCTGGGAGGCGGGCCCGTCGCTGCGCCACGCGCGCTTCCACCACGCCGTGGCGGTCGATCCGGCCGGAAAGATCTACGCCGTCGGCGGCATCGAGAACCACCGCCCGTTCCGGCGCCGCGGCACCGCCTCGGTCGAGGTGCTGGACACCGCCACGCCGACCCCGACGCCGGTTCCGGCACCGCCGGATCGCGGGTGAGTGGCCCGGTGGGAGCATCGTCTCCCCGGTGGCACCGGAGGACGGCGGGCGCGGCGCTCGCGCTGGGCCTGTTCGGTGCACAGCTCGGGTGCCGGAGTGAGGAAGCCGAGCGAAACGCGCCGGTGCAGGCGCCCGTCGCGGCGACCGCTCCTGAAGCGGAGGCCGAGCGAGTGCCGGGCGACACCGATCGCGGACGCAATCCCGAGCGCGTCAGCCGGGTTGCGCACGTCCGTGAGCTCGCGGCCGAGGAGGCGCGGCGGCGGGGTCTCGACGGAGCGCCGGAGGTCCAGGCGGCTCTCGCGCGCCTCCGCGACGAGAGCCGGCAGCGCGAGGACGAACTGCTGCGCGACGCGCTGTTCGCCGAGATCCGCGACGGCCTCGCGCTCTCGGAGGACGAGCTGCGCGCGCACTACGAGCAGACCCGCGTGCGCTACACCGAGCGCCGGGTGCGGCTGCGCCGGCAGCGGTTCGCATCGCAGGCGGAGGCGCGCGCTGCCGACGACGCGCTCGGTCCGGAGGGTCGGCTCGATCCGGCGCTCACCGAGGAGCTCGGTCCGCTGCCAAGTGCGGCGCTGCCCGGCGAAGTCGGGCCCGAGGCGCTCGCGCTCACGACGCCGGGCGAGCGCGTGCTCGTCGCGGAGGGCGCCGGCAGCGCGCTCGTCGAGCTGATGGACGTGCAGCCGGCGGAGCCGAGATCCTTCGAGTCGGTGCGCGCACAGGTGGAGAAGAGCCTGCGCGCACTTCGCGCGCAGCAGGCATTTCGCGCGGAGATCGAACGGCTCGCAGGGAAGGGGCGCGACGATCCGTAGCGTCGAACGCGAAGCGCCGGATCCATCGCAGGGCCGTGAACCGGCCGCGACCGGCGGGACGTCACGAGAGAGCTTCGACCTCGAGTCCCGGAATGCGCGGAAAACTTCTCCGGTCGCACGTCACGACGGAGAATCCCCGCGCCACGCGAGAGCCGCGCCGAGGGGAGCGTGTGTGCGCGCGCAGACGAGGTCGAAGGGGACGACGGGAATCGACGCGAGCAGCCTCTCGACGACGGCCTCGGCTCGTGTCTTGCGTTTCGAGACCCGCAGGCGATGGTGGCGGTGGGCCGGCGGTGGGCGCAACGTCGTGCACGACACCTCTCGGCTTCAGCGCACCCTGGTCGGCTGGCGGCGTTTCCGCCCCAGCAGCGCCGCGCTCGACGTCGCGAGCAACAGCACCGCCGTGCTCGGCTCCGGCACCGGCGGCCCGAGCACGGAGCGGGCGCCGGCGATGTCGTCGGACGATAGCTGGCGATTGATGACGTCACAGCATCCGGTTCCGACGAACATGACGTCCCCCGGACCGTCGTCGGGGTGGCCGAGACCGATCGCGGCGTGGCCGAGTTCGTGCAAGAAGAGGTTTTCGAGGTCGTTGCCGAACTCGGTGATCGGATCACCTTCCTGGCCGGCGGGCTGGATGAAGACGGCTGCGAGGTTGAACAGGACATCGCCGGCGAGCGGGTCGGGGAAGTCGAGGTCGTTGCCCGGCGGGCCGAAGCCGACCGCGCCGACGAAGTCGAAGCCGGACCCTGCGACAGGCAGGAAGGCGCCGATCCGAATATCTGGTTCCGTCGCGCCACTGGCCCCTACCGGAAGCCCTGCGTCCGCCTGCGGGCCCAGGAAGTTGATGCCGGCCGCCGCCTGCCAAGTGTCGAACGCGCGCTGGATGGCGGCGTCGAAGGCGCCGAGGCCGAAGTCCGTGTCGTAGTCGGAGCGCAGCAGGGTGATATTGCTGCCGCCATCGATCTCCGTCGCGATCCCGATGCCCGGATCGACGACCGTGCCATCCGGCATGAACCCCCAGGTGACCGTCGCCGGTGTCCCGTGATTCGGGTCGTCCCACTTGGAGCCGAAGCCCTCTCCGAAAGTGACGAAGCCCGCCAGCGCGGGAGTCGGTACGCCGACCGTTGCCAGCAACAGGGCGAGGCACAGCCCCGAACCGAGGAAGCGACTCATGAAGCTCATCATCATCGCCTTTTTTTCGCTGGCACGACCGGTCCGACCGACCGTGCGCGGAGATCCCCCGATCTGGGATGTAGGAGGGGAACGGCGGAGGGTGTCACGAGACCTCGCAGGGAGGAGGGGATCTCCGGATCGCACGGTGGTCGCGAACTCGCCCTGGCTCGGGAAAAGTCGAGCAGAATCGGAGTCAGGACGCGGCGTCATGCGCATTCTCGGCACCCCTGTCAGCGATAGAGCAGATACGCGCTGCGCTCTTCCTCCCAGGCGCGCTCGTCGGGGCCTGCGAGCGCGTCGAGGTCCGCGGGCGTGGCACGGTCGTCGTCGACCCATTCGCGCAGCGCGGGGCCGCCGTTGATGACGTCGATGGCGAGGCGGTCGTGCACGTACTCGTAGGGAAAGTCACGCCAGAGCGGGTAGCCGGGGTGCAGCGCGCGCACGCTCTTCAGCGCCAGCGCGACGAGCCGCCACGGCCGGAACGCGGCGTGGTCGTAGTGCGGATCGTCGACGTGGATCTGGAGACCGTGGCAGAGCTGGCCCGCGTGCTTGTGAAAGGTCGGCTCGAAGTGGCAGGGGCGCAGGCGGCAGCCCGCGAGCCAGTCCGGCGCGGCGGCCTGCATGTGTGCGAGCAGCGCGCGGGGGTCGATGTCGGGGGCGCCGAAGAGCTCGAGCGGACGCGTCGTGCCGCGCCCTTCGGAGAGCGTGGTGCCCTCCAGCAGTACGCTGCCGGCATACGCGCGGGCCATCGACAGGTTCGCGGCGTTCGGGCTCGGGTTGATCCAGCTGCGCTCGCCGAGCGGCCAGCCGTGGCCGGGAGCCGCCTCCGGCTGCCAGCCCTGCAGTTCGACCACCTGGTAGTCGACGCGGAGCTTCGCGACGTCGAGGTACCAGCGGCCGAGTTCGCCGAGCGTCATTCCGTGCCGCATCGGCAGCGGGCCCGCGCCGACGAAGCTCTGCCAGCCGTCGACGAGGCGCAGCCCTTCGACGGGCCGGCCGGCGGGGTTGGGTCGATCGAGCACCCAGACCGAGCGGCCGAGGCGCGCGGCCTCCTCGAGCACGTAACACAACGTGGTGACGAACGTGTAGATGCGACAGCCGAGGTCCTGCAGATCGATCAGCAGCAGGTCGCAGTGCTCGAGCATGGCGTCGGTGGGGCGCCGCACCTCGCCGTACAGGCTGAACACGGGAATGCCGTGGACGGGATCGGTGAAGTCCTGCGACTCGATCATGTTGTCCTGCTTGTCGCCGCGCAGGCCGTGCTGCGGCCCGAACGCGGCGGTGACGTGCAGATCGGGTAGCGCGCGCAGGGCATCGAGGGTGTGGGTGAGATCCGCCGTCACGGACGCCGGATGCGCGACAAGGCCGATCCGGCGGCCGGCGAGGGCGCTGCGCAGGCGTGCGTCCTCGAGGAGGCGGTCGATCCCGAACTGCATGGGCGTCCTCTCGTCGCTTCGAGCCTGCATTCGAACCGGATGGCCGCGCGGGAGGCTCGCATACTCGCGCGCCCTCGTCGCGATCGGCGGTGGCGGGTGGAAAAGCCGATGCGCCGGCTCGACCCGATGACGTACGATGCGGCTATGCCGCCGAGAGACACCAGCGCCGACGCCCTCGCCGTGCAGCGCACCGTCCTCCAGCGGCTCGGGCGCGCGCGCCGGGTCGAACTCGCATTCGAGATGTCGGAGCAGGCACGAGAGATCTCGATTCTCGGTGCACTGGCACGCGAACCGGGGCTGACGCCGGCGGAAGCGCGCACCCGCCTGCTGCGGCGGCTCCTGGGCGACGCGCTCTACGACGCCGCCTGGCCGACGCCAGGGCGCCGGTGACGCTGCAGGGGAGCGGGGGGAGCGGGGACGTTCCTTGCAAAGTTTCGTTGCGCGGCCACGTAGCGCTTGCGAGCTGACGAGTTCTACTGAGGCCGCGCAACGAAACTTTGCAAGGAACGTCCCCTCGCGCAACGTGGCCGCGCAATGAAACTTCGGAAGGAACGTCCCCTTCGGTGCCGTCCCCTTCGTTGCAAGGAGGAGCTGGATGAGCGAGTCGAATGACGCCAGTGACCCCCTCACCCGCGCGCGGCGCATGAACGAGTTCTTCGGGCCGCTCGTGCCCGGCCAGATGGGCTGCGTCTTCGATCACGCTGCGCCCGAGCTCGTGCTCGGCCACATCGACGTCACCGGGACCCTGATCGCCGGCACCGGTTTTCTGTTCGCGCCCGCGATCATTGCGCTTGCCGATACCTGCGCGGCGATCGGCTGCGGCGCGAACATCCCGGCCGGCGCGTCGTTCACGACGATCGAGCTGAAGTCGAACTTCCTGGCGTCGGCGCGGGTCGGCGAGCGCGTGAGCTGTCGCTGCACGCCTGCGCACGTCGGTCGCCAGACGCACGTCTGGGACGCCGTCGTGACCAACGAGACGACGGGCCGCACCATCGCGCTCTTCCGCTGCACGCAGATGGTGCTGCTGCCGCGCTGAACGAGCTCAGTTGGTTCCGCGCGCACCGAGCTCGATCGAAGCCCCTTCCTCGCCGCGCAGCAGCTCGAAAGGCTGCCGCGACGCCGTCGCCTCGGCGAAGAGCCGATCGAGCAGGTCGTCGCCGTGGCTCGGATCGTGATGGAACGGAACGAGCCGCTGCACGCCCGCCGCTGCGGCGAACGCCATCGCATCGGCGAACGAGCTGTGTCCCCAACCGACGTGCCGCGGATACTCGTCGACGGTGTACATGGCATCGTGGATCAGCAGGTCCACGCCCTCCGCGAGTCCGAGCCCCGGGATGTCGTCGGGATCGGTCGGGAGCGCTTCGTAGCCGAGCGCGGGCTCGTGGTCCGGCAGGTACGCGAGCGAGACGCCGTCGGCCTCGATGCGGTAGCCGACGGTGGGACCGGGGTGGCAGACGAGCTCGGCGCGTACGGTGAAGGGTCCGATCTCGAAGCGCCCGGCGCGCACCGCATCGTGCAGCTCCGGCTGCCGCGGCAGGTCGCGCAGGCGGACCGGGAAGAGCGGCGGCGAGAGATAGCGACCGAGGCGGGTGCGCAGGTCCTGCGTCGTCGAGGAGGGCCCCCAGAGATGGACCTCGATCGCCGGGCGGAACAGCGGCTCGAAGAAGCCCAGACCCTGGATGTGATCCATGTGCAGGTGCGTCAGCAGCAGATCGACGCGCGACACGTGGTCGACGATCGCATCGCCGAGGCGCCGGATGCCCGTGCCCGCGTCGAGCACGAGCACGCTGCCATCGGCGGCCCGCACCTCGACGCACGAGGTGTTGCCGCCGTAGCGCGTGGTCTCCGGCCCCGGTGCGGCGAGCGAGCCGCGCGTGCCCCAGAGCGTGACCTTCATCGCGTGTCTTCCCAGAAGATGCCCACGGCGCCCAGATGCCGGTCGCACTGGCCGACGAGTGGAAACGCCGTGCCCTCGATCCCGCGCCGCGCGCCGTCGAGCGCGCGGAAAAACAAGCGCCGATGACAGGGCTGCAGGCGCGTGCGCGCGACGTTCAGCGGATGATCCTCGCGCTTGATGAGGGAGCCGTTCTCGTCACTGGGCTGGAACGCGTCGTACCACTCCGGCAGCGGCATGCCGCCGAGCCGGGCGAGCGGACTCCCGAGCAGCGGCTCCGCTGCGCCGTTGCAGTAGACGAGACTGCCATCGGGATCGACCATCAGCGTCGGCATTCGCAGGCGGCTGGCGAGCCGTCGCAGCAGGATCACCTCGACGTCGAGTCGCGACGAGGCGACGCGAGGGGGCCTCTTCCCGGCGAGTGGCGCGACGCTGCGGCTCTCGGCGGCCTCCCAGAAGATCCCCACCGCGCCGACCAGTCCAGCCTCGGGGGTCTCGAGCGGAAAGGCGATGCCCTCGATGTCGCGCTCGGCGCCGTCCAGACCGCTGAGCCCGAAGCGCCGGTGCGCAGGCCTGCGCTGGTCGATGGCGATGACGAGCGGGCGCTCCTCCGACGGAAGGTCCTCCCCGCGCGCATCGAAGGTCCGGAACACGGAACTCCACTCCCCGCGGCGGATGGCTCCGGTCTCCTCGAAGCGCCTGCCGAGGATCGGCTCGGCGGACTCGTTGAAGAAGACGAGATCGAGCTGTCGGTCGACGACGAGGATCGGCACCGCGAGGTAGCTCGCTAGCTGCTTCATCAAGACGATCTCGAGGCTTCCGGCTGCCATCGCTGCCCCCGCCTTCGCCGCTGACCGGCTCACTCTACCACCGCGCCCCCCCTACGGGTCACTCGGCGCGCGCGACGGGACCCAGGTGGCGATCGAGCCAGTCGAGGTTCTCGCGCAGGAACTCGCCGATCGGGAAGCCGAAGTGGCCGGCGTCCCAGACGACGTGGCGCTTGCGCTCGGGCGGTGTCCCCAGCCGCTCGAAGAAGGGCACCTGGTGCGTCGCATAGGGAAACACGAAGTCGTGGCGACCGTTCAGCATCAGCACGGGGGCCGTCGTCTCTTCCACGGCGCGTACGATCGATGGGGCCGCCTCCGGGAACGAGCTGGCGGCGAAGCCTCCGCTCCAGAAGAGCAGCGTGGCGATGCGCGGCTCGAAGTGGGCCATGAGGTGGCCCATCGCCGCGCCGAGGCTCAGCCCGACGAAGGCGACGCGATCCATGTCGACATCCCCGCGATCCTCGAGGTAATCGAAGGTGCGGCCGAGGTCCCTGGCCCACTCGAAGCTCAGCTCCTGGCGCGAGAGCCGGCCGGCGTTGAAGCGCTGCAGGCTGCTGCCGTCGTTGCGCTCGAAGGTGCCGCCGTAGATCGGCATCACGACCATGCGCCCGCTCCTGCGCAGGAAGTCGAGGACGCCGCTCATCGCGGTGATCCCGTGCTGCGTGCTGCGATCCATCAGGATGTTGATGCCGCCCATCCAGACGACGGCCTGGTAGGGGGGCGAGACGCCCTCCGGTGTCAGGACGTAGATCGGCAGCCGCTCGCCGCGATGGGCGCCATCGATCGTGACCCGCTGCGCCTGGCCGCCGACGGGGAGGTCGAGCGCTCCCTCCTCACGTACACGAAGCGGCGTACGGTCGTAGGCGACGCTCCGCCGCGCGAACTCGGCCTCGACCTCCGGGCTCGCCGCCACGCTCCGATAGTCGACGTTCGGCAGGTCGACCGCCGCGAGGTAGCGCTCGGCCGGCGGCTGCGGGTAGCTGGCCAGGCGGAAGCCGTGGGTCGACCGGCGCCGCCACGGAGAGGTGGCGGTCGCGATGCCGAGCTGGTATTCGGGATCCTCCCACGCGCCGCCGAGCAGGAAGCGATCCTCGCCCGAGGCGTTCCAGGTCCACTCCGCGACGTTGCCGGCCATGTCGACGGCGCCCGCCGCCGAGAGCCCCGGGTGCGTGCCGACCGCCGCGGGACCCTCGCCCGCCAGGTTGCTCTGTGGCCCGATGTGCGGTGCCAGCGGCTCGGCGATCTCCGCGTCGGGCAGCGCGGCCACGGCCCAGTGATACACGGTCGGCAGGCTGCGCTCGCGGAAGGCGGCGTAGGCGGCGGCCTCGTACCAGCTGACGCCGCCGACGGGCAGCTCCGCCTGGCCCTCGGGATGTTCGCCGAGCACCCAGGTCGCCGGGCCCGGCCGGCCCGTCGAATCGACGAAGCGGGCCATCGCCTCTTCGAAGGACAGCGTGCGCCCGTCCTCGACGAAGGGCTCCTTCCAGAACTCGGGGCGCCGGTAGCCGCCGGCGTCGGCGAACTCCTGGTACGCGGCGTTGGTCACCTCGGTGCGATCGATGTAGGAGCGCTCGAGCTCGAACGCCTCGATCGCGGCGAAGGAGCCGAGCGGCACGGCCGCGTAGCGGCGTCCTTCCACGGGCACGGTGCCCGCGGGAGCCGTGCCGGTCGCGTCGAGCACGAGCCTCGGCTGCCACTCGAAGGGCGAGCCGACGAGGAGCTTCGACGGGAAGTGGGCGATCTCTCGCGTTTCGTAGCCCGGCTTCTCGACGCGCCAACGCAGTACGGTGGCGGGTACGCGCGCGTCGGCGATGGGCGTCGTGCCGAGCGGGCGCCACGCGCCGTCGAGGTCCGCGTAGGGCTTGTACGAGACGGTCGCGCCCGCCGGCTCGGTCTCGAAGGAGATGGTGGTGGCGATCACCTGCCACACCGGGTCGAGCGCCGGGTTGGCCCCGAGCGCTTCCTCCACCTGCACGGCGAGGTCGTAGGCGCCGGCGAAGTCGTTGGTCTCGATCCGGTGCCGGATCTCGGGGCCCGCGACGTCCTGCGCCCACTGCGCCTGCGTGTAGAGCCGCCAGCCCCAGAAGCCGCCGGCCGCGAGCAGCAGGCCGAGCCCCGCCGCGAGACCGATGCGCAGGCCGCGGCGCCGGCCCTGCGCCGCGCGGGCGCGCGCGCGACGCTCCGGCAGCGCACGCAGGCGCGCGGCGAGCTCCGTCGGTCCGGCGACGCGCTGGCTCGGATCGCGGTCGACGCAGGCCGCAATGTCCTCGCGCAGAAGCGGATCGGCGACGTCGCGCTCCCAGCCCGTGGCCAGTGCGCGGCTGAAATCGCCCGCCACGATCTGGTAGAGGATCACGCCGAGCGAGTAGACGTCCGAGAGCGGCGTCGCGACCCGTCCCTCCATGACTTCGGGCGCCATGTAGAGGCGCGTGCCCGCGCCGGTCTCGCTGCTCGAGAGCAACGCTTCCGTGAGACCGGCCATCGTCACGCCGGGCACGTCGAGCGCCTCGCGGCTCGTGACGAGGCCGATGCCGAAGTCGGACAGGCACACGAGCGGCCCGCCGCCCGGGTCCTGACGGATCAGCACGTTGGCAGGCTTCAGGTCCTTGTGCAGCACACCGGCGCTATGCGCGGCGGCGAGCGCGTCCGCGATCTGCGCCACCACGTCGACGCGCGTCTCGAGCGGCACCTTGTCGATGCCGCCCTGCTGCCGTCCCCAGGTCACCAGATCGCCTGCTTCGGAGTGCTCGGTCTCGAGAAAGTAGGGCGGCTGCTCGAACTCCCAGTCGATCACCTGCGCGATGTCGGGGCGGCCGCCGAGGCTCTCCTTCAGCAGTCGCAGCAGTGCGACCTCGCGCTTCAGGCCGCGCAGCGAATCGGCGAGGAAGCAGAACTTGAACACGCGCTTCGCGCGCGTGCTTTCGTGGACCGCGAGCCAGACCTCGCCGATCGCGCCGGTGCCGAGCTGCTCGACGAGGCGCCAGTGCGAGCGACCGGGGATCGCGAGCCCGATGGCAGGCCGCCAGCCCAGGGTCAGCTCGTCGCCGGCGGCCGTAGCGCTGCGTGCCTTCTCGGAATCCGGCGGCGGCGCGAGCGGCGAGCGGCCCTCGAAGCCCACCTCGCCGATCTCGACCGGCTCGTCGATGCCCTTCAGGAGATAGGGACCGTGCGCCCGCCAGGCGACGTGACCGAGGTCGCGCTTGTCGAGCCGCTGGCGCGCGGCGTCGAAGACCGGCTGCGACATCAGCACCTGCCCGCCGCCGGCGAGCCCGCCGATGCGCGCGGCAAGGTCCACCGCGAGGCCCTCGATCAAGGTCGGCTTCGACGAGCCGGGCGGTGCGGGGCGCTCCGTTACCTCGCCTACGTGCAGGCCCACACGCACGGCAGGCAGCTCGTCCCGGTCCCGGTGCAGGAGCTGGAGCCGCAGCGCGAACGTGACCGCCGCGCTCGGGGTCTCGAAGGCGAGGAAGAAGCCGTCGCCGGCCGAGTCGATCTCGCGCCCGTTCGTCTGGCTCGCCAGCCCCAGCAGGTCGCGGTGATAGCCGGCCATCAGCTCGCTGACGGCGGCGTCGCCGAGGCGTCTCTTCAGCGCCGTCGAGTCCACGAGGTCGGTGAAGACGAGGCACAACAGGCTCGCTCGTGTCCCCGGTTCCGGCACGCCACCTCCAGCCGACCGTCATCCTACCCCAGGCGTGGCGCGTTTCGGATGGTGCCGCCGGACGCGGCCCTGTCCGCCGCGGCGCCCCGCGGAACGGGGACGTTCGTTCCGATGTTTCGTTGCTCGGCCACGTAGCGTGGCCGGGCTGGCGAGTCTTTCCGGGGCCGCGCAACGAAACATCGGAACGAACGTCCCCGTCTGACGTCCCCGTCTGACCGCGGGTAGCGGTTCCGTCCGAGCTGAGGTTCCCTGTGCGTCGTCCCGAGCCGCGAGGAACTCCAGCGATGAAGCACAGGCCTCCCGAGTATGCCGAGATCACGCCCGAGCTGCGCGAGCGGCTCGAGAAGTTCCGCGACGAGCACGCCGATGATCCGATGGGAGGCGTCGGGACGACCGTGCTCTACGAGGACGACGACGTGCGCATCTGGGAGATGAACCTCGAACCCGGCGAGGCGAGCGACCTCCACCACCACGAGCACGACTACTTCCTCGTCATCGACTCCGGCGACCTCGTGGCCGGCGTCCCGCCGAAGGGCTCGCCGATGGATCTGTTCGTCGGCAAGGTCCCGCCCGACGGCAACACCGTCCGGGTTCCGAAGGGCGGCACCGAGTGGGCCGTCAACGTCGGCACCAAGACCTACCACGAAATCCTGATCGAGCTGAAGCGAAGCTGAGGGCCGCCGCGGGACGAACAGAAACCGCGTCCCTTGCAACAGCAGAAGGCGACCGCGCGATCGAGGCCGCGCACTTCGCAGCGCAGGCGAAGGAGGCCGTGGGCGAGGATCCCGCACTCGCTCGGATCCGGCGCTCTTCCTCCGCATGGCTTGCGACGCGCTTCGAAGCTGCTAATCGAACCCCGGCCATGTCCGCTTTCACGCTCCGCGCGTGTGTCCTGGCCGGGGCCAGCGCAGGCCTCGCCATCGCCGCCGGCTTCGGCTTGGCGGACGCGAGGCCCGACGCCACGGCGTGGCAGCTGGCGGCGCGCTACACCGCGCGGCTCGCGTTCCTGTTGTTCCTGCCGGTCTACGTCGCGAGTTCGTGGCATCGGCTCGCGCCGAGTGCGGCGACGCGCTCGCTGATGCGGCGCCGGCGCTCGCTCGGGCTCGCGTTCGCGACCGCGCACATCGTGCACCTCGGGGCGCTGGCGACGTTCCAGGTGACGAGCCGCGGGACGCCGGATCTCGTGACGCTGGTCGCGGGCGGAGGCGCGTTCCTCGTGTTGTTCGCAATGGTCGCCACGTCGAACGACGCGGCGGTGCGCCGGCTCGGCGGTCGCCGCTGGCAGCGCCTGCACCGGCTCGGCATGCACTACCTGTGGTTCGTGTTCGCGTTCTCGTACGCGGGGCGCGTCGCGGCCGGGATGTGGAGCTTCGTCCCGCTGGTGGGCCTCTCGGTCGCGGCGCTGGCGCTGCGCATCGTCGCGGCGCGCTCCCGGGCGCGAGCGCGGCGGCCGGCGCGAGCCGGCGCCGAGGACCCGACTGCCCGCGCGGAGACGGCACCGGCCGCGCGCTGATGCGCTTCGAGCATGCCGCTCCCCCCGTAGGAGCGCCTCGGAATCGGCCGGCGATCCTACGGGGGGCTTGCGGACGACTACGCCGCTTCGCCGGCTCGTACGTGCGGCGGCGCCGTCGCGCTCGCCTGCCGCAGCCGCGCCTCGCGGTGGATCAGATAGCCGAGCGGTCCGGCGATCCCGATCGCGAGCGTGATCAACAGGTACGGCACGAAGGGCGTTCCGTTCGTGCGCGCATCGGCGTGCATCCAGAGCAGCACGAGGCCGAGCGCGAGGAGCAGGTCCGCGCTCATCAGCAGCGTCGAGCGATTCGCGAACGCTGCCTGGTAGAAGCCGAGCAGGCCGTCGGTCGCGAGCACGAAGGCCGTGAGCGCGAGGAACGGCGCGAGCAGCGCGGTGCACAGGATCTGTCGAGTCGTCATGTTCGTGTGTCTCCTATTGGCGGTGGGGTTCAGTCGGGGAGTTTCGCGAGCGCGTCGCGGATCGCCGCGAACTCGTGCGCGACGCTGGGTCGCGCGCCGACGCGCGCGGCCCACGCCGTGAGGCGCGCGTGCTCGGGCCCCGGCGGCGCATCGAAGGCGCTGGCGACGGCGACCGCGACGAAGCACGCGATGTCGGCAGCCGAGAACCGGCCGCACAGATGCTCGGCATCGGCGAGCTCACGCTCGAGGCGGTCGTAGCCGGCGCGGATCCCGGCCGTCGCCGCGGCGATCCTGCCGGCGTCGCGCGTCGCCACGTCGGGCTTGCGGAAGGTCTCGGCGAGCACGATGCGGACCTTGGCGGAGTACGGGCTGAGTGCGTGGGTGTAGAGCTGCACGGGGTTCTCCTGTTGGGCGCATGGACGGAAGTGTCGCGCCCGACGGCGCTTCGCCCATTCCCGCCGAGGGAATGGAACGGCGGCCCGGCTGTGCGACGCTGGGAGGGGCGTCGGGTCCCTGCGGAGGATGTGTAATGCCGGATCGGGAGATCAGTCCGTTCGGTCGGCTGCTGCGGCAATGGCGCGGGCTGCGCGGGATGAGCCAGCTCGCGCTGGCCACGGAGGCCGGCACCACGACGCGTCACCTGAGCTTCGTCGAGACCGGCCGCTCGCAGCCGACCCGCCAGATGGTGCTGCGCCTCGCCGAGGCGCTCGACGTGCCGCTGCGCGAGCGCAACACGCTGCTCGGCGCGGCGGGCTTCGCCTCGCTGTATCGCGAGAGTCCGCTCGAGACGCCGGCGCTCGGCCCGATCCAGCGGATGCTCGAGTTCACGCTCGAGCGCCACGAGCCGTTTCCGGCGTTCCTGGTCGACGGCTGCTACCGCGTGCTGCGGTCCAACGCCGCGGGCGCCCGGGTCTTTGCGGGCTTCGCAGGAACCGGTGCGCCGTGGCGCGAGACGCCCGTCAACCTGCTGCGCCTCACGCTGCATCCGGACGGTCTGCGGCCGTGGATCGTCAACTGGGACGAGCTGGCCGGTCAGCTGCTGCTGCGCTTCCAACGCGAGATCGCCCACGCCGGGCCCGACGAGGAGCGGGCCCGCCTGCTCGACGAGCTGCTGGCGCTGCCGGATCTTCCGGAAGCGGGCCGCGTCCCCGATCCGACCCGGGTGGCCGAACCGGTGCTGGCGCTCCACATCAAGCGCGACGACACGGAATGGCGTCTGTTCTCGCTGATCACGAGCATCGGCACGCCGCAGGACGTGACGCTCCAGCACCTGCGGATCGAGAGCTTCATGGCCGCGGACGCGGCGACCGAGGCGCGATTGCGCGAGCAGGCGGCGGCCGGCTGAGGCGCTCGTAGCCACGCTCGTATCGGCAGTCCTCGACGGGACGCGCCGGCGCCGCCATCCTTCGCCGCCATGCGTCGCCCCCTCCTCGCCGCTTTCGCCGTCGGACTCGTAGTCGCTCTCATTGCGGGCGTCCGTTGGGTGCGCATCGGCGCCCAGGTCGGCACCGGCTATGCGGCCAAGATGGCCTGCTCGCTCGTCCACGTATCCGGCTTCGATCTGCGGCACGTCGTGGACGACTACATCCTGCACGAGGTGGCGCCGCTGGGCCCCGTCCTGTCGGTCGAGAAGACCGCGGACGGCGCCGAGGCGCGCGCCGCGGGAGGGCTCTTCTCCGCCCGTGCGGTGCACCGGCGCGGACTCGGCTGCACGCTCGTCCGATCCGGTTCGTCGTGGCCACTCGTCGGTCCGGCCGAGGGACTCGCGCCGGCGCGTCGCGTGTTGCCGCCGACGGCGGCATGGCCGGTCGGACATGCGCCGCCGACCGAGCCGCCGCCGGCCGTCGCCGCGGCGATCGAGCGCGCGTTCGCCGAGCCCGGCCTGCCGGCGCGCCGCCAGACGAAGGCCGTCGTCGTGGTCCGCGACGGCCGGCTCGTCGCCGAACGCTATGCGCCCGGCGTCACCCCGGAGACGCCGCTGCTGTCGTGGTCGATGGCGAAGAGCGTGACGATGGCGCTGGTCGGCGCGCTGGTGCGCGATGGCCGCCTCGATGCGGCGGCGCGCGCGCCGATTGCCGAGTGGCGTCGCGATGGCGATCCGCGCGCGGCGATCACGCTCGACATGCTGCTGCGCCAGTCGAGCGGACTGTCCTTCGACGAGACCTATGGAGCCACCAACGACGTGTCGCGCATGTTGTTCACCCAGCCGGACACCGGCGCCTACGCCGCGGCGATGCCGCTCGAGTTTCCGCCCGATACGCACTGGTCGTACTCGAGCGGCACGTCGAACATCATCGGCCGGATCGTGCGCGACGCGTTCGGCGGCGACGTCGCGGCGATGGTGGACTACGCGAACACGACGCTGTTCGATCCGGCCGGTATGACGAGCGCGTTCTTCGAACCCGACGCATCGGGCAGCTTCGTCGGCTCCTCGTACGCGTACATGACCGCGCGGGACTGGGCGCGCTTCGGCGAGTGGTTCCGGCGCGATGGCGAGTGGGAGGGGCGGCTCCTGCCGGAGGGCTGGGTGCGCTACGCGACGACGCCGACGCCGGCGGCGCCCCACGGCGAGTACGGCGCGCACTGGTGGCTCAACGCCGGTCCGCCCGGTGACCCCGGCGCGCGCCCGTGGCCTGCGATCCCCGCGGAGGTCTACGCCGCGCGCGGTCACAGCGGGCAGTGGGTGGCCGTCGTGCCGTCCGCGCGCCTCGTCGTCGTCCGCCTCGGCCTCACGGTCCCGGACGAGGAGCCGATCGACGGCACCGAGACGCTCATCGCAGATCTCCTCCGCGCGTACGCCGGCATGTAAAGAAAGGGGCCGGGTTCGTTCGTCAACTTTTCCAGGGGAAAAGTTGACGAACGAACCCGGCCCCTTTCTTGACGGTCAGGCGCGGCCGGTCGCCTTGCGGGCGGCGTCGGCGAGGTCGCCGAAGCCCTGACCGGTCGGGCGACCGAGCAGCGCCTCCAGCGGATCGCGCAGGTCGTCGACGTAGCCGAGCGCGTAGGCGCCGCGCGCATAGCCCATCAGGCGCAACAGCGGCTCGGGGAGCGTGCGGGCGATGTCGGCGGGTACCGAGAGGTACTGGTTCTCTTCCTGGCGAAGCCACGAGACGGCGTAGGTCAGGTTGACCCCGAGTCGTGTCGCCTCGCTGCGATTGGCGCCGCCGCCGTGATAGAGCGCGCCGGTGTAGAAGAGCACGGAGCCCGCCGGCATCTCGGCCGGCACCGTGTCGGTCTCCTCGAACGAGAGCTTGTCCGCGAGGCAGTGGCTGCCCGGGACGACGTGCGTCGCGCCGTTGCGCTCGGTGAAGTCCGTCATCGCCCAGATCGTGTTGCACTGGATCTCGTAGCCGGTCGGGAACGGGAAGAAGTCGAAGGCCCACTGGTCGCGATGGATGGCCTGCGCGGACTCGCCCGCGCCGATCGCGATCACCTGGGTCAGATGCAGCTGCACGCTCGTCGCATGGGCGAGCGTCGCGCGTACGGCGCCGAGCACGAGCGGATGCATCACCAGGTAGCGACAGGTGGCGGAGCGCGCGACGAGGCCGCCGGTGCGCCGCGTCCGGTGGCCGGTGAAGGCGTCGGGCCCCGGCGGCGTCGCGTCGAGCCAGGGCTGCAGCTCGGCGCGCGCACGCTCCATCACCGCGGGCTCGACGAGCCGCTCGACGATCGCGCAGCCCTCCGCGGCGAGGGCGGACGCGACGGCACCCGCGTCGCAGTCGGCGTCGAAGCGAGGGACCGGCATGCCGCCGATGCTAGCGCGCGGCGCGGGCGCGCCGCGATCAGTCGTCGAGGAAGTACTCGATCGTCGTCACCACGCGGATCCGCTTCCACTCGGGCGAGTGCTGATCGCGATCCTCGATCGAGAAGAACCCCTGCTGCGCGCTCCGGATGTCCCCGACCCGGCTGCCCGAGTCCTCGGCGAACTGCTCGGCGGCCCGGCGCGCATCGCGCGTCGCGTCGGCGATCATCTCGGGCTTGATCGCGTTCAGCTCGGTGTAGCGGAACAGGGGCGTGGCCTCGTAGCTGCGGATCAGCGTCACGCCGTCCTTCACCAGCTCGGCCGACGCCTGCATCGCGGCCTTGACGCCGTCGACGTCGCCAGTCCGCAGCATGACGGTCCCCTCGACCGCATAGCGATGCATCGGACGATTGCTGCCGTAGCCCTGCGCCTCGAAATCGGTGACTCGCGGCGCGGAGCGACCGATCTCCTCCTCGGCGAAGCCGCGCTCGCGCAGGAAGCTCGTGATCGTCTCGGCATCCCGGTCGAGACGCGCGTAGAGCTGGGCGAGATCGTCGCCCGTCGTGTTGTAGACGAGCGGCCAGATCGCCAGGTTCGCGGCCAGCTCGCGCTCGGCGAGACCCTTGACGGTGACGTGACGATCGCCGGCGCGCACCTGCGCGACGCCGACCCCGAGCAGGTAGCCGGCCACCGCGAGACCTCCGGCGAGCAGGGCGCCTAGCACGAAGGCGGCGCCGACCCCTCGGGATCCGTTCATGTGAACTCCTCTCCGCGCGCGGCGAAAGCAGCGGAGTCTGCCACGCGCGGCCGGTCTGCGCCCGCTGCTCGGCCGTCCGTCAGAGCGTCGCGATCGCCGCGCGCGCGTCGCGCACGAGCCCGGTCATGCCGAGCTCCGCGGCGAGCCGCGCGCCCTCGTCGAGCCGCTCGCGGGCGAGCCGCCGTGCGCCGGATCGGGCCAGCGCGCGTCCGTGTTCGACGAACGTGCGCGCCTGCATCGGCCGCGCGCCGACTGCCAGCGCGGCATCGTGGGCTTCATCGAAGTGATCGCACGCGCGACCGAGATGGCCGAGCGTCTCCTCGAGGCGCGCGACACAGCGGGCGATCGGCCCGCAATAGGTCGCGAGCGGCAGCATTGCGTGCTGGTGCGCGAGCGGCTCGAGCAGCGCGCGCAGGGCTTCGGCGCGCTCGCGGTCGCCGAGTTCGGCGCACAGGAGCGCCGCCTCGGGCCGCGCCTGGTCGTGGACGGCGTCGAAGGCGGTGACGAGATCGAAGGAGCGCTGCACGGCGAGATCGGCGACGTCGCGCACTTCGAAGTGGGCGTTGCGCAGACTGGCGAAGAACACGGCGTAGCTGACGACGCCGAAGGCGAGCACGGCGGCTCTCTGCATGGCGATCTCCTTGCGATGTGGGCTCGAAACGGCCTCGATCCGTTCGAGGCGAAGGCGAGCCTACGCAGGAGACGGCTGGATTCCGTTACCGGCTGCGTACCGATTCCTTACCGCTGAAGGGACTGTAAAACGTCAGCACTATCAGATATTTACGCGAACACGCGACGACGTGTTTCCGGCGCGGAAGGCTGCGGGGCGCGCTCCCGCGGTCGATCGCGTAGCACCGTCACGTCGCCCGACGGCCGGGCCCAGCACGGGTGGGACTCGGAACGGAGTGCCGCGTTGCACAATTTGCCCGCCCGATCCCCGCGCGTGGGCTCGCCGCGGACCAGCTCACCGTCTCGTCCCCGGCACACTTCTTGAAGCCCTCTCGACAGAGGGAGCAGGCCGTGAAATTCGCAGTCGAGCCCCTGCTGATCGCCATCGGATGCTCCGCGCTGGCGATGGTGGCGATCGTGCGGATCGACTCCGCCGTCGGCGAGCAGCGGGCGCGTGCCGATCTCCAAGTCCAGCTCGAAAGCCAGCCGTTGGCCGCCCAGACCGTCCCGATCGGCCGCTCCCCCGACACGAGTGAATGGTCAGAGGGGCGAAGGAACGCATGGCAGGAGAGTCAGACGCAGCAAGCCGGTTCACCGCTGGGCCTGCTGACGATCGACTCGATCGGTTTGGACGTTGCGGTGCTGGCGGGAACCGACGAGATCACGCTCAACCGCGGCGTCGGAACCATCGAGGGGACGCGGATCGAGACCAACCTCGGGATCTCCGGACACCGGGACGGATTCTTCCGCAGCCTCCGCAACATCGCTCCGGGCGATCGGATTCGACTCGAGACTCCGGGAACTGCGTATCACTATGAGGTCGTCGAACTCTCGGTCGTTTCCCCGGACGACGTGCACGTGCTCGATCCCACCGAGGAGCCGACGCTCACGCTCGTCACCTGCTTTCCGTTCTTCTGGCTCGGCCCTGCGCCGGATCGCTTCATCGTCCGCGCGGTCCGTGTTCCCTCCCCGGAGCCGGTGGAGATCACGCGCGGGCCGGCGGCGGGACGCATGAGGGCTTCGATCGCGCCTGGCGACCGAAGCCCTCGTTTCGACCTCGAGGCCAGCGACTAGCGGCGGGTGCGCCGGAGCCGCAGGGCCAGGCCGCTCGCAAGCGAGCCCGCCCCGACCAACGCGATCAACGGGAGCGGTGTCGCGGTGTTCGGAAGTCGATCGGATCGCTGCATCCTCGCCTCATCGCGGTCGGCCGAGTCGACCCGAGCCGTTCGCGTAGGTTCCGTGCTGGCTTCTCCTGCCGCCACCAGAGGTGCCGTGTCGTCCTCTCCAGCTTCGAGAGCCCGCTCACGCGCACCGACGGCCGACGCGGAGCCGTCCGCCGCTACGACCTCGACGCGAGTCGCGACCGTCGGCGTCGACGAATCCGTCGGAGCCTGCTCGGTCGTCACGGTCACCCGAGCGTCCTGCGCGATCGCGCCGAGTTCGATGTTCTCTCCCATCCGCTCGATCTTGGTTTCGTCGTTCCTGCTGAACAGGAGACGCCTGCCGTCGTCGGTCTCGATCGTGATCTGTCGTGCGGACGGATCCGTCGCCACGACCTTGCCCGTCGTCGTCGCGGCATGGGAGGTCGTCCCGATGAGCAGCGCGAGGCCGGCGCCGATCATGAGTGAACTGGTTCGTTTCATGAGGTTTCTCCGAGAGTGCGATTCCGGGCGGAAGGCCCGGAATTCCGCCATCCGTCGGATGGCGACTCAGCTCGAGTTCTGCATCGAACGTGCCAGGCTGGACATGGGGTCGTTGTCGTCGTCGAAGCCGGTGGATGGAGCGCACGGATTCATCGCTCGTCGGGCGCCGATCTTGTCCGCGTGCGTTGGCGTTGCCGTTTGCACAATTGCGCTCATCGCGTGATGTCGTCCCTCCACCGGCCGCCGGCCGCGCAGCGTCGATTTGACACCGTTCTCGCGAACGTGGAATGCTGCCTCCATGCCGCTCGAGCGGAGCCGCCGGGGAACCAGGCGGGGCGTCGCACTGCGATGGCTGGCGGCGTTCGTCGTCGCCGGCACGGTGCTGCCTCTGATTCGCGAGCCGCACTGGTGGATCCGGGTCTTCGACTTCCCGCGCTTGCAGCTCGCGCTGCTCGGCGCGATCGTGCTCGGCGCGTACGCGTGGAACAGCCGAAGCGAACGCGGTTCCCGTTGGCGGCCCTACGATGTCGTCGTGATCGCGCTGCTCGCCGTCGCGCTCGGGTACCAGACGTGGAAGATCTGGCCGTACACACGGTTGCATCCGGTCCAGGCGATCGATGCGAAAGCGCCGGAGGCGGGGCGCTCGTTCCGGCTCGTCATCTCGAACGTTCTGATGGACAACCGCGACGCGGGGCGCTGGCTCGGCGAGATGCGCGCCGCCGGACCCGACTTGGTCCTGATGCTGGAGCCGGACGACTGGTGGGTCGAGCAGGCGCAGCCGCTCCGGCGTGAACTCCCCTTCGCCGTCGAGAGGTCGGCGCTCGACGCCTCGAGCACTTCTGCGCGGCCCGCGTCGATCCAACTCCGATTGCGATGGCGCGCGTGCGCACCATCAACGGGGACGGGTCGATGCCGACCACATGGCCGCGCCGCGCGCGGGCCGCCAGCCGGAACAGCAGGCGGCCGCTGCCGCAGCCGAGCTCGAGGACGCGGTCCTCGGGCGCGGCTGCGAGCAACTCGAGCGCCGTGTCGGCCACCTGCTCCGGGCGGTAGCTGGCCGACTGCGCGACCACCGTGCCGAGCAGCGCGGGATCGCACGGGGTCGGATCGACACGCGCGGCGGAGGCCATGGTGCTCATCTCCTAGTGCGACTCCGCCGTCTCGGCGGTTCGCGACGCGGCGGCGGGGATGCGCGGCACGAACATCGGGGTTCCTGCCCGCCAGCGGCGGTAGGGCTCGCCGAGAACGCGCAGGAGGTCCCGCTCCTCCATCGGGATCGCGATCAGCACGTAGCCGGTCATCACCAGCGCGAAAAGGAAGTGCCCGGCGCTCATCACCGGCGTGATCCAGAACGTCATGAACCAGCCGACGTAGAGCGGGTGACGGATGTACCGGTACAGGAACGGCGTCGAGAAACGCTTCTCCTCGTACGGACGGCCCCGGAAGTACAGCCACGTCTGGCGCAGCCCGAACAGGTCGAAGTGATCGATCAGGAACGTACTGATCAGCACGAGCGTGACGCCGGACAGCAGGCCGATCGTGAGCATCGAGGCGACGACGCCCTCGCTGGCCCAGACGGCCTGCGGGAGCGGCTGCCAGAAGACGAACAGCGCGATCAGTGCGACGCTCGAGGCGAGCACGTACACGCTGCGCTCGATCGGCTGCGGAACGAAGCGGGTCCACCAGGCCTTGAAGCCAGGCCGCGCCATCACGCTGTGCTGGAGCCCGAACAGCAGCAGCAGCAGCGTGTCGACGAGGACGGCGGCGCCGACCGGCCCGGCGACGCCGGAATCGATCGACTTCGGGACGATCAGGTTCCCGACGAAGCCGACCAGGTACAGGAACGTGGCGAAGAACACGGCGTAGCTGACGACGCCGAAGACGAGCACGGCGGCTCTGTGCATGGCGATCTCCTTGCGATGCGGGCTCGAAACACGCCTCGATCCATTCGAGGTGAGGCGAGCCTACGCAGGAGACGGCCGGATTCCGTTACCGCTGGCGTACCGATTCCTTACCGCTGAGGGGCAGCGTGAAGCTGAGCAATTCCAAGGACTTGTCGGGTATCACGAGCGCGAGCTCGGAGGCCGGCGCGGGCCGAACGATTCGCAATGGATCTGGCTGGCCGGGACGCCGCGGCGCTCCAGGTCGTCGACGAGGTCGGCCAGGAAGGACGGCGGTCCACACAGGTAGTAGTGGGCCTCCGGGCTCGTCACGAGGCGCCCGAGCAGCGCGCCGTCGATGCGCCCCGCGTCGTCGTGGCCCGTGTCGCCAGGGAGCGGGCGGCTGTAGCGGGTGTGCACGCGGATGCCCGGTCGCCTCGCGGCGAGCCGGCGCACCTCGTGCGACAGCGGGTGGTGTCGGCCGTCGCGAGCTCCGTGCACGAACCAGACCGGACGCTCGCCGGCCTCGTCGGCGAGGGCGTGCAGCATGCTCACGAGCGGTGTGAGCCCCACGCCGGCGCTCACGAGCGCGACCGGACAGCGCTCGCAGCCGAGCGTGAAGTCGCCGGCCGGTGGACCGGCGGCCAGGACGGTGCCCGGCGCGAACTGGTCGTGCAGGTGGCGCGACGCCAGCCCCTTCGACTCGCGCTTCACCGTGATGCGGTAGCGAGCGGCAGCGGGATCGCCGGAGAGCGACCAGGTGCGGCGCAGCTTCTGCTCCACGCCCGGCACGTCGAGCTCCACCGGGAGGTGTTGGCCCGCTTCGAACGGGGGGAGCGCGCCGCCGTCCCGCGCCTCGAACAGAAAGGAGCTGACGTCGTCGCTCTCCCGGATCTTCTCCACCAGCCGCAAGGAGCGCACCGACCCGGCCTCGGCACCCCAGCGCAGCGGTACGGCACGCGGACGCTCCACGGTCTCCTCGATCTCGAAGTGCACGAGTCGCCGCGCGCCGGGAACCTTCGCCACCGCGTCCGAGTCCCAGTCGATGCGGGTGCGTCCGGTGAGCTGGAGCAGGCCGCCGCTTGCGAAGTCCACGAAGAGCAGCCCCGCGCGCGGGTCGAGCAGCAGGTTGCCGATGGTGTTGAAGTGGTCGTTGCCGGCATAGTCCGGGAAGCGCAGCTGCGTCGCTCCGATCACCTCCACGAAGCCCGGATCACCGCCGCGGTGGGAGGCGTCCATGCCGAAGCTCGGGCTCTCGCCTTCGCCGCGGTAGCCGCTGGCGATGAAGAAGGTGTCGGCCGCAGTGATCCACGCGCGCTGCTCCGGCGTGAGCCGCCGGCCGCGGAGGGGCTCGCCGGCGGGATCGCCGTCGGCCCTGCGCCACGCGCGCTCGCGGATGTACTGCGGGCAGTTGCCGAAGGTCTGGTCGACCGCGCACACCAGCGCGCCGCTCCCGTTCGCGGCGATGCGACCGTTCAGCCGGTTGCGCCGCCGCGTCGAGAGCTCGATGCCCAGCAGGCCCAGGTCGGCGCCGGCGGCGAGCGACCCTTCCAGTGCGTCGCCCTTCGGCGGCCTGGCGTCGATCGCGAGGGTGCGTGGATCTGGCGACGTGATGAATCCCTCCCCTCCGACCAGCAGCGTCGCCCATGGCCGTCCCTGGCCGTCGCGCGCGGCGGCCACCAGGAACGGCTGGGCGGTGTGAAACGCGCGCTGCTGCTCGGGCAGGTGATCGCGCACCACCTTGCGCGCCCAGCTCTCGATGGCGCGCACGCCCATACGCTCCTGCACCTGCTGCTCACCGATGTGGAACGGGGCCGCGTCCGGCATGGCTAGCCGCGGCTCGCGGCCGGCGCGATCAGCTCGAGGCGGATGCCGCCGGGAATCGCGCACATCATGTGACGCGTGGGTCCGCCTCCGAGGAACTCGGGGGCGAACTCGACCCGCACGTCGGCGCGCTCGGCGAGGTGGGCATGAAGCGCTTCGAGCGCCGCCGCGTCGGCGACCCGCAGTGCCAGGTGGTGCAGACCGATCACGCGCCGGCGGTCGAAGGCCACGGCGTGTTCCGGATCCTCGGCCTGCCACAACGTGATCATCACGTTGCCGTCGGAGAGGAAGACGGCCGGGTACTCGGGCCGTTCGGCGACGGCCTGGAAGCCCAGGCCCTGCTCGAAGAAGCCGCGGGCGGCCGCCAGGTCGGGGACGGTCAGGCCAGCGTGATGAACCCCCTGGGTCCGGGCGTCGGAGTGGCTGCTCATGGGAGAACTCCTGGTTCGGGAGGCCGGGGCCTCGTTTCCCGGGAGTCTGCCCCTGCTGATGATCCGGATAAATACCTTGGAACGGATTAGATTCATTCGATATATAAAGTAATCTGTAGAGACCTTGGACAAGCTGGCCGCCATGCGCGTCTTCGTGGAGATCGTGGACCGCGGCAGCCTCACGGCCGCCGGCGAGGCGCTCGACCGCTCGCTCCCCACCATGGTGCGGACGCTCGCGAGCCTCGAGGAGGAGTTGGGCGCCACGCTGCTCCGGCGCACCACGCGCCGCATGTCGCTGACCGAGGAGGGCCGGGCCTACCTCGAGCGGTGTCGGCGCATCCTGGCCGACGTAGCCGAGGCCGAGTCGCTGGTGGGCGAGGGCGGGGGCGAGCCCCGCGGCCCGCTGCGCGTGACCGCGCCGGTGCTGTTCGGGCAGATGCACGTGGCGCCGGCGCTGGCCGCCTTTGCGCGGGCCCATCCCGCCGTGCAGGTCGAGCTGCTGTTGTTCGATCGCGTGGTGGATCTGGTAGAGGAGGGCATCGACGCGGGCGTGCGCATCGCGAAGCTGCCCGACTCGACGTTGATCGCCGCGCGGCTCGGTTCGCTTCGCCGAGTGGTGGTGGCGAGCCCGGCGCTGCTGCGTGAGGGCGGTACGCCGTTGCGCCCCGAGGCGCTGGCCGACCGGCCTTGCGTTCGCTTCGAGGGCTTGCCCCCGAGCGCCGACTGGACGTTTCGCGATGGCGGTCGCGAGCTCACCGTGCCCGTCCGCGGCCGCTTCGCCACCAACCAGGCCGCCGCCGCCATCGCCGCCTGCGAAGCCGGCCTGGGCTTCGGCGTCTTCCTCTCGTACCAGGTGGAGGCCGCCCTGCGCGCGAAGCGCCTGCGCGTGGTGCTGCGCGAGTTCGAGCCCGAACCGGTGCCGGTGAGCGTGGTTCATCCCGAGGGCCGCCGGCTCACGTTGCGGCTGCGCGCCTTTCTCGACTGGATGAAGCCGCGCATTCGCGAAAGCGCGGGCCTCGGCTGAGCGGGTTGCCGGAAGACGTGTACGCGTCCGCAGGGAGGTGCTGGGCCGCGATCCTGCGGATCGCTGGCGACGAGACCGCGAACGATCGCTCCTCCAGTCGCCGGCGTTCGCCGCGCCGGTCAGAAGGGGAGGCGCAGCACGTAGACCGAGATCGCTGGCTCGCGCTCCGCGACGCTGGCCTCGAGCCCGGCGCGCGCGAGCGCTTCGGTGCGCGCGAAGACGTTCCACTCCGGATGCGCTCCGATCCCTTCGAGCGTCGCGCGGTGGAGCGCGACCGCCTGCTCGCGCTGGCCGAGCCGGTCGGCGCAGAGCGCGTGCAGGGAAGTCGCGTAGATCCGAACGTCGACCGGGGCGTCCTCCGCGAGCGCCGGCGCCAGGGCGGGGATCGCGCCGGCGCAGTCGCCCTCGCCGAAGCGCGCCCAGGCCGCTCCGATCGCGAGACGCGCGGGATCGAGCACCGGCGGCTCGTCGGCGAGCAGCGCATCGAACGCGCTCCGGGCCTCGGGGAAGCGCTCGTCGGCGAGTGCGTGCATCGCCAGGCGCGCCTTCGCGACGACGGTGCGTTCCCGCGCCATCGCGTCGGTCGAGAGCAGCGGGGAGGCGGGGATCGACGGCGGCGCGGGGGCGTCCGCTGCGAGCGAGAAGCCGATGTACTCACCGAACGGGGCGAGTGGCTGCATCGTCGTCGAGTGCCAGAGCGTGCGCGAAGCCGGGTGGACCACCGCCGCGTTGAGCACGCTGAGATTCGCGACGTTCGACGCGTTGGGCCACAGGTGCAGCGATCGATCGCGCAACACGTCGACGGCCGCGTCCGGCGTCAACGCCGGCAGGTGTCGGGCGACCGCCGCTTCGATCCCGGCGCGGCGATCGAAGGAGTCCGGCGAGCGGTAGCGGTCGAACGGGATCATCGCCTCCGTGCGGGCGTGGTTGGCCTGGCCGAACCAGTCGCCGCCGGGACGAAACACGGCACAACGGGACGGAGAACACTCCACCATCGCGAGATCGCCGGCGGCGTCCGCCATGACCATGAACGCCGAGATGCCGCGCTCGCGCGCGTCGAGGAAGATCTGGATGCCTTCGTCGACCGAGCGCGCCGTCTGCAACGCGCGCCGGTGCGGCCACTGCGGGAGCAGCAGGCCGACCTGGGGATCGGTCTCGAAGTAGTTGAAGGAGAGCGCGAAGCCCGCCTCGTTGACGCCGACAGTCGGCAGTCCGACGAGCGGCCAGCCGGCGAACAGATGCTCGAGGTCCCCGTTGTTCGGGCGGTAGCGAACGACGAGCGGTCGCCGCGAGCCGAGCGCGTCGTCCCAGTCGACGTTGCGGCCGATCAACGCCTGCCCGTCGGCGGTTGCGCTGCGCGTGGCGGCGAAGACCGTCGAGCCGCCGCCGAGCGCCAGCAGCGCGCGCATCAGGTCGCGCCTCGCGACGCCGAGACCCGCCGCCATCCCGGCCAGCTCTTCGTGGAAGTGGCTGTCCTCGAAAGCGCCGCCGGCGCCGCTCCACAGCGGGATGCCGATGCTGTCGAGCAGCGCGTCGCCGAGGCCGCCTCGTGCGACCGCCTGCTCGTGCTCGCGGCGCTGCTGTTCGTAGACGCGGCGCAGGTCGTCTCCGAGCAGCTCCGCCTGCTGCCGCCCCATCTCCTCGTAGCTGCCGGCGACGTCGAGGACGATCAGGTCGCCGAGGTCGCGCCGTGTCGGTTCGAAGCCGCCGGGCCGGCTGGTCTCGGTCGCGGGCGCCGGTACGGCGGCAATCGCGAGCAGGAGGACACCCAACGCAGTCTGCATCTGCCAGCGGGACAACGGGAGCCCTCCATCGCTCGAGGCGCAGCCGCCCGAGCCGCCCCGATCAGCCGAGATGAATGATTACGTTCTTCGTCTGCGTGTAGAGATCGAGCGCGTGACGGCCCATCTCGCGCCCGTAGCCGCTCTTCTTGTAGCCGCCGAACGGAGCGGCGGCGTCGAAGACGTTGTGGCAGTTGATCCAGACGGTGCCGGCGTGCAGCCCCGCCGCGACCCGGTGCGCCTTCGAGATGTCGCGGGTCCACACGCTCGCAGCGAGTCCGTACGGCGTATCGTTCCCGCGTGCGATCACGTCGTCGAGGTCCTCGAAGGGCTGCACGCACACGACCGGTCCGAAGATCTCCTCCTGGACGACGCGCATGTCGTTCGTCGTCTCCGTGAAGACCGTGGGCCGGACGAAGTGCCCCTTCGGCAGATGCTCGGGCCGTTCGGCCCCTCCCGACCGCAGCTTCGCGCCCTGCCGACTGCCCGATTCGATGTAGCCGGTCACGCGCTCGTACTGTTCCCGGGAGACCAACGGTCCCATGTCGGTGTCGGGATCGAAGCCGTCGCCGAGGCGCGTCTTGCGCGCGATCTCGCTGACGCGCTCGACCAGCTCGTCCCGGATCCGGGGCCCTGCGAACAGGCGCGAGCCCGCACAGCAGCACTGCCCGTGGTTGAAGAAGATCGCGCCGGCGACGCCGGCGGCAGCGAGTTCGAGATCGGCGTCGTCGAAGACGATCGCGGGACTCTTGCCGCCGAGCTCGAGCGAGACGCGCTTCAGATTGCCCGCCGAGGCCTCGACGATCGCATGGCCGACCTCCGTGCTGCCGGTGAACGCGACCTTGTCGACCCCCGGATGGCCCGCGAGCGCGGCGCCCGCATCGCCGAAGCCGGTCACGACGTTGACGACTCCATCGGGGAACCCCACTTCGCAGATCAGCTCCGCGAGCAGCAGCGCCGAGAGCGGCGTCTGCTCGGCCGGCTTGAGCACGACGGTGTTCCCGCACGCGAGCGCCGCGCCGAGCTTCCAGGCCGCCATCAGCAGCGGGAAGTTCCACGGGATGATCTGCCCGACGACGCCGACCGGCTCGCGCAGCGTGTAGTCGAGGTAGCGCGCGCCGTCGCCGGAGTTGATCGGGATCGTCTCGCCTTCGATCTTCGTGGCCCAGCCGGCGTAGTAGCGGAAGTGGTCGACGGTGAGCGCCACGTCTGCCGCGCGGGCGACGGTCAGCGGCTTGCCGTTGTCGAGACTCTCGAGCTGCGCGAACTCGTCTGCGCGCGCTTCGATGGCGTCGGCGAGCCGCCACAAGAGCTGCCCGCGCTGGCTTGGATTCATGCGCTGCCAGGCCCTGTCCTCCAGCGCGTTGCGCGCGGCCGCTACGGCGCGCTGGACGTCTTCCGCTCCGCCCCTGGCGACGCGGGCGATCGTCGTCTCGTTCGCGGGGTTCTCGACTTCGAAGCTCTCGCCGCTGGCCGCCGGCACGAAGCGTCCGCCGATCAGCAGGCCGTGCTCCTTGGTGAGAAACCGCGAGACGGGATCGAGAATGGCGGGGGCGGCCATCGGAAGCCTCCGGGGCAGGGCGATGCGGGCTCGGACAAGGCCTCGACCCGTTCGAGGCAAGAGCGAGCCTACGCAGGAGACGGCCGAATTCCGTTGCCGCTGGCGTACCGATTCCTACCGCTGCAAGGGCACAGAGACTGGCTGGTGCCCCATACCTGGCGTCCATCGCGAGCGGACCCGAAGCGCGGGGCAAGCGGACGAAATCCTCGACGAAGCTCGAGACTAACGGTTCGCGCAGCGAGGCCCAAATCGTTTCGGTATCGAGCGGCTTCGCGGCCTTGCTCAAGCCCCGTCCGAGCCGCGTCGATACGCGGCTCGGAGGTTGCGCCCGCGTGCAACTCTCGGGATCTCCGTCGCTCCGATCTGGACGCAGCTCCGTGGCGCTCGCCGCTTGCCTGTGGCTTGCCGTTGCGCCGGGCTGCGCCTCCGTACTGGGCAGGGTGCCGCACGGCCTCGGCAGCGTCCAAGGGGACCTGCGCTTCACCACGGGCGGCCCCGATCTGCTTCCCAAGCTCGGCCCGGTCGTCGTCTACCTGGAGCGCGAGGAGGGGACCGTCCGCGACTCCAACCGGAAGACGTTGGTCGTCTCTGACGGCGACGACGAGTTCCGCGGTCACGAGCTCACCGTCCTCGTTCACGGGCAGAGCCTGCAGTTCCTGAGCCAGAGCGGACTCGAGCACCGCCTCTTCACCGTGAGCGGGCCGAATCGCATCGATGTGAGGGTGCCGGCCAACGGCCGCTCTCGCTCCGTGCGAATGGGGCGGCTCGGCTGGATGCGCTTCTACTGCTCGCTCCATCAGGACGAGTCATGGGATGCCTTCGTCACGCCCTCGCCGCACTACGCGCGCCTCGGTCCGAACGGCGCCTACCGCATCGCCTACGTTCCTCCCGGTGACTACGAGCTGTCGATCTGGAGCCCTGCGATCGACGGCAAGGTGAGGACCATCCGCGTGGGTTGGTTCGCGTCTGGCGTCGAGACCATCTGGCTGGATCCCGCCAAGGTCGCCTGGTGATCGCTCCGCGCATCTCCGTCGCCGCGCGCCTGATGCTCTTGATGGCTGCGCTGGCCGGAGTGTCGATCGGCCTCGCCCTGGCCCTCCAGGACCGTGCTCTCTGGCAGGACCTCGAGAGCGCTGCTGCCTTTCGCCTCGAGGAGGCCGCTGCGGGCTCGGAGCAGCTGCTCACGGATCACCTGCACACGCACGCGGCCCGGATGGCCGCTGTTGCTCGCACGCCCGAGTTCCGGGCCAACCTCGAGACGGGCCACCGGGAGACGCTCCGCCATCACGCCCGGTCGCTCCGGGAACGCGAAGGGGCCGCGGCGGTGGTCTTCCTGCACCGGGACGGCGGGCGCCGCGCAGAGGCGGGCGATCCGGCCGTGGTCGAAGCCCTCGTGCAGGGCTTCACGGCCCATCCTGCTTCGCACGCCATCGCGCGCCTGTGCGTGACGGCCGACGGCGCCGGGCGGCCCACGAACCAGCGCTTCGCTCCTTGCGGATCCGACACTCGAGCAGCTCAGACGACGCTCGTCCAGGTGCGCGGTGCCGTCTTCGTCGCAACGTCCGTCCCTCTCGTGACGCGAGAACGCCTCGCCGGCGTGTTGCTCGCTGCCGAACCGCTTACACTGGAAACGCTCGCCACCTGGTCCGAGCTGATCGGCGCAACGCTCGCGTTTGCCGAGCCCGAGGACACCGCCGAAGCGCCGCTCGCGCGCACCGTCCTGCATTCGGCGGATCTTCTGTTGCGAGCCAGCTCGTCGATGGAGCGGGAGCATGCCACGCTGCGTCGGGCACGGCGCAACCTGGTGGGGGTGGGCTTTGCGTCCCTGATATCGGCGGTGGCGGCCAGCGCACTGCTGGCGCGGGGCTTCGTTCGCCCGATCCAGGAGATCCGCCGCGCCACCGAGCGTATGGGCGAGGGCGAGTTCACGGCGCGGCTCGACATCCGGCGCAACGACGAAATCGGCGACGTGGCGCAGGCCTTCAACGAGGCCCTGCGACGTCTCCACGGGAGCGACGAACGCCTTCGCGTGGCGCAGCGACTGGCGCGCTTCGGCGACTGGGCCCTCGACCCGGAGTCCGGCACCTTGGAAGGCTCGGCGGAGTTCTGGCGCATCGTCGGGATCCGCCCCGACGAGAAACGCCTCGCCGCGCTGCTGAGCGGCGTCCACGAGGACGACCGCGAGGCGCTCGACAGCGCGCTCCGGCGTTGTGGCGAGTCGGGTCACGCCTTCGGCCTCGAGGTGCGCACGACTGGCGCCCCGACGCGCGTGCTCCGGATGCAGGCGCAGCGCGTCGGCGACGGGACACCCGCTGCGCGGGTCGAAGCGTCTGTCCAGGACGTCACGGAGCAGCGCTCCGTGGAGCGGCAGATCCGCTATCTCGCCTATCACGATAGCCTGACGGGGCTCGGCAACCGTCGCTTCTTCGAGGAGCGTCTCGCGCTGGCGCTCGCCGAAGCACGTTGCCGGCGCGAGCCGCTGGCGGTGCTCTTCCTGGATCTCGATCGCTTCAAGAGCATCAACGACTCGCTCGGCCACTCGACCGGCGACACCCTGCTCCAGGAGGTCGCCTCCCGCCTGCTCGGCGAGCTCCAGAGCGCTCCGGGCGATCAGGGCGCACCGGAGCCGGCCGTATCGCGGCTGGGCGGCGACGAGTTCATGATCCTGCTCCCCGCTCCGACGGATGCCGATGCGGCGAGGGCCGTAGCGGACCGCATCCTGATCCGGCTCTCGCAACCGATCCGGGTCGATGGCGCCTCCCTCGTGGTGACCGGCAGCATCGGCATCGCGATCTGGCCCGACGACGGGTCGGACTTGGAGACACTGCTGCGCAGCAGCGACACCGCGATGTACGACGCCAAGGCGAGCGGTCCGAACCAGATCAGACTCTGCACCGAGACGATGATCGTCGGCGCGAGGCGGCGGCTCCAGGTGGAGATGCGGCTGCGGGAAGCGCTCGGACGCGACGACCTCGCGCTCCACTACCCGCCTCGCGTCGATGCGCGGAGCGGCCGCATCCTGGGCTTCGAAGCCCTGCTGCGGTGGCGCGATCCAGATCTCGGCGTCGTCTCGCCCGTCGACTTCGTTCCGATCGCCGAGGATTCGGGAATGATCCCCTCGCTCGGACGTTGGGTGCTGCGTCGCGCCGCCGCGCAGACGAAGGCCTGGTGCGACGAGGGCTTCGGCGATCTCGTGGTCTCGGTGAATCTCTCGCCTCGGCAGCTCCACCCGGACTTCGTGAAGACCTTCGACGAAGTGATCGAGCTCACGGGGCTCGACCCGACCCACCTCGAGTTCGAGGTGACCGAGAGCGCCGTGATGGAGCAGACGGCACAGGCCGTCGAGGTGCTCCAGGCACTCCGACGACGCGGCGCTCGCATCGCGCTCGACGACTTCGGTACCGGCTACTCTTCGTTCAGCACGTTGCGCGCGCTTCCGATCGACGCATTCAAGATCGACCGCTCCTTCGTGAAGCCGATGGCGCAGGAGGAGGACGCCGCAGCCCTGGTCGCCGCCATGGTGTCGATGGCCCGGGTCCTGCGCCTGCGCGTGGTCGCCGAGGGCGTCGAAGAGGAGAGCCAGCGCGAGCTGCTGCAGGAAATGGGTTGCGACGAGCTCCAGGGCTTCCTGTTCGGCCAGGCGACTGCCGCCAGCGAAGCGGGGCAGCTGCTCGCGCGCCGGCCCCGCCCGAAGCGCCCGCGCGGTACAGACGCGTCCTGACCGTCATGGAGCCGGCGAGCGAAGACGCAAGGGGCATCGCTCGAGAGGCGTTGCCGCTCGCGCCGCCTGGCGCATCCGCTGCGGTAGCATCGGCGCACGCGGGAGGATTCGCCGATGCCGTACGCCCACCGCCCGATCCACGACGCCGACTCCCACTTCATGGAGACTCCGGACTGGTTTCACGCCTTCGCCGACCCGGACGTGCGCGACAAGCTCCCGCCGGTCTTCGTCGCGACGGTGGGCCCCGGGGAGGACCGGCTGATCGCGCGCTTCCGTGCGCAGCACGCGGACCCGGCGTACCGCGCCGAGGACGAGGCGCAGCTGCTGCTGCGCAAGAACTGGGCGGCGACCGGGTCGTTCCTCAAGGCGGATCGGCCGCGCGCGCTCGATCTGCTCGGCTTCGAGAGCCAGCTCGTCTTCAACACCTTCGTCAACGGCAAGCTGCTGATCGCCGAGCGCGGCGACGACGTCGAGTTCGCGTATGGTTTTGCGCGCGCCCACAACCGTTCGATGGTCGACTTCTGCGCCGCCGATCCCCGCTTGCTCGGCACCGGCTACGTGCCGCTGCGGGACTTCGAGCGCGCGCGGGCGATGGCGCGGGAGAATCTCGAGATGGGACTCGCTGCGCTGCTCGTGCCGTCCGGCTGCCCGCGGGGTCACGCGCCGAGCCACGTCGGACTCGACCCGGTGTGGGCGCAGGCGCAGGAAGCGGGCGTGCCGATCGTGTTCCACGTCGGCGGCGGCCTGCGCCTCGCCGACAACCGGCTGCTCGACCGCGACTACTTCGAGAACGGCGGCCCGCCGGTCCCGGACTTCCACGGCGGCGACGAGAACTTCCGCTCGGTCGACTACATGGCGATCCCGACGGCGCCGATGCAGACGCTCGCGACGCTGATCTTCGACGGCGTCCTCGAGCGCTTCCCGCGCCTGCGCTTCGGCGTCATCGAACAGGGCGCCTCGTGGCTGCCGAGCTGGATGCGCTACATGGACTCGGCGTTCCACGCGTTCCGAAAACGCGAGGAGCGGCTCCAGAAGCTGTCGCTGCTGCCGAGCGAGTACGCGCGCCGCCAGGTACGCGCGACGCCGTATCCGGCCGAGGACGTCGGCTGGATCGTGCGCGAGGCCGGCCCCGAACTGTGCCTGTTCTCGTCGGACTACCCGCACGTCGAGGGCGGCCGCCATCCGATCAAGCGCTTCGAGGAGAGCATGCGGGAGCTGTCGGAGGCCGAGAAACAGCGCTTCTACTACGACAACTTCGCGGATCTGATGGGACCGCGGCTCGCGGCCTGAGGGCCGAGGCTCGAAGGGCGCCGCCGCCGCGCCTATCCTCCCTCGCATGTTCGGACCGCTGGGCCACATCGCCGCGCTGCTCGCCTACGTCCCTCGACGGGAGGCGCAGGCCGCCACGGATGCGGCCACGCACCGGGACCTCGCGTGGTCGCGATCGTCGCGGGCGAACGACCTTCCGGCCGGCCTCGAACTCGAGTGGCTCGGCACGGCCGGTTTCCGTCTCACGTACGAGGGCCAGCACCTGCTGATCGATCCGTACCGGACGCGGATCCCGCTCCGGCAGCTGCTGCGCCGCCGGCCCGTCGCCTCCGACCCCCGGTGCCTCGATGCGTTGCCCGACCCGTCGGCGATCCTCGTCGGCCATACGCACTTCGATCATGCGCTGGACGTCCCGGCGCTCGCCGCCCGCGCCGGTTGTCCGGTGTACGGCAGCGCGTCGCTCGAGCAGCTGATGAAGATCTCCGGTTGCGCCCACCTCGCCGTATCGGTCGAACCCCACCGCTGCTACGAGATCGGCCCGTTCGAGGTCACGTTCGTTCCGAGTCGTCACTCGCGTCTCGCCGCCGGGCTGTGGACGCCGTCCGACGGGGAGCTGACCTGCGAGCACACCGACGACCTGACGCCGAGCGCCTACAAGTGCGGGCAGGTCTGGGGCCTCCACATCGCCGTCGCCGGCGTCCGCTTCTATCACCAGGGCTCGTGCGACCTCGTCGACGGCGAGATCCGTCACCGGGGCGTCGACTATCTGCTCGCCGGCATCGCCGGCCGCCGCTTCACGGCGCGATACTGGGAGCGATTGCTCTCTCGTCTCGAACCCCGCGTCGTCGTGCCGCACCACTTCGACGACTTCTTCCGTCCGGTCGCGGCGCCGCTCGCCTACTCGCTCAATGTGAACCTCGGCGCCTTGCCGGACGAGATCGGCCGCGTCTCGCGCGACTTCGAGCTGCGGACGCTCCAGCTCGGGGAGAGCGTTTCAGGCGCCGGAGTGCGATGACGGCGCGCCCCGATCATCTGCCGATCCTCGATCGACGCCGCTCTCGCGGTGCGTTTCCGAGCGTGTACCACGAGCGCGAGCTCACGAGCCCCGTCGATCTGTGCGACGCGCGCGGGCGCCTGAATCCCGAGGCGGTGGGCTTCTCGCGTCGCCCGCTGGTGCGCGCGAATCTGTCCGGACACTGGCCGCGCAAGAAGCGCTGGAATTTCTGGAACTGGATCGGCCCGGACTTCGTCTTCTCGGTGACGCTCGCGGACATCGATCTGGCCTCGTTCTGCGCGTTCACCCTCACCGACTTCCGGGACGGCGCGCACTGGAGCGGAAGCTCGTACGGACTCGGGGGTCGGATCGATCTCCCCGAGCAGGTCGACGCGAGCGTCGGCTATCTGCGGTCGGGCATCGACTACAGCAACCGACTCGACGGTGACGATCTTGCGGTGCGCTTCCGCGGCCGCGCGAACGATGGCACTGCGCTCGCGGCGGAATTCGCGGTACGTCGGCCGGCCGGGCACGAGAGCCTGAACGTGGTGGTTCCGTGGACGCCGTCTCGGTTCCAGTGCAACTCCAAGCACGCCGCGCTGCCCTGTGACGGCGAAGTGCGCGCCGGCAGCCGGCGCTACACGCTCGATCCGCTGACCTGCTTCGCCGTGCAGGACTGGGGGCGCGGAATCTGGCCGTATCGCTCGTTCTGGAACTGGGGCGTCGCGACGGGCCGGGTCGGCGACGTCCTGCTCGGTGTGAACTTCGGCGGCAAGTGGACGACAGGAACGGGCTCGAACGAGAACGGCATCCTGTGGAACGGACACCTACACAAGATCATGGAGGACCTGCACTGGGAGTACGACGCCGCGCAGTGGCGCAAGCCGTGGCGAGTCGTCGCCCCGCACTCGGGAGCGTTGGATCTCGTCCTCGAGCCGGTCGCCGCGCATACGCCGCGCCTGAATCTCGGCGTGATCGCAACCGGCGGCGTGTGCGCGTTCGGTCACTGGCGCGGCTTCGTGCGGGTCGACGGGCGCGAGCTCCCGGTGGCCGGACTGCTCGGATGGGCGGAGGAGTTCGCACACCGCTGGTGATGCCGGGGAAGCCGAGTCGCAGGGGGCTGCTCGACGCAGCCTCGCCGTCGGAGGCCGCTGGAAACCGCCGATGACAGTTCCGTCCCGATGGACGATGCTTCCGGGTCGAGGCTCCGGGTCCGCGCGTCCCCGCATCAGGCAGCAGGTCCCCGCGAGCCGGCGGAAGGGGAGTCGGGATGTCGAACGGGATCGAGGAACCGGTCGCCTTCGATCCGTTCGAGCCGGGCTACCGGGAGAATCCCTACCCGGTTCTGCGGGCGCTACGGGAACGCGATCCCGTCCATCGGTCTCCACTCGGCTTCTGGGTCCTCACGCGACACGCCGACGTGGAGGCCGTGCTCCGCGCATCCGACTTCGCGTTGGCTTCCGACGCCGGGACGAGACGTTTCCCACCCGGAAGTCGGATCGGGAAGTTCTGCGCTGACGCTTTCCTGTTCCGCAATCCGCCCGATCACACGCGGTTGCGTGCGCCCGTGGGGCGTGTCTTCTCCCCGGGTCGCGTTGCTCGGCTCGGGGCGCGACTGGAGCAGTCCGTCGCAGACCTGATCGATGGACTCGGCGCGTCCGGCGAAGCCGAGCTGGTGACCGCGCTGACCTACCCGCTTCCCCTCACGATGATCTGCGAGCTCGTCGGCATCCCGACGGAGGACCGAGCGCTGATCCGCGCCTGGTCCGAGGCGCTCTGTCCGACGCTCGATCCGGTGGTTCCCGAGGAGGCGGTTGCGCCGCTCGATCGCGCGGTCGAGGAATTCGGGGAATATATTCTGGTCCACGCGGACGCAAAACGCCGGACACCCGCCGACGATCTCCTCTCGACGCTCGCGGAAGCACGGGCCCGCGGCGAACTCAGCGACGACGAACTCGTCGCCTCGTGCGTGCTGATCCTTACCGCCGGGCACGAGACGACGAGCAATCTGATCGCGAGCGGCTTGCTGAGCCTGCTGCGGGCGCCCGAGGAACTCGAGCGTCTTCGCCGCGACCCGCGTCTCGTACCGAGCGCCGTCGAGGAGATGCTCCGGACCGAGAGCCCCATCACGATGTTCCTGCGCTGGCCGCAGCGCACGGTGAAGATCGGCGGTGTCGAGATCGCCGAGGGCGATGCGGTCGCCGTGCAGATCGCGGCGGCGAATCGGGACCCGGCCGTCTTCGGCGATCCGGACCGCTTCGACGCGGGCCGCGCCGACAATCGACACATCGCGTTCGGCGCGGGCATTCACTTCTGTCTGGGAGCCGCCCTCGCGCGCGCAGAGGCGGCGGCCGCTCTGCGCGGCGTGTTGAAGCACACCGCAGCACTCGATCTGGCGGAGACTCCGGCGTGGAAGCCGACGGTGACGGTGCGCGGACCGGAATCCCTCCGTGTCCGTTTCATTCGGGGCTAGCGGCGCGCTGGAGCGAGCGGCTGCGCGTGCGCGGAGTTCCGCGTAGGACGAGCAGGTTCTGGGTGGGGCGTTCGGGCGTGACCAGGATGGGCTCGTCCGCGATGTGCTCCATCAGTCGCTCGATGAAACCAGCCGCCGTCCACTCGCGGAACTCTGCCAACGGGGACGCATTCCGGACCTCGATGACGAACTCCGTCGGGCCTTCTCCCTGGTAGCTCCATTCGCCGAAGTTGTAGACGAGACCGGCCAGCTTCACGAGAGCTTCGCCTCGGCGCGCGGTGAATCCCTGCGCCGTGCCGACGAAGGTCGCGAAGGCGGGTCGACTGATCAGCTCGTCGAATGCGCCGGCCCCCATCGCCCGGTAGTACGCCGGGCTCGCCGGTCCCTCCAGCGCTGCGACCATCTCGGTGAGTTCGTCCACAGCGGAGATCGAGTACCAGAGACTTGGGATCGGTTCCGAGTCGACGAGCGCCAGGGTGTCCTTGCCGAGCCGCTGCTCGAGATCCTCGCGCGAGGTTCGCCCATCGCGGATCAGCGTCTGCAGCCTGCTCCAGGTCTCCGCGAACCCAGCGCCCTTGATGCTCGCCGTCTCCAACCGCGGCCCTCCCGCACTCGCGCGCATCGGCGCCCAGCGCACCGCCTGTTCCCATCGGCCGCTGGCGACGGCGACTGAAGCTCGCCGCTTCCGCGCGCGGCCTTCCATGGGGCCTCCCGCCTCGCTCGGTGTCACCCCGCCGCTGCGCGGATGGCGAGGCCGTCGCGTATGCTGCGGCGCATGGTGCGATCCGAACCGACACCCGCCGCACTTCGCCGCCATCCTGTTCCCCGCTGGTTCGAGGACGCGAAGCTCGGGATCTTCGTGCACTGGAGCCTCTCGTGCATTCCTGCGTTCGCCGCCCGCGCCGGGACGCTTCCTGAGCTGCTGCGAACGCACTACGACGATTTGCAGGCGCTGTCTCCGTACGCCGAGTGGTACTGGAACGCCCTGCGGATTCCGGGCAGTCCGGCGGCCCGCCATCATGCTTCGGTGTGGGGCGGCACCCGCTACCAGACCTTCCGCGACCCGTTCGAGGCGATGCTGACCGGATGGGACCCGCACCCATGGGCGGATCTCTTCGCCGCCGCCGGCGCGCGCTACGTCGTCCAGGTGACCAAGCATCACGACGGCTACTGCCTCTGGCCGACGCACGTGCCGAACCCGAACGAGCGCAACTGGCACTCGACGCGCGACGTCGTCGGAGATCTGGCCGCCGCCGTCCGCGCGCGCGGGCTCCGCTTCGGCGTGTACTATTCGGGCGGTCTCGACTGGAGCTACGAGCCGCGGCCGATCCGCACGCTCGCCGACGGTCTGGCGGCGGTTCCTCTGGATCCCGGCTATGCGCAAGCCGTCGACGCCCACTTCCGCGAGCTGATCGAGCGGGTGCGACCGAGCGTGCTGTGGAACGACATCGCGTATCCGCCGCACGGCGGCGCCTTGTGGCGGCTGCTGGCGGACTACTACGAAGCCGTCGACGAAGGCGTCGTCAACGACCGCTTCGGGCCGGCGCCCGGCTGGTTGGTCCGCGCGCTGCGAAGCCGTCCCCTTCGCGCCGCCACGGATGGCGTGTTGCGCCGCCTGGTGCGCAGGTCCGGCTTTCAGATGGTGCCGCCCCCGCCGCCGGTCTACGACTTCCAGACGCCGGAGTACGCCACGTTCGCGGCGCCGCGCGTGCGCAAATGGGAGGCCACACGCGGCATTGGCCACAGCTTCGGGATCAACGATCAGGAGGACGAGGCGAACCTCATCGATTCCGACGAGCTCGTGCGCAGCTTCGTCGACATCGTCGCGAAGAACGGCAACCTGCTGCTGAACGTGGGGCCCACGCGCGATGGCGAGATCCACCCGCGCGAGCGGCTGCGCCTCGAAGCCCTTGGCGCCTGGCTCGCCCGCAACGGCGACGCGATCTACGGGACGCGTCCCTGGCGGCGAGCCGAAGGCGCGACGGCCTGCGGCATCCCGGTGCGATTCACGTGCAGCGGCGACACGGTCTACGCGACGCTCCTCGCGGCGCCACAGGGTCCCGACGTCCGGTTGCTCGAATTCGCTCCTCCGTGCGCTCGCGTCGTACTGCTCGGCCACGGCGCCTTGTCGGCACGTCGAGAGGCGAATGATCTCTGCTTCGCGTGGCCGCACGATGTGACGAAGCAGCCCGCGTACTCAGTAGCGTGTCGATCGAGCTGACGGAGCCGTCGACGGAACGTCGGCTCGGTCCACGGAGACGACCCGCGCGATCGTGGTCGTCGCATCGGAAATGCAGGCGCCGCGAGGGAGGCAGGCCACCGCGATCATCGGTCGTCCGCTCCATAGCGCTGCGCCTCGGCGTCATACGCATCGAAGCCGAGGCGCCTGCGCAGCTCGGCGAACGACAGCCGCCGGTCGAGCGGCTTGCCCTCGCGGAGGCCCGCCAGCGCCTCCTGCATCGCATACACCGAGGCGTGAAGGAGCGTCAGCGGGTACGCGGCGATCTTGAAGCCGAGGGAGGCGAGGCGATCCGGAGCCAGCGCCGGCGTGTCGCCGTCCTCGACGAGATTCGCCATCGTCGGCGCCGGGATCTCGCGGGCTACGCGGGCCAGCTCGGCTTCGTCGCGCGGCGCCTCCACGAAGACGATATCCGCCCCGAGTTCCGCAAAGGCACGGCCGCGCGTGACGGCCTCTTCGAGGCCGTCCGTCGCGCGCGCGTCGGTCCGGGCCATCACGAGGATGTCGTGTCCCGCGCCGCGGGCCTCCTCGCGCGCATCGATGGCGGCGCGGATCCGCGCCAGCGCCTCGGGCCGCGGGACGACGGCCTTGCCTCGCGTGTGGCCGCAGCGTTTCGGCGCCAGCTGGTCCTCGATCATCACGCACGCGAAGCCGGCCCGCGCATAGCCGCGCACGGTGCGCTTGGCGTTGATGGCATTCCCGTAGCCGGTGTCGGCATCGCCGATGACCGGGATCGAGACGGCCGAGCAGAGTTCGCGGCCCTGATCCACCATCTCGCCATAGGAGATGAGCCCCGTGTCGGGAAGTCCCAGCCGCGCCGCGGAAACGGCGAAGCCGCTCATGAACGTGAGCTCGAAACCCGCTTGCTCGATGAGCTTCGCCGAGAGGGCATCGAAGCAGCACGGCATCACACGGATCCCGGGGGCGGCGAGCAGATCGCGCAGCTGGTCGGCAAGCGAGGGCGGACGCGTCATCATGCGTCGGATCATACCGGGGGAGAGAGGATGCGGAAGCGGGTCGGCTCGGGGAACGTTCGCAGGGTTGACGCTGCATCGCTGCGACGGCTGCTCTGGGTGGCGGGGGGCCTGTGGGCGTTCGGGCTCGCGCCGGGCGCATCGGCGGTGGACGCCTTCGAGCGCACCGAGCAGCGCGCGCCGTGTCGCGATCACGAGCCCCTGCGCCGCCCGTTCTTCGGCGACCTGCACGTCCACACCCGCTATTCGCACGACGCGCAGACCCAGGGCACCCGCAACGGCCCGCGCGATGCCTACCGGTTCGCCCGCGGCGAGTCGCTCGGCATCCAGCCGTACGACGAAGCCGGCGAGGCGATGCGCACGATCCGTCTGTCGCGGCCGCTCGATTTCGCTGCGGTCACCGACCACGCCGAGCTGTTCGGCGAGTTGACGATCTGCGAGACACCGGGGCTGCCGGGGCATGATTCGCTGCTGTGTCGGTTGCACCGCGGCTGGCCGCGCCTGTCGTTCTTCGTCTGGAACACGCTCACGACCTATCCCGAGCGCCCCGTACGGCGCGGCCTGTGCGGCAAGGACGGGCGCGCCTGCGCAGCCGCCGCGGTGACGCCGTGGCGCGACATCCAGCAGGCTGCGGAGGGTTTCTACGACCGCAGCGATGCCTGCTCCTTCACGACCTTCGTCGGCTACGAATGGACTGGCGGCCCGGGCAGCAACAACATCCATCGCAACGTGCTGTTCCGGAACGATGCCGTGCCGGCGCTACCGACCAGCTACCTCGATGAGCCGCAGCCCGAGGGTCTGTGGCGGGCGCTCGCCCGCGACTGCCTGCGCGCCGGCCCGGCGGCGCCGCGCTGCGACGTGCTGGTGATCCCGCACAACGCGAATCTCAGCGGCGGGTTGCTGTTCTCGCTGCCGGAGGGCGCCGGCGCGGACTATGCGCGCACGCGCGCGGCGATGGAGCCGCTCGTCGAGGTGATGCAGCACAAGGGCGACTCGGAGTGTCGTGTCGAGGCGACCGGCGCCGGCGCGCCCGACGAACTGTGCCGCTTCGAGAAGCTCGCGTACCAGAACTTCGCGGCGAAGTTCGTGCCGTGGCTCGGCGAGGAGCCGCCCGCGGCGAACTACGTCCGCGATGCGCTCGGGCGCGGTCTCCTCGAGCAGGTGCGCAGCGGCGCGAACCCGTTTGCGTTCGGGCTCGTCGCCAGCACCGACACGCATCTCGCGGCGCCCGGACTCGTCGAGGAGTCGGCGGGCTATCCCGGACACGGGGGCGCGGGGACGCCCGCGGCGAGCGAGCTGCCGCCGGGTCTCGTCGACGACGTCGAGTTCAACCCGGGCGGGCTCGCGGTCCTCTGGGCCGAGGAGAACTCGCGCGATGCGCTGTTCGCTGCGATGCGTCGCCGCGAGGCCTACGGCACGAGCGGCCCGCGGCTGGTGGTCCGTGTCTTCGGCGGCTGGGACACCCCTCCGTCGCTGTGCGAGCGGGACGGCGGCTCGTTCGCGGCCGCCGGATCCGCGACAGGAGTCCCGATGGGTGGCTTGCTGCCCCGGCCGCCGCGCGCCGGCGCTGCGCCGCGCTTCGCGATCCACGCGCTGCGCGATCCCGGTACCGAAGCCCAGCCCGGCACGCCGCTGCAGCGCGTGCAGATCGTCAAGCTGTGGGCGGCCGACGGGACCGTGCACGAGCGGGTGCTCGACGTCGCCGGCGACGCCGACAACGGCGCCGACGTGGACCCGGCGACGTGTACGCCGCAGGGGGCCGGCGCCGACTCGCTGTGCACGGTCTGGGAGGATCCCGACTTCGACCCCACCGCCCCCGCGCTCTGGTACGTCCGCGTCCTCGAGAATCCGACGTGTCGCTGGCACACGCGCGCGTGCCTCGCAGCCGGTGTCTCGTGCGACGCGTCCGGCGGACCGCCCGATGGCTTCGCCGGCTGCTGCGATCCCGCGATCCCGCGCACGATCCAGGAGCGCGCGTGGACGTCGCCGATCTGGTATACACCGCCGTCGCCGCTGGTGAGCTCGGCGCGGTGAGGTCTCTCGCCATCTTCGCGCTGCTCGGCGGGTTGCTGTTCGCGATCGAGCGAGTGGGCCCTGTGCTCGCGCCGCGCCACGAAGCCACGGCGCCTGCACGGAGCTACGACACTACACCGGACGGGGACGTGCGTCTGTTGGCCGCCGCAGCTCGCGAGGCGGGTCTCGACCGCGGAGACCCCGTCATCGTCTCGCGCCTCGTCCGCAATCTGCGCTTCCTGGGTCACGAGGGCAGCGACGTGGCGCTCTACCGGGAGGCGTTGGCGCTCGGCATGGATCGCAGCGACGTCGTGATCGAGCGTAGGCTTGCGGATCGAATGGCGGCGCGTTTGCGCGCCGAGGCGCTGATCGAGCCGCCCGAGGAAACGGAGTTGCGGCGTTGGTTCGAACGGAATCGCAGCCGCTGGTGGCGCCCCCCCGCAGTCGCGTTCACGCACGTGTTCGTGTCCCGCGAGCGCCGCGGAGCCGGCGCCGAGGCGCACGCACGGGAGCTGCTCACGGCCCTCCGCGAGGAACGCGTCGATCCGCGGGATGCCCCTGCGCGCGGCGACCCGTTCCTGCTCGGCGCCCACGTTCCGCTCCGCGGCGAGCCGGCTCTCGCTTCCCAGCTCGGCCGCGGCTTTGCCGATGTCGTCACGGCGCTCGCGCCGGGCGCATGGTCCGAACCGGTCGAATCGAGCTATGGCCTGCATCTGGTCTGGGTGCGCGAGCGGCGCGACGAGGCGTTCCCGCCATTCGAAGAGGTCCGCGCGCAGGTGGAGGATGCCTGGCGCGATGAAGCCGGTGACGAGAGCTTGCACAACGCACTCGCCACGCTGCGCCACGGGATCGATTGAGCGGAAGCCCTCCGCCGAGACTTTCGAAGCTCGGCGCAGCGCGACGATCGCCCGGAGCGCGCCAGGAGCTTCGCCCCGTCCGACACACTACATTGCCGCGCGGATCGGGGCCGGCTCTGGATCGAAGCCCGGATCGGAATCGACGGGAGGGAATCGTGTCGAGAGCGCTGCCCACGAGGCCGACGCCGGCCGTCCGTTCGGTGGGTCTCGGGCTCGTGCGAGCGGAGTCCCGCCCGGACCTGCCCGTGGTTCTCGAATGCGCGTGACGAACGCCGCCGATCGGCCGGAGCGCTCGTGGCCGACGCGTCGACCCCGGGCCGCGCTCGCCTGGTGGCTCGCCGGAGGGATCCTCACGGCCGTCTCGATCGTATTGACCACGGGACTCCTCGGGGGTCTGCTGGAGACGGATCTTGCCGGACGGGTGCTCGAGGCGATTGCCGCCCTCGCTCCGGCCGGCGCGGTCACTGCGCTCGGCAACACGGCCGAGGTCATGGCGGGCGTGCTGGCGATCGCGATTACGGTAGTCGCCATCGTCACGGAGCTGGCCGCGAACCGATACACCCATCGGATCACCCAGCTCTTCGTCCGCGATCCGGTGAACGTCGCCGTGATGGCGTTCCTCGTCGCGGTCGTGTTGCAGGCGCTCTGGGTTCCCGCGTGGCTCGGCGACGCCGACATGCACGAGACGCGCGCTGCGGCCGGAGCCTTCGTCTCGCTGGCACTCGTCACGGTGGGTCTGCTCGTGCTGTTGCCGTACTTCGCGTACGTCTTCTCGTTCCTCGATCCTCGCAATGTCGTGAGGCACATGCGTCGCCAGCTGCAGCGGTCCGTCGAGCGAGCCACCGGCGCCGGCGAGAAGGCGGTTCGACACTGCCGCAGCCTGGCGCTGGCCGGTATCGAGGAACTCGAGGACATCGCCATGAACTCGCTCGCACACAAGGATCGCACCATCGCGATGGACTGCGTCGAGGCGCTGGCCCAGGTGCTCCGCGGCTATCTCCCGCTGCGCGAGCAGCTCCCCACCGTCTGGTTCCGAATCGACGGGGATCTCGCTCTCGACCCGGATTTCGTTGCGGCCGCGCCGTCCGTCGTCGAACGTCTGGAGGCCGAATCGTCGTGGTTCGAAATGAAGATCCTGCGCCAGTTCCAGGCGATCTACACCGAGGCCCTGCACGGGGAGCGCGACGTCGCCCATCTGATCGCGCTCGCTACGCGCCGGATCGCCTCCGAGCTGTCCAGGCCGTCGGCGCCGCTGTTCGGTCTCTGCGTGCGGTTCTTCAACAGCTATCTCCGCGCGGCGATCAATGGGAGCGACGTGCGGACGGCGTACTACGTGATCCACGAGTACCGGCAGCTCGGCGAGGAGGCGATGGCGGCCGATGACGACGAGGCGGTTCGAGAGATCGCTGCGCACCTGCGCTATTACGGCCAGCTGGCCTACGGGCAGCGACTGCCCTTCCTGCTGGAGGCCGTCGCGTACGAGCTCTCTCGACTCGTCGAGCTGTCCCTCTCGGAAGGGCGAGCCGGAGCCGACGCGCTGCTCGATCTGTTCTTGAGCGTCGACAAGGAGAGCGAGTCGGCCTCCCAGGAGCCTTCGCTCCACGGCGTCCGCCGCGTCCAGGTCCAGCTGGCAGCGTGTCTGCTCGAACGAGGAGACGAGGCGCGCGCGCGGCGCATCTTCGGCGATCTGGCTGGCGAACGGCCCGGCCGGCTGCGTGCCGTACGCGCGGAGCTACTGGCGCCGCAACCACAGGACTACTGGGAGATCACCGATCGCGGCATCAACTTCGCGTGGCTGCCGCCGGAGCGCCGGCGCTACGTGATCGAGTTCTTCTCGTGGTTCGGCGACTCGTTGTCTGCAGCGCCGTGACGCGCGCAGCGCGTGTCGCTGCCGCCGTTCTGACGCTGTCGGGGGGGGGCCTCGCGGCGCCGCTTTCCGCCGCCGCGCATCCGCTCGCCCCCGCGCTGCTCGAGATCGTCCAACAAAAAGACGGCGAGGCGCCCGGCCGCTTCGCCGTGCGTTGGCGCGCCGACGCGGCGGCGACAGCCGCGCCGAGACTCGCACGACACTGTCGTGAGACGAGTACCGGAAGCGTCCGCACGGACGCAGCCTTCTTGTCGATCGAACGACGCTGGGCCGTCGATTGTGGCGAGCGGGGTCTCGAGGGCGCGCTGCTCGCCGTCGACGGACTCGCGACGGATCGCCGCGACGCGCTGGTGCGCGTCGAATGGCGCGACGGCGTCGTCGTGCGCGGGCTCGTGCGCGCCGATGCACCCGCGTGGCGCGTGCCGGCGCGGGCTCCGCGCGCCGCGGTCCTGGCCGATCACGTACGGCTCGGCGTCACGCACCTGGCCGCGGGTCCGGACCACTGGCTGTTCGTACTCGGCTTGCTCGCGCTGCTGCGCGGCGCGCGCGCGGTCGTGCTGACCGTCAGCGCGTTCACCGCGGGCCATGCGGCGACGCTGTCGCTCGCGGCGCTCGGCGTCGTGTCGGTCGCTGGTCGGCCCGTCGAGGTCGCGATCGCCGCGACGCTGGTGGCGCTCGCCTGGGAACTCACGGAACGCCGCTTGGCAGAGAGGCGTGGCGGGTCCCCGCGCCGGCCATCGCTGTTGGCGCGGCAACCCGCAGCGCTGGCGTTCGGCTTCGGTCTGGTCCACGGCCTCGGCTTTGCCGGCGCGCTGTCGGAGCTCGGTCTCCCCGCCGGCGAGATCCCGCTGGCGCTGCTCGGCTTCAATCTCGGCATCGAGGCCGGACAGCTCGGGCTCGTCGCCGCGTGGCTTCTCCTCCGCTCGGCTGCCGCCGGGCTCCCGATCCGCGTTCCCGACTCAGCGATCGGGCGGCTCCTGCGCGCGGTTCCGGGCTACGCGCTCGGCACGATCGGCGTCTTCTGGATGCTCGACCGCGCCTTCTGAAGATTCGGACGCTTCGCCAGCGGCCACCGGGGCATTCGCTGCACAGGCGCCGCCATCGACCGAGCATGTCCGGACTCCCGCGCCGTGTCGAACCGGCTGCGCGAGGAGTCGGCCGGGCATCCGAAGCATCGAACCTGCCGGCGCGATAGCGTGTCCGCCGACCCGACGGGGAGCCGATGCGAGTGCGGAACCGGGATCGAACCAAGCGGCTCGTCGGGCGGTCGCGACCGGCCTCCGCTGTGCGTGGCCTCCTGGCCGGGATGATCGCCGCCTTCGTCATGGCTTCGCCTGCATCGGCGCAGGTCGCGCGGATCGCCAACGGGGTCTCGACGCGCGCCTGGCCCGAGGTCGGCGCGCTGCTCGTCGGCAACGGGCGCTGCACGGCCAGCTTCGTCGGCTGCCGCACGGCGCTGACGGCGGCGCACTGCGTGTGTCTCCAGACGGGGATCGGCACCCCGTGTGGCAACGGGCGCCATCAGGTCGACGCCTCCGAGCTCGCGCTGTTCGTGCCGCAAGCCGGCCTGTTCCCGATCCGCTCGGTCTCGGTTCCGTCCGACTTCACGTTCGCGGTGCAGGGCGACGTGGCGGTCCTCGCCCTCGACGTGCCGCTGCGCCGGATCCGCCCGCGCGCGATCAACGAGCAGGGCCGCCTGGCGTTCGGAACGCCGGCGACGATCGTCGGCTTCGGAGCGACGCAGCAGGACGGGACGGGGTCGCAACTGCTCCGGGAGGGCCGGGTCCTCACGGCTCCGTGTCTCGGGGGGCTCGATCCAACGCACGTGTGCTGGAACTTCGCGCCCCCGCTGGGCCCCGCCGGGCTCGACTCCAATACGTGTCAGGGCGACTCCGGAGGACCCCTGCTGGCGGATCTGGGGTTCGGGTTCGTCGTCGCCGGCGTGCACTCGGGTGGCTTCGGGAGCGATTGTCACGTGGACGACTCCTCGTTCGACGCCGACGTGTTCGTCGAGCGGCACTGGATCCGGGAGCAGGCGGGCGGAGATCTCGACGCGGTCGCCTGCGGCGACGGCGCCCAGGTCGGAGATCCGGGAGTCGCGACGATCCCGTTCGATGGTGTCGTGACGACGACCGCCTCCCGTTCGTTCTCGGTCGCGCCGGGGACGAAGCTGCTGCGCGTCGGCCTCGCGGGAGCGTCCGACAGCTCCCTCGTCCTCTTCGTCCGGGCCGGCGCGCCGCCGACGCCGATGCTCTTCGACTGCGCCTCCAGCTTCGCCGCATCCTTCGGGTACTGCGAGTTCGAGGATCCCGCGCCCGGCACCTGGTTCGCGCGCATCGAGTCCGCGGCCGGCGTCGCCGCGTACCAGCTCACGGCGACGTTGCTGCCCGCGGATCCGCCGCCGTCGCCGCCAGCCCTCGGCGACGTCCTCGTGTCGAACTTCGCGAGCTTCGAGCTCGTGCAGATCGATCTCGCGAACGGGAATCGCGCCGTCTCTTCGTCTGCCCTCCGCGGCTCCGGGACCACTCTCACCAGCCCGGAGGGCATCGCGCGCGATGGCGATGGTTCGATCCTCGTCGCAAGCCCCACCGGCGGGCACGTCCTCCGCGTCGATCCGCTGACCGGTGATCGTGTCGTGGTGTCGGGCTGCGTCGATGCCGCGTGCGCGTCCATCGTAGGCACGGGCCCCCCGTTCCTCGGCCCTCGCTTCGTGGCGCTCGCGGCGGGAGGGCAGGTCCTGGTGGCGGATCGCTCGCTTCCGGGAATCTACGCGATCGTGCGCGTCGATCCGGCGACCGGCGCGCGGACGACGATCTCGGGATGTGCGAACGCCACGTGCAGCGCGGTCGTCGGCGCCGGCCCTGCGATCCGCCGCCTGTTCGGCATCGCGCTCGGTCCGGACGGACGCCTCTTCGTCGCCGACGACCTCGCCGTGTACGCGATCGATCCCGACTCTGGGGACCGCGTGCTCCTATCCGGCTGCGCGGATGCGCACTGCGCGGTGCCGGTCGGAGCGGGTCCGGCGTTCGGCGAGCCGGCGGACCTCGTCGTCGCGAAGGACGGATCCCTGCTCGTCCCGTATCGCCTCGAGGGGAGCCTGTTCGGCAGCCTGCGCCGGATCGATCCTGCGACCGGGGAGCGCGTGCTGATCTCCGGCTGCGAGAGCCTCGACTGCGACAGCGTGCGCGGCGGCGGTCCCGCGTTCGCCGAGCCGTTCGGTGTCGGCTTCGACCGCCGCGGCCGCTTGCTCGTCAGCGACAGTCGGCTCGACGCGCTGTTGCGCGTCGATCTCGGGACCGGAGACCGCACGCTGTTGTCGGGCTGCGCCGATCCGAGCTGCCAGAGCGCGCTCGGGAGCGGGCCGCGCCTCGCCCAGCCGCTCGACATCGCCCTCGTGCCCGAGCCCGGGACCGGCGCCGGCGCGCTGGCCGCCATCTCGACGCTGGTCGCGCTCGCGGCTCGGCGCACGGGCGGGGCCCTGCGCACAACGGCGTCGGGCTGATACCCTCCCGGGCCGATGGACGAAACCAGCGGAGCATTCCTCGCCCTGGCCGTGCTCGGCGTCGCCGGCGCCGGGTTGCTGTTTGCAGCCTGGCGCGGCGAGCGCGCCCGGTTCGAGGCCGCGCAGGCCGAGGCGTTGCGTCTCGCCGATGCGCTCGAGTCCGCGCGGCGCGGATCCGAGGCAGCCCAGCACGCGGGCCGCAGTCGCAGCGACGAGCTGACCGATCTGCGCCGCAAGCTCGAGAAGGCGCGCAAGCGAGCCTTCGCCGCGCAGCAGGAGCGCGAACCGCTCGCGGCGCGCATCACCGAGCTCGAGATGGCGTTGGCCGACCGCGAGCGCACGGCGGCGGAGCTGCGTCTGCGCCTCGAGGGCTTCGCCGAGGAGCGCGAGGCGACGACCCGCGAGCTCGCGAAGCTGCGCACCGAACTCGCCGAGACCCGGAAGACCGCGACCAGCGCGCGCATCGACCCCGGCGAGCACGACCTCCTGCAGCAGCGTGTGGAGGCCGCCGAGACGGAGGTCCGCCGCCTGCAGCCGCTGCTGCGCGCCGCCGAGCAGGACGCGAGCCGCTGGCGCCAGCGCGAGCGCGTGCAACGCCGTTCCTACACCGTGCTGCGCGGAGAGCTCGAGATCGCGAAGGACCACCTGCGCGCGCTGCGCGGGGAAGGCGGCATCGAGGTGGACGACGGGGCCGCCGCTGCCGCGAGCGACGCAGACGGACCACCGGCTCAGAGCAACCGCCCCGATCCCGTGTAGACATTGAAGCGTCCCGGTCGCAGGAAGCCGATGACCGTCATCCCGACGCGATCGGCGACGCGCAGCGCCAGGCTCGACGGCGCGCCGACGGCGGCCAGCACCGGGATCCCGGCACGCGCGGCCTTCTGCGCGATCTCGAAGCTCACGCGTCCCGAGAGCAGCAGCACGGTGTCGGCCAGCGAGTGGGCGCCGGCTGTGAGTGCGCCGATCAGCAGCCGCTCGCCCACCACCTTGTCGACGGCATTGTGGCGGCCGACGTCCTCGCGCAGCACCAACAGAGGCCCGTTCGCAGCGAACAGCGCCGCGGCGTGCAGGCCGCCCGTGCGCGCGAAGACGCGCTGCGCGGTCCGCATCGGCTCGGGCAGTCCCTCGAGCCACGTGCGATCGAGCCGCGGCCGGCCGGGCGCCAACGCCGGGAGTCGTCTCGAGAACACGTGCTCGATCGCCGTCTTGCCGCAGACGCCGCAGGCTGCAGTCGATAGGAAGCTGCGCGATGCGCGCGCCGCGTCGATCGAGCGTTCGTCGCGCAGGCGCGCCGTCACGACGTTGCCGGCTGCGCCGCTTCCTTCGCCTCCGCGCAACGAAAGCAGGTCTTCGCGGGAGTCGAGCAGCCCTTCGCCGTAGAGCCAACCCGCCGCCAGCTCCTCATCGTGGCCGGGCGTGCGCATCGTCACGACCAGCGGTTCGCCGCCGACGCGGAGTTCGAGCGGTTCCTCGACGACGACGGGATCCGGCAGCTCCTGCGGCACCCCGTCGGCGACGATCTGGGTCGGCCACAGCTCGGTGCTGGGATCCTTCACAGCGGCAGGACTTCGACGAGCGCGTTGTAGTCGGGCTCGCCGCAGCGCGGGTCGTAGCGGCCATGGGTCAACAGCTCGTTGCCTTCCGGCCAATGGACCTGGAGATTGCGCGGCCGGATCGGCGCGATGCGGACGCGCGCGGCCATCGCCCCGGCGCTCGAGCGCAGCCGAACGCGAGCGCCCGGGTTCAACCCGAGAGACGCCGCATCCTCGGCGCTCATCAGTACGTCGTCGCGCGCGGCGCCGGTCAGGGGGTCGCGGTCGTGCCACACCATGCTGTTGAACTGCTTGCCGCGGCGCGTGCTGACGCGGAACCAGCCGTCGGGGATCGGCGCCTCACCGTCGTGGTCGGGACGCAGCGCGAGCGGAACCGTCGCGAACTGCGCGCGCCCGTCCGGCGTGTCGAACCACGGCCGTCCGTCGCGTTCGCACAGCCGGCGGCCCCCGTATTGCACCTGGTCGCCCTTCGCCGTGAGCTGGCCGATTCCCGCGTAGTCGGGAACGACGCGCTCGATTTCGGCGCGGATCGTCGCCGCGTCGTCGAAGCCGGCGCGGGCGCCGAGCTCCGGATCGACGCGGCGCAGCAGCTCGACGAAGACCTGCCATTCGGCGCGGGCCTCGCCGATCCGGCGGCCCGGGATCTCCGGCGAGAAGACGAGCCGGCGCTCCGTCGTCGTTTCGGTGCCGCCGCCCGGCTGCTCGTAGCGCGTCGTCGCCGGCAGCAGCAGCACCGTGCCGCCGGGCCCCGGGTCCGCCAACATCGTCGGCGACACGACGATGTCCTGGTGGACGCGCAGCGGCACGCGCGCCAGGGCCTCGCGCACCCAGGCGGGGTCCGGCAGCGTCTCGGCGAAGTTGCCGCCGACGCACCACAGCAGGTCGAGTGCGCCGGCATGTGCGGCCTCGATCATGTCGCCGGCCATCAGCCCCGGCTCGGTCGGCGGCGCGAAGCCCCACAGCGACTCCATGCGCCGCGCGCCGTCGGCGCCGACCGGGACGTAGCCGGGGTAGGAGGTCGGGACGCAGCCGACTTCGGCGCCGCCCTGGACGCCGCTGTGGCCGCGGATCGGCATCAGCCCGCAGCCTGCGCGTCCGATCATCCCGCGCGCCAGCGCGAGGTTCACGATCGCGCGCACGTTGTCGACGCCCTCGGCGTGCTGCGTGATGCCCATGCTCCAGACGAAGACCACGCGCTTCGCGTCGCGGTAGCGAGCCGCGAAGCGCTGCATGTCGTCGCGCGAAGCGCCGGATTCGCGCTCGAGCGCTTCCCATGCGGCAGCCTCGGCCTGGGCCCGCACCGCAGCGAAACCGCTCGTGTGCTCGGCGAGGAAGCGTTCGTCGAGACCGCCGTCTGCGCACAGCGCCTTCAGCACGCCGACGAGAAACGCACGGTCGCCCCCGGTGTGCACGGCGAACCAGTCGTCCGCGAGCTTCGTGCCGAATACGGCGCTCTCGAACACCGACGGCACCCAGTAGCGCTCGAGACCAGGCTCGCGCAGGGGGTTCACGACGGCGATGCGGGTTCCGCCGCCGGCGCGCGTCTTCGCGTAGTACAGGTACTTCGTCGTGACGGGCTGGTTGTTCGGGACATCGCTGCCGAAGAACACGATCCAGTCGGCCTCGAGCCAGTCCTTGTACGAGCAAGTAGAGGCCGCCACGCCGAGCGCGGCGCGCAGCGCGACGGTGCTCGGCGCGTGACAGATGCGTGCCGCGTTGTCGACGTGGTTGGTGCCGAGCGCGCGCGCCGTTTTCTGCGCGACGTAGTAGGTCTCGTTGGTGATGCCGCGCGACGTCAGGTAGAACGCGAGTCGTTGCGGGTCCGCTGCGCGCACGCGCTCGGCGAGCTCGCCGAGCGCCTCGTCCCACGAGATGCGCGCGAAGCCGGGATCACCCGCGCGACGGCGCATCGGGTAGGGCAGGCGCCCGAGTGCGCGCAGCTGGCGACCGTCGAGGCGCGCGAGGGCGGCGACGTCGGCGAGCCGATCGGGATCGAGCGCGCCCATGGTGTTCATGCGCAGCAGCTGGAGGCGCACCATGCACAGGTGCACGCCATCCATCGTCCAGTCGTGCAAGCCGCTGGTGCCGAGGGCACAGCCGTCGCAGACGCCATCGCGCAGGATCCGCCATGCGTACGGCAGCTCGTCGCGGTTCTCCCAGAGCACGCGCAGCATGTCGCCGTAGTGGTTCGGCTTCACGTGGCCGAGACCATTCGGGATCCAGCTGGCCCACAGCTTCGGGTGCAGCGCCATCAGCGTTGCGCCCCAGGTACCCGGACCATTCCGCGGTCCGCAGGGCGCTCGCTGTCGGATCGGGGAAACATGTCGCTATGCTAACCGCTGATGCCGATCCGTGAGAGCCTCTCCCCCTGGCGCTCTGCGTCGCTGCGATCTGCGCTGATCCTCGTGCTGGCGCTCGCCGCTCCCCCCGTGTCCCGGGCGGGCGAGTCGCGGTCGGCGGATGCGTGGCACACCCGGATGGCCGAGGCGCTGCGGCTCGACGAATCGCTCGCGGGCCGCGCGCAGGTCCGGATCGGTCGCCCCGGGGATCGGGACCTCGAGTTTTCGTTCGATGCGCTGCGCGATTCCGGCAAGGGCAGCACGCGGACGGTGTTCGAGATGCAGGAGAAGGGCGACGACCAGAGCGTCGTGTCGGAGCTCGTGATGACGCCGGGCGAACCGCTCGTCAACTGGTACTGGGATGTCCAGCAGCGCCGCTGGCTCGCGGTGCGGGGCCTGCTGGCGACGGATCCCTGGGCGGATTCGCTGTTCCGACACGAGGACCTCTGGCTCAGCGACCCGGTCGCGCGTCGCAGCGGTTCGGTCCGCGAGGTCGAGGAGGACGGCCGGCGCTACGTCGAGCTGCACAGCGATCCGTATCACTACTACGGTCGCGTCGAGACGCGCATCGACCCGGAGAGCTCGCTGCCCGTCCGCGTGCGCTTCATCGACGTGACGGGCGCGCCGATTCGCGAGCAGAACTTCGAGTCCGTGGCACTCGTCGGCGGCCGCCCGTTCCCGAAGGTCGTGCGGATCCGCGATCTCATGAGCGGTGCGGAGAGCGTTCTGACCTGGGAGCGCATCGAGTTCGGACGCCAGATTCCTCCGTCGCTGCTCGACCTGTCGGCGCTGCAGGATCGGATCCGGAAAGGCGTCGATCCGGTGCCGCTCGACGCGCTGCGGGGACCCGCTTCGCTGGACGGACGATGAAGCCGGCGACCGGGATCGTGCCGAGCGCTGGTCGCGCGCGGCGATCGCGGAGGTGGAGATCGCGCGTCGCGTCGTCTCCGCGGACGATTTCAAGCGCGCCCGGATCCGACCCTGGGACGTGACCGTTCGCGGTCCGGACGGCGGCCGGCTCCCGGTCCGGCTTTCGGTCGAGTCGGAGTCCGATGCCCGCTTGCTCGCCGCGACGCTCGCCGCGGCGCTCGACGTGGCGGTGCGCGCGCGGGAATGACGCGCCTGGCGCCTCGCAGATCCCCCCGCTTCCGCCCGCCACGACGTGCCGGTACGCTGCGCACGCGAAGGGGACGCCGTGTCGTCGAGGATCCGAGGGGTGCCGCGCGGCACGCGAGTCGCCGGGCTGCTGCTGCTGATCCTTGCGTGCGTGCCGGGAGCGCGAGGACCCGTGCGCCGGCCGCCGCTCGCCGCGGCTGCGGTCGAGCGCTCCGTGCTGGCGGCGATCGATCCGGCGGCGGATCCCTGCGCGGATTTCTACCAGTACGCTTGTGGCGGCTGGCTCGCAGCCGTGCCGCCGCCCGAAGACCGACCGCAGATCATGCGGAGCTTCACGTCGATGGCCGCCCGCAACCGCGGCCTGCTGGTCGCCCTGCTCGAACGCGAGGGCGACGAGGACTGGCACCGAAAGGCGTCTGCGTTCTTCGACAGCTGCATGGACGTGGCGCGCATCGCGACGGCCGGGCTGCATCCGCTGACGCCGTGGCGAGACGCGATCGACGCGGCCGACGACCTCCCGGCCATGTTCTCGGCGGCCGCGGCGCTGCGGCGCGTTCCGGGCGCGAGCCCGTTCTTCGCGCTGGGCCTCGAGCGCGATCCGGCCGACCCGAAGCGATCGGTGATGCGGCTCGCGCCCGGTGGATTCCTCCTGCCCGATGCGCGGTTCTACATCGACGAGAGTCGGCGCGGCCTCGTCGACGAGTATCGCCGTCACGTGGCGCGGATGCTCGAGCTCACCGGCGTGCGCGGTGCGCGGGCCCGCGCGCAGGCGCGCGCGATCATCGAACTCGAGCGGGAGTTCGCCCGCGCGACGCTCGCGAACGGCGCGCACGCTGAGGGCAGCGAGCCGCGCGCGGCCGTTCGCGGTCGCGCCGCGTTGCAGGCGCTGGATCCACTGCTCCCGTGGGACGATTTCTTCACGGCGCTCGGCGCGCCGGAGCTCGATGCGATCGCGGTGGGGAGCACTGCCTTCGTCGAGGGCGCCGGAACGGCGTTGCGCGGCGCAAAGGCGGAGACCCTGCGCGCGTATCTGCACTGGCATCTACTGCACGCGGTGGCGCAGCGGCTGGGAAGGGAGTTCGAAGAGGAGGACTTCGCGTTCGAGTCGAAGTGGACCGGCGCGATCGCGCGACCGCCGCGTCCCGAGCGCTGCGCGGATGCGACGCTCGCCGCGCTTCCCGATCTCGTGGGGCGCGCCTACGTCGAGGCGAGCTTCTCCGGGGACAGTCGCTCCGTGGCGGCAGGGATGCTCGACGGGATCGCCGAGGCGTTCCGCGTCTCGCTGCCGCGCGTCGCCTGGATGAGCGCCGACAGTCGTGCGGTCGCTGCGGAGAAGGCGGCGTCAGTCGGGCGCAAGGTCGGGCATCCCGAGCCCTGGCCGGACGATGACACGCCGACGGTCGATCCCGGTCGCTATCTCGAGAACACGCTGGCTGCCGGCGCCGCCCGACTCGCACGAGAGCTGACGGCGGCGGGCTCGCCCATCGACCCCGATGCCTGGCCTCTGCCCGCGAATGCGATGCGCGGCTACTACGATCCGCGCTCCAACGAGGTCGTCCTGCCCGCCGGGTTGTTGCAACCGCCGCTCTTCGATGTCTCGCTCCCGGCAGCGATGCGCTGGGGCGCGGCGGGCTCGATGATGGCGCACGAGTGGACCCACGCCTTCGACGCCGGCGGACAGCTCTTCGATCCGTCGGGTCGCATGGCGCCGTGGTCGAGCGCGGCGACACAGCGAGGTTTCGACGACGCCCTCGCGTGTCTCGTCGATCGCTACGATCGGATCGAGGCCGCGCCGGGTTTGCGCGTAGACGGTCGCCTCACGGCGGTGGAGAACGCGGCGGATGTCGGCGGCATCGCGCTCGCCCATCGCGCGTGGCAGGCCGAGGCCGGCGCGGCGGCCGGCGCGCCGTCGCCGATTCCGGGCCTCGACAACCAGCAGCTCTTCTTCGTCGCGTACGCGCAGGCCTGGTGCGCGAGCGCGCAGCCCGGCTACGACGCGGCGATGGTGCGCAGCGATCCGCGCGCGCGCCCGCGCGTTCGCGTCAACGGCCCGCTGGCGGAGCTGCCCGCCTTCCGCGAGGCGTTCTCGTGCCCGAGCGGCGCGCCGATGGCGCCGGAGCCCGTTTGCCGCGTCTGGTAGCGCGCGGACGCGAGCAAACGCCGGTCAGACCGCGGTTCGCACCGCCGTGTCGAACCGGACCGGGAGCGCCAGCGGCGCACGGAACAGCAGTCCCGAGATGTGGACGTCGTGCGCATCGGGGTCGAGGCGCAGACCGGGCAGCCGGTCGAAGAGCGTCTCGAGCAGCACGCGCGTCTCCATGCGCGCGAGGTGCATGCCGAGACACACATGCGGCCCCAACGCGAACGCAATGTGGGGCTGCGGCGCGCGGAAGACGTCGAAGCGGTCCGGATCGGGCCAGCGCGCGGGATCGCGGTTGGCGGCTCCGAGGTTCACGGCGATCGCAGCACCCGGCGGAATCGCCACGCCGCCGAGTGTCGTCGCGACGGTGGCCGTCCGCAGGATCGAGAGCAGCGGGCACTCCCAGCGCAGGCCCTCCTCGATCGCCTGTGGGAGGAGCGCCGGATCGCGGCGCACGGCGTCGAGCTGGTCCGGGTGCGAGAGGAGCCCGAACAGCAGGTTGCTCGACGAGCGGTAGGTGGTCTCGGCGCCGGCCGGTGCCAGCAGGCGCAGGAACGCGAGGATCTGCTCGTGGGAGAGCCGAGCGCCGTCGAGTTCGGCGTGGGCGAGTGTGCTGATGAGATCGTCGGCCGGCGCGCGCCGCCGCTCGGCGATGATCGGCGCGAACAACGCGCCGAGCGCGCGCGACGCGGACATCCCCATCTCGTAGTCGATCCCGATGCTGATCAGCTCGACCGCGAGTCGGTGGAAGCGATCGTGGGTCTCCTCGGGGAGACCGAGCATACCGGCGAGGACGCGGACCGGGAACGGGAACGTCAGCTCGCGCACCAGGTCGGCGGCGCCGCGGGCGGCGAAGCGATCCACGAAGGACTCGACGACCGGCCGGACGAGCTCGCGCTCCCAGCGTTCGAGCGCGCGCCGCGTGAAGGCGCGCGACAGCAACGCGCGATGCCGCAGGTGTTCCTCGCCGTCCATCTCGAGGATCGTGTGGCCCATGACGCCGCCGATCGAGCGGGCGTAGCCGGCCGAGGAGAAACGCGCGCCGTCGCGCAGCACCGCGTGCACGCCCTCGAAGTCGAGAACGGCGTAGAGTTCCGGCGGCGCCTCGGTCATCGGGCTCGCGGCGGACGGTTGGCCGCGCAGGTCGATGCGGTGCACGGTCGCCTGGGCGCGCATCGCGGCGAGTCCCGGGTACGGATCGCGAACGGCTCCGACTCCCTGCGAGCGGTTGAAGCGTTCGAACGGATCGCAGTCGGGATCCACGTGTCGCGCATCGACCGGAGGGGAGGGTTGCTGGGGGACGAGCATGGAGATTCCTTTCTCGACTCAGGGAGACGGGAACAGGCGGCGCACGGCGCGCTGGAGCTCGCGGCGCAGCCCCTCGAGCTGCGCCGGCTCGAGCGGTTCGAAACGGCGGCGCGGCAGCAGCGTCGGCATCGCCGCGACGAAGAACACCGTTGCGCCCGCGATCTGGCTGGCGACGGCGATGGGATCGGCGCCGCTCGGCGGGGAGACGGCATCGGGCGCCGCGAGCGTGCGTTCGACGAGCGCGAAGAAGGGCTCGAGATGCGGCGCCAGTCTCGACGAGTTCACCGGCGTGCCGTCGGCCACCTCGCGCAGCAGCAGACGCGCCAGCGCCGGGCGTGCGGCGACGACGTCGATCCAGACCGACACGGCCGCTTCGATCCGGTCGGCGAACGATCCCGCCCCGAGCAACACGGCGGCCACGCGCTCGTACAGCGCCCCGAACACCTCGGCGAGGACGGCGTCGTAGAGCGCGGGCTTGTCGCGGAAGTGGTAGAGGATCGACGGGCGCCGGATGCCGACGGCCGCTGCGACCTCCTCGAGCCGGGTGCCGTCGAAGCCGCGCTCGGCGAACAGACGTTCGGCGGCCTCGAGCAGCCGGGCGCGGGTCCGCTCGGCCTTGCTCGGGGCATCGATGGGGCGGGGGGGCGGCGAGACCAGCGAAGGCATCGTCACTTTCTACCTTCATGTAGGTAGAAATTGCAAGGAAGAAGTTACCAGACCTCGCATCTCCCCGCGGGTTTCCGAGCGGTAGGACTATCCGCCGGGCAGCGAGACGTCGGCGACCACCGGCGCGTGGTCGCTGGGGGTGCGTTCCTCGCGCTTCTTGCGCCAATCGCGATCGATCTCGACGCTCTGGAGTCCCGCCGCCAGCGGCGCGTTGCCGAGCACGAAATCGATGCGCAGGCCGTGGCGCCGGTGGAAGGCGCCGCCGCGGTAGTCCCACCACGTGAACGCCTGCTCGTCCGGGTAGCGGGCCCGGAACAGGTCGACCCAGCCGGCGGCGAGCAGGCGCCGGATGCGTTCGCGCTCCTCGTCGGTGTGGAAGATCGAGCCGTGCAGCGCCGCTTCGTTCCACGAGTCGATCGGCTGCGGACAGATGTTGAAGTCTCCACACAGGACGCTGGGCACGCCCTGGTCGACACCGTTTCGAGTCATGTGTCCGGTCAGCGCATCGAACCAGGCGAGCTTGCGCGGGAAGTCGTCGTGGCCGGTGTGTTTTCCGTTCGGGCAGTACACGGTCGTGAAGTGCAGACCGCCGACGCGGGCCGTCAGCAGGCGGGCGCCGAACTCCTCCTGGCCGGGGAGTCCCTTCTGCAACACCTCGATCGGCTGCCGCGCCAGCACGGCGACCCCGTTCCAGCTCTTCTGCCCATACACCGCGGCGTGATAGCCCGCCTGTTCGATGTCGGCCCAGGGGAACTGCGCGTCTGGAACCTTCAGTTCCTGCAGCCCGACCACGTCGGGTTCGCGCACGGCCAGCCACTCGAGAAAGAACTCGAGCCGCGCACGGATTCCGTTCAGGTTCCACGTCGCGATCCGCATCCTCGCCGTCTCCTCCGTCGCATGGGCGCGAGCCCTCTGTCGCTGGGCCCGGAGCCCGGCCCGGCTGCTTGCCGCGCCGGGAGGGTAGGGCGCCGGGTCAACCGTCGCGCAGTCTCCGGGGCGCGGCGAGCGCATCGGCGTCGAGTCTCGCGAGGAGTCCGGAGTGCGAGCTCGCGAATCCTCCGCCGCGGGCGCGCAGCGCCATCGCGAGGGCGCCCGGCAGGTTCAGCGCACGGCCTCGTTCCAGCCGATCGGCGGCGTCCCGGCGCCACGAGGCAGGCAGCCGCAGGCTCCAGTTGGCCTCGGAGACGGTTCCCGGCGCGTTGTAGGACTCGTCGATGCCGACGAGGTCCGTGAGCAACACCAGCACCTGGCGTGCCGGGCTCGCGAAGAGTTCCGCACAGTATCCCTGCGCGAGCAGACCCGGGTCGCTCGCGAACGCGCCGGCGAGTCTCGCGCGTTCGCCGTCGGTGCGGGCGAGCCGCTCGGCGACGCGCCGGGCGCGCGCGGGCGCGCTGCCGTCCTGGCGCCAGCGTTCGACGAGTTGCCAGATCGGCGGCGTATCGTGGGTCCCGATCATGATCCAGTCTTCCGGTCGCGCGTGTTCGCTGCGGTAGCCGTCCGCTGGATCGTCGAGCGCCGCCTTCTGCGTCACCCGGAAGCGGCCGAGCCCGTGCCGCGCGAGGACCTGCGCGACGGGGAACGGCAGCGTGCTCAGCACCTCGCACGCGATGTCCTCTACGCTGAGGCCGCAATCGCGCGCCGTCGCGACCACGACGTCGAAGGCCCTCGCGTAGCGTTCGATCTGGTCGGGGGCCAGACGTGCGACCCAGTCGTCCGCCCAGCGCAGCGCGCCGACGTGAAGATCGTCCGGGCGCGCGATCGAGAAACGCGCGAGCGCCGGATGGTCCGGGAGCGCCGGCGCGGAGAACAGCCGCGCTCCGCTCTGCACGGCGTGCAGCGGAACCGGATCGTCGGTGCGATACACCCAGGGATCGACGAGGCCGTGCGGGTGATCGATGCGCACGCCGTCGAACTCCGCGAAGAGCTTGGCCAGCCGCAGGCGCAGCAACGCGAGGGCGGGTCCCGGCGCCGACGACCCGCCCACGCCATAGCGGCCGGGGTCGAGGACGGGGTATCCCCACGGCTGGCCGTCGGGATTCGTCCGGCTCGGCGGCGCGCCGAGTCGATAGCCGGTGAGGAACGCGTCCGGCCACGCCCAGTGGTCCCGGTCCGAGAAGCCGATCTGCATGTCGCCGAGCAGCCGCAAGCCGAGCGCCGCGGTCCGGCGCCGGACGGCGGCGTGTTGTTCGTGCGCGAGCAGCTGGCCGAACGCGTAGGTCTCGATGCGTCCGGCGTGCCGCGTGCGAAGCTCCGCACGGCGACGCTCGCCCGCGGCTCCCGCGTCGGCCTCCCACAGCCGCCGATCGAGTGCGGCGATGCCGGCGGTCGGCCAGCCGCTGCGGTGGTCGCAGCCATGCTCGTCCGCCAGCGCGTCGTAGAGCGCGTAGCGGTCGAGCCACGCGCGGTGGTGTGCAGTGAAGCGCGCGAGCCGGGCGGCGAGCGCCCGCGCTTCCTTCGCGGCGGAATCGTCCTTGCCGTCGAGTGCGGCCCGGAAGCGCTGGTGGACGACGCCGACCCGGTGTCGCTGTTGCGTATGGACGTGCGCGTGCAGAACGCGGGTCTCGCTGCCGCTCGGCCGCTCGACGACCCAGCGCTTCAGCATGTCGGCCGTCACCCGCGCGTCGCCGTCGTCGCCGCGCACGTGCGGCGCCCAGGCCAGCGAGTCGGGGCTCCGCGAGAACGCGGTGGCGTCGTACGGCGAGGCGTTGCCGGCGGTCGTCTCGCCCTGCGGGCCGAGCTGGATCGCGGTGAAGCCGAAGCCTCGCGCCGTCGCGAACAGGCGCATCGCCTCGCCACCGGCGGGGGAGCCGCACCCGATGTCCTCGTCCGGCGCCATCG
>JBDIVR010000011.1:0-92500 GCA_039794265.1 Myxococcota bacterium
CGCAGCCGTGTGCTCTACACGCTGCTGTTCTTTGCCGTCCTCCTGATCGGGACCGGCGTGCTGGTTTCGACGCTGACCTACGTCGAAGGACAGCGGATCCTCCAGAGCGTCGGCCTCGCAGCGATCCGGCTCTTCGGCGCGGCGATCTCGGTGTTCATCGGAGTCGGGCTGATCTATCGCGAGGTCGAGCGGCGCACGATCTTCACGATCCTCTCGAAGCCCATTTCGCGGGCCGAGTTCCTGCTCGGCAAGTACCTGGGGCTGGTCGCGACGATCTGGCTACAGCTCGCGATCATGGCCGTCGCCTTCGTCCTGGTCTCTGCCCTGGCCGGCGCTCCGCTCCCGCACCAGCTCGCGCTCGCGTTCCTGCTGGCCGGCGTCGAGTTCGCGGTCATCGTGGCCGTCGCGACGCTGTTCTCTGCGTTCACGACGCCGATGCTCGCGTCGCTGTTCACCGCCGGGCTGTACGCCGTCGGCCACCTGAGTCGGGATCTTCGGGATCTCGGGGCGAACTCCGAAGTCGAGTCGGTGCGTCTGGCCTCGCAGGCGCTCTATCGCATTCTGCCCGACCTCGAGAGCTTCAATCTGACGACGCAGGCGCTCCACGCTCTGCCCGTTCCTGCCAGCGAGGTCCTGCTGGCCGTTCTCTATGGAGCGGGCTACAGCGCGGTGCTGTTGCTGCTGGGCGTCGTCGTCTTCGAGCGGCGCGACCTCAAGTAGCGGGCGGTCCGGCCGGAATCGATGGGGCGTTCACCTGCCGAGAGTCGCCCCCTCAAGACCTGCCGGCGCCGGCCGATGGAGGCCGGAGCGGCTCGCGCGGCCGATGGAACAGCGATGCTCGCACCCGCCGCCGACCCGGAGGCGGCGGGACCATCGGCCGACTACCGAGTCCGCAGTTGGAGGAAGCCACCATGTCTCGCCTACTCGCCGCCCTTGCTTGCGTAGTCCTGCTCGCCGGCCCGGCCCATGCGCTCGAGGAGCGCGACTCGGATCGCGTGCCGGTGATGTTCGATATCCTCACGCGGGCCGTCTTCGGGATCCCGCTGACCATCGCCGGCAGCGTCGCGATGATCCCGGTCGGGTTCGTGACGGCGATCACGCGGCCGAGCGAGATCGACAAGCCGTTCCGGATCCTGGTGCTCGGGCCCGTCCGCTATACGTGGGTCGATCCGCTCGGGTACCACCCGGATCCCGGCACGCACCCGATGATCACCGGCGCCGATCGCACGGATCGCTACCTCGCGAGCCGGCCGCGCGCGCTGCCGCCGAGCGGACCGCCGTCCGGGGACTACTGAGCCGGAGTTCCGGTTCGCGCCGGGCGCCAGCCGCCCGGTTCCTCCGCTGGATGACGAGCGGCCTCGTCGACGCGGCCGGTTCGTGCTAAATAGCCAGCCAAACGGCAATGAGGCTATGACGATGGCAGGCCGCGAGATCGCTGTCGGCGAGTTTCGCCAGCGGGCGACGGAGATCATCCGCCGGGTCGAGGAGACGAAGGAGCCGATCACGATCACGCGGCGGGGCGTGGCTGTCGCCGAGCTGCGCGCGGTCCGCGCCGATCCCGCAGCGCTGCTCGGCTCGGTCACGCTGCTGGATCCGGACCCCAGTCGCCCGGTCGTCGACCCCGAGGAGTGGGAAGCGGCCCGGTGATCGTGCTCGACACGGCGGCGTGGATCTGGCACGTCAGTGAGCCGGAACGGCTGACGGCGCGCGCGCGACAGGCCGTCGAGGAGGCCGAACGGCTCCTCGTCAGCGCGATCAGCGTCTGGGAGGTCGCGATGCGGGTCGCAACGCGGCGCATCCAGCTCGATCGCCCCGTCGAGCAGTGGATCGACGTCGCGCTGGCGATGCCGAAGATCCAGATCGCCCCGCTCGAGCCAGCGGTTGCCGTGCGCAGCACGAAGCTTCCCGGTGCGTTCCATCCCGATCCCGCAGACCGCATCATCGTCGCGACCGCTCTCGAGCACGGAGTCGTCGTGGTGACGCCAGACGAGCGGATCCGCTCCTACCCCCACGTGCAGTCGGCCTGGTAGGGCTCGCTCGCGGTTCGCGACACGGCTCCGATGTCGGCGTAGAATCCGCGCGACGATGGAGGTTCCGTATGTCCGCTTCTCGGAAGGACATCGAAGAAGCGGCCCGCGCATTGACGCCAGTTGAGCGAGCCGAACTGGCGGAGGCGCTGATCGAGTCACTTCGTTCCCCGCTGTCCGACATCGAGGCAGCGTGGGCGCAGGAGATCGAACAGCGCGTTTCCGCTTCCGATCGCGGAGAGGTCCCCTCGTATGCGGCGGAGGATGTCTTCGCAGAGGCGCGACGCCTGTCTCGGTGAACCGTGCGAGATTCTGCGCCCTTCGAGGCTTTGGGCATGAACGGTTTCTCCGCTTGGACGACTGCCCGCACAATTTGGCCTGATGAGGCGAACAAGCGGAGCAGCAGGAGGCCCCTCGCGGGCCTTCACGCCAACCAACAGGGGTCTCCGCCCGCTGCCCCACCGGCTCTGGCTTCGCGTCGTGCCTCGCGGGAGCGCTGATGGTCTCGAGTTCGCAGGCCGTCGACCAGGCGTCCTCGTCCCACATCAAGATTGCTCTGTTCCGTTCCCTCTTCCGGGGTCGCGAAGATGTGTATCCCCGTCGCTTCGAGAGTCGGACGAGCGGGAAGTCCGGGTACGCACCGGCCTGCGCGAACGAATGGGTGCGCGGCCTCTGCGAGAAGCCGCGGGTCCGGTGCGCCGAATGTCGTCATCGCCGATTCCTGCCGGTGACGGACGAGGTGATTCGCTGGCACCTCTCCGGGTGCGACGCCGGGGGCCAGCCCTTCGTCGCTGGCGTCTATCCGCTCCTCCAGGACGAAACGTGCCGGCTGCTCGCCATCGACTTCGACAAGGCGGGCTGGCGCGAGGATGCTGCGGCGTTCCTCGAAGCGTGCCGTCGCCTGGAGCTTCCAGCGGCGATCGAGCGATCCCGCTCCGGCCGAGGCGCCCACGTCTGGCTGTTCTTCGAGGACGCCATTCCGGCTGCACTGGCCCGCAGGCTCGGCTCGCACGTCCTCACCGAGACGATGGCCGGAAGGCCGGACCTCGGCCTGGATTCGTACGACCGCATGTTCCCGAATCAGGACACGATGCCTCGCGGTGGCTTCGGCAACCTGATCGCCCTGCCGCTGCAGAAGGGGCCGCGCGCGCTGGGGAACAGCGTCTTTCTCGATGAGGGCCTCGCGCCGTGGTCCGACCAGTGGGCGTTCCTTGCGAGCGTGCGGAAACTCGACCGACCACAGGTCGAAGCGCTCGTCCGGGAGGCCGAGCGGCGCGGCCGGATTCTCGGGGTGCGGCTGCCGCCGCAGGACGACGGGGACGAGGAGCCCTGGACGGCTCCGCCGTCGCGTCGGCGCAACGAGGCACCGATCGTCGGGGAACTTCCCCATACCTTGCAACTCGTTCTCGGCGATCAGATCTACATCGCCAAGGCGGGCCTGCCTCCGGGTCTCAGAGACCGGTTGCTCCGCCTCGCCGCCTTCCAGAATCCCGAATTCTACAGAGCGCAGGCGATGCGGCTCTCGACGTACGGCAAGCCGCGCGTGATCGCCTGTGCGGAGGATCATCCGGCGCATATCGGCCTGCCTCGAGGGTGCCTCGACGAGGTCCGGCGAACTCTATCCGACCTCGGCGTTGGCACGGAGATTCGCGACGAGCGCCAAGCCGGGGCTGCTCTGGAGGTCGCGTTTCACGGAGAGCTCCGGCCGGACCAGCAGGCAGCGGCGGACGCGATGCTGTGTCACGACATCGGTGTGCTGGCCGCCACGACGGCATTCGGCAAGACGGCGGTCGCCGCCTGGCTCATCGCACGGCGCGGAGTCAGCACGATCGTGCTCGTCCACCGGCGCCAACTGCTCGACCAGTGGATCGAGCGGCTCGCGGCGTTTCTCGGCGTGCCCGCACAGGCGATCGGTCGAATCGGTGGCGGACGGAGCCGGCCGAACGGAGTGCTCGACGTCGCGGTCATCCAGAGCCTCGTCCGGAACGGTGTCGTCGATGACCGCATCGCCGACTACGGCCATCTGATCGTCGACGAGTGCCATCACCTCTCGGCGCACAGCTTCGAGCAGGTGGCGCGCCGGGCGAAGGCCCGATTCGTCATCGGGCTGTCAGCGACGACCGCCCGCAAGGACGGTCACCACCCGATCATTTTCATGCAGTGCGGGCCGATCCGCCATCGAGTCGATGCTCGGGCGCAGGCAGCGACTCGACCTTTCGATCACCGGGTCCTCGTGCAGCCGACGGCGTTCCTGCCCAGCCGGAGCCCGGAGGAGGACCGACGCGCCGAATTTCATTCTCTCTACCAGGAGCTCGTCGACGACGAGCGGCGCACGCGTCGCATCTGCGACGACATCGTCGAGTCGGTCCGAAGCGGGCGCTCGCCGCTGGTCCTGACGGAGCGGAACGACCACCTGGGCCGCCTCGCGCAGGGGCTCGAGGCGCGCGTTCGTCACGTCGTCGTGATGCGGGCGGGAATGGGCAAGAAGCAGCGGCAGGCCGTCGGCGATCGCCTGGCGGCCATCCCGCGCGAGGAGCCACGGGTGCTCCTGGCCACCGGCCGGTACGTCGGCGAGGGGTTCGACGATCCCCGTCTCGACACGCTGTTCCTGACGCTTCCGGTCTCCTGGCGCGGGACCGTGGCCCAGTACGCAGGCCGCCTGCACCGGCTCTGCGACGGCAAGCGCGAGGTGCGCATCTACGACTATGCCGATCTCGACGTGCCGATGCTGGCGCGCATGTTCGACCGCCGCTGCCGCGGCTACGAGGCGATCGGGTACAAGGTCCTCCTGCCGGCCAGTGCCATCCCGGGCTGGCCGGCAGACGTCGTGCTTCCCTCCGATCCGGTTTGGAAGCGCGACTATGCCGGCAGCGTGCGGAGGCTCGTCCGGGATGGCGTGGACGCGCCGCTCGCGAACCTCTTCGTCCATGTTGCCCAGGCGGTGCCAGCGGGCGCCGACGGCGCGAACCGCGCGCGGAGCGCGACGGAAGCGTTCCTCTATCGGCGCCTCGAGACGCTCGCCGAGACGAAGAAGCGCTTCCGCCTGAACGTCGCGCTGCCGATCGCGTTCGACGGCTTCGGAGCGTTGGAGGTCGACCTGCTGTGCGCCGACGCCCGTGTTGCGGTGGAGCTCGACGGCGCCCAGCACCTCTCGGATCCGGTCGCCTACCGCCGCGACCGGCGCAAGGATCAGTTGCTCCAGGAGAACGGCTACCTGGTGCTGCGCTTTCTCGCGGAAGACGTGGGCAAGGAGCTGGACTCGGTGCTCGATGCGATCCTGAGAGCGCTCGCACGGCGGGGCCCGCTCCTCGCGTCGGGCTGCTAGCGTGCGTGTGTGGGGGGATCGTTGTCGATGATCGAGCCGGGCGTGTTCGCGGGGCTCGCGGGTGTGCTCGGGGCGATCACCGGATCGTTCCTGAACGTCGTGATCCATCGGCTGCCGCGCGGGGAGTCGATCGTGTCGCCGGGCTCGCACTGCCCGGCGTGCGGGCGGGCGATCCGGCCGTGGCACAACGTGCCGGTGCTGGCCTGGCTGTGGCTGCGCGGGCGCTGCCGAGACTGCGGGGTCCGGATCTCCGCGCGCTATCCGCTGATCGAGGCGCTGACCGCGGCTCTGTTCGTGGCGATGGCGCTGCGTTTCGGCCCCGGCGCGAGCGCCTTCCTCTGGATGGCGTTCGCCGCGATCCTGGTTGCGGCGGCGGCGATCGACTTCGATCACCGCATCATCCCCGACGAGCTGTCGCTCGGCGGACTCGCGGTCGGGCTCACGCTGCTGCCGGCCGTCCGGATCTTCGAGGGCGCGCCGGCTTTCGACGCGTTCCGGCACGCGCTCGTCGGCGCGGCCGTCGGCGGCGGGGTCCTGTGGATCGTCGGCTTCGTTCATGCGCGGATCTGTGTCGCGCTCGGACGGCGCTTCGAGCACTGGCCCGGCGACGGCGAGGACTACCCGGCGCGCTTCTCGCTCGACTGGTGGACGTGGTTTCCCGGCATGGGCTTCGGCGATGTGAAGCTGCTCGCGATGATCGGCGCGTTCGTCGGGCCGGTCGGCGTCGTGCAGACGATCCTGGCGGCGTCGATCGCGGGGCTGCTGTTCGGAATCGGCTGGGCGGTGCTGCGCCGCGGCCTCGACACCCCCTTCGGCTTCGGCCCGATGCTGGCGGTCGGCGCGCTGCTGACCGCGCTGTGGCCGGTGCCACTCGCGTAGCCGCGGGGACGTTCCTTGCGAACTTGCATTGTCCCCGGCAAGGTACCCGGCGCGTTCGGTTCGTCCCGTCGGGGACAATGCAAGTTCGCAAGGAACGTCCCCATGAGCCCCGCCAACGCAGAGATGATCCGGTACTGGAACGAGGGCGCCGGCCCGGCTTGGGTCGCGATGCAGGAGCGGCTCGACGCGCAGCTCGCGGCGTTCGGGGCTCTCACGCGCGAGCGTGCAGGGGTTGCGGTCAGAGAGCGGGTGCTGGATGTCGGCTCTGGCTGCGGCGGCACGACGCTGGAGCTGGCGGGCGCGGTCGGCGCGGGTGGGCGCGTCGTCGCCGTCGACATCTCGGAACCGATGCTGGCGCGCGCCCGGGTGCGGGCGGAGGCGGCTGGCCTCGACGAGCGGATCGAGTGGCAGTGCGCCGATGCGCAGACGGCCGGCTTCGACGACGCGTCGTTCGACTGTGTCTACTCACGCTTCGGCGTGATGTTCTTCGAGGACCCGCCGGCGGCTTTCACCAATCTGCGCCGGGCGCTGCGCCCCGGCGGCCGCCTCGCGTTCGCGTGCTGGCAGGCGCGCGAGCGCAATCCGTGGATGATGGCGCCCGCGCTCGCGGCGATGCAGCACGTCGCGTTTCCGCCGCCGCCGGCGCCGGATGCACCGGGTCCGTTCGCGTTCGCCGACGCGGAGCGCGTTCGAAGCATCCTGGCGGCCGCGGGTTTCGAGGACATCGAGCACGAGGCGGTCGACGGGCCGATGCCGCTCGGACGCGGCGGGCTCGACGAAGCGCTCGAGCTGTTCCTCGCGGTCGGCCCGGTCGGTCAGGCGCTGCGGGAGGCCCAGGCCGGGCCCGAGCAGCGCGAGCGCGTCGTCGCCGCCGTGCGGGAAGCGCTGGCGGCGTTCGAGACGCCGCGCGGTCTCGAAGCTCCGGCATCGGCGTGGATCGTGACGGCGAGCCGGGGGTAGCGGCGAAGAGCGGGGACGTTCCTTGCGAACTTGCATTGGCCCCTGCAGGCTCCTCGGCGTATTCGGTCCGTCGTGTCGGGGCCAATGCAAGTTCGCAAGGAACGTCCCCGCCCGCCGTCCCCGCCCGCGGTTGAGAAGGGGGGGCGGCTCGGCTACTTCTAACGCGTTCGGCGATTCCCCGGTCGTCTAATGGTAGGACAACAGGTTCTGGCCCTGTCAATCAAGGTTCGAATCCTTGCCGGGGATCCACGCCGTGCTCAGCCCGCCGGCCACGCGGCGAGGGCCCGCGCGAGCCGCGCCGCGGTCCGGTCGCGGCCCAGCACCGCCAGGGTCTCGTAGATCCCGGGCGAGGCGGCGCTGCCGGTCACCGCGATGCGCACCGCCTGCGCGAGCGGGCCGCGGCCGAGGCCTTCGTGCTGCGCGAGCACGCCCTCGAACGCGGCTTCGACCCCCGCTGGCTCCCAGGCCGGCAACGCGGCGAGCGCATCGCGCAGCGCGGCGAGGGGCGCCCGCAGCGCCGGCTTCCAGTGCTTCTGGACGGCCTTCGCGTCGTAGTCGAGCGCGTCGTCCGGCAGCGCGAAGAAGCGCGCGCGCGCTGCCATCTCCGCGAGCGTCTTGCTGCGCTCCCGCAGCAGATCGACGAGTCCGGGCAGCCCCGCGTCCCCCGTCGCCGCCGCCGCGGCGCCCGGATCGGTCACCGCGGCCAGGAACGGCTGCAGCTCCGCGACGAGCCGGCCCACGGGCAGCTGCTTGATCCACGCCTGGTTGATCCAGTCGAGCTTCTGCGGATCGGCCTGGCCGGACGAGCGGTGCGCGGCCTCGAGGCTGAACAGCGCGCGGATCTCGTCGAGCGAGAAGAGTTCCTGGTCACCGTGGGACCAGCCGATCCGGACCAGCCAGTTGCACAGCGCCTCGGGCAGATACCCCGCCTCTCGGAAGTGTTGCACGGACACCGGGTCGCGCCGCTTCGAGAGCTTCCGGCCATCCGCGCCGACGATCAGCGGCACGTGCGCGAACTGCGGCAACGGCGCGTCGAGCGCTCGGTACAGCGCGATCTGGAAGGGCGTGTTGTTGAGGTGATCCGCGCCGCGGATCACGTGCGTGATCTTCATGTCGACGTCGTCGACGACGACGGCCAGGTGGTAGAGCGGCGAGCCGTCGCTGCGGCGGATCACCATGTCGCCGATCTCGCGCGCATCCTGGCCGCTCGGGCCGAAGACCAGATCCTCCCAGCCGAGCCTGCCGTCCTTCGGGACGCGCAGCCGCACGGTGTGCGGCCCGCAGGCGGGTCCGTGTGCGGCCTCGGCGCATCGGCCGTCGTACGTCCACTTCGCGCCGGTCGCCGTCACCTGCTGCTTGCGCGCTTCGATCTGGTCCGGCGTACACACGCAGCGGTACGCGCGATCGCGGGCCAGCAGCGTCTCGATCGCCGCGCGGTGCAGGTCGCCGCGCTCGCTCTGCCGCGACAGGCCCTCGTCCCAGTCCATGCCGAGCCAGCGCAGCCCATCGACGATGGCCGCCTCGGACTCGGCGGTCGAGCGCGCGCGGTCCGTGTCCTCGATCCGCAGCACGAAAGTCCCGCCGTGCCGGCGGGTCCAGGCCCAGTTGTAGAGCGCCGTACGGGCGCCTCCGATGTGCAGGAACCCCGTGGGGCTCGGGGCGAATCGGGTCCGGATCGACATGGGTCGCGCAATGTAGCCGGGCCGGGCGGCGCGCGGTGGCACGAGGGCTCGCCCCTCTGCTAGTCCCGACCGGCACCGCCATGAAGATCCTCGTCGACCGCCTCCAACAGACCCCCACCGAGCTCGAGTTCGGTCCCGACGACCCCGGCTGGGCCGATGCCCGGGAGACCGTTCCCGAGCTCGCCGGGGAGCTGGCGGTCGTCCCGACGGCCCGGCTGCGGGCGTACAAGATCGGCTCCGAGCTCTACTTCGAAGGGGAACTCGAGGGGGCCTTCGAGCTCGAGTGCAGCCGCTGTCTCGTCCGCTATCGTTCGCCGCTTCGCGAGCCTTTCCGTCTGGTCCTCGAACCGGCGGGCGCTCGTGTGCCGCCCGAGCCGGAGGCGGCGCGCGACCTGTCCCGATGGGGAGTCTGCCTGACGGACGAGCTCGAGATGGGATGGTTTCACGGGCCGGAGATCGACCTGCGCTCGCTGCTGCGAGAGTCGGTCGCTCTGGCCGTACCGGTCCAGCCGCTGTGCCGCGAGGACTGTCGCGGACTGTGCCCGCGCTGCGGAGTGGACCGGAATCTCGAAACATGCGGCTGCGAGGCGGAACGACCGACCTCGCCGTTCGCGGTTCTCGCAGCGCTGCGCAGTTCTGGCGGCGGAGGCGAGGGCAAAGGAGAGAGCTGATGGCGGTCCCGAAGCGCAAGACGTCGAAGACGCGGAAGAACTGGCGGCGCTCGCACGACGCCCTCACGGTGCCCGGTCGCGCGAACTGCCCGCAGTGCGGGGCGTCGCGCCTGCCGCATCGCGTGTGCCGCGAGTGCGGACACTACCGCGGCGTCACGCGGCTGCAGATCCCCGAGCAGGAGTAGGCGCACCGCCTTGCTCGCGCTGCTCTTCCCCGGCCAGGGCGCGCAGCGCGTCGGCATGGGCCGAGACGTCTACGAGGCGTCGCCGGCGGCCCGCGCGGTGTTCGACGCGGCCGACGACGCGCTCGGCATCTCACTGTCGCGGCTGTGCTTCGACGGGCCCGAAGACGCGTTGCTCGCGACCGAGATGCAGCAGCCGGCGATCCTCGCGACCAGCGTCGCGCTGCTGCGGGCGCTCGAGGAGCGGAACGGCGGCGCGCTGCCCGCGGCCTACGTCGCCGGGCACAGCCTCGGCGAGTACAGCGCTCTCGTCGCGAGCGGGTCGCTGTCGCTTCCGGACGCCGTGCGCCTCGTGCGCGCGCGCGGCGCGTACATGCAGGACGCCGTACCGGCCGGCGCCGGGGCGATGGCGGCGATCCTCGGCGCCGATGCGACGACTGTCGAGGACGCGTGCGCGCGCGCCCGCGAGCGCACCGGCGCCTGGGTCGAGCCGGCCAACTACAATGCGCCGGGGCAGACGGTGATCTCCGGCGCGGCGGCCGCCGTCGACGCCGCCTGCGAGGAGGCCCGCGAGGCCGGCGCGCGGCGCGCGATGCGGCTCGCGGTGTCGGCGCCGTTCCACTGCCGGCTGATGGCGCCCGCCGCCGAGCGCCTCGCTGGCGATCTCGAGCGGCTGGACTTCGCGGACCCCGTGCCGCCGCTGATCGCGAACGTCAGCGCCGACGTCGTCCGAGAGGGGAGCCGGATCGGCGAGCTGCTGCGGCGGCAGGTGACCGAGCCGGTCCGTTTCACGGCGATGGTGCAGGCGCTCGCCGCGCTGGGGGTCACCCGGGTGCTCGAGATCGGGCCGGCGAAGGTGCTAGCAGCGCTGGTCGCCCGGATCGAGCCGGGGGTCGCGCGGGCAGCGCTGACTGGCGCGGCCGAGCTGGCGGCGGCCACGGAGTTCGCGGACGGGGACGCCGGATCCCCGCCGCCGTCATGATGGGCAAACGCCGTTTCGCGCTCACGCACCGGGAACCCGCGTCCCGACGCATCGTTGCAGCCGCGCCTGCAGCCCGGCGCGCGGCGGCGGATCGGCAGCGTGCAGGCTAGATTCCGCGTCTCGGCAACCCGGGGGACTTCCTCCCGCTCCCTAGATGCTCCCTCGAGCCTGTCCTCCGGAGGCGAACGACCATGGCGACCGAACAGCCGATCGAACAGCGAGTGGCCGACATCATCGCCGAGCAACTCGGCGTGTCGAAGGAAGAGGTCGTCCCCGAAGCGTCGTTCATCGACGACCTCGGTGCGGACTCGCTCGACATCGTCGAGCTGGTGATGGCGATGGAAGAAGAGTTCGACATCGAGATCCCCGACGATGATGCGGAGAAGATCCAGACGATCGGAGACGCCGTCGCCTACGTGAGAGCGCGCGCCGCCGTCAGCTGAGCGGATCCGCGGAACTCCGCTGCGACGCGATCGCCGAACTTCGCGGGTCGCGGACATTCGATGGGACTGGCCCTGTGGGGATTCCATGCAGCGAGCACGGTCGGCGCGCCGTCGCATCGTGGTGACGGGAATGGGTTGCGTATCGCCGCTCGGGCGCAGCGTCCGGGCGACGTGGTCGGCTGCGGTCGCCGGCGCGAGCGGCGTCGCCGCGCTGACGCGCTTCGACGCCAGCGCCCTGCCGGTGCGCTTCGCCGCCGAGTGTGAGGCGGACCTCGCGCCGGAAGGCCTCTCGACGAAGGACCTGCGCCGGCTCGACCGCGCGACCCGGCTGGTGCTGGTCGCCGCCGAGGAGGCGATGGCCGACGCCGGCCTGGCCGACGCGCAGGGCGATCGGGATCGCATCGGTGTCGCGATCGGCACCGGCATCGGCGGCGTTGCGACGCTGCTCCACAGCTACGACACGCTGCTGGCGCACGGCCCCCGCCGCGTGTCGCCGTTCACCGTGCCGATGGTGCTGCCGAACATGTCGGCCGGCTACGTGTCGATGACGTACGGGCTGCGCGGTCCGATCCTGTGTCCGGTCGGCGCGTGCGCGTCGGGGGCCCAGGCGATCGGCGCCGCGGCGCGGCTGCTCGAGCGCGGCGACGCCGACGTCGTCGTCGCCGGCGGCACCGAGGCGGCGATCCACCCGCTGGTGATCGCCGCGTTCGCCTCGATGCGCGCGCTCTCGACGCGCAACGACGAACCTGCGCGCGCGAGCCGGCCCTTCGACGCCGGCCGCGACGGCTTCGTACTCGGCGAGGGGGCCGGCGTGTTGGTGCTGGAGACCGCCGAGCACGCCGACGCGCGCGGTGCGCGTGTGCGCGCCGAATGGCTCGGCTACGGCGAGGCCGCGGACGCCCGGCACCCGGCCAGTCCCGCCGAGGACGCCGGCGGCGCCCGGCTCGCGATGGAACGCGCGCTCGCCGACGCCGGGCTCGCGCCGGAACAGGTCGACGCGGTGAATGCGCACGCGACCAGCACCGTCGCCGGCGATCTCAGCGAGGCGCGGGCGCTGCACGCGGTCTTCGGCGACCACGCGGCCCGGATGCCGGTGTCGGCGAACAAGTCCGGGCTCGGACACCTGATGGGGGCAGCCGGCGCCGTCGAGACGATCCTGTGCGTGCGGTCCCTCGAGACCGGCGTGCTGCCGCCCACGCTCAATCTCGAGCAGCCCGATCCCGAGTGCGCGCTCGATCACGTGACGCCGAAGGCCCGCGAGTGGCCGGTCCGGACCGTGCTGTCGAACGCATTCGGGTTCGGCGGAGTCAGCGCCAGCCTGCTGCTCGGCCGCGCGTCGTAGCGAGAAGGAGTTTCGTCATGCCGAAACGGATCGCCCTGGCCGCCGACCACCGCGGGGTCGCGCTGAAGCGCGCGCTGCGCGAGCGCCTCGAACGCGCCGGCTGGGAGCTGCAGGACTACGGAACCGACGGCCCCGAGCCGGTCGACTACCCGGACTATGCGGGCCCCGCGGCCGACGCGGTCTCCCGCGGCGACGCAGACCGCGCGATCGTGCTGTGCGGCTCCGCCAACGGCGTCTCCTACGTCGCGAATCGCTATCCGCGCGTGCGCGCGGCGATCGCGCTCGACGTCGACATGGCGCGCATGGCGCGCCTGCACAACGACGCCAATGTACTCGCGCTGTCGGCCGATCGGCTCGAGCCTGACGCCGCGTGGGCGATCGTCGAGACCTTCCTCGGCACGGGCTTCGAAGGCGGCCGGCACGCGCCGCGCGTCGCGAAGATCGACACGCTCGGCCGGCGCGCATGGCAGCGCGAGCTGGCGACGGCGAACGCCGTCGACGAGGCCGATCCGGAGATCGGCCGGCTGCTGCGCGCCGAAGGGCGGCGCCAGGCGCTGGGCCTCGAGCTGATCGCGTCGGAGAACTTCGTGTCCGAGGCCCTGCTCGAGGCCGTCGGCTCGGTGCTCACGAACAAGTACGCCGAGGGCTATCCGGGCCGCCGCTATTACGGCGGCTGCGAGGTCGTCGATCGCGTCGAGACGCTCGCGATCGAGCGCGCCAAGGCGCTGTTCGGCGCCGACCACGCCAACGTGCAGCCGCACGCCGGCTCGCAGGCCAACGAAGCCGTCTATCGCGCGCTGCTCGACGTCGGCGACACGATCCTCGCGATGAACCTCGATCACGGCGGGCACCTGACCCACGGATCGCCGGTCAACTTCTCGGGCAAGCTGTACCAGATCGTTCCGTACGGCGTCCGGCGCGACACCGAGACGATCGACATGGACGAGGTGCGCCGGCTCGCCCGCGAACATCGTCCGAAGTTGATCCAGTGCGGAACGACCGCGTACTCGCGCACGCTCGACTTCCCGGCCTTCCGCGCGATCGCCGACGAGGTGGGCGCGCTGCTGTTCGCGGACATCGCGCACATCGCCGGACTCGTCGCGACGGGCGTCCACCCGTCGCCGGTCGGCCATGCACACGTCGTCACGACGACGACGCACAAGACGCTGCGCGGCCCGCGCGGCGGATTGATCCTGTGCGACGCGCCGTTCGCCAAAAAGGTCGACTCGGCGGTGTTCCCGGGCGGGCAGGGCGGGCCCCTCATGCACGTGATCGCCGGCAAGGCGGTCGCCTTCCGCGAGGCGGCGCGGCCGGAGTTCCGCCGCTACTGCCAACAGATCGTCGCCAACGCGAACGCGCTGGCGGAGGGCGTCGCGGGACGCGGCTTCCGGATCGTCGCCGGCGGCACCGACGTGCATCTGTTCCTGCTCTCGCTGGTCGATCGCGACGTGACCGGCAAGCAGGCCCAGCAGGCGCTGGAGCACGCCGGCATCACGGCCAACAAGAACATGGTGCCGTACGATCCGCGCAAGCCGGCGGTGACTTCCGGCGTGCGCATCGGCACGCCAGCCGTGACCACGCGCGGCATGAAGGAGCCGGAGATGGCGCAGATCGCGGAGTTCGTGGTCCGCGTGCTCGAAGCGCCGGCGGACGAGGGGCGCCTCGCCGCGGTGCGCCGCGAGGTCGAGGCGTTCTGCCGACGCTTCCCTCTGTATCCAACGCACTGGTCGGACGCGGACGCAGGACACTAGCCGGTGCGGTGCCCGTATTGCGGAGACGATGCCAATCGCGTGGTGGATTCGCGGTTGGGGCGCGACGAGGCGGAGATCCGCCGTCGTCGCGAATGTCTCGAGTGCGGGCGGCGCTTCACGACGCGCGAGCGCGTCGAAGACGTACTGCCGAAGCTCGTCAAGCGCGACGAGCGGCGCGAGGACTTCGATCGCCGCAAGCTGCTGGCCAGCGTCGAGCGCGCCTGCGTCAAGCGGCCGGTGTCGATCGACGCGCTCGAGCGGCTCGCGGATCGGGTCGAGAAGCGGCTGCAGGAGACGGGGCAGACGGAGGTCGCGAGCGAGCAGATGGGCGAGTGGGTGCTGGAGGATCTGGCGCGCATCGACCTGTTGTCCGCCGCACGTTTCGCCTCGGTGTTCCGAAGCTTCGAGAGCGCCGATGACTACGTGGCCTTCTTCGAGTCCGCGCGCACGCATCGCTACGACACGACGGAGAGCTTCGCGGGCTTGGCTGCCGACGCCCTGCCGACTGCTCTCGTCGCGGGCGAGGACGAGCCCGAGGCCGAGGCGCAGCGGCGCCCTCCGTCTTGACGGCGACCCCTTGACGCCGGAGGCCGCAATGCGACTCGCTCTCGCCGAGGCACGGCGCGCCCTCGGCCGGACGTTTCCGAATCCCGCCGTCGGCGCCGTCGTGTACCGCGGCTCCCGCGTTCTCGGACGCGGGCGCACGCGGCCGCCCGGGCAGGCGCATGCGGAGGTGGTAGCGATCGAGCAGGCGGCGCGGCGCCACGGCCGCGCGGCGCTGCGCGGCGCGGCGCTCGCCGTGACGCTCGAGCCGTGTTGTCACCACGGGCGGACCGGCCCCTGCAGCACGGCCGTGATCGAAGCCGGCATCGCCCGCGTGTTCGTCGGACACCGCGATCCGGCGCCGCATGTCGCCGGCGGCGGAATTCGGGCGCTGCGCCGCGCGGGGATCGATGTGCAGGCGGGAGTGCTCGAAGCCGAGTGTCGCGAGCAGCATCGCGGCTTCCTGTCGCAGGTCGAGCGCGGCAGGCCGTTCGTGACGCTGAAGCTGGCCGCTTCGCTCGACGGCCGGATCGCCACGGCCGCCGGTGCGTCCCGCTGGATCACCGGCGCACCCGCGCGCGCCTTCGTCCATCGACTCCGGGCGCGGACGGACGCGGTGCTGGTCGGTTCGGGCACCGCCCTCGCCGATGATCCGGAGCTGACGGCGCGGCGCGGCGCGCGCGTCGTCCAGCGGCCGGTGCGCGTGCTGGTCGATTCGGCGCTGCGCGTCGGGCCGGACGCGCGGATCTACCGCGAGCATCCCGAGCGGACCTGGGTCCTGTGCAGCCGCGCCGCACCGGCTGGCCGCAGGCGGGCGCTCGCTGAGCGCGGCGTACGTCTGCTGCCGCTGCGACCGACCGGCAGCGGCAGGCCGTCGCTGCGTGCGGCGCTCGAGCGGCTCGGCGCCGAGGGCCTCGGCACGGTGCTGGTCGAAGGGGGCGGTGATCTGGCGGCGGCGCTACTGCGCGCGGGATTCGTCGACGAGCTGCTATGGATGGTGGCGCCGCTGCTGCTCGGAGCGGACGGCCGCCCGGCCGTCGGCGCGCTCGGCGCCGGAGACCTGGCGAGCGCGCCGCACCTCGCCGTGCGGCGCGTTCGCCAGCTCGGCGCAGACTTGCTGCTCGAGGCGCGCATCGCGCCGGTGCGGGCCGGCGCGATGCGGAGGGCGCGATGAAGAGCTACGCGATTCGCCGCGATGCGACGGGTCAACGTCTCGCGATCGTCGTGTCGCGCTTCAACCATCCGATCTCCGTGCGGCTGCTCGAAGGCTGCGTGGCGGAGCTGGTCGCGCGTGGCGCCGATGCCGACGCCCTCCATGTCGCCTGGGTGCCGGGCGTGTTCGAGATTCCCCAGGCGGCGCGCAGCCTCGCGAGCAGCGGACGCTACGATGCCCTCGTGACCCTGGGCGTCGTCATTCGCGGCGGGACACCGCACTTCGAATACGTGTGCGATGCCGTTACCGACGGGATCCGCGAGATCGTGCGCGACACCGACGTGCCCATCGCGTTCGGCGTGCTGACCTGCGACGACGCGGACCAGGCGCTGGCGCGCGCCGGTGGCGAACACGGCAACAAGGGCGTCGAGGCGGCGCTGGCTGCGATCGAGATGGCGCATCTCGTCAAGGCGCTCCGGCGGCCGCCGGAGGACGGAGAGCGACCGCGGCGCCCGCGCGCCAAGGCGCCGCGCGGCGGCACGCGCGGACCGCGCAGTCGCGGGCGGCGGCCGTGACCGCTGCGCGTCGGACATCGCGCCAGGCGGCGCTCCAGGTGCTCTACGCCGCCGAACTCGGCGATCGCGGCGAGGCCGGTCCGTCGCCGGCCCGCGCCGAGGCTGCCTTCGGCGCTGTCGGCAGCCACTTCGAGCTGCCGGCGGGCGCGCAGGCATTCGCGAAGGAGCTGGTGACCGGCGTGGCCGAGCATCGGGAAGAGATCGACGCCCTGCTCGCGGCCCACGCGACGCACTGGCGCATCGAGCGCATGGCGACGGTGGATCGCAACGTGCTGCGGCTGGCGGTCTGGGAGATGGTGTGGGGCGCGACGCCGCCGTCGGTGGCGATCGACGAGGCCATCGAGCTCGCGCGTCGTTTCGCCGGCGATCGTTCTCCGGCGTTCGTCAACGGCGTTCTCGATGCCGTGAGTCGAAGCCTCGCGGCCGGTTCCGCCACGGTGTCTCTGCCGGCGGATCCCGAGGAGCGCGACGCGTGAGATCGACGCTCGCCGTAGAAGTCGAGGGAGGCTCGCTGGTGCATGTCGGCGCCGAACTCGCCGTGGCGGGGTTCTTCCGCGACCGGCGACCCCTGCGCGGAGGCGCCGGGCTCGCGGACTGGCGCCTGTGCGGCTGGGTCAGCGGTCTCGTCGGGGCCGCGCGCCTGCGCGGCGAGTGGGGCGAAGCCGCACTGTTGCTCACGCACGGGCGCGTGCTCGCCCCGCGCTTGCTGCTGCTCGGACTCGGTCCGTACGATCGTTTCGGGGTCGATGCGCATCGTGACGCTGCGCGGCTCGCGGTCGAGCGGGCCGCGGATCTGGGAGTCGGAGTCGTCGCGCTCGACCTGCCGGCGCCGCGCGGGGACGATGCGCCGGAGCGGATTGCACTCGGCATCCTCGCGGGTGCGTGCGAGGCACTCGGGCCGCGTGCTGCGCGGCTGCTGGTGCGCATCGTGACGTCGGAAGGGCAGACATCGCTCTGGCGCAGCGCGTTCGAAGAAGCTGCCGCCGCGCTTCCGCGAAGCGCAACGTCGATCAAACTCCAACGACCGCCCGGGCCGGCCGCGCCCGCGGGCCTGCGCGCGGGTCGCCCGGGGCGCGTCGACGCTCCGCTGTCCTGAGGCCGTCCGCGCGCGGCAAGCCCGCGCCAGCGCGGCGAGAGCCGGGGCAGTCCTCCGCCCGCGGGTCCCCGGGTGGCGTGCGAGCGAAGTGAAAGCCCGCCGTCCTCCGTTCCTGTCGGGTCAAGTTGCCGCCCCGTGTGCCCGAAACACACCGGCGGATCCCCACCACGCGGACGTGGTCTCGGCTGCGCTCCGCCCGTCGTGTCGCTCGCATCGAAGGTGAAGCGGATGAGCCTGGTCGGCAGCCTCGAGGACCTCGGACTGGGCGAGATCATGCAGATCGTCAGCCTGTCCGGGAAGTCGGGTGTGCTGTGGATCCGCTCGAACCACGGCGAGGGGCAGGTGCTCTTCCGCCGCGGACTGATCCGCGGCGCGTTCGTGAAGGACGGTCCCCGCGACCTGCGCGACCTCGTCGCATCGGCCGGCGTGCTGCCGGCCGAGCAGGTCGCAGCGCTCGACGACGCAGCCCGCGACGAAGGGGTTCCGCTCGAGGCATTGCTGTGCGCGCGCACTTCGCTCGACACCGGATGCATCGACGAGTTGCGCGGGCGTCATGTCGAAACGACCGTCCTGCGCATGTTCGGCTGGCCTTCCGGTGAGTTCAGCTTCGAGATCCGCGACGACCCCGGTGGCGGTGAGATTGCCGAGGACCTGCTGTTGCGGACCGGCCTCAACGCGCAATTCCTGGCGCTCGAGGGCACGCGGGTGCGCGACGAGGGCGGCGTCGAAGCGCCCGAGATCGGCGGGGTATCGCCCGCGGCGGCCGACGACGAAACCTCCTTCGCGGGCATCGACGTCGAGGAGACGTCCGACGAGCCGCTTCGGGCGAGCGCGAGCGAATCGTTCCGAGCCGCGGCGTTTCTCGAGGCCGAGCTGGAGTCGGATCCGGCGGATGACACCGATGCGGACGTCGCGGCGATCGCCACCGTCGAGGAGCCCCCGCCGCTGCAGGCCAGCGTCCTCGAACTCGTCGAGGACGAGGTCGACGCGGACGAGCTGCCGGTCCTCCTGCCCGCTGCCGAAGGCGAAGCCGCGGCAAGCCCCGCGCCAGCGGACGAAGAGACCACGATGAGCGCCGCGCTGTCGGTCGATACTGCGAAGCCGGGCGAGACCCCCGTACCGGCGCAGCGGGCCTCCGCGTCCGCGAGGCCTGGCGCCGATCCGCTGGCGGTCGTGGTGGTCGATCACGAACTCGTGGTGCTCGAGTGGGTCAAGCGGGCCCTCGCGCCGTTGCCGGTGCGCGCCCACATCTTCCAGCGTTCCGAGCAGGCGATCGCGCGGATCCGCCAGTATCTGATGCGCGGCGAGATCCCGTTGGTCCTGCTCACCACCGCGACACCGCCGGATCCCGTCTCCGGCGCGCAGGGCTGGGCGGAGATCGCAGCCCGCCTGCGCGCGCAGGTGCCGAGTCTTCCGCTCGTGTTGCTCGCGACTCCAGGCGTCCCGGTTTCGCCCGTCAACGAACGAGCGATCCCGGATGCGCTCTCGCCGCGCCCCGATCTGACGATGTTGTCCGACGAGCGCGCCCGCGATCGGCGAGAGACGCTGGCTGTCGAACTGCGCGGCGCGCTCGAGCGCGCGCACGCCAAGGCTGCGCCCAGGGGGCCGGTCGCGCCGCCGCGACAGGAATCCGCCGACGCCCTGCGGAACCTGCGCGAGGTGAGCGCCCGCTTGCGAGATCCCGCGTCCCGCGGCGATGTGCTGCACCTGCTGCTCGAGTACGCCGGGAGTACATTCGATCGCGTCGCGATCTTCGCGATTCGCGGGGGTGAGGCCTTCGGCGTCGCGCAGGTCGGTCTCCCGGGAGCGGGCGGGCCCGACGACGAAGACCTGCGCAAGATCCACTTCCCGTCCGACGAACCGGCCTGGTGCCGAAACGTGCTGCGCGCCCGGTCGCCGCTGCGCGCCGCGCTCGAGGACGACGGCGACCGCGATCTCGCGTCGCGGCTCGGGAGCGCCGCCCCGAGCGAGATCTACGCCGCGCCGATCGAGAGCGGCTCGCGCATCGCCGCCGTGCTCTATGCCGACAACCTCGCCTCACGACGACCGCTCGGCGATACCAGTGCGCTCGAGGTGGTGCTCCACGAGGCCGGCCTGGCGCTCGAGCGCGCCGTCCTCGAACGAGCGCTCGAGCAGGCCGAGTGCGAACGCGCGGCGACCGATCCCGAGCCGTTCTGACGCTCCGGCTCCGCCGCGAAGCATGCGCCTCAAGCGCAGCCCGCGCCGGGCCGAAGGGACGGGGTGGTTCGGACTCGCGGTCGCTTCCGGTGCCGAATCAGGAGAACACGGACTCGTGCAGCACATCCTGATCGTGGAAGATTCACCGACGATGCGATCGCTCGTGATCTCCGCTCTCGAGGAGCTCGGGGAGCCCGTCCGCATCAGCGAGGCCGCGAGCGGTTTCGAGGCCCTGCGCGCGCTGCCTCGCGACCAGTACGACCTGATCGTGACCGACATCAACATGCCCGACATCAACGGTCTGGAGCTGGTGTCGTTCGTCAAGGGCAATGCGGCGTATCGCTCGATCCCGTTGCTCATCATCTCGACCGAGGGATCCGAACGCGATCGCCTGCGGGGCCTCGAACTGGGTGCGGATGCCTATCTCGTGAAACCTTTCGAGCCGGAAATCCTGCGCCGCACGGCACGGGAACTGCTGGCGAAGATCCGAGAGGACTAGGGTTCGATGGCGGCGCGCCGGAAGCGATCGCCCGCTCGCAGCAAGGCCTCCCGCGAGTTCGTCGCGGAGGTGGACGAGCTCCTCGAGAGGATGCGCGCGGATCTCGCCGATCTCGGCGACCAGCGCGCTCGCGGCAGCCTGGTTCCCGATCTGGTGAACCGGCTGTTCCGTTCTTCCCATACGCTGAAAGGCGTTGCAGGGATGTTCGGCTTCGAGGGGATCGGCGCGCTCTCCCACCGGCTCGAGGACATTCTCGACGACCTGCGCATGGGACGCCTCGACCCGCGAGCGCCGGCGCTCGACCTGCTCGACGAGGCCGTCGCGGTGCTGGCCGTCGAAGTCGAGTTGGTGGGGCGCGACGAGGCGACGCCCGAGGGTTCCGCGGAGCTACTCCAGCTACAGACGCGGATCGAGGCCGCGCTGCACCACGATCCCGTCGCGGTGGCCCCTCCGGAGTCGCTCGGGGTCGACGAGAGCCTGTTCCGCGCGCTCACCGAATACGAAGAGCACCGCCTGCGCGAGAGCCTGCGCAGCGGCCGCTTGCTCTATGTCGTGGAGGCCGGGTTCGATCTGCTCGCCTTCGAAGATGGGCTCGCCGAACTGAGCGAAGCCTCGCGTGCGCTCGGCGAGATCATCTCGACGCTGCCCGCCCCAGGCGATACTCCGGAGTCGCAGATCCGGTTCTCGCTGATCGTGGCCAGCGAACTCGACCGCGAGACCTTCGAACGACGCCTCGACGTGGCGGCTGCCCGGGTGCGACCGGTGCCCGCGGGCCGCGCGGAGACGAAACCGGACGCCGACAGCGAGGACGGACGAGCCGAGGGGAACGCCGGGGATGTCGCCACGACGCCGGCCGCTGCGCGAGAGCAGGCTCGTGACGATCGACCGTCCGCGCTACCCGAGGCGACGCTGCCCGGAGACACGGACGTCTCGGACGAACTGCACCTGCGTCCGGCCGACGATCTCGAATCCCTCAAATCGATCAGCGAGACGGTCCGCGTCGATATCCGCAAGCTCGACGAGCTGATGAATCTCGTGGGGGAGCTGGTGATCCAGCGCGGCGCGATCGGCGCGATCGCCGAGAAATTGCTCGGCGAGCCAAGCGTCGCGCGGCTGGCGCGCGAGCTGGCGAAGGCCCACAAGATGCTCGATCGCAAGCTGCAGGAGCTGCAGGCCGGCGTGCTCGAGGTCCGCATGGTGCCGATGCGGCAGGTCTTCGAGAAGCTTTCGCGCGTCGTGCGGCGGCTGCGTCGCGAGGCCGGGAAGGACGCCCGGCTGGAGATTCACGGGGGCGACACGGAGCTCGACAAACTGATCGTCGAGGAGCTCGCCGATCCGTTGATGCACCTCGTGCGCAACGCCTTCGACCACGCGCTCGAACCGCCGGGCGAACGAGTGGCCGCTGGCAAGCCCGCGGAGGGCACGATCCGGCTCGAGGCCTACCAGCGCGGCAACCACGTCGTCATCGAGGTCTCCGACGACGGTCGGGGCATCGACCTCGAGGTCGTGCGCGCTCGCGCCGTGGCGCGGGGTCTGGTCGCGCCGGATGCTCTGCTCACGCCGCGGCAGACGCTCGATCTGATCCTGCTGCCGGGCTTCTCGACCCGAGAGGAGATCACCGAGACGAGCGGACGCGGTGTCGGCATGGACGTCGTACGCGAGAACGTGACGGCGCTCGGCGGTCTCGTTCATGTGACCTCCCGGCGCGGACACGGCACCACGATCTCGCTGACGCTCCCGATCACGCTGGCGATCATCCAGGCGCTCGTCGTCGGCGTCGGCGATCAGCGCTTCGCGATCCCGCTCACTGCCGTGCTCGAGACTCTGCTCGTCGACCCCGTCGAGATCCTGCGCAGCGAGGGACGAGAGCTGCTGAACCTGCGTGGCGAGCCGATCCGGTTGCGGCGTCTGCACGCCGAATTCGGTTTGACCGCGCCCGCCGCCGGGGCGCGTCAGGCGGTGGTCGTGGTCGGTCTCGGAGACGTTCGCGCCGGGCTGCTGGTGGATCGGCTCGAGGGGCAGCAGGACGCCGTGCTGAAGCCGATCCAGGGCCCCGTGCGCACCGTCCACGGCATCGCGGGCGCCACCGAACTCGGCGATCGGGGGACCGTCCTGGTGGTCGACGTGGCGGCGCTGATCGAAGATACGGGTCGCCGGCGGGAGGCGGCATGAGCAGCGCCACGTCGGCTCCGTGGCAGGACCTGGCGCGCGCTGCGGCCGGGCGCGTCGCCGGCCGGGAGGACGACGTCCCCGCGGAGCTGCGTGAGCTGCTGGTGGTCTGGCTCGACGAGGATCCCTATGCCCTGCCGATCGAGCGTGTTCGCGAGATCGTCCGGCTGCGCCCGATCACGCCGGTCCCGTGGGTGCCCGAAGCGGTTCTCGGCGTCATCTCGCTGCGCGGCGAGATCGTGCAGGTGCTGGACCTCCGCGCGCGACTCGGGTTGCCAGCTGGCGACGCCGTCCCCGATCTGCGTCGGCACCGCATCGTCGTCCTGAACGGGGATGACGGCCAGCTGGCCGGGTTGCTGGTCGATCGCGTCAGCGAGGTGCTGCGCACACCGGAGGCCGCCAGCCGGACGCCTGGAGCCGGCGAATCGGACTCGGTTTGCGCGTTGGTTCCGCACGGGGAGCGCTTCGTCTCGCTGTTCGACGTCGATCGCCTGCTCGACCTCGGCCTCCGCCAGGAACCGGAGGCCTCGTCGTGAGTCCGTCGTTCGAGGAGTCCCTGATCGAGGTGGCTCGCTTCGAGGTCCACGGACAGCTGTATGGCATCGACGTGCAGCAGATCCGCGAAATCGTCCGCGCGCAGACGGTGACGCCGCTGCCGCGGGCGCCCGGCCTCATCGAGGGGGTCATCGACCTGCGCGGCGCCATCGTTCCGGTCGTCGATGCCGGCCGCGTGCTCGTCGGTTCCGCCGTCGACGATGGGCCGAAGGCTCGCATCGCCATCGTCGAGGTCGAGGGCCTCGTGTTCGGCCTGCGCGTCGCCGCCGCGGCGGAGGTCATGGCCGTCGCGGGCGGCGAGATCGGCGACGCGCCGCCGCTCGTGGCGCATGCGGGATACGAGATCGTGCGGGCAGTGCTCCGGCGCGACGGAGAGCGCCCCACGCTCGTGCTGTCCCTCGAGCATCTCCTCGAATGCGTGTATCGCTCGGCGCTCGGTCCGCAGTTCGCCGGGGTCGAGCCCACGGCCCTGGAACCGGTTCCGGACGCCTGAGCGAGCGATCGACACGCCCGCCGGAACCCTGGATCGGCGCCGCTGTGGGACGGTTGGGGCTTCGACGCTACAGGCAGTCGCGACGGGTGTATCCAGGAAATCGGGATGCCTGCGAAAGCGAGGGCCGGGTGGGGCTCAGTCCCCAGCCGGAGCAGCCGATGAGAGCAGGGAATCGGCAGCCAGGCCGCGAGTCCGGGAGCAACCGGCCGCGTGGGAGCGGGAGGAGTCGGCGATGATCGCGGCGTGTCCGAAGTGCCACACACGCTACCGCGTGCAGCCGGAACAGCTGGGGCCCGATGGCGCCCGGCTGCGCTGCAGTCACTGCAGCAGCGTCTTTCGCGTCCGCCTACCCCCGCAAGCGAGCGAAGCGAGCGCGCAGCGAGGCGCAGCCGAGCGAAGTCATCAGGACGCGCCCGCCCAGCAAGCGAGCGCGCAGCGAGGCGCAGCCGAGCGAAGTCATCAGGACGCGCCCGCCCAGCAAGCGAGCGCGCAGCGAGGCGCAGCCGAGCGAAGTCACCAAGACGCCTCCGCGCAATCTCCGATCTCCGCACCGCCGGTCGTCGCGCCCGCAACGCCTGCGCCCGCCGCCGTCCCCCGCCCGGTCTCCGACCCCGACCCCCGCGAACCCGGTCCGGATTTCGATCGCGATCGCCTCGTCGTCGTTGCTCACGCCGATGCCGAGATGAGCAAGACCGTCGCCGAGGCGCTCGAGCTGTGGGGCCTGCAAGTGCTCGTCGCGTACGACGGGGTCGAGGCGATCCTCTCGATCCAGCGCACCTTGCCGCGTGTCGTCGTCCTCGATGCGGCGCTGCCGAAGATGTACGGCTTCCAGGTCTGTGAGGTGGTCAAGCGCAACGACAGCCTGCGGCAGACGCGCGTCGTACTGGTCGGTGCCGTTCACAAGGACGATCGCTATCGCCGCGCGCCGAGCGAGATCTACGGTGCAGATGTATACGTGGAGCCGCCGGATCTTCCCGATGCGCTGCACGGCATCCTCCGTGGGTTCGGGATCGACCTGCGCGGTACGAGCGGGAACGCGGTTCCCGATCCGCCGCTACGTCTGCCGGGGCGCTTCGGACACGTCGCTCGGGGCGGACAGCCGGCATCCGTCGACGTCGCGGCGTTCGAATCGATGCCTGCGGGCGAACGGGCGCAGGACCATGCCGAGCCGCGCATCGCCTCGCCCCCGCGAGTGGAGGCTGCGCCTGCACCCATCGCTCCGCGAGCGGCGGCGGATCCGCTGGCCGCCGAGCGCGCGAAGGCCGAACGCCTGGCTCGCATCATCGTGTCGGACATCGCGCTCTACAACCCCGAGAAGTTCGCTGCGGCTGCGCGCAGCGGAGGCGACGCGCTGGCCGCGATGCACGACGAACTCGAAGAAGGCCGCGCGCTGTTCCGCGAGCGCATCGACGCACGCGTGCGCGCCGAGCGGGACCATCTGGCAGAGGAGCTGGTCCGCGCGGCGAAGGCCCGGAGCGGTTCGTGATCTCCGTCGACCCCCGCGACCGTGAGAGCATCGAGCACGACCTCACCAGTGCCGATGCCGAGGTGCGTCGCCTGGCCGTCGAACGACTCCCGATGCTGCCGCCGGCCGATGCCTTGCCGACACTGGCCGCGTGTCTCGGAGACGAGAGTTGGCGCGTGCGCAAGAGCGCCGTGGTTTGTCTCGAGACCGTGCCCGAGGACTGGCCCGTCGCGGAGCACCTGATCCGCGCCCTTGCCGATGGCGACAATCCGGGCCGCCGCAATGCCGCCGTCGAGGCGCTGGTGCGGATCGGCCGGCGCATGGTCGAGCCGCTGCTCGCCGCCGTCGACAGTTCCGATGTCGATGTGCGCAAGCTCGTCGTCGATGCTCTCGCCGGGATCGGGAGTGAGCGCGCCGTTCCGCGACTGGCGCTTCTGCTCGCCGATTCCGATCCCAACGTCCGCGGCGCGGCGGCGGATGCACTCGGTGCGATCGGAGGGGCGGACGCGATTCGCGCGCTGGTGGAGACGGCGCTGCGAGACGGCGAGGAGTCCCTGGTGCGTTTCTCGGCTCTGCGCGGGCTGGCGCGTCTCGAGGTGCCCGTCGACGCGGGCGCGCTGAAGAGCGCGCTGTCGGATCCCCTCCTGCGGCCGGTGGCGTTCGCTGTGCTCGGTCGTGGCGACGATCCCGAGGCCGTCGGCGTGTTGCTCGCGGGCCTCGCCGCCGGTTCCCGGGCGGCTCGCGAAGCAGCCTGCGAGGCCTTGCTGCATCGGGTCGGGCGGGCCGATCCCGCCACCGCCGAGAGCCTCGGTGCGCGGATTCGGGAGAGCGCGTTGGCGGCTCCCCTGACGATCGCCGACGCCATCCGGCGCCTGGGCGAAGCGGAGCTCGGCGTTCGCCTGCTGCTGGTCCAGTTCCTCGGCATCGTGCGTTCGTCCGACAGCGTCGTGCCGTTGCTCCTGGCCGCGCGCGACGAAGCGCTCACCGAGGTCGCGCTCGCGACGCTCGCGAGTTTCGCGGATGTCGCCGACGCCGAGATCGATGGCTGTTTTCCGGTGCTCGACGTCGATGTCCGCACGCTGGCCTGCGAGCTGCTCGGTCGCACGGCGAGTGCGAGCGGGGCCCAGCGTCTCATCGCGGCACTCGAGGATGCCGAGCCGAGCGTCCGGGTCGCCGCGGCCCGGGGGCTTGCGTGTCGCGCGGACCCGAGCGCGACGACCGCGCTGGTCCGGCGTCTCGAAGCGACGGCTGGTGATCCCGAGCCCGAAGCCGAGGAGGAACGGGCGGCGGCGACCGACGCGCTGGTTCGGATCGCCACGGCGGCGCCGGAGGACGAGGCCCGGCGCGGCACGCTCGAGCTGTTGGCGGGCGGCTTCGATGGCGCAGAGGTGCCCGTACGACTCGCCATGGCGCGCGTGATGCGCGAGATCGGTGGCCCCGAACACGTCGAACACATGTCGCTGCTCGTGCAGGATCCGAGTTCGGAGGTGCGCCGCACCGCGGTCGCTGCGCTGGCGCGCATGGGGCCCGATGCGGCAGCGGAAATGCTGCGCCTCGCGCTCGCCGACGAGGACGCTTCCGTACGGATCGTCGCCGCTGCGGCGCTCGGTGAGGCCGCCGAGCCGCGCGTGCTGCCGGACCTCGAGCGACTACTGACCGACGAAGACGGCGGCGTGCGCGCGGCGGCGGTTCGCGCGATCGCCGGCTTCGCACCGGTGCTCGCCGGCGATGCGGCGACACGGGAGCGGATCGAGGCCCTGCTGCGCCATGCGCTCGGCGACATCGCGCCGGTCGCGATCGCTGCGGTGGAGGCCTTCGAGCGGATCGGCGACGTCGTCTCGCTCGGTCCCGTCGTCGCCGTCCTCGAGCACGCGGATGCCGAGGTCGTACAGAGCGCCGTTCGCTGCCTGGAGCGGCACGGGCGCGACGAGGATCTGCCGGGGCTGCTGCCGCTGCTCGGCCACGACCACTGGTCCGTACGCGCGGCGGCGATCGAAGCGCTGGCTTCGCGGCGCGTCCGCTCGGCGCTGCCGGCGGTGCTCCGGCATCTCGAACGGGAGCAGGACGAGTTCGTGCGCGAAGTCCTGTTGCGGGCGCTCGCGCGCCTCGAGGAGGGATAGGCAGCGTCATGGCCGAGGAGCGGCCCAGCGAGGTCGCGATGACCGAAGCCGAGTTTCGCATGCTCGCCGAGCTCCTGCGCTCGCACTGCGGACTCCACTTCGGGACGGAATCGCGGTACCTGCTCGAACGACGGCTCGGTCGCCGTCTCGTCGAGCTGGGGCTGCGGAGCTTTACCTCGTACCACTACGCGCTGCGCAGCGACCTCGCCGCCGAGGGCGAGCTGGCGTGGGCGATCGACAATCTCACGACCAACGAGACCTATTTCCTGCGCGAACGGCAGCAGCTGGAAGCCCTGGTGCAGGAGGTCATCCCGAGCCTGCAGGCGCGCCGCGGCGGCCGGGACGCGGGAGCGGTCTCGATCTGGTGTGCGGGCTGTTCGAGCGGCGAGGAGCCGTACTCGATCGTGATGCTGGCGGCAGAGGCGGGGATCGAGCCGGGTCGGGATCTGCGCGTCTACGCTTCCGACATCTCGAAGCGGGCCCTCCACAAGGCCCGCCGCGGTCTCTACCGCGAGGCTTCGTTCCGGCAGACCGAGCCGTGGCTCCGGCAGAAGTACTTCGTCGAGAAGGACGGACAGTTCCGGATTGCCGACGAGATCAAGAAACACGTCACGTTCGCACACCTGAACCTGATGGACGAGAAGCGGATCGCGCTGCTCGGCGTGCTCGACGTGATCCTGTGCCGGAACGTCATCATCTACTTCGATCTCGAGACCAAGCGGCACGTCGTGAAGACCTTTCATGACAAGCTGCGCCCTGGTGGCTACCTCCTGCTCGGACACTCCGAGTCGCTGATCAATCTGTCGACCGAGTTCGAGCTCAAGCACCTGCGGCACGATATGGTGTACAGAAAGCCCGCGGAGAGCGATCCGTGGCACGAGACTGCCGAGCGGACGCTGCTTGCGCTCGACCGGCGGGACGCGCGATGAAGCCGACGGGAAAGATCCGCGTCCTCGTGATCGACGATTCGGCGTTCAGCCGCCGTACGATCTCGCGCATGCTCGAGCGTTCCCCCCTCTGCGAGGTGGTGGGGGTCGCGGCCGACGGCGAGGAGGCGCTGCGCAAGGCTTTCGAGCTCCGGCCAGACCTGATCACGCTCGACCTCGAGATGCCGCGCATGGACGGCTTCACCTTCCTGCGCCTGGTGATGAGCCGGTGTCCGACGCCGGTCATCGTGATCAGCGGCCGCGCGGGAGATCAGGACGTGTTCCGGGCGCTCGACTTCGGCGCCGTCGACTTCATCGCCAAGCCGACGCCGCGCGCCGGGCCCGAGCTCGAGCGGATCGAGCAGGATCTGCTCAGGCGCGTGCACAGCGTACGCCAGCTGCGGATCGAGAAGGTCCGCGAGCGACTGACGACGCAGCTCCCGATGAGCGCGCCGCAGCGGAGTTCCGGCCGCGCACCACGCCTGGTCGCGATCGGCTCTTCGACGGGGGGGCCGGCGGCGCTGATGCAGATCTTCGGGGCCTTCGTGCACGCGCCGCCGGTTGCGGTCGTCGTCGCCCAGCACATGCCGGCTGGCTTCACGCGGGGATTCGCCGAGCGGATCGACCGGCTGACGCCCTTTGCGGCTCGCGAGGCGCAGGACGGCGACGAGCCGGTAGGGGGCCTCGTACTCGTCGCGCCGGGCGGCTGCCATCTCGAGTTCGAGCGCCGCGGGCCACGCACGCTGGTGCGGCTCGCGGACGCGGCACCCGCAGACAAGTACGCGCCGTCGGTGGACCGGCTCTTCGTGTCGGTCGCGAAGCACTTTGCGGGAACGGACCTGTTGGCAATCGTCCTGACCGGCATGGGAGACGACGGACGCTTCGGGGTGTCGGCGATCCAGCAGGCCGGCGGCCGCGTGGTCGCCGAATCGGAGGAGACCGCGGTGGTATTCGGGATGCCGCAACAGGCGATTCGCTCGGGCGCCGTGGATGCCGTGCTGCCGCTCCAACAGATTGCCAAGGCGATCGAGGTGGGCGTCGACGGAGACGTCCGCGATCGGGCGCGGAGGGAACCGGCATGATCGAGAAGCGCGAAGGTCTCTTCTCCAGGGCGGAAGAGGTGCTCGGGCTGTTCCGGAAGGGTGCCGAGTTCACGCAGGAACTCCTGCGGGAGAACGAGCGTCTGCGCCGGGAGCTGGCGCGCGTCGAGACGCAGCAGCTCGCCGCTTCGGACGAGCAGCAGTGGGAGAAGTTGCGTCGCGAGCTGTTGGCTCGGATCGCGAGCCTCGAGGGCGAGCGCAGCGACATGCTCGAACGCCTGCGTTCGGTCGAGGACGAGAACCGTCATTTCACCGAGCGCTACATCGAGATCGAGGAAGAGAACAACAATCTGGCCAGTCTCTATGTGGCGAGCTTCCAGCTCCATTCCACTCTGCATCTGCAGGAGGTCCTGCAGATCATCGTGGAGATCGTCATCAATCTGATCGGTGCCGAGGTGTTCGCGATCTACGTCCTCGACGAGAAGACGAACGCGCTGTCGGCAGTCGCCTCCGAGGGAGCGGTCCTGAGCGACTTCCCGGTGTGTCACCTGGGACAGGGCCTGATCGGCGGCGCGCTCGCCAGCGGAGAAACGGCCTGTTCCGACAGCGGGGACGCAGAGGACGAGATCGGCGAGCCGATCGTCGCGATCCCCCTGCGGGTCCAGGAACGGCCGATCGGCGCCATCGCGATCCATCGGCTGCTGCAGCAGAAGGCGGGCTTCACGCCGCTCGACCACGAGCTCTTCACGCTGCTTGCGGGACACGCGGCCACCGCGATCTTCGCTGCGCGGCTCTACTCGCAGTCCGAGCGCAAGCTCAACACGATCCAGGGCTTCATCGACCTGCTGACCAAGTGAGGGCGTCCGCTCCGGGAAGGGGTGGGGAGGAACCGACATGAACCGACATCGCATCCTGATCGTCGAGGACAGTCCGACGATGCGACAGCTGCTGGTCTTCGCGTTGAAGCGCCTCAAGGATGTCGACATCGTCGAAGCGCAGGACGGGATGGACGGTCTGCGCAAGGTGACGAGCGACCACTTCGATCTCGCCCTGGTGGACATCAACATGCCGGTCATGGACGGCCTCAAGCTGATCAGCCTGATCCGCGGGGAGGAGAGCCTCAAGAGCATGCCGATCGTCGTGATCACTACCGAGGGCGCCAAGGAGGATCGCGAGCGCGCGCTGGCGCTCGGCGCCGATGAGTATCTGTGCAAGCCGATCCAGGCAAACAAGGTCCTGCAGGTCGCCAAGGGCCTGCTGAAGGTCGGGTGAGGCGCGCGATGTCGGTCGAGAACAATGCCGCGAAGTCTCGAGCAAAGGGTTCTCCCGGACGCCGGATGATGGTGCGCTGGAACCTGTTGACGCTGCTTTCCGGTACCGTGAACGTCAGTGTCATCGCGGTGTTCCTCAGTCGCATCCTGGACTGGGAGCCGGCGGTCTGGCAGCGCTTCTTCGTCGTCGTCGGCGTCTGGATCATCGGGCTGGCGGGACTCGCGCATCTCCTGCAGCGCGCGGTCCGGACCCTGGTGCGATGGCTCGATCTCGAGGCGAACGGAACGGCCACGGCCGAGGACGACCTGCGCGCGTTCGCGGCGTCGATCGACGTCGTTCGCGAGGTGCTGCTGAGTTCCTTCATCCTGTGGCCGGCAGGCGCGCTGGCGGTCGCTCTGACGCTGAAGGCCTGGGTTTCGACCGTCACCGGTTCCGATGTCGGGACGCTGCTGCTCGCCGGTGCACTCGGCGGCGCCGTGTCGAGTCCCTTCGTGACGTTCCTGTTCAAGCGAGACGTGGCGCCGATCCGCGCGCGGCTGGCGCGCACGATCGCAGATCCCGAGCAGCGCGCGCGCGCCGCACGTCCCCTGCCGCTCGCGTGGAAGCTCCAGGCGACCGTTCTGATCACGACCGTGGTGCCGGTGGTGGCGATGCTGAGCATCGCCCAGCGCCAGGTGGGTTTTGCCGTGGCATCGGTCGTGCACGAACAGCAGCGACAATGGCTCGACGGCCGCATCGATCAGTCGCCCGCCGCGTTGTCACTCGCCTCGTCGCCGATCTCGGCGACGGACGGCTCCTTCGGCCTCTACGACGCCGAGACGGGATCCCTTCTCGGCGGCCGGGGCCCGGACGGCGAACATCCCGTGTTGCCGGACGGATGGGACGACAACGGGGGGGAGGGCGCACGCGTCGAGGGCGGTCGCTACCTCTCCTGGCGAAAGAGCTCCGATGGCCGACACGTACTCGTGGCGACGCTGCGCGCGAGCGCGCTCCCCGCACGGGCGGTGAGCGCGACTCCGGAGCTGCTGGGCCTGCTGGCCCTGGCACTGCTCGTGTCGTGCGCGTCGGCGTGGATCGTCGCGAGCGATCTCAGTGGAGGCCTCTCGGCGCTGCGCGCGGAGGCCGACCGGATCGCGGAAGGGGCGCTCGACCGGCCCAACGTCTTCGAATCCGAGGACGAGCTCGGCGACCTCGGCCGAGCCTTCGACCGCATGCGCCAGGCGCTCCGCGAGACCGTGGCCCGGGTGACGCAGGCGGCCGATCGGGTCGACTCGGCGGCGCTCGACCTCGGCACGGTCGGCGCGTCCGTCGCCGGCGCGGCAGCGGATCAGGAGCGGGCCGTGCTGCGCGCCCGCTCGTCGACCGACACCGTGCGGGAGCAGGCGGCGGGGATCATGAGTTCGGCGCAGGAGCTGTCCGCGTCGGTCGAGGAATCCTCGAGCTCGATCCTCGAGATGGGCGCCGCGGGCGAAGAGCTGAATCAGACGGCGTCGGTGCTCTCGACGAAGGTGGAAGAGGCCTCCAGCTCGATCGAACAGATGATCCGCAGCGTCACCGAGATGGCGCTCCACGTGGAGGGACTCTCGGAAGCCGCCGTCGAGACGCAGTCCTCGGTGGAGGAGATGGCCGGCTCGATGCGCGAGGTCGACGCCAACGCGGCCGAAACGGCGCGGCTCTCGGCGCAGGTCGTGGACGTCGCCGAGGGCGGACGGCAGAAGGTACAGGAGACGATCGCCGGCATGGAGGCGATCCGGGACGCCACCGACACCGTCGAGCAGGTCGTCCGCGGTCTCGGAGGACGCGCAAAGGAAATCGGCGCGATCGTCGATGTGATCGACGACGTCGCCGACGAGACCAACCTGCTCGCCCTCAACGCGGCGATCATCGCGGCGCAGGCGGGAGAGCAGGGGCGGGCATTCTCCGTGGTCGCCGACGAGATCAAGGAGCTGGCGGATCGGGTGATGTCGAGCACGAAGGAGATCGGTACGCTGATCCGCGCGGTGCAGGAGGAGAGCAGCGCCGCGATCACCGCGATCGAGCGCGGCAGCGAAAGCGTGTGGGTGGGCGTCGAACGGTCGGCGGAGGCCGGGGAATCGCTCGAGGCGATCACGCGCACCTCGCGCGAGAGCGGCCAGCGCATCGCGGAGATCGTCTCGGCCGTCCAGGAGCAGAGCAAGGCGGCCAGCCACGTGCAGACGCTGATGGAAGGCGTGCGCGTCAGCGTCGAGCAGCTGCGGAATGCGACGCGCGAGCAGGAGCAGGGCAACGAGATCGTGCTCGGCGGCACCGCGACGATGCGCGACATCTCCCAGCAGGTGCATCGCACGACGGAAGAGCAGGCCCGGGGTGGCAACCAGATTCGCGCGGGCATCGAGGTGGTGCGGCAGGCGGTCGAGCGCATCTACCAGGCGCTCCAGGACCAGGCCTCCGCCTGCCACGAATCCGCCTCGTTCATGGGACAGGTCTCCGAGGGCGCCCGCGCCAACCACGAGGCGGCCGCCCAGGCGGAGCGCTCGACCGGCGAGCTGCGGGCGGCCGCGGAGACGCTTCGAGAGGAGATCCGCCGCTTCCGCCTGTGAGGACGTTCTGCTATCGACCCGCGGTATGAGACGCGTGTCGCTCCTGCTTCGCCACTCCTCGTCTCCCGCGCTTCCGCCGCAGGCGCTCGCGAACGGCGCTGGGAGGCGAGTCGCCTCGGTGCTGGCGTCGCTCGTGGTCCTCGTCGTTGCGAATGGTCTCTCCGCCTGCTCCGGCTATCGGATGGTTCGCCATGCCGGGGCTCTCGGTGACGTGCAGCGCGTGGCGGTCCAGCCGTTGCGGAACGAATCCTACGAGCCTGGCGTCGATCGGCTCGTCACGGATGCGCTGCGCCGCGAGTTCTCCCGGCGCGGGGGCATCCGGCTCGTCGACAGCTCGGGCAGCGCGGATCTCGTGCTGTCCGGTGCGGTCCTGCCGCTGACGACTCGCTCGCGCAGCTTCTCGTCGGTCGAGCTGGCCCTCGAGTTCGAAGTCGAGCTGCCGCTGCGTCTCGTCGCGCAGCGGCCCGATGGCACGCGGCTCGACCTCGATCGCACCGCCTTGCGCGACTGGGAGCTCTACCTCGCGAGTGCAGACGTGGAAGTCGAGCGCAAGAACCGCGAGGAAGCGCTGCGGAGACTCTCCCAGGTGCTCGCCGGGCGGGTGCACGATGCGCTCGCAGAACGGCTCGCGGCGGCGCGTTGACGCCCGACGAGCTGGCGGCGGAGCTGGCCGCGGGGCACGTGCGCCCCGCCTACCTCCTCGCCGGCAGCGAGCCGCTGTTGCGGGATGATGCTCTTGCGGCGCTGCGCCGCGCAGTGCTGGCCGACGGTCCCGCGGACTTCAACACGGATCGGCTCGAAGGCGACGAGGCGGCGCCCGGTCACCTGGCCGATGCGCTGAGCACACTGCCCATTCTCGCCCCCCGGCGCCTCGTGTGGCTGCGCGAGCCGGTCGGCGGCCGCGGCCGCTGGAAGGCGCTGATCGAGGCGTTGCCCGCGCTGGTCCGCGGGCAGTCCGCCGATGCGCGATCCGTGCTCGTCGTGACGGCAGGGACGGTGGATCGCCGCCTTGCCTGGGTGAAGGCTTTCGGCGCCGAGCCTGCGGCACTCGTCGAATGCGAGCCGCCGAAGCATGCCCGCGAACTCGTGGCGTTCGCCCGCCGGGAAGCGAAGCGCATCGGAGTCCCGATCGACGACGATGCGATCGAGCGCCTCGCCGAACGCGTCGGACCGCAGCTGCTGCGCCTGCGCAGCGAGATCGAGAAGGCCTCGTTGTTGGCGGGACCCGGGCAGGCGATCACGCTGGCGCACGTATCGATCGGTGTGGCAGACCTGAGAGACGAGCCGATCTGGGACCTCACCGATGCGATCGGAGAGGGGCGTGCGGCGGATGCCATCGGCGTGCTGACGAATCTCCTCGCCGCCGGCGCCGCGCCTCCCGTCGTGCTCGGGGCGTTGGCGAGTCACCAGCGAAAACTCCTGCGCGTGCGAACGGGGGGGAAGGTCGGGGGCCATCCGTTCGCCGTCCGCAAGCTCGAGAGCCAGGCGCGCCGCACCTCCGCCGCGCGGCTGCTCGCGGGACTGCGCGCGATCCACGAGACGGACGAGGCGCTGAAGGGCCAAGGCGCCCTGGCGCCAGAGCTCGCGCTCGAGCGCCTCGTTCTCAACCTCGGCGCCTGATGGACGGATCGCGCGCCCGCGCGCGCCGGTCGTCAGCTCTTCGCGCCGGCCTTGTTCGCACGCTTGGCGATTCGCGACACCAGGCGGCTCGCGCGGCGCTTCGGGATCACGCCCTTCGAGGCGGCGCGGCGCAGCGCCCGTTCGGCATCGCGTGCTCGCGAGGCCGGATCGCCGGTGCCGGACTCGATGTCCGCCCGCACGCTCTTCAGGACGCTCCGGGTGCGAGCGCGGACGGTCCGGTTGCGCTCGCGGCGCTTGACGTCCTGGCGGGCGCGCTTCTCGGCGGACTTGTGATTGGCCACTGCGTCGGTCTCCGGACTTCGAGGGAGGCGGAACATAGGGGGAAGGGGAGGGCCGTGCCAGCGCAGTCCGCGCGGGCCGCCCGCCCTTCACTCGGGGCCGCGGGCTGCCGATAGGGAGCGCGGATCCGAGTGTCCGGAGGGGAGTCGTTTGAGCCGGTGTCCGCTGCATCCGGGGCGGGCGGTCCGCGGGGCCGTCCTGGCGCTGGGCCTGCTGGCCCTGGCGTCGCCGCGAGCGAGCGCCGAGGACGGCCACCCCGTAGACCCCCCCGCAGAGTTCGGGGGATCCCCGTCCATCGTCGACGAATCCGCCGGCGCGACCGCGCCGGCCCCTCCGGCCGGATTCGCGGCGCCACTCCTCGTCGAGGCCGAACGCGGCGCGCTCGCGCCGCGCGCCCTGCCGCTGTCGCTCGAGCGGATCGAACGGGCGTGGTGGCAGGCGCCGGCGACTCCGCTCGACCGGCGCGTCGAGCGCGTCCGCGCGGCGGCAGATGCCCTCGGCATCAGCGATGTCGAACCGCTGGCCCGCGCGCTGTTGATCGACGCGAGTCTCGGATCGCGCAGCGAGCGCGCTGCGGCGGCGGCGCGTCTGGCGCCGGGTCTGCCGGCCGCGCAGATCGCCCGCGCGCAAGCCGCGTGGAGCGGCGCTTCTGGGATGGGGGACGCGCTCGACGCTGTGCGGAAGGCCCTGATCGCGCTGCCGCATCACTTCGAGAGCCGGCTGTGGCTCGAGGCGACGGTCCTCACGTTGCTGTTCCTCGCCGTGCTCGCCGCCGGTCTGCTCTGGATCGCCGCACGCGGCCTGCGCGCAGCTCCACACGCCGCCCATGACCTCTCGCATTGGATCGATGCCGGCATGCCGGACTTCGCGAAGGCCGCCGCCATCGCCGCATCGATCCTGCTGCCGGCTGCCCTCGGCGAGGGCGTCCTCGGCGTCGGACTCGCGCTGTTCGCGCTGGGTTGGTGGGCCGGCGACACACGGCAGCGTCGTGCGCTCGCCGCCGCCGCGCTGCTCGTCGTCGCAGCGCTCGGACCGCTCGCCGGCGCCGCGGGCCGCTCACTCGGTTCCTTCTCGGCGGATCCCGTCGTGTGGGCGGCGATCGCCTCGGAAAGCGGTTGGATCGATCCCGCCGAGGCACTTCGCCTCGAGCGCGCGAACGCCGCGGGTGATCGTCTCGCGACCGAGGTCATCGCTCGGCGCTCCCGACGGGCCGGAGATCTGGCACGGGCGGAATCGCTTTCGGCCGAGCTCCTCGCCGACCCGCGCGCTGCGACGCCGAGTCTGCTGAGCGACGCGGCGCGGGTGCGGCTGGCGGCCGGCGACGTGCCCGCGGCCATCGAGCTCTACGAACGCGCGATCGAGCGCCGCCCGTCGGCGGATCTGTGGTTCAACCTCGCGCAAGCGCACGTCCGCGCGATCGACATGGACTCACACGCCGCGGCCCTCGCGGCCGCGCAGGCGCTCGATCCTCGGCGCGCCAGCGCACTGACCGAGCGACTCGCGGGTTCCGCAGAGACCCTGGTCGATCTCCCGCTCGAGGCGTCGGCGCTCCGCGCGCGTCTACGCGCGGCGGGTGACCCGGCCACTGCGGCGGCGCTGCGGACCTGGGTGGCGCCAGGCACCGTCGGCGCCTCCCCGTGGTCGACTGCACTGCTCTTCGCCGGCCTGGCCTTTGCGGCGACCGCCCTCGCGCGGCTGCGGACGCCGTCGCGACTGTGCAGCGACTGCAGAACGAGGCTGTGCGCACACTGCCAGAGCGGCGAGCCGCGTGACGGCCTGTGCGCGGAATGCGCGCGGCGCCGGCTCGAGGCTCGCCACGGCGGTCCCTGGGAGCTGCGCGGCGAGCGGACGCGCGCTCGGGCGCTGCTCGCGGGCGTCGTGCGGCTCGCGGCGCCGCTCCTGCCTGGCCTGGCCGAGGCCGAGCCCCGACGCCCGGGCGGGTCGCTCGCGGCGCTGACCGCGCTGGTGGCGGCGGGCCTGCTCTGGATCGGCCGGGACGAGATCGTCAGCGATCCGGCCGCCGTCGGCGCCGCGGGGCCGCTGGCGCTCGCCGCGCTCGCGGGCGCACTGCTGACCTCCGCGCTCGCGCTCGGCGTCTGGGCCCACCGCAAGGGGACGTTCTAGTGTCGATCGCCCTGCACGGAAACCTGCGCGACTTCGGCATCGGCGAGGTCTTCCAGCTGATCGGGCAGCAGCGCAAGACGGGCGTGCTCCAGGTCCGCGGATCCCAGGGCGAAGTCGAGCTGCGCTTCGAGGACGGCAACGTGGTGTCGGCGGCGCCGGTCGGGTCCTTCGACGACGAGGCGCTCGGCGACCTCGCCGTACGCTGCGGCGCACTGCCGCGCGAGGCGTATGCGGCCGCCGCCCGGACGCGCGCAGCGGCGGGCGACGGACTGCGTCGCCACCTGCTCGAGGCGGGGCTCGCGCTGGCGTCGCTGCACGACGTCGAGGCGCTGCTGACCCGCGAGACGCTCTTCTCCCTGCTGTGCTGGGAGGACGGTTCGTTCCGCTTCGTGTCGCAGCCGATCCCGCACGACCGTCCGCACGACTCGCTGATCGCCGCCGAGCAGTTCCTGATGGATGGGCTGCGCATGCTCGACGAGTGGCGGGCGCTCCACGCGGAGCTGCCGGGCGAAGCGCAGGTGTTCCGGCGGCGCGGCAGCATCGAGGACTACCGGCGCTCCTCGGCCGCTCGCACGTCCTCGTGGCCGGCCGAAACCGAGCGCTTGTTGTTGTTGATCGACGGGCGTTCGTCGGTTCGCCGTGTCATCGACCTGTCCCGGCTCGGGACCTTCCTCGGCATGCGCGTGCTGGTCGACCTCGCCCGCGCCGGCTGGATCGAGGCACTCGGGAACGCGCAGGGAGGCAGCGCGATCGGCGTCGCGCGCCGAACGGGTCTGCAGCCGCGGCGCGCCGCCGGGATCGGGATTCCCTTCGCGGCGCTGGCGCTGCTCGCTGGGTTGTCCATTGCCGGCGTGCGCGACAGCGGGCCCCGCGCCGTCGCGGTGCCGATCGAACGCGCCCCGCTCGCCGAGGCGCGAGCGGGGGCCGATGCGAGGCTTCTGCGGCACCTCGCGCTCGCAGCCGCGCTGGCCCGCGGCCGCGCGGTGGACTCGCTCGCCGAGCTGCCGGCGTGGCCGGAGGGCGAGCGCTCTGCGTTGACGGCCGAAGCGGCGGCCGCCTACTATCTGGCGCATCGCGACGGGGGTGCGCTGATCCTGGCTCCCGACCGCTAGCGGAGCGCTTCTTCCTGGCTGAACAACCCGCCAGCACCCGCCAGACCCTGATCTTCGACGACAACCGCATGGCCGCGGAGCTCTACGGCGACGGGGAACGCCATCTCCGTGTGCTCGAGCGCGAGCTCGGCGTCGACGTGCGCGCGCGCGGCAACGAGGTCCGGCTGGTCGGAGAGCCTCGGGCCGTCGGCGCCGCCCGCAAGGTGCTCGAGGAGCTGTACGGCTGGCTGCGCGACGGACAACCGGTCCACGTCCGCGACGTGACCGCCGCGGCGCGGCTCGCGTCCGGTCGTCCCGAGGTGGATCTCGCCGACGTGTACGAGGACGTCCTGTCCTCGGTCGGCTCGCGCCGCCGCGTGATCGCGAAGAACCTCTCGCAGCGGCAGTACATCGAGGCGATCCGAGGGCACGACCTGGTCTTCGCGCTCGGTCCGGCGGGAACCGGCAAGACCTACCTGGCGATGGCGTGCGCCGTGGCGGCGTTGAATCGCCGCGAGGTGTCGCGCGTGATCCTGACCCGGCCCGCGGTCGAGGCTGGCGAGAAGCTGGGCTTCCTGCCCGGCACGATGGCCGAGAAGGTCAACCCGTACCTGCGCCCGCTCTACGATGCGCTGCACGACATGGTGCCGTACGAGAAGGCCGAGCGGCTCGTCGAGCGCGGGGCGATCGAAGTGGCGCCGCTGGCGTTCATGCGCGGGCGCACGCTGAACGATTCGTTCGTCATCCTCGACGAGGCGCAGAACACGACCAGCGAGCAGATGAAGATGTTGCTGACGCGCCTCGGCTTCGATTCGAAGGCGGTGGTCACCGGCGACACGACCCAGATCGATCTGCCGCCCGACAAGACCAGCGGCTTGATCGAGGCGGCGCGCGTGCTCGAGGGGATCGAGGGGATCGGCTTCATGCGCTTCACCGAGGCCGACGTCGTCCGTCACCCCCTCGTCCAGCAGATCATCCGCGCGTATGACCGCGCGTTCCCGATTCCGGGGGCGACGCGCGAAGCGCTGCAACGCCTGGCCGCGCCAGCCACCGATCCCCCGGCCCCGACCGAGGAATGACGGTCCGCCTGAGTGGCCCGCCCCGCCGCGCCGGGGGCCCGCGTCCGGACCGGCAGCAGCTCGCGCGCCGCGCGCGCGCCGTGCTGCGCGCGCTCGGCCACGCGTCGTCGGAACTCTCCGTCGCGCTCGTCGACGACGATGCGATCGCGGAGTTGAACCTGCGCGACCGCGGGAAGTCGGGGCCCACGGACGTCCTGTCGTACTCTCTGCTCGAAGGCCCGCACGCCGACTGCCGCGGCGCGCTGCTCGGCGACGTCGTGATCTCGATCGAGACGGCAGCTCGTCAGGCCCGGCGCGCACGGCGCTGTCTCGACGACGAATGCCTGCGGCTGCTGATCCACGGGGTCCTGCACGTGCTCGGTCACGACCACGAGGACGAAGCGGAGGCGCGCCGGATGCGCGCCGAAGAGCGGCGGTTGTGGCGCGCGGTGAGCGAATGAACGGGCGCGTGCGCCGCGGCTGGCTGGCTGGCTATGTCGCCACGACGTTCCTGGCCTTTCCGCACCCGCTCGCCGACCGCGTCGTGGATCTCGGTCTCGGCGTCGCGTGGCTGGCGCCGGCGTGCCTGCTGCTCGGGTTGCGCGGGCTCGCGCCGCGCGCGGCGGCGCGCGCGGCGTTCGCGGCGGGCTGGATCGCACACATCGGGGTGTACCACTGGATCTACGTCGTGACCGTCGAGTACGGCCACGCCCCGGTGGCGATGGGGCCGCTCGCCGTGGCGCTGCTCGCGCTCTATCCCGCGACGTTCGCGGCGGCGTTCGGCGCGGCCGCCGCGGTGCTGTCGTCGCGGGGCGACGGACTGCCGTCGCCGTGGGCCGCGGCGGTGCTGTGGGCGGCGCTCGATCACGGGAAGACGTTCGTGCTGACGGGTTTCCCGTGGGCGCTGCTCGGCTACGCGCAGCACGCCAACCAGCCCCTGCTCGCGATCGCGCCGTTCACCGGCGTCTTCGGGCTGAGCTTCGTCGTCGCGCTCGGTGGCGCCGCGCTGGCGGCGGTCGTTTCGGCGCTCCGCCGCGGCGCGCAACCGCCGGGCCGCGCGATCGCCGCCGTCGCGTTCGTGGGCCTCGTGCACGCCGCCGGTGCAATCGACGTGGCTCGCGAGCAGCCGCTGGATGGGTCGCGGCTCCGGGTCGCCGTGGCGCAGGGCAACATCGACCAGGGCGTCAAGTGGAGCCCCGACTGGGCGAATCGCACGCTCGAGATCTACGAGGATCTCACCCGACGCGCCGCGTCCGAAGGAGCGCAGGTCGTGCTCTGGCCGGAGACGGCGGTGCCCGGGCTGCCCGACGCCGCTCCGGAGCTGGCGGATTTCCTCGCGGGACTCGCACGCGATGCCGGGGTGACGCTGGTGGTGGGCGCCGTCGGCTTCGAGGGGACGGGCGACCGGCGCTCCTTCTACGACAGCGGCTTCGTGTGGGATCCCGAGGGCCGCTTCGTCGATCGCTACGACAAGACCCATCTGGTGCCGTTCGGCGAGTACATGCCGTTCCGCGACGTCCTCGGCCGCTTCGTCGAGGCGATCGCCCGCGGCGCCGCGGACACCGATGTGACGCCTGGCACCGCGCCGCGCGTCGTTCGATTCCCGGCCCCGGGCGCCGAGGGCTTCGTGAGCGCTGGCGTACCCATCTGCTATGAACTGCTGTTCCCGGACCTGATGCGGCGATTCGCGGCGGACGGGGCCGAGGCGCTGTTCGCGATCACGAACGACGCCTGGTACGGGCGCACGGGGGCGCCCCATCAGTTTCTCGCCATCACGGCACTGCGCGCTGCCGAGAGCCGGCTGTGGACGGCGCGGGCGGCCAACACGGGGGTCTCGGCGCTGATCGACCACCGCGGCCGGGTGCAGGAGCAGACGCGGATCTTCGAGCGCGACGTGCGGGTCGGCGAGATCCTCCTGCGGCCCGCGCCCGACGGCGGTTCGTTCTACACGCGGCACGGCGACTGGTTCGCCAACATGTGTTGGGCAGCGTCCGCGATCCTGCTGGGGCTTCGCGGGTGGCACACGCGGCGAGGGGAGACGACATGAGCGGCGCGAGCGACGCAACCGAGACGAGCGAACGCACACCGACCCGGGAGCGTGGCAAGGACTGGCTTCCGGCCGAGCTCGCCGAGCGCCTGCGCGTCCAGACCGAGAAGCTGTCCGAGTTCCGGGGGCGTCTTTGACGTCCCGGGACTGCGCGCCAGGCTCGCCGAGATCGAGGCCGACAGTGCCGCGCCCGATCTGTGGGAGGATCGCGAGCGCGCCGAGCGCATCCTGCGCGAGAAGGGCGGGATCGAGCGGAAGCTCGCGCGCTTCGACGGCGTCGGCGGCCAGCTCGACGACGCCGGGGCGCTGCTCGAGCTGGCCCAGGAAGCGCAGGACGCCGGCGCTCTCACGGAGGTCGCCGAGCAGCTCGACGCCTCCGGTGCCGCGCTCGACGAGATCGAACTCGAGCTGCTGCTCGGCGGCGAGCACGATGCGTCGAACGCGATCCTGTCGATCAACGCCGGCGCCGGCGGCACCGACGCGTGTGACTGGGCGCAGATGCTGCTGCGCATGTACCTCCGCTGGGCCGAGGCCCACGGCCTGCGCGCCGAAGAGCTCGACAACCAGCCCGGCGAGGAAGCCGGCCTGCGCAGCACGACCATCCTGCTGTCCGGCGATCACGCCTACGGCTGGCTCAAGACCGAGCAGGGCGTCCACCGGCTCGTGCGCATCTCGCCGTTCGACGCGAACCACCGCCGCCAGACGGCGTTCGCCGCCGTGTCGGTGCTGCCGGAGGTGGAGGACGCCGCCGAGGTCGAGGTCGACGAGAAGGATCTGCGCGTCGACACCTATCGCTCGAGCGGCGCGGGCGGCCAGCACGTCAACAAGGTCGAGTCGGCGATCCGGATCACGCACCTGCCGACCGGGATCGTGGTCGCGTGCCAGGCGGAGCGCTCGCAGCACAAGAACCGGGCGCACGCGATGAAAGTACTGCGCGCGAAGCTGTGGGAACGGGCGCGCGAAGAGCAGGAGGCGAAGATGGCGGCGATCGCCGGTGACAAGAAGGACATCGGCTTCGGCCACCAGATCCGGTCCTACACGCTGCACCCGTCGCAGCGCGTCAAGGATCACCGGACCGACGTCGAAGTCGGCAACGCCGAATCCGTGTTGTCCGGCGACCTGGATCGCTTCCTGCGCGCCGCGCTGCTGGCGCGCGCCGCCGAGGGATCCGCAGCGTGAGCGACTACGAGCGACAGGCGCGGCTCGATCGCGTCCAGGCGCTGCGCGCGGCCGGCATCGACCCGTACCCGGCGCGCGTCGGGCCGGTCGAGTCGATCGCGGCGTTGCGTGCGCGCTGGGACGACGTCGACGGCGCCGCGCTGGCCGCGCAGGCGCCGACCGCCGCGCTGGCCGGGCGCGTCGTGGCGATCCGCTCGTTCGGCAAGCTGATGTTCCTGACGCTGCGCGAAGGCGGTCTCGAGCTGCAGGTCAGTGGCAAGAAGGCGGAACTCGGCGACGAGGGGTTCGCGCGGCTGCGCCAGGTGGACGTCGGCGACTTCCTGCGCGCCGAGGGGCCCCTGTGGCGCACGCGCACCGGCGAGCTCACGGTGGACCTGCGTCAGCTCGACGTGCTCGCCAAGGCCCTGCGTCCGCTGCCGGAGAAGTGGCACGGGCTCCAGGACGTCGAGACCCGCTTCCGGCAGCGCTACCTCGATCTGCTCGTGAATCCCGGCGTGCGCGAGATCGCCGTGCGCCGCTCGCGCATGCTCACTGCGATGCGTTCGTACCTGGACGCCCGCGGCTTCCTCGAGGTGGAGACGCCGGTGCTGCAGCCGCTGTACGGCGGCGCCGCGGCGCGGCCGTTCACGACCCACTACCAGACCTACGACCAGGACGTGTACCTGCGCATCTCCGACGAGCTGTACCTGAAGCGGCTGATCGTCGGCGGGCTCGAGCGCGTCTACGAGATCGGGCACAACTTCCGAAACGAGGGTGTGTCGCGCAAGCACAACCCCGAGTTCACGATGATGGAGTGCTACCAGGCCTACGCGGACTATCGCGACATGATGGACCTGGTGCAGGGGCTGCTGCAGCACGTCACCGAAGCCGCGACCGGCGGCACGCGTGTGAGCTACCGGGAGCAGGAGATCGAGTTCGGCGGCTCGTGGCCGCGCCGGCCGATGCGCGAGGCGATCCTCGAGAAGACCGGCGTCGACGTGCTGGCCGCTCCGGACTTCGAGAGTCTGCGCGCCCGCGTGCTCGAGAAGGGCCTCGACGCAGGCGGGGCGCCGACGTGGGGACAGCTCGTGGACCATCTGTTCAGCGAGCACGTGGAGCCGACGCTGCTGCAGCCGACCTTCATCGTCGACTATCCGGTGGAGCTCTCGCCGCTGGCGAAGCGCTCGCCGGCGGATCCGCGACTCGTCGAACGCTTCGAGCTGTTCGTCGCCGGCATGGAGATGGCCAACGCGTTCAGCGAGCTGAACGATCCGCAGGACCAGCGCGCGCGCTTCGAGGAGCAGCGACGGCTGCACGCCGCCGGCGACGACGAGGCGCACCCGCTCGACGAGGACTTCCTGCTCGCGATGGAGCACGGCATGCCGCCGACGGGCGGGCTCGGCGTCGGCATCGACCGCTTCGTGATGGTGCTGACCGACGCCGCGCACCTGCGCGAGGTGCTGCTGTTTCCGTACATGCGCCCCGAGCAGGCGGGCTGAGGAGCGGTCCTGGACGCACTGCGAGTCATCTGGGAGGGGGGCGCCGTCGTCGGCGGCGCGCTCGCGCTCGGCTTCATCGTGCTGCTCGCGATCGGCCTGCTGGCGCTGACGGCGCTCTTCGGAGGCGCCGCCGTCGTGGTGCTCGAGCGCTTCGCCCGGCAGCAGGCGCACTGGCGCCCGGCGTTCGCGGCGTGGTTCGTCTGGACGCTGGGTGCCGCGTGGGTGGCCCTCGATGCGGTGGTGCCGGGCGCCTTCGGCCGGCGCGCCGAGCTCGTCGTCGCGCTGCCGCTGGTGCTCGCCGGCGCCGCCGCCGCTGTCGCCGGATCGATGGCGATCGCGCGCACCGCGCTGCGCAGCGCAACGCCGTGGACGCTGGGTGTGCTGGCGCTCTCGGTCCTCGGCATCGGGTTGCTGCTGGTGCTGCCGGTACCGCCGGTCGTCTGGTTCCGGCTCGGCATCCGCGAGGTGCTCGGGGCTGCCGGCATGTCGATGTTGGGGCTGCTCGCAGCTCTGATCCTGCTCGGGCTCGCGCCGCTCGGGGCCGCCGGCCTCGCGGACATGCGCAGCCGCGTCGAGTGGTTCGTCGCGGTCCGCTACCTGATCGCGAAGCGCCGGCAGACCTTCATCTCGGTGATCACGTCGATCTGTGTCGCCGGCGTCGCCGCCGGCGTGTGGCTGATCATCACCGTGCTGTCGGTGATGAACGGCTTCGAGCGCACCTGGCGCGACGAGATCATCGGCAACCGCGCGCACTTCACGGTGCAGAGCGGCCTCGGCACCTTCGGGGACTGGCAGGAGGTGCTGGAGCAGGTGCTCGCGACGCCGGGCGTCGTCTCCGCGTCGCCGTTCCTGCAGGCGGAGGGGATGATCCGCGGCGACGCCGGCGAGATCGTCGGCGTCCGGGTGCAGGGGGTGGATCCGAGCCGTGTTGGCGACGTCACGGACCTGCGCGACGACCTGATCGCCGGTTCGCTCGAGAACCTGGTTCCGGCGAACGGCGATCCGGACGCGCCGCCGGGCATCGTGATCGGCGACCAGCTGGCCGGCTCGCTCGGGCTCGGCGTCGGCGATCCGGTGCTGCTGGTGGCGCCGTTCGGCGGTCCGCCGACGCCGCTCGGCCCGTCGCCGCGGCTCCAGCGCTTCCAGGTCGCCGGGGTGTTCCGCTCGACGATGTTCCAGTTCGACGAGATCGTGACCTATGTGGGCCTCGCAGCGGCACAGGAATTCCGGCGCCTCGACGGCGACGTCGTCGATGGCCTCGAGGTCCGCACCGGAGACCTGTATCGCTCCGTGCAGATCGGCCAGGCGGTCCAGGCGTCGCTCGGCTTCCCGTTCTACACGCGCGACTGGAAGGAGTTCTTCCCGGCGTTCTTCCAGGCGCTGAAGACCGAGCGCGTGATGATGTTCGTGCTGCTGACGATGATCATGGTCGTGGCGGCGTTCGCGATCGTCGTGACGCTGGTGATGATGATCATGGAGAAGGCGGGCGACATCGCGATCCTGAAAGCGATGGGCGCGCGCGACGAGGCGATCGAGCGCATCTTCGCGATCGAGGGCGCGTTGATCGGCCTCGTCGGCACGGCGATCGGCGTGATCGCCGGCATCGCCGTGACCGCGCGTCTCGACTGGGTCCAGCGCCAGGTGGAGGCCCTCACCGGCATCGATGCGCTGCCGGCCTCGGTCTACCAGGGCATCTCGCAGCTCCCGGCCGAGCTCGACCCGATGCAGATCGCCATCGTCGTCGCCATTGCCATGGCGCTGGCGCTCGGCGGCACGCTGATCCCTTCGAGGCAAGGCGCTCGTTTGGATCCCGTCGAGGCGCTGCGATATGAGTGACGCGCTCGTCGAGGTCACGGGCCTGACGAAGCGCTTCGTCACGGCGGACGGCGAGCTCGAGGTGCTGCGCGATGTCGACTTCCGGCTCGAGGAGGGCGCACGCGTCGCGATCGTCGGGCAGTCCGGCGTGGGCAAGTCGACGTTCCTGCACGTGCTCGGCGCCCTCGACCATCCGACGGCGGGCAGCGTCCGCTTCCGCGGCGAGGACGTGTTCGCGAAGCCGCCCGACGAGCTGGCGCGCTTCCGCAACGTCTCGCTCGGCTTCGTGTTCCAGTTCCATCATCTGCTGCCGGAGTTCAGCGCGCTCGAGAACGTGATGATGCCGGGCCTGTTGCGGGGGCTCGATTTCGCCGAGATGCGCGAGCGGGCCGCTGCCATGCTCGGCGAGGTGGGCCTGGCGGCGCGCCTCGAGCACCGGACCGGCAAGCTCTCGGGCGGCGAGCGGCAGCGCGTTGCGGTGGCCCGCGCGCTGGTGCTCGATCCGGCGCTGGTGCTGGCCGACGAGCCGACCGGGAACCTCGATCCCGGCACCGGCGAGCGGATCAGCGAGCTGCTGCTCGAGATGAACCGGACGCGAGGGATGGCGCTCGTCGTGGTTACGCACAACGAGCGGCTGGCCGAGCGACTCGGCCGGATCGCCGTGCTCCAGCGCGGGGGCCTGGCGGACGGCGGGGCCTTCCCGAACGCGTGACTTCGCTGATAAATCCCCGTCTCTACGACGAAAACCGCGCGAGCGCGGGCTTGCCCCCGCGTCCGGCGCCACCTAGAATCCGCCGCCGAATCCCACCTTGCCTCCCGCTGTCCCGTGGAGCGTTCCACGGGGGCACGCCCAGATCGGAGGACCGCTTGCGCGCCGAACGTCCGGGGTCCCGCGTGGCGGGCGCTCAGCTGCGGTGGCTCGTTCACAGCATGGTGTTGGCGCTGGGGATCGCGACGGGGGTCCTGGCCGCCGCGCCGAGCGCCCGCGCGCAGGAACCCGCCGTCAAGGTGCTGGTCGCCGTCCTGCCGTTCCAGGTGCACAGCGAGCGGGAGCTCTCGCCTCTGGTGGGCGCGCTCGCCGGTCAGCTGGGCGAGCGGCTCGAAGCCAGCGGCCGGGTGCGCGTCGTCGACACCGTCGTGGTGCGTGAGGCGCTGGTGGCGCACGTATCCGGTGACCGCACCGACGAGATGCTGCGCAAGCTGGCGCGCGAAGTAGGGGCGCAGTGGGTAGTGCAGGCGAGCCTCACGGAACTCGCCGGCGCCTACAGCCTCGACGCGCGCGTGACGCCGGCAGGGGAGACGGTTCCGTCGCAGACGATGGTGTTCACAGCCGACACCGAGTCGTCGCTGCGCGGCCGCGTCGACGAGCTGTCGGATCGCGTGCTCGAGATCGTGTCTGGTCGCGAGGCGCCCGGCGGCCGCGTCGTGGAGGTCCGGATCCAGGGTGCTGCGGGGCAGGAGGACGCGATCCGGCGCGAGCTGCGCGTGCAGCCGGGACGGCCGTTCGACGGCGACGCGATGCGCGCCGATGTCGAGCGACTGCGCCAGCGGCCGGGCTTCGCCAGTGCGGAGTCCGAGACCGAGCGCGGCGCCGACGGGGTCGTCGTGACGTATCGCCTGGTCGCGTCGGAGCGCATCCTCGGCACGCCCGAGACCGCCGCCGTCGGCGCGGACCGGATCGCCGAGATCCGCATCACCGGCAACCGGCGCATCGAGGCGGACGCCATTCGCGCGCGCATCGCGACGCAGCCGGGAGATCGCTACGACGCCGGGCGCATCGCCGAAGACGTCCGCCAGGTCCACGCGCTCGGCTTTTTCGAGAACGTCCGCGTGCTCGCCGCGCAGACGCCCGACGGGCGCGTCCTCACCTTCGACATCGAAGAGAACCCGGTGGTGCGGCAGATCACGATCGCCGGCAACGACTCGATCGACGCCGACCGGATCCGCGACCAGCTGACGCTCACGACCGGCGCGACGCTCGACCTGCCGCTGCTGCACGAGAACCGCGATCGCATCGAGGCGCTGTATCGCGCCGAGGGCTACTACCAGGCGCGCGTCAGCCACGACGTCTCGACGCTCCCGAACGACGCCGTCGCGGTGAACTTCGAGGTCAACGAGGGACGCAAGCTCCGCCTGCGCGAGATCCGCTTCGAGGGCAACGAGCACTTCACGAACAAGGAACTGACCAGCGGCATGCGCACCAAGCCGTGGCGGTTCTGGTCGTACGCGACGCGCTTCCTCGACAAGTCCGGCACCTACGCCGAGCCGATCTTCATGCAGGACCTGCAGGGCGCCGAGCGCAAGTACACCGACGCCGGCTTCCTGCGCGTCGAAGTCGGCGACCCCGACGTCCAGACCGAGGGCGACGGGTTGATCGTCACGGTCCCGGTTACCGAAGGCAGCCGCTATCGCGTCGGCAGCCTCGACGTCAGCGGCGACGTGACGGTGACCGGTGAGGAGCTGAAGCCCGAGTTCCGGCTGACCAAGGACGAATGGTTCAACCGCACGCATCTCAGCCAGGACGTCGACCAGGTGACGCGGCGCTACACCGATCGCGGCTACTTCTACGCCAGCGTGAACCCGCTAACCCGCGTGGACGAGGCGGAGAAGGTCGTGGACGTCACCTTCGACGTGCAGAAGGGCCCCCTGTACTTCGTCCGGCAGATCGACATCAAGGGCAACACGCGGACGCTCGACCGCGTCGCGCGGCGCGAGATGCAGCTGGTGGAGGGGGAGCTCTACTCGGCGCGCAAGCTCCAGGTCTCGCAGGCGCGTCTCAACGGGCTCGGCTTCTTCGAGGAAGTGAACTTCGAGCCGACCCGAACGGAGGATCCGGCGGCGCTCGACCTCGACGTCTCCGTCGTGGAGAAATCGACCGGTGCCATCTCCTTCGGCGCCGGCTTCTCGACGGCGGATTCGCTGGTCGTCTCGGGCAGCATCAACCAGTCGAACCTGTTCGGACGCGGCTACGGCGTGCAGCTCGCCGCGGACATCGGCGGACGCCGCGACCGGTTGAACGCGCAGTTCGTGAACCGCCGGCTCTTCGACAGCGAGTTCGCGCTGGCGGCTTCGGCGGTCCGCACCAACGTGTTCTTCGAGGACTTCGAGCAGACCAGCACCGGCGTCGACTTCAACGTCAGCCGCTCGCTCGACGAGGCCGGCCAGCAGCGGGCGTTCCTGCGCTACTCGTACAACGTCCGCGAGATCGAGGCGGACGACAACATCAGCGCCGCGGCGCCGATCTTCCGCGAGTTCCTCGACGACAACACCGACACCAGTCTGCTCGGCCTCTCGTACCGCATCGACACGAGGAACGACCGCGTGCTGCCGACGGCGGGCTACGAGGCCGGCATCTCGCTCGAGGGCGCCGGCCTCGGCGGCTTCACGAAGTTCGCGCGCGTCGAGACGCGCGCGGCGTTGTACCGCGGGATTCCGGACTGGCTGCCGATCCCGCTGCGCGAGCGCTCGTCCGTGGTGTTCGCGGCGCGGCTCGGGTACACGCTGCCGTTCAACGACGTGTCCGATTTCGACAGCCCGGTGGCTCCTCCGGGTACTCCCGAGACGGCCGAATTCCGCGCTCTCGAGAACATCGCCGACGATCTCGAGCTCCCACTCTCGGAGCGCTACTTCCTCGGCGGTCTCGGCACGTTCCAGCTGCGCGGCTACAAGGCCCGCTCGGTGGGTCCGCGCCGTGCGATCGTCAAGCAGGGCACTCCGGGTCGGTTCAGCACGACCGATCGCGACATTGTCGGCAACTGTCTCCGAGCGGGCGGACAGTGCAACTCCCTCGACGACGAGGACGACGACGACTTCGAGGACCTCGACGACACCGACGTCGTCGGCGGCAGCCAGTTCATTTCGCTGACCTCCGAGTACCGGTTCCCGATCTCCGAGGCGCTCGGCCTCGTCGGGATCCTGTTCTTCGACGCCGGCGACGCGATGTCCGAGGACGAGTTCCTGTTCGACGCGACCGAGTGGCGCTTCGGCACCGGCTTCGGCGCGCTGTGGTTCTCGCCGTTCGGGCCGCTGCAGGCCTTCCTCGGCATCCCGCTCAATCCGCTCTCGGTCGAGGACAACTTCGTCTTCGAGTTCTCCGTGGGCGGCTCCGCCCTCTGATCCGTTTTCGCAACCGCGGGGCGGCGCCGCCGCTTCGCGCTCGGGAGTCCTTTATGCACACACCGCTTCGTTTCGTCGGGATCGCCGTGGGGCTATTGCTCTGGGCCGGGGTGGCCCAGGCGCAGGATGCCCTCCGGATCGCCGTCGTCGACATCGACCAGGCCGTCAACGCCACCGATCAGGGCAAGCAGGCCCGCGACGAGCTGGCGAAGAAGCGCAAGGCCGCCGAGGGCCAGCTGAAGCCGCTGATGGACAAGGGCAGGGCGCTGGCCGAGGAGATCCAGAGCAAGCGCTTCGTGCTGTCGGAGGAAGCGCTGTACCAGAAGCAGCTCGATCTCGCCGAGATCCAGAACGACGCCCGCGCGCGCATGGCAGAGCTCGAGGGCCAGTACAAGGTGGACTCGGAACGCCTCGTCGGGCCGCTGCGCCAGAAGCTGATCGAGATCATCAACGACATCGGCAAGAGCGAGGGCTTCACGGTGATCCTCGAGCGCAACACGCCGGGCTTGCTGTATGCGAAGGAAGCGCTCGACATCACCGACCTGGTGATCCAGCGCTTCAACAAGAAGCGCTGAGCCGCGCCGGTGCCGAGGATCCATCCCACAGCGATCGTCGATCCGGCCGCCAAGCTCGCGGACGACGTCGAGGTGGGTCCCCTCTCGTGCATCGGCCCGGGCGTCGAGCTCGGCGCTGGTGTCGTCATCGGGAGCCAGGTCAGCCTGCTCGGTCGGACGCGGGTGGGACCCCGGACGCGGATCCATCCGTTCGCGGCGGTCGGCGGCGATCCCCAGGACAAGAGCTTCGCCGGCGAGCGCACGCGACTCGAGATCGGCGCCGACAATGTGATCCGCGAGCACGCGACGATCCACGTCGGCACGCCGCAGGGCGGGGGTTGCACGCGCATCGGCGACGACAACCTGGTCATGAACAGCGCGCACGTCGCGCACGACTGTCAGGTGGGGTCGCACGTGATCGTCGCCAGCTTCGTCGGCCTCGCCGGCCACGTCGTCGTCGAGGACCATGCGGTGCTCGGCGCGTACACGGGCGTCCACCAGTTTGCACGCGTCGGCGAGTCCGTGATGACCGCCGCGAACTCGATGCTGTCCCAGGACGCGCCGCCGTTCGCGATGGTCGCTGGCGACCGCGCGCGGCTGGTCGGGCTCAACGTCGTCGGGCTGCGCCGCCGCGAGCTCTCCGAGGCCGCCGTGGCGGCGCTGAGGCGCGCCTTCCATCTGCTGTTCGCGTCGAAGCTGCGTCTGGACGTCGCCGTCGCGCGGATCCGCGACGAGCTGCCGGACGCGCCGGAGGTCGAGCGCCTGCTGCGCTTCCTCGAGAGCTCGACGCGCGGCTTCTGCCGGTAGCTCGGGCCGGCGCGATGGCGGGCACGCTGGGCCTCGTCGCCGGCCACGGGCGACTGCCGTTCGAGGTCGCGCGCGGCGCGCGACGCGCGGGTCGCCGCGTCTGGCTCGCGGCGCTGCGCGGCCTTGCGGAACCCGCGCTCGAGCGCGAGGTCGACGGCTGCGCGTGGCTGCACGTCGGCGAGGTCGGTGCGCTGCTCGCGGGCCTGCGCGCCGAGGGCATCCGAGAACTCGTGCTGTGCGGCATGGTCCCGAAGGCGTTGCTGTTCGCCGACCCGTCGCTGGTTCGGCTCGACGACGCCGCGGTGCGGCTGCTCGCCGGCCTCGGCGACCGGCGCGACGACGCGCTGCTGCGCGCGCTCGCCGATGCGCTGGAGACCGAGGGCTTCGCCGTGCTGGCACAGACGACGTACACGGCCGAGCTGCTCGCGCCGGAAGGCGCTCTCGGAGCGCGGCAGCCGACGCCGGCGCAGCGCGCGGAGGTCGCGTTCGGCTGGCCGATCGCGAAGGCCATCGGCAACCTCGACATCGGGCAGACGCTGGTCGTGCGCGAGCGCACGGTGCTGGCCGTGGAGGCGATCGAAGGCACCGATGAAGCGATCCGGCGCGGCGCTGCGCTCGGCGGCAGGGACGTCTCGGTGCTCAAGATCTCGAAGCCGAGTCAGGATCTGCGTCTCGATGTCCCGGTGATCGGACCCGAGACGATCGCGACGCTGGCGGCGGCGGGCGCGCGACTGCTCGCCGTCGAGGCGGGACGCACGCTGGTGTTGGAGCGGGATGCGGTCGTCGCCGGCGCCGATGCGGCAGGGATCTGTGTGCTCGGCGTTCCCGAAGCGGGGTTGCCGGCGGTCGACGGCGAGGCGTCGCGATGAGCCGGCTGCGGCTGCTGGTCGTCGGCGCCGGCCACATGGGCGGCCTCCACGCGCGCAAGGCGGCGTCACTTCCGGACGAGGTGGAGCTGATCGGTGTCGCCGATCGTCATCCCGAGCGCGCGGCGGCGCTCGCCGCGGCGCTCGGTGTGCCCTCGGCGGCGGATCCGCTCGCGTTGGCGTCGCACGCGGACGCGGCGATCGTGGCGGTGCCGACCGTCGCGCATGCCACCGTCGTGCACGGCCTGCTCGCGGCCGGCCTCGACGTGCTCGTGGAGAAGCCGATCACCGCGACGCTGCCGGAAGCGGAAGCGCTGCTCGCACGGGCGCGCGGCGGCGGGCGCGTACTCGTCGTCGGACACATCGAGTGGCACAACGCGGCGCTGCGCGCGATCCGGCCGACGATCCGGCGGCCGCGCTTCGTCGAGGCGCACCGCATGGGGCCGTTCCCCGGCCGCGCGACGGATGTCGACATCGTCCGGGACCTGATGATCCACGATCTCGACGTCGTGCAGCGGCTCATCGGCGAAGAGCCCGAGTCCGTCGAAGGAATCGGCGTGCCGGTGCTGTCGCAGCAGGTCGATATCGCCAATGCGCGGCTGCGCTTCCCGGGCGGTTGCATCGCCAACTTCACTGCGAGCCGCGTCTCGCCGACACCGCTGCGCAAGATCCGCTTCTTCCAGGCGGATGGCTACGTCTCGATCGACTTCCTGCAGCACTCGGCGGTGATCGTGCGCCGGCTCGCCGTGCCGGGCGGCGAGCCGCGCATCGACGTCGAGCCGATCCGCTTCGATCCCGAGGACGCCCTGGTCGAACAGTTGCGCGCGTTCGCCGCGGCGGTGCGCGCGCGCCGCGACGAGGGCGGCAGCGCCGAGGCGGGGCTGCGCGCGCTGCGGACAGCGCTGCGCGTGGTGGACTCGATGCCGCCGCTACCGCTGCCGGGGGCGCTCACATGACGCGCATCCTGGTGTGCGCGGGAGACGCCTCGGGCGACGGGCATGCCGCCGACGTGGTGCGGGCGCTCGCCGCGCGCCGGCCGGACGCGCGTTTCGTCGGACTCGGCGGTCCGGCGCTCGAGGCCGCGGGCGTCGAGCTCCGCGTCGCGCTCCGGGACGTCGCGATCGGCGGGCTCGTCGAGGTGCTGGGCCACGTGCCGAAGGTGTTCCGCGCCTGGCGGACGCTCGAGCGCGCCGCCCGCGAGGCGCCGACGGATCTGGCGCTGCTGGTCGACGCACCGGACCTGAACCTGCCACTCGCGCGACGGCTGCGGCGCGCCGGCGTCCCGATCCTGTACTACGTCTCGCCGCAGGTCTGGGCGTGGCGGCGGGCGCGCATCCGCACCATTGCCCGCCGGGTCGATCGCCTGGCAGTCATCTTCCCGTTCGAGGTGGACGTGTTCGCCGGCACCGGTCTGCGCGTCGACTTCGTCGGACATCCGCTGGTGGATCGCGTGGCGGCCGTGCGCGCGGGGCTCGACCGGGACGAGGCCCGGGCGTCGCTCGGTGTCGCATCTGGGCGGCCGGTGCTCGTGCTGCTGCCCGGGAGCCGCTGGAACGAGGTGCGCGGCATGCTTCCGCTGCACCTGGCCATCGCGGCGGCCCTGCGCGCGCGTCAGCCCGGGCTCGTGACGATCCTGGCCCTCGCGCCGACCGTGCATGCCGCGGATGTCGCCCCTCTGCTCGGGGGGGTGGACGTCCGGGTGGTGGAAGGGCGAGGCTACCTGGCGATGGCCGCCGCTGATGTCGCGCTCGCCAAGCCGGGCACCGCCACGCTCGAGCTGTGTCTGCTCGGCACGCCGTTTGCCGTCGCGGGGCGCGTGCATCCGCTGTCTGCGGCGGTGATGCGCCGGCTCGTGCAGCTTCCGTCGTGGACGCTGCCCAACCTGCTGGCGGGCAGCCCGGTGGTGCCGGAGTTCCTGCAAGGCCAGGCCCGACCCGAGCGCGTGGCGGAAGCGCTCGACGCGCTGCTGGCCGGACCCACGCGTACGCTGCAGCTGCGGAGGCTCGAGGGCGTGGCGCGCGCGCTCGGACCGGGCGGCGCCGCGGAGCGCGCGGCGGCGATCGCCGAGGAGATGATCCGTGGTCGCGTGGCCGCTTAGACAGCTCGGCGCCGGTCTGCTGGCGGTGGCGGCGACACCCGTCGCGGCGGCCGCGCTGGCGGTGCGCCCGCCGTGGCGCGCCGGCCTCGGCGAGCGGCTCGGCCTGCGCACGCCTCGCGTCGACGGTCCGGTGTGGGTGCACGGGGCGAGCGTCGGCGAGATCCTCGCGGCGATCCGCTTGATCGATGCGCTCAGCGAGAGCGGCCACGCCGTGCTCGCTTCGACGATGAAGCCGAGCGGGCGCGCCGTGCTCGCGCAGATGCGCCCCCAGATTCCGCGTCGACTCGCCCCGATCGATCACCCGTGGTGCGTCGCGCTCGCGATGGACCGAGTGGCGCCGACAGCGTTGATCCTCGTCGAGACCGAGCTGTGGCCCGGCTGGATCGCAGCGGCGGCCCGGCGCGGAGTGCCGGTGGCCGTCGTCTCGGCGCGCATCTCGGATCGCAGCTTCGGCCGCTACCAACGGGTGGGACCGCTCGCGCGCCGGACGCTCGCGCGGCTCGCCGCGGTCGGCGCCCGCACGGCCGAGGATGCGCGGCGCTTCGCCGCGCTCGGGGTCCCCGAGGACCGGCTCGAGATCACCGGGGACCTCAAGCTCGAGCCGCCGCTGGGGCCGCCGTTGCTCGATCCGGCACTCGAGCGCGTCCTCGGCGATCTGACCTTCTGGGTCGCGGCGAGCACGCATGCGGGGGAGGAGGAGGCCGTGCTGCACGCGCTGTCGGCGGCCGAGTCTGCCGGCGCGGTGACGGCGCTGGTGATCGCGCCGCGGTACCCCTTCGACCGCGCCGCGGAGGTGAAGCGGGTCGTTGCGGCACACGGGCGACGGCTCCGGCTGCGCTCGCAGCTCACCGGCGCCGCCCCGTTGGCGCCGGGAGAAGTCCTGCTCCTCGATACGCTCGGGGAGCTGCCGGCGGTGATCTCGAGGGCGCGGCTGGCGTTCGTCGGCGGCTCCCTGGTTCCCGTCGGCGGACACAATGTGGTGGAACCTGCGCTGGTGTCACGCCCGGTGCTGTTCGGGCCCCACACGCATCAGGTTCGCGACGCAGCGGCGCTGCTGCTCGCGAGCGGCGGCGCCCGGCGCGTGAGCGATGCGACCGAGCTGGCGGCCGCGGTCATCGAGTGGCTGCGCGACCCGGCGGCGGCGAAGGATGCCGGGGAGGCGGCGCGGCGCGCGATCGATTCCCACCGCGGGGCCACCCGGCGCTGCCTCTCGCTGGTCGAACGCCTGCTGGCTGACGGGCACCCCGGTTGACACCCGAGCGGAACGACGGGCCGGTTGCGCGCCCGCCGTCTCGACCCCCGCGGCGACCGTCCTTGCGCTCCGGCTGGCTCTACGAGCGCGATCCGAGCCGGCTCGCGCGAATCCTGCGCGCGCCGCTGGTGCCGCTGGCGTGGGCGTTCGGCGCGGGCGCGTGGCTGCACCGGCACCTGCGCCGCTCGTGGCTGCGCCCGCCCGTACCGTTGCCGTGTCGCGTGCTGAGCGTCGGCAGTCTGCTCGTCGGCGGGTCCGGCAAGACGCCGGTGACGGCATGGGTCGCGGCGCGTCTGCAGGTGTCCGGCTATCGCGTGGCCATCGCGAGCCGTGGCTACGGACGCCGGCCGAGCGGGGCGGAGACGCTGGTCGTGTCGGACGGGCGCTATCTGCACGCCGCCCCTGCCGAGGCCGGCGACGAGCCGATCGTGCTGGCCGCGCACGCACCGGGCGTGCCGGTGCTGGTCGGGCCGGATCGCGGCCGCGTCGGACAGCGTGCCGTCGCGCTGTTCGGGATCGACGTGCTCGTGCTCGACGACGGCTTTCAGCATCATCGCCTCGCGCGCGATGTCGAGCTGCTGGTGTTCGACGGCGCCGGTTTCGGAAACGGCCGATTGTTGCCGGCCGGCCCGCTGCGAGAATGGTTCGGCGAGGCGGCTCGCGCCGACGGCGTGCTGATCGTCGACGGGCCGCTCGGCGAGCGCGACGCGGTTGCCCTCGCACGGATCGCACCGGATGCGCCGCGCTTCGCCGCGCGCCGCGCGCCAGCGACCCTGCGCCCGCTGCGCGGCGGCGCCTCGCAGGCGCCCGAGGCGCTCGCCGGGCTCCGCGTCGGGCTGCTGGCGGGACTCGCCCGGCCGGCCGGGCTGCGCCGCACGGTCGAGGCGCTCGGGGCCCGCGTCGTCGCGGAGCGCCACTTCCCGGATCATCATCGCTACCGGCGGCGGGATCTCCGTGGGCTCGCCGATCAGACACCGATCTGGGTCACGACCGAGAAGGATGCCGTGAAGATCCTGCCGAGCTGGTGTGAGGACGTGGATCTCCGCGTCCTCACGATCGAGCTCGCCCTCGAGGATCCCGAGCGATTCATCGGCTGGCTGGAGGAACGGCTCGCGACGGCGTCTCGTCCCGGAATCGCGATCGAACGCGGGCGAACTGTCGACTAGCGATACAGCAGCGCATGGCGCGCGAGGCGGCGCCGTTCGGCCGGCAGGTGCGCCAGCAGGGCGGCGCGCAGCGCGCGATCTCCCGCCACGTACGCATGCAGGAAGCCGAGACTCGCGCGATCCCCTCCGGCCGCGCTCCACAGACCGCGTTTGTGCAGCGAGCGGTGTAGACGCATCAGCTGCCTCATGCGCCTGGCGGGAGTCGGAACGGCGTCGGCGCGGGCGCCGTCGAGGTCGAGGATCAGGACCTCCGGCGTGTTCCCGCGTTCGCGGACCAGCAGGTTTCCGAGGTGGAGATCCGGATGCGAGCCGCCGGCATCGTGGAAGCGGCGCAAGGCGCGACCCGCCGCGCAGATCGCCGCGTGCAGGCGGTCGCCCGAAGGCGCGCTCGCGAGCAGGGCGGCGGCGTCGATCGCGTCCTCGACGAAGGCGGTCCCGAGCGCCGCGTTCCAAGCGATCCCGCGACGCCACGCGAGCGCGAAAAGCGGGCGGGGAACCGGCGCACCGGCAGCGCGGAGCCGCGCCGTGGCGACGAGCTCGCGGAACGGCCGTCCGGGTCCGGCGAGCCGGGCGCCGAGCATCGGGCCGACCCAACCGCCGCGGCGAAGACCCCGCAGCGCGACGCGTTCGGACTGCGTCGGTACGTCGGCGACGGCGATCGGCGCGCGTCCTCGCGGATCCGACGCCCCGGCGAGCCGGATCCGGACCGCGTGCGGATCGAGCAGGCCCGCCGTGTCGAGCGCGTCGCGCCACTTCCGGTCCAGCGCCGCGATGCACCCCGCGCGTTCGTGCCATGCGAAGCCAGCGGGAAGCGCGATCCGCCGCCAGCCGTGCGCCGACGGTCGGTCGTTCACGGATCGCCCCGTTCGGCGCGCATCAACAGGATTCCCCCCACGCCGGCGTACAACACGTTCGGAATCCAGAGCGCGACGGCGGCATGAAGGGTCCCGCTCTCCGCCAGATACTCGCCGAAGGTCAGCAGCGTGTAGTAGACGGTCGTCAGTGCGACGCACACGAGGACGCCCCACGAGCGCGCTGCGCGTGTCCTGCGCACGCCGAGCGCAACGCCGACGACGGCGAACAGCAGCGGCGCAAACGGAAGCGCGAGCCGACGGTGATACTGCGCGCGAAACTGATTGGCGTCGCGTCCGCCGCTGACCTCGGGGGCCAACGGTCCCTGGTCCGCGAGATCCACGGTGTCCGCGAGCTGGTCGAATCGCATCTCGCGGGGCCGCCTGCCGCGGGCGTCGTCGAACAGCGCTGCGGCATCGAGCGCGTAGTCGAAGTGCTCGAACGAGATGCGCTGGTGGCTCTCGGGATCTGCGCTCTCGAAGTGGATGTCTCCACGCTCGAGCTCGAGCCAGATCGTCATCGTCTCGGAATCGAACGCGAAATGGCCGCGCTCGGCAAAGATGAGAAACGGGCGGGTGGGATCGCTGCGATCGGCGACGAGGATGCGTCGCAGGTGGTTCTCGCGATCCCGCGACTGGACGTACATCACACGCGGCCCGATCGCGCGAAAGCGTCCGGGCTCGAGCACTCCGCCGCGCGAGGCCACCTGGGTCAGCAGCGCGCGCATCTCGCGCCGCGCGGCCGGCTCACCGTGCACCATCAGCAGCGCGGTCGAACCGGAGACCACGGCGGCGAGCACGAGCGCCGGGCCGAGGATGTTGGCGAGTCCGAGTCCACAGGCCCGCAGCGCCATCAGCTCGGAGTCGGCCGAGATCCGGGCGACCGTCGCCAGCACGCCGAATAGGAAACCGACCGGCACCGAGTACGCGGCCACCATCGGTAGGACGCTCTGCAGCAACGAGAGGACATCTCCCCACGAGAGGCCCACGGCGACGAGAGTCGGCAGGCGCTGGGCCAGGTTCTGCGTGAGGAGGATCACGACGAAACCGACGAACCCGAGCGCGGCGTAGATCGCGATCTCCCCGATCACCGAGAGCGCAAAGGTGCCGGAGACGCGCATGGGAGCGTATGCTAACCGCCTCCCCGACGGTCGCGAACGCTCCGCTGGGAAGGAGTCTCTTGCTTCGTTCCTCTCTGCCCGTCTGCGCCGTCCCGATGTCGCCGGCGCCCGCGGTCGATCGGATCCTGGTCGTCCGTCTCGGCGCGATCGGCGACGTGGCCCGCACGCTGCCCGCGGTCTCCGCACTGCGGGCGGCCTATCCGGGTGCCCACCTCGCGTGGCTGGTCGAGCCCGCATCCGCGGACCTCCTCGCCGGTCAGCCGTGGGTCGACGAGGTCCTGGTCTTCCCGCGCGGCGCGTTGGCAGAGGCGTCGCGGCGCGGCCAGGTCGTTCGTCTCACCGCGACGCTGTGGCGCTTCGTGCGCCAGCTGCGCGGGCGCCGCTTCGAGCTGGCCGTCGACTTCCACTCGCTGGCGAAGAGCGCCCTCCTCGCGCTCGTCAGCGGGGCGACGCTGCGGGTGGGCTACGAGCGGCCCTACGGGCGAGAGGGCTCCTGGTGGCTGGCGACGGCAAGAGCGCGCCTGGCCGCACCGCCGATCTCTCGCTTCGATCGCAACATCGGGCTCGTCGAGTTCCTCGGGATCTGCGCGCAACCCGCACAGGCGCCGCTGCGCGTCGATCCCGATGCGTATCAGCGACTCGGGGCGGCACTCGGGAACACCGGCGCGCCGGTGATCCTCCACCCGGGCACGAGCCCCGGGACTCCGCACAAGCGCTGGGAGGCCGACGGCTGGGCGGCCGTGGCCCGCGCACTCGCCGGCGACGGCCTTCGCGTGCTGGTGAGCTGCGGCCCGGGCGCAGAGGAGGCCGCGACGGTGGCGTCGATCATCGCGGCCGCAGAGGGGGCCGCGGAGCGCGCACCTGCGACGGCCGACCTCGGCGACCTGGCGGCTCTGCTCACCCACGCGCGCGTGTTCGTAGGAGGTGACAGCGGTCCGCTGCACCTTGCTTCGCTGGTCGGGACGCCGGTCGTCCAGCTGATCGGCCCGACGGATCCCGTCGAGAACGCTCCGTACCCGGGCACGCCGTCGCGTACGGTCCGCGTCCCGGTGGCCTGCAGTCCGTGTCGGCGCGGCTGTGCGGCCGCTTCCTGCATGCGGCGCATCCGTCCGGAGTCGGTGGTGATGGCCACGCGCGCGTTGCTGGCGACGTCCGGCCGCGGGTAGTACCCGTCTCGCTCGCGCCGTCGGCTGCCAGGGCCGCCGCGGGAAAGGGGGCATGCTTGGTCGAACGGGTTCTGGTGCGCGCCCCGAACTGGGCGGGAGATCTCGTCATGGCGACACCAGGCTTTCGGGCGCTGCGGGCCGCGCGGCCCGGTGCGCATCTGGCGCTGCACGTGAAGCCCTCCCTCGCACCGCTGCTCGCTGGTGCGCCGTGGTTCGATGAGGTGGTCCCGGTGGTTTCCGCTGGCCTAGGGGCTGCCGCCGTGGTCCGCGAGGGCGTCTCGTTGCGTCGCCGGCGCTTCGAGCTGGGTCTGTGCTTGCCGGATTCCTTCTCGTCGGCGTTCCTGTTCCGCTGCGCGGGCGTGCGGCGCGTCGTGGGGTACGCGACACAGGGACGCCGCGCGCTGCTGCACACCGCCCTGCCACCGCCGGTCGGCTGGATCCCGCGCGAGAAGCACGTGTTGGATCTCGTCGAAGCAGCCGGCTGTCGTCCGCAGGGCACCCAGCTCGAGTTGTTCGTCACGGAAGACGAGGAGCGCCGGGCGCAGGCTGCATTGTCCGAGCACGGCATCGTCGCCGAGGACGCCCTGGCTCTGCTCGCTCCCGGAGCCTCCTATGGCCCCGCGAAACTCTGGCCTGCCGAGGCATTCGCTCGCGTCGGCGACGGACTCGCGCGCGCCGGCGCCCGCATCGGGCTCGTGGGTACGCCGGAGGAGGCGCCCTTGCTGCGCCGCGTCGCGGCGGGGATGCACGCGCCGGCCGCAGAGTGGGCCGGTCGTCTGGACCTCGGCGCGTTGAAGGCCGTCGTCCGCCGCGCGCGTGTCCTCGTTTGCAACGACGCCGGCGCTCGACACGTAGCGGTGGCGCTCGGCGTGCCAGTGGTGACGATCCTCGGACCGACCAGTCTCGCGAAGACCAGTTGGAATCTCGAACGTGTCCGGGCGCTGTCTGCCGACGTCGCGTGTCGGCCCTGCTATCACCGCATCTGCCCCATCGATCACCGCTGCATGACGCGGCTCGAGCCGGATCACGTGTTGGCCGCGGCGCTTCCGGCTGTCACCGGCCCCGCGCGCGAGTTCCGCGGCGACGGCAGTTTGCACGTACTGCCGGGCGGCGACGCCGCGCGTAGCGTCGCCGGTGTCCGCCGTCAGCCGGGCGCGAAATGATCGATCTCTCGATCGTGATCCTCACCTGGAACGCCCGAGAGCTCGTCGCTGCGTGTCTGGCATCGATCGAGCGGACGATCCGCGCTCCGGAGGTCGCGGCAGCGCTCGTCATCGAGACGCTCGTCGTCGACAACGGCTCGAACGACGGGACGGTCGAGCTGCTGAAGGCGCGCTTTCCGTGGGCGGCGACGTTGGCGCTGCCGCGGAACCTGGGCTTCGCCGGTGGCTGCAATGCGGGATTGGCGATGGCACGGGGGCGCCACGTCGCACTGCTCAACAATGACACCGAGCTGCTGCCGGGATGCCTGGAGGCCTGCGTGCGTTTCCTCGATGCCGAACCCCGCGTCGGGGTCGTCGGAGTCCAACTGCTGCATCCGGACGGGCGACTCCAGAACAGCATCCACAATGCGCCCACATTGCTCAGCGAGCTGGTGCCCATCGGGATTCTCGAGACGCTGTGGCCGCGACGCTTTCCCTCCAAGCGCCAGCGCGGCGCGCAGCCCGTCGACGTGGAAGCGGTGTTGGGGGCGTGCATGGTCGTCCGGCGGGAGGCGCTCGCCGAGGTGGGTCCGCTTCCCGAGGACTACTTCCTGTTCCTCGAGGAGACGGACTGGCTGCTGGCCATGCGCGAGGCCGGATGGCGCGTGGTGCACCTGCCCGAGGCGCGGCTCGTGCACGTGCACGGCGCGACGACGAAGAAGCGGTCCCCGCTGGCGAGTCGGATCGAGTACCACCGCTCGCTCTACCGCTTCTTCCGCAAGCGGCGCGGGCGCATCCAGACATCGCTGGTGATCGGCCTCCGAGTGCTTCGGCTGCTGCTCGCGCTCGCGTTGCTGGCGCCCCTGGCGCTCGTGCTGCCGCGGGAACGCATCCGCTGGCGCGAGCGCGCACGCATCCTGGCCTGGCATCTGCGGGGTTGTCCGGCGTCCGGGGGCCTGGCGCGCATCGGAACGGCGGAGGGAAGCACGTGAGCGCGCCGACGACGCCGGCGCCCGACCTGCGCCGGCTCGAACAGTTGCTCGACGGATTCCGCGCGCTGCGCCTGCTGGTCATCGGGGACGTCGTGCTCGACGAGTACCTGTGGGGCGACGTCGATCGCGTGAGCCCGGAGGCCCCCGTGCCCGTCGTGCACGTCCGCCGCGAGTCGACGGTCCTCGGCGGGGCCGGCAACGTCGTGCGCAACGTGGTCGCGCTCGGCGCCGGCTGCGAGTTCTGTGCGGCGGTCGGGGAGGATCGCGCCGGCGATCGGGTCGTCGCGTTGCTGGCCGAGCTCGGCGTGTCGGACATCGGTCTCGTGCGCCTCGCGGACCGTCCGACGACCCGCAAGACCCGGGTGGTCGCGCGCTCGCAGCAGGTCGTCCGCTTCGATCGCGAGACCACCGAGCCGATCGCGCCGCGCGCGGCGCGCGCGCTGCTCACCGCCATCGATGCGGCCCTTCCGCGCAGCCATGGTGTCGTGCTCGAGGACTATGGGAAGGGGTTGCTGGCGCCGAGGCTGCTGCGGGCGGCGATGCGGCGGTTTGCCGCGACGAGTACGCCCGTGAGCGTCGATCCGAAGGCGGACCTCGGCGCGTATCGGGGCGCTTCCCTGGTGAAGCCCAACTTGCGCGAGATGGAGGCCCTGACGGGCGCCCGGATCCAGTCGCCGGTGGATCTCGCGCACGCCGCGAAGCGGCTGCGGCGGCGCCTCGGCGGCGCGGCGCTCGTGGTGACGCGAGGGGCCTCTGGCATGACACTCTTCGACGACGACGTGCACGGCGTCGAGGTCGCCACGCCGCCCCGTGAGGTCTTCGACGTCCAGGGCGCCGGGGATACGGCGATTGCCGTCCTCACGCTGGCGCTCCGAGCGGGCGGGTCGCTGCTCGAAGCCGCGGTGCTGGCCAATGCCGCGGCCGGGGTCGTCGTCGGCAAGGTCGGGACGGCGACCGTGAGTCCCGAGGAGGTTCGTGAGCAATTGCCGGCGGCGCTGGCGGCCGTGCGAGGGGAATCGAGATGATCCGCAGCATGACTGGCTATGGGCACGCCTCCTTCGACGTGGAGGGCGCCGGCTTCGAAGTGGAGGTGCGGAGCGTCAACCACCGCCATCTCGACGCGAAGGCGCGCCTGCCGCGGGGACTCGCGGGCTTCGAGAACGACGTGCGCGCGCAGGCCAGCGAGCGACTGGCTCGCGGCAAGGTCGACATCAGCGTGCGGACGACGCCGGGCGCTGCGCTGGCCGACACCGTCGAGCTGGACCTCTCCGCGGCCCAACGCTACGTCGACGCCGCGCGCACGTTGCGCGAACGATACGGCGTGGCCGGCGAGCTGGACGTGTCGGCGCTGCTGGCGCTGCCCGGCGTGGCCCGCGTCGCCGAGCCGCAGCTCGCCGAGGACGCGATCCGCAGCGCGCTGCGGACGGCGCTCGCCACTGCGCTCGATTCGCTGGAGGCGATGCGCGAGGCCGAAGGTGCGGCGATCGACCGCGATCTGCGCGAGCGACTCGAGCGCATCGCGGCGCTGCTGACACAGGTGGAGGCGCGCGCCGGCGACGTCGAGCGGAGCGTGCGCGACAAGCTGCGCAAGCGCGCCGAGCAGCTCCGCGACGAGACCGGGATCCTCGACGACGCGCGGCTGCACCAGGAGGTCGTCTGGGCGGCCGATCGTCTCGACGTCAGCGAGGAGTGCGTGCGGCTGCGCAGTCACGTGGCGCAGTTCGTCGCGCTGCTCGACGGCGCCGACGCGCGCCAGCCGGCCGGCCGGCGCCTCGACTTCCTGCTCCAGGAGATGGGTCGCGAGGCCAACACGATCGGTTCGAAGAGCGCCGATGCGCCGATCGCCCACCAGGTCGTGGAGCTCAAGACCGAGATCGAGCGCGTCCGCGAGCAGGTACAGAACATTGAGTGAGCGCAAGGAGGCTGCGGGCGATCTGCGCGCGCTCGCCCCCGTCGAGGTGGGGCCGACCCGGGTGCGTCTGCTCAATGTCGGCTATGGCAACCGGATCGCGGCGTCCAGGATCGTAGCGATCGTGGCGCCCGGCGCGTCGCCGATGCGACGCCTGCGCCGCGATGCGACCGAACGCGGCAAGCTCGTCGACGCGACCGAGGGCCGCCGCACGCGCTCGATCCTGGTGCTCGACAGCGATCACGTGGTGTTGTCGGCGATCAACCCCGAGACGCTGGCGGCGCGGCTCGGCGACGACCGTCCGGACGACGCCGCGTGACGACCGCGCGGCGCGGGATTCCGTTCGTGATCTCGGCGCCGTCCGGCACCGGCAAGACGACCGTGTGTCGCGCGCTGGTCGCGCGGGATCCCGGTCTGGTGTCGTCCGTCTCGCATACGACGCGCCCGCCGCGCTCCGGCGAGCGTGACGGCGTGGACTACCACTTCGTCAGCGCGCCCGAGTTCCAGCGGCTGGTCGCTGCGGACGCGTTTCTCGAGCACGCGCGCTACAGCGGGAATCTCTACGGCACGTCGTGGCGCGCGATCGACGCCCCGCTCGAGCGCGGCATCGACGTGCTGCTCGAGATCGAGACGCAGGGCGCGCGCCAGGTGCGGGAGCGGCGTGCGGACGCCTGCCTGATCTTCCTGCTACCGCCCTCGCTCGTCGAGCTCGAACGCCGGCTGCGCGGGCGCGGGACCGATGGCGACGACGAGATCGCGCGGCGACTCGCCGTCGCGCGCAGCGAGTTCTCGGCAGCGCCGCTGTTCGACGCCTTCGTCGTCAACGACGTCCTCGAGCGCGCCGTCGAAGAGGTGCAGGGCGTCGTCGCCGCCGCCCGGTCCGGCGGGCGCGCAGCGGCACGCCGGGCGCAGCCACTCGCGGAACTCCGGGCGCAGCTCGATCCGGCGCTGGCGGCCTGGCTCCCCGCCTGAGCGGTGCGCCAGCGCTCGGCAAAGGCGGACCCCCTGGGGCTCCGATACTCTCCGGAAGAAGCCGTCCGCGTTCCCGTTCCCCAGATTCCGGAGGACCCGGATCCCGACACCCACCCATGCGCCGATTCAACGACATCGCCGACAAGGTCCTCGAGTACCAGCCGGACGCCGATCTGGCGCTGCTCCAGCGCGCCTATGTGTTCGGCGCCAAGGTGCACGAGGGCCAGCAGCGCCTCTCCGGCGAGCCGTACCTCGTGCACCCGCTGGAGGTCGCCGGGATCCTGACGGAGCTGCGGCTCGACGAGGCCAGCGTCGCCGCCGGCCTGCTCCACGACACGCTCGAGGACACGCTGACGACGCTGCCGGAGCTGAAGCGCCTGTTCGGCGACGAGGTGGCGTTCCTCGTCGAGGGCTTGACGAAGATCGCGAAGATCGAGTTCACGTCGGCCCGAGAGCGGCAGGCCGAGAACTTCCGCAAGATGCTGATCGCGATGAGCAAGGACATCCGGATCCTGCTCATCAAGCTCGCGGACCGCCTGCACAACATGCGGACGCTCGAGTACATGAGCGAGGACGCGCGCCGGCGCATCGCCCAGGAGACGATGGACATCTATGCGCCGCTCGCGCAGCGCCTCGGCATCGACTGGATGCGCCGGGAGCTCGTCGATCTGGCGTTCCGGGTCCTCAAGCCGCAGGCCGCGCACGACTTCGAGGAGCAGATCCAGCTCGGGCGCGAGGAGCGTGCGGCCTTCGTCGCGGAGGTGAGCAGCGTGCTCTCGACGAAGCTCGCCGAGGCGGGGCTGCGCGCCGAGGTCACGGGCCGAGAGAAGGAGCTGGCGTCGATCCACGCGAAGATGGCGGCCCAGCACGTCGGCATCGACCAGATCTACGATGTCATCGCGTTCCGGATCATCCTCGAGGAGCCCGAAGCGTCGGTCTACCAGGCGCTCGGGGTGGTGCACGCGATCTGGCGGCCGGTCCCCGGACGCTTCAAGGACTACGTCGCACTGCCCAAGCCGAACGGGTACCAGAGCCTGCACACCGCCGTGATCGGCCCGCACGGACAGCGCATGGAGGTGCAGATCCGGACGCGCGAGATGCACCGCAACGCGGAGTTCGGGATCGCCGCCCACTGGCGCTACAAGGAAGGCCGCGCCCGGGACGATCAGACCGCCGACGACGAGAAGTTCGCGTGGCTGCGCCAGCTGGTCGAGCGCCAGCAGGAGCTTTCCGACCCCGACGAATTCCTCGACACGGTGAAGGTGGATCTGTTCCCCGACGAGGTGTTCGTGTTCACGCCGCAGGGCGACGTCATCAACCTGCCGCGCGGCGCAACGCCGGTCGACTTCGCCTATGCGATCCACAGCCAGGTCGGCGAGCGCTGTGCGGGAGGGCGGGTCAACGGCCGGCTGGTGCCTCTCCGTCACGTGCTCCGCGACGGCGACACCGTCGAGATTCTCACCAGCGAGGCGCAGTTCCCGCGCAAGGACTGGCTCGAGTTCGTCGTCTCGGGGAAGGCGCGGCAGCGGATCCGGCACGCGATCCGCGCCGCCGAGCAGTCCCGGAGCCGGGAGCTGGGCCGTGAGATGCTCGAGAAGGAGCTGCGCCGCGGCGGCTTCTCGCTGCCGCGGCTGCTCGAGGACGGGCGGCTCGCGGCGCTGGCGCAGGCGGAGCTCTCGGGTTCGCCGGAGGATCTGTTCTCGGCGGTCGGATATGGACGGATCGCCGCGTCCCAGGTGCTGGCGAAGCTGCGGGGCGATGCGCCCGCGGTCGCGGCGCCGCCGAAGAAACGACGCAGCCTGTTCCGGCGCGAGCCCGCTCCGGCCCGCAGCGGCATCCGCGTCGACGGCCAGCCGGACGTCCTGGTGCGGTTCGGCGGCTGTTGCAGCCCGCTGCCCGGAGACGAGGTCGTCGGCTTCGTCACGCGGGGCCGCGGCGTCACCGTCCACGCGCGCGACTGCGCGCACGCCTTCACGCTGGACCCGGATCGCCGGATCGACGTCGACTGGGAGACCAAGAGTGCGATCCCGCGCCAGATCAAGATCCGCGTCCTCTCGGTGGACCAGCCCGGCGTGCTGGCGCGGATCACGAAGTCGATCGCGGCGACGGGGGTCAACATCGGGGGGGCGCGCGTCGCGATCAGCGACCAGAGCAAGGCGATCCACGATTTCGATCTGTGGGTGACGGATCTGCGCTCGCTGAACGCCGTGATGAAGGAGATCGAGCGGGTCCGCGGCGTGCTCTCGGTGGAGCGCGTGCGGGGGTGACACGGCCGCGCATCTCGGCAGTCGTGATCTGCTGCGACGAGGCGGATCGCATCGGCGACTGTCTGGCGAGCGTCGCTTGGTGTGACGAGGTGGTGGTCGTCGACTCGGGGAGCCGCGACGGCACGCTCGAGATCGCCCGCCGCTATGCGACGCGGCTGTTCGAAACGGAGTGGCGTGGGTACGTGGCGCAGAAGCAGTTCGCCCTCGAGCAGGCGACTGGCGACTGGGTGCTGTGCCTCGATGCCGACGAGCGCTGCACGGCGAAGCTGCGGACGGCCGCGGAGGCGGCGATCGGGTCCGATCCGCCGCTGGCCGGCTACCGGGTGCGGCGTCACACGTTCCATCTCGGGCGCTGGATCGACCACGGCGGCTGGTACCCCGACTGGAAGCTGCGCCTGGTCCGGCGAGGCCGCGCGCACTGGGGTGGCGTGGATCCCCACGACGAGCTGATCGCCGATGGGCCTGTCGGCCGACTCGACGCCGACCTCGAGCACTTCAGCTATCGCGACTACGCGGATCAACTCCGGACCGTGCAGCGCTTCTCGGACGTCGTGTCCGAGCAGTGGGCGCTGGACGGACGCCGCTTCTCGCCGCTGCGAGCGCTCTTGCATCCGCCGCTGAAGTTCCTGGAGTGCTGGATCTGGAAGCAGGGCTTCCGCGACGGCTGGCCCGGCTTCGTGATCGCCGCGACCTCCTCGTTCTACGTATTCACGAAGTATGTGAAGCTTCGGGAGCGAAACCAGTGTAGAAAATGATGAATCAGGCCTGGAGATTGGCCAGCTCTCGGTACAGGCCCGGCTCCGCGAGCAGCTCTTCGTGGCTGCCGATCCGAGAGATGGCGCCGTCCTCGAGCACGACGATGCGGTCGGCCTTGCGCACGGTCGAGAGCCGGTGCGCGATGACCACGACCGTGCGTCCCTCCATCAGGCGGTCCACCGCGTTCTGGACGAGTTGCTCGCTCTGGGCGTCGAGTGCGCTCGTGGCCTCGTCGAAGATGAGCAGCGCAGGATCGCGCAAGAGAGCGCGCGCGATCGCGATGCGCTGGCGTTGGCCGCCCGAGAGCTTCGCGCCCGCCTCGCCGACAGGCGTGTCGTAGCCCTCCGGTAGCGCGGCGACGAACTCGTCGACGTGCGCGGCCCGTGCGGCCGCCTCGACCTCGGCAGGGCTGGCGTTCGGTCGACCGAAGCAGATGTTCTCGCGGATCGTTCCGGCGAACAGGAACGCTTCCTGGGTCACGACGGCGACCTGCGACGCCAACGAGTCGCGCGAGATCTGTCGCAAGTCGACGCCGTCGAACTCGATCGAGCCGGCGTCCGGGTCGTGCAGCCGCAGCAGCAGGTCCGCGAGCGTCGTCTTGCCTGCCCCCGTCCGTCCGACCAGCGCGACCACCTCGCCGGCGCGAATTTCGAGCGACACGTCGCGCAGCACGGGTTCCCGCCCGTACGAGAACCGGACTTTCGAGATCCGGATGCCATCGCGCAGGCCGTCGATCGCCACCGCATCCGGCGGGTCGCCGGACTCCGGCGCGCGGTCGAGCAGCTCGAAGAAGCGCTCGGCGGACGGAAGCGCGTCCTGCAGCTGGGTCCAGGCTTTCGTCAGATCGCGCGTTGCCCGCTGCGCGGTGATCATGACGGTGCCGAAGACCGCCAGGGCGCCCGTCGTGAGGCCCCACGCCTGTTGCAGCACCAGCCACGCGCCGAGGCCGAGCACCACGAGACCGACGGTGTTGGTGACGGCCTCGACCGCGCTGCGCGACCACACCCGATTCCGCACGACGCGCATCGTGCGGCGGAACAGGCGCTCGTTCTCGCGCGCGAAACTCTCGGCCTCGAAGCGCTCGGCCCGGAATGCCTTGATGATCTTGATCCCGGCCAGGATCTGGATGAGGCGCTGGATCAAGTCGCCGGTGGTCTCCTGACGCCGGCGCGCGGTGCGCCGGATGCGCCGGCCGAACACCGCGACGACGGCCACGAGCAGGGGCGACAGTCCCAGCACCAGGAGCGCGAGCTGCCACGAGATCAGCAGCATCGTCGCGATGCCGGCCGCGAGGAAGAGAACCGCCTCGACGACGTCTCCGAGCAGCACCCGCAGGGCCTGGTGGGACAGGACGGCGTCGTTCAGCGTTCGCGTCAGCGCGTCGCCGCGGCGCAGATCGTGGTGGGCGCCGAGCGGCAGCGAGAGCAACGTGCCGGCCATCTGCCGCTGCACGTCGATCAGGACCCGTCCCAGCGCCCATTCGGTCAGATACACCGCTCCGAAGTGCGCCAGCGGAAGCAGGAACGCGACCAACAGCCCGGCGGCCAGCAGCCCGACCAGGCGGTCCGAGAATGACAGTCCGGCGGACGGGGTCGCCGGGGCGGCCTCGGCCGCGGATTCGGCGCCGCGCACGGCGCCGGGCATCGCGCGCGTGACGAGGCGCTCGAGCCCCGGCCACGTGAGCTGCGACGGGACCTCGCGCGCTTCGCGGGTCGCGGCGGGCAGCACATCGTCGATCAAGGGCTTGATCAGCCACGTGCGTCCCATCCGGGCGCTCGAGTAGATCCCCGCGCACACGATCGCTGCGATCAGCACGAACGCATAGGGGCGCGCGTAGCCGATCAGGCGGAGCAGCGGCGATCGGTGCATGATGCCCCCGCGAACGCTCGGCGATGGGTCAGGCTTCTGGACGGGTCCCGGCAGGTCGCGCGCCCGGGCCGCACGGAGTCAGCGCAGCTCCGAGAGGATGGCCTCGCCAGCACGCCAGCCTAGCAAGCAGTCCCCCTCCACCCCTAGAATGCCCACCTGCTCGCGGGGAAGCCGGAACACCGAAGGCTTCGACAACAAGCGCACGTCGATCTCGCCGGGCCACCCGGTGCCGGGGAGCGGATCCTCGAGAGCCGTCTCGTCGTCCCAGGCCGGCCGCGCAAGCGGCGCCAGCAGCCGCACGCGGTCGCGTGCGAACGGCATCAGGCCGAGCACACCCTCTGCAACCTCGCGCTCGAGGTCGGAGTCCTCCTCGACACCGGACGGGAGCAGGAACGTCGCCACCACGACGACATCGCGTCCGTTCCGGTCCGGATGAAGCGAGATGCGCAGCAGGTTCGCACCTTCGAGGGCGTCGCGCGGGTCTCGCACACGCAGAACGCGCCTCGCCATACCCTCGGGCAGCGCCTCGCTCGGCATGCGCAGCGCGATCCAACCGCGCCGACGCAGCGGAATCGCGTCGGGCAGGAAGTCCGGGATCTCGCCCTCGCCCGAGGCGGCGAGCCAGTCGCGAAGAGGTCCCAGCGGCGCATTGAGGACCAGCGCACGGCCGCACCACACTTCGTCCGACAGCGCAGGCTTGATGCCCGCGAGCTCACCGACCGACACCAGCTCGAAGTGACTCGGCAGCAGTCGGATCTCGCCATGGAGCGTTTGCAGGCGCCGGCGCAGCAGTCCGAGCAGCGAATCGTCGGGTGATTCCCAGACGGTCCCGCCTTCCAGCGCCCCGCCGAGCAGCCGCGCTCTCGCTTCGGGCGGCGGCGCGGGGTGGGCGACGTTGACCAAGGCGCGGACCTGGGCGTCGAGCAGCGGCGCCAATGCGCTCGGCGGCTGGCTGACCTCGCCCGGAAGTCCGCGAGCGTGCCGCGAGAGGCGAACCCCGCCGCCCCTCCCGAGCCCGGCCAGTCGCCCGGCACGTACGATCGGCGCCTCCAGCAGCGCGTCGCGCTCCGCCGCTGCGGCCTCGGCGAGACCGCGCACGAGCGCCCGTGCCGTGTCTGGCTTCGTGAGTCCCCACGCGACCAGCTCCTCGGCGGTGCGCGCCGGTGCACCCAGGTCGACCCGCGCATTCGGGAGCACGACCTGATACGCAGTGGCATCCGGTTGCAGCCGGCGGCGGTCGATCAGCGGCAGCGTCAGCGCGCGCAGGCAGGCGTCGAGCACGCCGCCCGGGGCCGCGCCGGCGAGGAAGAACGGCTCGCGGACCGCGACGGGCAATCGCGCCGCGTTCTCCTCCTCGACCAGCAACACGCGCAAGCGTCCCATCGCCAGCCGCACCGCGGCGATCACGCCCGGCAGGCCGCTGCCGAGGATCACGACGTCCCAGCGCCGGGCTCGCGTTCGCGAGCGAGCACCCGAGAGCGAGACGCTGCGCATCAGCCCGCGCGTCGCACCCGGACGAAGCGGAGCGACGAGTCGTCCGGCTCGTCCGGCTTGCGGCGCTCGACGGCACCGATCCGGTACGCGCGCTCGCCGAGGCCCTGCAGGCGCTCCAGCACGTCGTTGCTCTGCGGCGCCGGTACGATCGCGATCATGCCGATGCCGCAGTTGAAGACTCGGAGCATCTCGGTGTCGGGTAGCTCAGCGGCCCGCTGCAGCCAGTCGAAGATCGGCGGGCGCGGCCAGGCGCCGAGATCGATGCGTGCACACACACCCTTGGGCAGGATGCGCGGCACGTTGCCGGTGAAACCGCCGCCCGTCACGTGGACGAGGCCCTTGACGTCGAAGTCGCGCACCAGGTTCAGCACGGGCTTCACATAGATCCGCGTCGGCACGAGCAAGGCGCTCGCGAGCGTGCCGTTCAGCTGCTCGTTCTCCGCGAGCAGATCGAATTTGCGCGCGGCGATCCCTTCGTCGACGATCCGTCGCACCAGCGAATACCCGTTGCTGTGCACGCCGTTCGAGCCGATGCCGATCAGCGTGTCGCCTTCGCTGACGGTCGAGCCGTCGATCACGCGATCGCGCTCGACGACGCCGACGCCGAAGCCGACGAGCTCGATCTCCCCGTCGCCGTACATGCCCGGCATCGTCGCCGTCTCGCCGCCGAGCAGCGCGCAGCCGGCGCGGCGGCAGCCCTCGGCGATGCCCCGCAGTGCCTCTTCGGCGATCTTCTTGTCGAGCCGGCCCATCGCCAGGTAGTCGAGGAAGACCAGCGGTTCGGCCCCCTGCACGACGAGGTCGTTCACCACCATCGCGACGCAGTCGATGCCGACGGTGTCGTAGCGGCCGAGCTGCGCGGCGAGCTTCAGCTTGGTGCCGACGCCGTCGGCGCCGGCCACCATCACCGGCTCCCGGTAGCGATCCGGTGTCTTGAACAGGCCGGCGAACCCGCCGATGCCCGACAGCACCTCCGGGCGGAACGTCGTGCGGGCGATCCGCGCGATGTCGGAGACGAAGCCCTCGTCGTGATCGAGGTCCACGCCGGCCCGCGCATAAGACGGCGCCGTCGCCCGGCCCGCCGGAGAGGGGGCAGCCGAAGCGGGAGCGGCCGCAGCCGGAGCGTCGTCGTTTCGAGAACCGGGGGGCGGCACGTCGGATGGATAGAAGAGCGGCAACCCCCGAGTCAAGCTGGTGTCCGCGCGGATGACCCGCCGCCCTCGCGGAGGCGCCGGCGAGCGCCGCGGAAGATCCGGCGGCCTCCCGGCCTCGATCCGCAGCCTGCTAACGTCTGCCGGTGCGCATTGCCGTCGTGATTCCGACCCTCGACGAAGCCGAATCGGTCGAGGCAGCGATCGCGAGCGCCTTGGCAGCCGCGGATCCCGAGGTCGAGGTCCTGGTCGCCGACGGAGGTAGTCGGGACGCCACGGTCGCGCGCGCGCACGCCGCCGGGGCGCGCGTGCTGGCGTGTCCGGCCGGACGGGCGCAGCAGCAGGAGGCAGGCTGGCGCGCGAGCCGGGGAGACGTGGTGCTGTTCCTTCATGCCGATACACAGCTGCCGTCGGGCTGGGCGCCGGCGCTCCGCGCGGCGCTGCTGGATCGGTCGATCGTGGGCGGCGCATTTCGGCTGCGCTTCGAGCCGCGCAGCGCGGCGCTCGCCGTCATCGAGTGGGGCGCGCGGCAGCGAGCGCGCTGCTTCGGCCTCCCGTATGGCGACCAGGCGCTGTTCGTCCGGCGCGCCGCGCTCGACGCGATCGGAGGGATCGCGCCGGTGCCGCTCCTCGAGGACCTCGACCTCGTGCGGGCGATGCGCCGGCACGGCCGGCTCGCGTTGCTTCCGCTCGAGGCCATCACGTCCTCTCGTCGCTACCAGCAGCGCGGAGTGTTCCGCACGTGGTGGTGCCACGCGTTGACGCTGGCGGCTTGGCGGCTCGGCGTCGATCGCGTGCGGCTCGCCGCGTGGCTCCGGCGATGAGCGCTGCCAGCGAACGCGCGGAATCCGTCACGGAGACGGTCTCCGAGGCATCGCAGGGGCTCGCTCGCCTGCTCGTCTACCTGCGCCACAACCGCGGCACGTACCTGCTCGGGGCGCTCGTGACGCTCGGCTACGCCGCGAGTTTCGCCGCGGTGCCGGTGCTCGTCGGCTGGGCGATCCAGGCGCTCGAACAGGGGCTCGGCCAGATCGAGGTGCTGCGCCGCTGCGGCGCGCTGGCCGCGGCGACGCTGGTCCGCGGTTCGTTGCGCTACGGATCGCGCACGCTGCTCTTCAACGGCGCGCGGCAGATCGAGTACGAGCTCCGCAACGACCTGTTCGCCCACCTGCAGCGGTTGCCGCAGTCCTTTTTCCAGCGCTGGCGCACCGGCGACCTGATGAGCCGCTGCATCAACGACCTCGGCTCGGTGCGCCTGATGCTCGGCCCGGGCGTTCTGTCAGTCGTCCAGACGCCGATCCTCTACCTGTTCGTGATCGGCGCGATGGTCTCGTTGAACCCGTTGCTGACGGTGCTGGTGTTGACGCCGTACCCGGCGTTCCTGTGGATCGCCCGGACCTTCGGGCGCTCGATGCACCGCAGCAACCTCGACGTGCAGGAAGGCCTGGCGGCGCTGGGCTCGCAGCTCCAGGAGACGATCTCCGGCATCTCTGTGGTCAAGACCTATGCGATGGAACCGGCCGCCAGCGCTCACTTCGATGCGGCCAACGAGCGGCTGTTCACGGCCCAGCTCGGCCTGATCCGCGTGAACAGCGCGATGCCGGCGATCACCAGCATGCTGCCCGCTGCCGCGACGTGGATCGTGCTGTACGTCGGCGGGCACATGATCGCCGACGGCCGCATGAGCGTCGCCCAGTTCTTCACGTTCGCGATGTTCATCTACGAACTCACGTTCCCGACCTTCATCATGGGCTGGGTCTTCGCGCTGTTGCAGCGCGGCCGCGCCGCGCTCCAGCGGATCGACGAGGTGCTGACGACGCAGCCGTCGATCGCCGACCGGCCGGACGTCGTCGCCGTGCCGCCGCTGCGGGGCGAGATCGAGTTCCGGCAGCTCTCGTTCCGTTACGACGCCGGCCGCGAGGAGGCGCTGCGGGACGTGTCGTTGCACGTGCCGGCGGGAAGCGTGCTCGGCGTTGTGGGCCCCATCGGCGCGGGCAAGACGACGCTCGCGTCGCTGATTCCGCGGCTCTTCGAAGTGCCCGACGGCCAGCTCTTCCTCGACGGCGTCGACGTCAACCGGATTCCGCTGCGCACGCTGCGGTCGTCGATCGCGATGGTTCCGCAGGATGGCTTCCTGTTCTCGCTGAGCCTCGCGGAGAACGTCGCCTACGGGCTGCCGACGGTCGATCGCGAACGTGTCCACGAGGCGGCGACGCGCGCCCAGCTCGCGAAGGACGTCGAGGAACTGCCCCACGGCTGGGACACGCTGGTGGGGGAGCGCGGCATCATGCTGTCCGGCGGCCAGCGCCAGCGCACCACGCTCGCGCGCGCGCTCGCGCTGCGGCCGCGCATCCTGATCCTCGACGATACGCTGTCGAGCGTCGATGCCGAGACGGAGGACGCGATCCGCCGCGAGCTGCGGGAGGTCTTCGCGGATCGCACCGTCGTCGTGATCTCGCACCGGATCGCCAGTGTGTGCGAGGCCGACCGGATCGCCGTGCTCGAGGACGGTCGCCTCGTCGCCGCGGGGACGCACGCCGAGCTCATCGCAGAGGGCGGTCTCTACGCGCGCCTGGCGCAGGAGCAGGCGCTCGAGGAGGAGCTCGGCGAGGCGCTCGACCACGCGGCTGGCGACGAGGAGCTCCGGGCGTGAGCGGGGCTGCGCAGGGTCAGGACTCCCTCCACGAGGAGGAGGCCCTCGGCAAGGCCTACGACGGCCGTCTGATGGCGCGGCTGTGGCGCTGGGTGGTGCCGTATCGCTGTCAGGTCGCGGTCACGCTGCTGCTGACGGCGCCGCTGTTCTTGCTCGAGCTCGCGCCGGCCTGGATCGTGAAGGCCGGGCTCGATCGGGTGCGGCCGGATGCGGCGTCGGCGGGCGCCGACGCCGGTCCGCTCGCGCGCTTGCTCGATCCGCCCGGGGCCGTCGACGCGCTCGCATGGCTGGCGGGGCTCTACCTGCTGGCGATGGCAGGCAGCGCGGCGTTGCAGTTCGTGCACACGGTGCTGATGGCGAGGACCGGGCAATCCGCCATGCGCGACCTGCGCCGGGACGTCTACCGGCACATCCAGGGCCTGCATCTGGGCTTCTTCGACCGCTACCCCGTCGGCCGGCTGGTGACGCGCGCCACCAACGACGTCGAGAACGTGTCGGAGATGTTCTCGGCAGGCATCGTCGCGCTGGTCACCGACGTGCTCAAGATGATCGGCTTCGCCGTCGTCCTCTTCCTCGTCGATGCCCGGCTCGCGCTGGTGGCTTTTCTGGTCGTCCCTTTCCTGGCCGTCTGCGCGATCGTGTTCCGGGCGCGCATCCGCGGCGCGTTCCGGCTCGTCCGGGTCCGGATCGCGCGCATCAACGCGATGATCCAGGAGAGCGTCACCGGCATGAAGGTCGTGCAGCTCTTCGGCCGCGAGGACCGCAACCTGCGCGATTTCGACGCGCTCAACGCTTCGCATCGGGACGCCTGGAGCCAATCGATCCGCTACGACGCCGCGCTGTTCGCCGTCGTCGAGATCGCCAACGGGATCAGCACCGCGGTGATCGTCGCCTACGGCGCGAGCCTGGTCGTCGGCGGCACGATGACGATCGGCACGTTGTACGTGTTCATCGACTGGATGCGCCGGTTCTTCATGCCGCTGCGCGATCTCTCGGCCAAGTACTCGGTGATGCAGTCCGCGATGGCCAGTTGCGAGCGTATCTTCCAGCTGTTCGACACCGAGCCCGCGGTCCGCGAGCCCGCGACGGCGGCGCCGCCCGCCCGCCCGCGAGCCGTCGGCGCGCATTCGGGAGAGATCGTCTTCGAGAACGTCTGGTTCGCCTACCAGGGTGAAGACTGGGTGTTGCGCGATCTCTCGCTGCGGGTGGCACCCGGCCAGCGGGCGGCGCTGGTGGGCGCGACAGGCGCTGGCAAGACGTCGGTGATCAAGCTGCTCGCGCGGCTCTACGAACCGACCCGCGGGCGGATCCTGCTCGATGGCGTGGATCTGCGAGAGATCCCGCAGCGCGTGCTGCGCCAGCGGATCGCGATGGTGCTCCAGGACGTGTTCTTGTTCAGCGGCAGCGTGGCGTCGAACATCGCGCTCGGCCGGACCGACCTGGACCGCGCGGCAGTCGAGCGCGCGGCGCGGATGGTCGAGGCGCATCGCATCATCGAGCGCCTGCCGCAGGGCTACGACAGCGAGCTGCGCGAGCGCGGCAGCGATCTCTCCGCGGGCCAGCGGCAGCTGCTCTCGTTCGCCCGCGCCGTCGCGCACGGCGGCGACCTGTTGATCCTCGACGAGGCCACCAGCTCCGTCGACGCAGAGACCGAACTGCTGGTGCAGCGCGGGTTGCATGCGCTGCTCGCGCAGCGCACCGCGATCGTGATCGCCCACCGGCTGTCGACGATCCAGGACGTCGACACGATCCACGTGCTGCACAAGGGCCGCTGCGTCGAGTCCGGGAGCCATGCGGAGCTGTTGGCGAGAAGGGGGGCGTACTGGAAACTCTACCGCCTGCAGTTCGAGCAGAGCGCTCCCGCCGTCGCCGCCGGATAGAACGGGTTCTCGGCAGGCGAGGGCGCGCGCCGGTACCGGGGCCCGGGAATCTCGTCGACACCGCGAACAGCTCTTGCCAACGGCCCGTTCCGGGTGGTACCAAATGGGCACCCCGTTCCCCCCCGAACGCCCGGCGCCCCCCGAACCGACGGACGCATTGCGCCGCCGTGGGGGCCGAGGTTCCGGTTGCGAATCAAATCCCTCGAGATCTCGGGCTTCAAGTCCTTCGCGGACCGTGTCGTGCTGAGCTTCCAGCCCGGCATCACCGGCATCGTCGGGCCGAACGGCTGCGGCAAGTCGAACGTCGTCGACGCGATGCGCTGGTGCATGGGCGAGCAGGCGCCGCGGCGCCTGCGCGGCAAGGGCATGGAGGACGTGATCTTCGCGGGCACCGAGCTGCGCGGCTCGGTCGGCCTCGCGCAGGTGGTGCTCACGTTCGACAACGCCGAGGGGCGGGCGCCGGCTGCGTTCGCCGGCTACCCGGAGATCCAGATCGCGCGCCGGCTGTACCGCAGCGGCGAGTCCGAGTACCTGATCAACAAGACGAGCTGCCGGCTCCGGGACGTCCACGACTTCTTCCGCGATACCGGGATCGGCACGCGTGGCTACACGATCGTCGAACAGGGGCAGATCGCATCGATCGTGTCCGCGAAGCCGGAGGATCGGCGCCATCTGATCGAGGAAGCGGCCGGCATCGGCAAGTACAAGGCCCGCCGACAGGAGGCCGAGCGCAAGCTCGAGGGCACGGAACAGAACCTGCTGCGGGTCTCCGACGTGCTCGGCGAGATCCGGCGCCAGATCCAGTCGCTCGAGCGCCAGGCGCGCAAGGCGGCTCGCTTCAAGCGCCTGCAGGCGCGCGTCCAGCTACTCGAGCTGTCACTGGCTGCCGACGACCGCCGGGAGCTGATCGCGGAGATCGACGAGGCGAATCGGCGGCTCGCGACGCAGCGCGACGAGGCGCAGGCGTCGGCGCTGCGCCTGGCAGAACGGGAGGCCGACCTCGAGCGTCTGCGACTCGAGCTGGCCGAGCGCGAGCGCGCGGTCGTGGCGCGCAGCGAGGTGCTGTTCGGCCTGCGCAGTGAGATCAAGCAGTTCGAGAGCCGGATCGAGTACGAGCAGCGCGAGCGCGAGACGCTGGCCCTGGCCCGCGCGTCGCGCGAGGAGGAGCGCGCAAGCCTGCGGACCCAGCTCGCTGCCGCCCAGAGCGAGGAGCGCGCTGCCGCCGAGGAGTTGGCGCAGCTCGAGGAACAGCTCGCGGCCGAACAGTCTGGACTCGCGCAGGCGGAGGCCGAGGCGCGGGGAGCCGCGGAAGCGCTACGGCAGCTCGAAGCCGCGCGGGAGGCGCTCAACCCGAAGCTCGTCGATGCGCTCACCGGGATCGCCCGCGCGGAGGATCGTCTGGCGGCGCTCGAACAACGGCGCGCGGAGATCGCGCGCCGGTTGCGCAGCGCCGACGAGGCGCTGGAAGTGCAGCAGGACGAGGCGACGCGCGTCGACGCCGAGCAGCGTCGTCTCGAGGAAGGGCTCGAGAACCTGCTCGCAGAGCGCGAGCGGCTGCGCAGCGCGCTGGAGGAAGCGACGCTGCGCCACGAGCGAGCGCTCGCGCACGGGCGGGAAGCCGCGGAGCGTCTGCGCGCGGCCCGCGAGCAGGCATCGATGCGCTCGGCGCGCCTGGCTTCGCTGCGCGAGGTCCTCGCGCGCGCCGAAGATCTCGGCGGGGGGACGCGGCACCTCGTCGAGCAGGGCGAGGGCGTGCGGACCGCGCACGGCCTGCGCGGGCTCGTGCGCGACGTGCTGGAGGTGGATCCCGACGCGGAGCGCGCCGTCGAGGCGGTGCTGCGCGAGCGTGCCGAGGCTCTCGTCGCGAGCGGCCTCGAGGGCGCGCTGGCCGCCCTCGAGCGCGTCCGCGAGGCCGGCGCGGGCCGCGCGGTGCTGGTGCTCGACGCGGTCGAGGAGACCCCGCGCACCGGCTTCGTGCCGCTCGGCGAACCGCTGCTCGGCAGGGTCCGGGCGCTGGCCGGCTACGAGTCCGTGGCGCGCGCACTGCTCGGCGACGTGGTCCTCGTTCCGGATCTCGGGGAGGTCCGGAAGGTCTACGGCGGAGGCGGTCTGCCGGCGACCTTCGTGACGCCGGCCGGCGACGTGCTGTCTCCGGACGGCGTGCTGATCGGAGGCGGCGACGGAGGCAGCGGCGTCCTGGCGCGCGCGCGCGAGGTCCGCGATCTCGAGCGCGAGGTCGGCGACCTCGAGCAGCGCAGCTCCGTCTGTGCCGCCGAGCACCTGGCTGCCGAGTCCGAGCTGGCTCGGGCGTCCGATGACGTCGACAACCTGCGCAACCGCCACCACACCGCGGCGCTCGCCGTCGCGAACCACGAGAAGGATCTCGAACGCTCGCGCGAGCGGCTGAAGGCCACGCTCGAGGTCCAGGACGGTCGGACCGCTGAGCGGTCGGAGCTGGTCGCGGAGAGCGAGGCGCTCGAAGTCGAGGGCGCCGCACTCGCGCGCCGGCTCGAGGCGCTGCGCGTCGATCGCGCGCACGCACAGCAAGGACTCGACGCGCTGTCGGCGCAGATCGGACACGCGGGGCGCGAGCTCCAGCGACTCGACGCCGCGTTTACCGAGCGCCGCGTGGCGCTGGCGACGCGCGCGGAGAAGCGGGACCGGCTGGCCCAGGTGCGCGGCCGTGCCGGCGAGGCCGCGCGCGAGGCGGAGGCGTGGATCGCGCGGCGCGAGCGTGAGATCGAGGAGATGGAGCTTCGCCGCGCACAGCTCGGCGCGTCGACCGAGGAGGCGCGCAGCCGCCTCGCCGAGAAGCTGCGCGAGGAGGACGAGGCGCGGGCGGCCGCGGATCGCGCCCGCGACGAGTTCGAGATGGCGTCCGCCGAGGTGCGGACGCGCGAGGACGAGGTCCGCCAGCTGCGCACCGAGGGTCTCGCGCGCCGCGAGCGCGTCCAGGCGAGCGAGCTCGAGCTGCGCGAACGCGCGCTCCGTGTCGAGCAGATCGAACAGCGCGTGCGCGATCTCTGGCACCTCGAGATCGCGACCTGGACGCCCCCGGCGGCGGGCGAGCCGGTCGTGCCGGTGCCGGGCGAATCCGATGCGAAGGACGGGTCCGGCGCCGAACTCGAGGATCGCGCCACGGCGCTCGAGGATTCCGCGACGGATCCCGCCGACCCCGAGGCGGCGGAGCCCGTCGGTCTCTCTCGCTCGGATGCCGAGTGGGCGACGCGGCCGCGCGACGAGCGCATCCGCCATCTGGCCGAGGTGAGCAAGCGCGTGCAATCGCTCGGCGAGGTCAACATCGGCGCGATCGAGGAGCACGAGGAGCTGGCCGAGCGACAGCGCTTCCTGTCCGAGCAGAAGTCCGACCTCGAGAACACCGTCGCGCAGCTGCGCGAGGCGATCGCGCGCATCAACCGCGCCAGCCGCAAGCGCTTCCGCGAGACCTTCGAAGCGGTCAACGAGCGCTTCCAGAAGAACTTCCCGCGGCTGTTCCGGGGCGGCAAGGCGAGCCTGTCGCTGACGGAGTCCGACGATCTGCTCGACGCCGGCGTCGACATCATGGCCCAGCCGCCCGGCAAGCGGCTGCAGAACGTGAGCCTGCTCTCCGGTGGCGAGAAGACGCTGACGGCGCTGGCGCTGCTGGTGTCGCTGTTCCAGGTCCATCCCTCGCCGTTCTTCCTGCTCGACGAGGTGGACGCGGCGCTCGACGACGCCAACGTGGGCCGCTTCAACGAGATCGTGCGCGACATGTCCGCCGAGTCGCAGTTCCTCGTGATCACGCACAACAAGGCGACGATCGAGATCGCCGATGTGCTCTACGGCGTCACGATGGAGGAGAAGGGCGTGTCGAAGCTGGTGTCCGTCCAGCTCCGCGATGCGTAGCGCGGGGCGGCGGGGCCGGCTTCGGCCGGTATCCTCCCGCCCGCCATGCAGGACCCTTCGACCCTCTCCCGTCTCCTCGAGCTGCTGACGCCCTTCTTCGCGTGGGTGGCCGAACATCCCGCCGCCGCGATCGGCGCGATCAGCGCGGTGCCGCTGCTGCTGACCGCCGCCGTCGTCCTGTTCGGACGCCGTCCACCGCCGCGGCTGGCCGACGCAGAGCGGCCGGCCGTTCCCGCGCCCGCGCCGCGCGCCGAGCCGGCGGCCTCTGTCGCCGCTGTGGAGGAGCCGGCGCCGGTCGAGAGACCCGCAGCGCCCGTCGAAGCGCCGCCGGCGCCGGCGATCGCTCCGCCACCAGAGCCTGCTCGGGCTCCTGCGCCGGCGCCCGCGCCCGCAACGCGTCCGCCGCGGCTCTTCGAGCGGCTCGCCCGCACGCGCAGCGCGCTGGTCGGGGGGCTCGGCCGGCTGCTCGCGGGGCGTCGCATCGAGGGCGATGTGCTCGAAGAGCTCGAGGCGCTGCTGTTCGGCGCGGACCTCGGCGTGAAGACGACCGAGAGCCTGCTCGAGGCGGTCCGCGGCCAGGCCGCCGGCGGCGATGCGGCGGACCTGCGCCGCGTGCTGCGCGCGACCATCCTCGAGAAGCTGCGCCGCGTCGAGGCGACAGGGCCGGCGCTCGCGACCGCCGCGACTCCGCACGTCGTGCTCGTGCTCGGCGTCAACGGCTCGGGCAAGACCACGACGATCGGCAAGCTCGCGGCGCGCCACGCGGCGGCCGGTCGCCGCGTCGTGCTGGGTGCGGGCGACACGTTTCGCGCGGCGGCGATCGAGCAGCTGGAGATCTGGGGCGAGCGCGTCGGCTGTCCCGTCGTGAAGGGCGTCGCCGGCGGCGATCCCGCGTCGGTGGCGTTCGATACCGTGAAGGCCGCGCAGGCGCGCGGAGCCGACGTCGCGATCATCGACACCGCTGGCCGTCTGCAGAACAAGGCGCCGCTGCTGAAGGAGCTCGAGAAGATCGTGCGGGTGATCGGCCGCGATTGTCCGGGAGCACCGCACGAGACGTTGCTGGTGCTCGACGCCAACACCGGCCAGAACGCGATCTCCCAGGCGCGCGTCTTCACCGAGGCCGCGGGAGTCACCGGCATCGTGCTCACCAAGCTCGACGGGACCGCCAAGGGCGGCGTGCTCGTCGGCCTCGCCGACGAGTTCGGGCTTCCGGTGCGCTTCGTCGGCGTGGGCGAAGGGATCGACGATCTGCGCGAGTTCCGCGCCGAGGAGTTCGTCGCGGCGCTGTTCGACGAGGGAGAGGGAGCGTGAACCGCTACATCCTCGCGCTCGACCAGGGCACCACGTCGTCGCGTGCGCTGCTCTTCGATCGAGACGGCCGGGTCGTCGCCGTCGACCAGCACGAGTTCCGGCAGCATTTTCCGAAGCCGGGCTGGGTCGAACACGATCCGGCAGAGATCTGGGACAGTCAGCTGCGCGCCGCCCGTGGCGTGCTCGCGAAGGCAGGGATCGGGGCCGAAGCGATCGCCGCCATCGGCATCACGAACCAGCGCGAGACCGCGGTCGTCTGGGACCGCCGCAGCGGCGAGCCGATCCACCGGGCGATCGTCTGGCAGTCTCGGCAGACCGCACCGATCTGCGACGGGTTGCGCGCCGAGGGGCTCGAGGCCGACGTGCGCGCGCGCACCGGACTCGTGATCGACGCGTACTTCTCGGCGACCAAGGTCCGCTTCATTCTCGACGCCGTGCCAGGCGCGCAGCGGCGCGCGGAGCGCGGCGAGCTGGCGTTCGGCACCATCGACTCCTGGCTGATCCACAAGCTGACGAACGGCCGCATCCATGCGACCGATGCTTCGAACGCGTCGCGCACGATGATCTACGACATCCACGCGCGCGAATGGGATCCCGGCCTGCTCGCGGCGCTGCGGATCCCGCGCGAGATGCTGCCGGCGGTCTGCGACTCGAGCGGCGTCGTCGGGGAGTCCGACGCGGAGTGGCTCGGTCGGCCGATCCCGATCGCGGGCATCGCCGGCGATCAGCAGGCTGCCCTGTTCGGCCAGGGCTGTTTCGAGTCCGGGCGCGCCAAGAACACCTATGGGACCGGATGCTTCCTGCTGCTCCACACGGGCGAGCAGCCACGAGCCTCGACGTCGGGTCTGATCACGACGGTGGCGTGGAGTCTCGGCGGGCGCTTCGAGTACGCGCTCGAGGGCAGCGTCTTCGTCGCCGGAGCGGCCGTGCAGTGGCTGCGAGACGGCTTGCGCCTGGTGGCGGATGCGGCAGAGACGGAGGCCGCGGCACGCGCGGTTGCCGACAACGCGGGCGTGTACCTGGTTCCGGCGTTCGTCGGACTCGGCGCTCCGTACTGGGACGAGCGGGCGCGCGGTGTCCTGGTCGGCATCACGCGCGGCACGACCCGAGAGCACGTGATCCGCGCGACGCTCGAAGCGATTGCCTACCAGAGCCGAGACCTGGTCGAGTGCATGGCGGCGGATGCCGGCCTGCGGCCGTCGGCGCTGCGCGTCGATGGCGGCGCCTGCCGCAATGGCTTCCTGATGCAGTTCCAGGCGGACGTTCTGGGGGTGCCGGTCGAGCGGCCGCGGATGCTCGAGGTGACAGCGTTCGGCGCCGCCGCCTTGGCGGGGCTCGGCGTCGGACTCTTCCACGACCGCTCCGAACTCGAATCGGTGACCGCCGACGGTGCGACGCGCTTCGAGCCGCAGCTCGCGGCGGCGCCGCGCGAGGCGCTCTATGCCGGTTGGAAGCGCGCTGTCGAACGTTCGCGTGGTTGGGTGCAGGAGTGAGCCAGACGCTCGACGGGCAGCGTCCGCTGGTGATCGCGCATCGGGGATCCTCGGGCGTTCTTCCCGAGAACACGCCGCCGGCCTTCGCGCTCGCCATCGAGCAGCGCGCGGACATGATCGAAACGGACCTGCATCGAACACGCGATGGCGCAGTCGTGATCACTCATGACGAGGACCTCGCGGGCCTCGGCGGGCGCGGCGAGATCGCCGACGCGACGCTCGCCGAGGTCCGTTCGCTCGATGCGGGGGGCGGCGCCCGCGTCCCTACGCTCGACGAGCTTCTCGACGGGTTCGGGCAGCGCATCGCCTTCAATCTCGAGCTGAAACGCGGCGCCACAGGGATGTACGAGGGGCTGGAGGCGGCGGCGCTCGCGGCGGTCGGCGCGCGCGGTCTGCAGCAGCGGATGCTGTTCTCCTCGTTCTACGATCCGGTGCTGGCGCGCGTGCGGGCGCTTGCGCCGGCGGCGCGGGTGGGGCTGTTGATCTCGCGCCGCTACCCGCAAGACGCCATCGCGCGCGCGCAGGCGCTCGGCGCGGAGGCGCTGCACCCGGAAGCCCCGCTCGTCGACGAGGCTTTCGTCGAGGCGGCGCATGCGGTCGGTCTCGCGGTCTACGTGTTCACCGTCGACGACCCCGCCGACATGCGGCGCCTGCTCGCGATCGGAGTCGACGGCCTGTTCACGAACTTTCCGGATCGGATGCGCCAGATCGTCGATGCCCCGAGGGGCATTTGACTTGGACAGTTGCCTGGATCGCGCGTGCTCCGCCGAATACAACGCGATCAGAGTGGCAGCAAACGCGGAAAGTTCTTGACCCACTGCCCCCGGATACTCTATTCATTCGGCTCTAAGACACTTCCTCCCAACGTTATTCGCCTGCCGGTTCTCCAGAGAGCCCGGCTCAGCGGAGCACGGCGCTTCCCCGAGAACACCCCGCCATGAAGTTCGAGAAGACGAACCTTCCGGAACTCGACGCGACGGACCTCGCGATCCTCGACCTGCTGCAGCGCAACTGCAAGCAGGCGCTGGCGGAAATCGGCAAACAGGTCGGGCTCAGCGCGTCCTCGGTGGTCGAACGGATCAAGAAACTCGAGGACGCCGGCATCGTGGGCGGCTACGTCGCGCTGGTCGACGCCCGGGCGCTCGGAAAGGACGTGACCGCGTTCATCGGCGTTTCGATCGTGCATCCGCGCGCCTTCGAGCCCTTCGAGAAGGAAGTGGAACGCGCAGCCGACGTGCTCGAGTGTCACCACGTCACGGGTCAGCACACGCTGATGCTGAAGGTCAAGACGGAGAGCACGGAGACCCTCGAGCAGCTGATCGATCAGATCCGTCGCATCGAGGGCGTGACGCGGACCGAGACGATGGTCGTGCTCTCGACCCACGCCGAGCGTACCCGGATCGCCGTCGACGCTCTCGACGCGCCGCTTTCGCGCCGAACTCGCCGCGCTGCGGCGCGGACGCGGAAGAGCGGCGAGCTCGACGCATGACGAAGCACCGAGAAGGAGCCTCGCGATGAACCCCCATGGACTTCCCCCCCGCCAGGGGTTGTACGATCCGGCGCGCGAACACGACGCTTGCGGCGTCGGATTCGTAGCGAGTATCCGCGGGGAGAAGTCGCACGCGCTGGTCCACCAGGGCATCGAGGTGCTCGAGAAGCTCGAGCACCGGGGGGCCTGCGGCTGCGATCCCGAGACCGGCGACGGGGCCGGAATCCTGATCCAGCTTCCGGACCGGTTCCTGCGCCAGGAGGCGGAGAAGCTCGGCATCACGCTGCCGTCGCCGGGGACCCATGCCTCCGGCATGATCTTCTTCGCGCCCGACGACGAGGTGCGCGCTCGCCAACGAGCGCTGCTCGAGGCGATCGTCGCCGAGGAGGCGCAGCAGCTGCTCGGCTGGCGCGACGTTCCAGTCCACCCGGAAGCGATCGGGCGCATCGCCCGCGAGGCGATGCCGGCGATCCGTCAGATCTTCGTGGGGGCGGGAGCCGGACTGAGCGAGGACGCGTTCGATCGCAAGTTGTACGTGATCCGGCGCCGCTTCGAGAACCAGGTCCGGAAGCTCGGCGCTTTCTGCTACGTGCCGAGCCTCTCGCCGCGCACCTTCGTATTCACCGGCATGCTGATGTCGACGCAGATCGAAACCTTCTATCCGGATCTCACGGATCCGGCGGTCGAGACCGCGCTCGCGCTGGTCCACTCGCGGTACAGCACGAACACGTTTCCCACCTGGGATCTCGCCCAGCCGTTCCGCTACATGGCGCACAATGGCGAGATCAACACGCTGAAGGGCAACCGGACCGCGATGCGAGCGCGGGAAGGAACGCTGCAATCGGAGCTGTTCGGCGAGGATCTCGCCAAGCTCTACCCGATCATGAAGGAGGAGGCCAGCGACTCGGCGCAGTTCGACAACGTGCTCGAGTTCCTGAGTCTCGCCGGTCGTGAGCTGCCCGAAGCGATCCTGATGATGATCCCCGAAGCGTGGGAGAACCACGCCGAGATGGACGACGAACGGCGCGCGTTCTACGAGTACCACTCGTTCCTGATGGAACCCTGGGACGGCCCCGCGTCGATCGCCTTCACCGACGGTCGCAAGATCGGCGCCGTGCTCGATCGGAACGGACTGCGCCCTTCGCGCTGGATCGTCACCAAGGACGGCCTCGTCGTGATGGCCTCCGAGGTCGGCGTCCTCGACGTCGCTCCGGAGCGCGTCCTGCGCAAGGGGCGGCTCCAGCCCGGCCGGATCTTCTTCGTCGACCTCGAGGAAGGGCGCATCGTCGAGGACGAGGAGGTCAAGGCACGCTACATCGCGAAGCGGCCCTATCGCGAGTGGGTCGAGACGAACCGCCTCGTGCTCGAAGACCTTCCGAAGCGCGAGATCGCCTCGGAGCAGCGACCGAATCCAGAGCTGCGCTTCATGCTGCAGCAGGTCTTCGGCTACACCAGCGAGGATCTCAAGTTCCTGATCGCACCGATGGCGGCGGACGGCAAGTGGGCGATCGGCTCGATGGGCAACGACGAGGCGCTGGCCTGCCTCTCCGATCGGCCGCGCATGCTGTACCACTACTTCAAGCAGCTGTTCGCGCAGGTCACGAACCCGGCGATGGACTCGATCAACGAGGGTACCGTGATGTCCCTCTACTCGACGCTCGGCGCCGAGAAGAACCTGCTCGCCGAGACGCCCGAGCACGCGCGCCTGCTGCGCTGCAACCGGCCGATCCTGACGGACGAGGAACTCGAGCAGATCCGCGGCATCGCGCAGCGGGGGTTCCGCGTGCGCACGCTCAAGTCCTTGTTCAAGGTCGCCGACGGCGGCGACGGCCTGCGTGGTGCGCTGGACGCGCTGTGTCGGGACGCAGCCGCGGCCGTTCGCGAGGGCGTCGAGATCCTGGTGCTCTCGGACCGTGGCATCACGCCGGAGCTGGCGCCGATCCCGATGCTGCTCGCGACCGGCGCCGTCCACCATCATCTGACGCGCGAAGGGCTGCGCACGCAGTGTGGACTCGTCTGCGAGACCGCCGAGGCGCGTGACGTCTCGCAGTTCGCACTGCTGATCGGCTACGGCGCGGGCGCGATCAATCCGTACCTGGCGTTCGAGACGATCCGAGAACTCGTGGAGGGAGACCTCTACGTGCCGGCCGCGATCGGCTCCGCCAAGGCGATCCAGAACTACCTGAAGGCGTGCGACAAGGGCCTGCTGAAGACGATGGCGAAGATGGGGATCTCGACGCTGCAGAGCTATCGCGGCGCCCAGATCTTCGAGACCGTCGGCCTCGATCGCGATCTGGTGGCCCGTTGTTTCAGCGGGACGGCCGCGCGGGTCTCCGGCGTCGGCTACGACGTGCTCGCTCGGGAGTGCGCGATGCGGCACGAACGCGCCTTCCCGGAAGCGAGCTGGGTCTACCCGGAACTCGATCCGGGCGGCCTCTATCAGTGGCGCCGGCGCGGCGAACGCCACACCTTCAATCCCGAGAGCATTGCGAACCTGCAGCACGCAGTGCGCCAGAAGAGCTTCGAGACCTTCAAGGAGTTCTCGCGCGCGGCGGACGGCGATGCGGAGCGCCTCTGCACGTTGCGCGGGCTGTTCCAGTTCCGCTTCAGCGACTCGCCGCTTCCGCTCGACGCCGTCGAGCCGGCCGAGGCGATCGTCCAGCGCTTCTGCACCGGTGCGATGTCGTACGGAGCCATCTCGATCGAGGCGCACGAGACGCTGGCGATCGCCATGAATCGCATCGCCGGAAGGAGCAATAGCGGCGAAGGAGGGGAGGATCCGCGGCGCTTCGCCCCGGACCCGAACGGGGACCTGCGGCGCAGCGCGATCAAGCAGGTCGCCTCGGGCCGGTTCGGCGTGACGAGCTGGTATCTGGTCAACGCCGACGAGATCCAGATCAAGATCGCGCAGGGCGCGAAGCCGGGAGAAGGCGGAGAGCTGCCCGGGCACAAGGTCGACGAGGCGATCGCGAAGACGCGGCACTCGACGCCGGGTGTCGGTCTGATTTCACCGCCCCCGCATCACGACATCTACTCGATCGAGGATCTGTCGCAGCTGATCTACGACCTCAAGAACGCCAATCGCGCCGCGAAGATCAGTGTCAAGCTGGTCGCGGAGACCGGCGTCGGCACGATCGCCGCGGGCGTCGCGAAGGGCAAGGCGGATGGCGTACTGATCTCCGGCCACGATGGCGGCACCGGCGCGTCGCCGCTGGCCTCGATCAAACATGCCGGGCTGCCGTGGGAGCTCGGGCTCGCGGAGACCCAACAGACGCTGGTGCTGAACGGGCTGCGGGGTCGTATCCGCGTCCAGACGGACGGCGGTCTGAAGACCGGCCGGGACGTGGCGATCGCCGCGTTGCTCGGCGCCGACGAGTTCGGCTTCTCGACTGCTCCGCTGGTTGCCGTGGGCTGCATTCTGATGCGCGTCTGCCACCTGAATACCTGTCCGGTGGGCATCGCAACCCAGAATCCCGTGCTGCGGGAACGCTTCGCGGGCCTTCCGGAGCACGTCGTCCAGTACTTCTTCTTCGTCGCGGAGGAGCTGCGCGAGCTGATGGCGAAGCTCGGTTTCCGCACCGTCGACGAGATGGTCGGCCAGGCGGATCGCCTCTACGTCGACACTGCGTTGCAGCATTGGAAGACCCGGGGGCTCGACTTCTCCGAGCTGCTGCATCGGCCCGACGTGTCGTTCGCGATCCGCCACTGCGAGCAGCAGGACCATGGTCTCGAGGCGGTGCTCGATCAGAAGCTTCTCGCGCTCGCGGCGCCGGCGCTCGAGCGCGGCGAAGCGGTGGAGGCGAGGCTTGCGATCCACAATACCGATCGCACGGTGGGAACCATCCTGGGTTCGGAGGTCTCGCGCCGGCATGGCGCGGATGGGCTCCCCGATGACACCATCGTGCTTCGGTTCACCGGATCGGCGGGTCAGAGCTTCGGAGCCTTCGCGCCGCGCGGCATGACGCTGCACGTGGATGGCGATACCAACGACTACTGTGGCAAGGGGCTCTCGGGAGCGAAGATCGTCGTGCGCGTGCCCGATGCTGCGACCTTCGACCCCGCAGAGAACGTGATCACCGGCAATGTGGCGCTCTATGGCGCCACGGCCGGGGAAGCGTACTTCCAGGGGCTCGCCGGCGAACGCTTCTGTGTCCGCAACAGTGGCGCGCAAGCCGTCGTAGAAGGGGTCGGCGATCACGGCTGCGAGTACATGACCGGAGGCCGAGTCGTCGTGCTGGGGCGAACCGGACGGAACTTCGCTGCAGGGATGTCCGGCGGCTTCGCCTACGTCCTCGACCTCGATGGGAGCTTCCCGACGCGAGTGAACCCGGATCGTGTCGATCTCGATCCGCTGACGACCGAGGACGAAGAGTTCCTGCAGCGCGTGCTCAGGCGGCATTTCGAGTACACGCGGAGCGAGCGCGCGGACGAGGTGCTGCGCAAGTGGAACGACTTCGCGCCAAAGTTCGTGAAGGTGTTCCCGAAGGACCTGAAGCTGGCGCTCGATGCGCGGATCGGAGCGAGGACGGGTGATGGCTAAGGTGACGGGATTCCTCGAGTACGAGCGCAAGGATACGCCCTGTCGTCCGGTCTCCGAGCGACTCGCAGACTGGCACGAGGTGCAGCTCGATCCCGCGCCGGAGGAGGTTCGCAAGCAGGCGGCCCGTTGCATGGACTGCGGTGTACCGTTCTGCAACAACGGCTGCCCGCTCGGCAACATCATTCCGGACTGGAACGATTTCGCCTATCGCGATCGCTGGCAGGACGCGCTCGACCGGCTGCATTCGACGAACAACTTCCCGGAATTCACCGGGCTCGTGTGTCCGGCGCCGTGCGAGGCGGCCTGCGTGCTGGGGATCAACCAGCCGCCCGTCACCATCAAGCAGGTCGAGTGGGAGATCATCCGGCGCGGCTGGGAAGAGGGATGGGTCGCGCCGGTCCGTCCGGAGCGTCGCACGGGCCGCTCGGTGGCGGTCGTGGGATCCGGTCCGGCGGGCCTGGCGGCCTCCCAGCAGCTGTCGCGCGCGGGCCACAGCGTGACGCTGTTCGAGAAGAACGATCGGATCGGCGGGCTGCTGCGCTACGGGATTCCGGACTTCAAGCTCGAGAAGTGGATCATCGATCGCCGGATGGCGCAGATGCGGGAAGAAGGCGTGCAGTTCCAGGCCGGGGTTCACGTCGGCGTGGATCTCTCGGTGGCCGAGCTGCGGCGCGGCTTCGACGCCGTGCTGCTGACGACCGGTTCCGAACTCCCCCGGGACCTCCCGGTCCCGGGTCGAGAGTTGAGCGGAGTCCGTTTCGCAATGGACTTCCTGAGCCAGAACAACCGACGCGTCGCCGGCGATCGGATCCCCGAGCAGGACGAGATCCTCGCGACGGGCAAACACGTCGTGGTGCTCGGCGGCGGCGATACGGGCTCCGACTGCGTCGGTACGTCGCATCGCCAGGGCGCGAAGTCGGTCACGTCGATCGAGCTGCTGCCGCGACCGCCGGATCAGCGTGATCCGTCGACGCCCTGGCCTCTCTGGCCGATGATGTACCGATCGTCGAGTTCTCACGAGGAAGGTGGTCGCCGCGAGTTCGCGATCGCGACCAAGCGCTTCGCGGGTGCCGGCGGTCGGGTCGACACGCTCCACGCGGTTCGGCTCGAGTTCGGCGCGCCCGATCCCGAGACCGGACGTCGCCGGATGCAGGAAGTGCCCGGGAGCGAGTTCGAGATCCCCGCCGATCTGGTCCTGCTGGCGATGGGCTTCCTGCATCCCGTTCACGAGGGTCTCCTCGCGCAAGCCGGGGTCCGCCTCGATTCGCGCGGCAACGTCTCCGCCGACACAAAGGGCTTCGCGACGAGCGAGCCGGGCGTGTTCGCGGCGGGGGATTGCCGTCGCGGCCAGTCGCTGGTCGTCTGGGCGCTCTGGGAGGGGCGGGAGGCCGCCCGGGCCGTCGACGCCTACTTGGTGCGTCAATCGAGCCTGCAGTCCCGGGACGCCTACGTCTGACGCCGAGCCGCGGGTCCGATCGCAAATCGAGCTTGACGCATTTCCGTCCCCGTCTGTAGGATCGCCAGGAGACGAATCGTCCGGGGAGATGGCTCCGATTCCCGAACCGAACGACACCAGCGCCTCCGCCCACGCGCGCCTCGAACCGGCGACTCCCCTCGCAGCGAGTGACCGGGCGGGATTCGATCGACTCGAAACTGCGATCCTCGGGCTGCTGGACCGATACGAAGCGCTCCGGCGCGAGAACAGTCGTCTCGCCGAGGTGCTGGCGGCCCGAGATCGGCGCGTCGAGGAGTTGGAATCCCAGGTCCGAGAGGGCGACCAGCTCCAGCGCGACATCGCCAAGCGGATCGACGACCTTTTGGGTCAGATCGATCAGATCGAGCACCACTTCACGGCGCGCGGAGCGTAGTGCATGGCAGCCCGGCGGCTGGTCTCGATCCGAGTGCTCGGCCAGGAGTACCGGATCCGCACAGATGCGGATCCGGCGGAACTGCAGCGGGTCGCCGGTCTCGTCGACGAGACGATGGGGCGCTTGCGGGATCGAACGGGCGCCGTGGACAGCCTCGACCTCGCCATGATGACGGCCGTCAACCTGGCGCGTGACCTGCTCACCGAGCGGACGGCGCGCCGCAACGGAGCCGCGGCGGCGGATCGCGTACGCCAGCTGAGCGAACGAATCGAGGCCGCCCTCCAAGATCACAGGCCTGTGTCGTCTGTCTGATCTCCCGTCGATCGAGCAGGCGAAGGCGCGCCTGCGGTCTTCGATCCGCGTACGAAGGCGAGGCCTCGATCCCGAGACGCGACAGGCAGCTGGCGCCGCGATTCTCTGCCTCGTCACGGCGTCGCCGGAGTTCGCGCGCGCCGATCGCGTCGCTCTCTATGCGGCGCTTCCCGACGAGGTTCCCACCGAGGGGTTGCTGCGCGCCGTCCTCGCAACCGGCCGCTCGGTCCTCCTGCCCCGCGCGTCCTCCACCGCACGGCTCGAATTCGCATCCGTGCGGGAGCCGGAAACGCTCGTCGAGGGGCGCCTCGGTACGCTCGAGCCCTCGCCGTCGTGTGCTGCGGTGACGCCGCGTCCGGACGATCTGATCCTGATTCCGGGCGTAGCCTTCGATCGCGCCGGACGTCGCCTCGGGCGCGGCGGTGGATGGTACGACCGCTCGCTCTCCGCCGACCTCCCGAGCGTCTTCGGCATCGCGTATGCCTTCCAGCTGGTCGAGGCCGTGCCCGCGACTGCTCGGGATCGTCGCGTCGCGGGTATCTTCACGGAGACCGGGCTATGGCGCGTCGGCGGGGCGGGCGGGCCTGCGGAAGTGTCGGACGATCCGGGCTAGGTTGCGCGCGCGATGGCCGGCTTTCTCGACACACTCCATTGGCGCGGGCTCCTGCATCAGCAGACGGGCGAGGACGCGCTGGCCCCGCACCTGCAGGGGAGCTCGCGGATCGGCTATTGCGGTTTCGATCCCACCGCAGACAGCCTCACGATCGGGAACCTCGTTCCGATCATGCTGCTCGTCCACTGGCAGCGCGCGGGGCACCGACCGCTCATCGTCATGGGAGGCGGGACCGGCCTGATCGGTGATCCGTCGGGGAAGGATCGCGAGCGGCCGCTGCTGTCGGCC
>JBDIVR010000011.1:97500-126341 GCA_039794265.1 Myxococcota bacterium
TCGTCCGGTAGGGGAGCGTTCCAGTAGCCTGTGAAGCTCGACGGTGACGACGGGTGGAGGTCCTGGAAGTGCCTATGCGGACACGAGTAGCGATAAAACAGGTGAGAAACCTGTTCGCCGTAAGCCCAAGGGTTCCTGAGTAAAGCTAATCTGCTCAGGGTTAGTCGGCCCCTAAGCCGAGGCCGAAAGGCGTAGGTGATGGGAAACGGGTCAATATTCCCGTACCACTAGGAAAACGTTTGACCGAAGGGGGGACGGAGAAGGGTAGCTGATCCGGGTGTTGGACGTCCCGGTGCAAGCCTGTAGGCGGGAGGCGTAGGCAAATCCGCGCTTCCATTCCAAACGCTGAGAGGTGATGTCGAGAGCCGTAAGGCTCACAAAGTCAGTGATCCCATGCTTCCGAGAAAAGCCTCGTAGGGAGTCTTCCTGGTGACCGTACCGCAAACCGACTCAGGTGGGCGGGCAGAGTATGCCAAGGCGCTTGAGAGAACTCTGGTCAAGGAACTCGGCAAATTAGCACCGTAACTTCGGGAGAAGGTGCGCCCCGATCCGTGAACGGACTTGCTCCGGGAGCGGAATGGGGTTGCAGTGAAATGGGGGTAGCGACTGTTTACTAAAAACACAGGACTCTGCGAAGTCGATAAGACGACGTATAGGGTCTGACGCCTGCCCGGTGCCGGAAGGTTAAGGGGAGCTGTCAGCCGAAAGGTGAAGCGGTGAACCGAAGCCCCGGTAAACGGCGGCCGTAACTATAACGGTCCTAAGGTAGCGAAATTCCTTGTCGGGTAAGTTCCGACCTGCACGAATGGCGTAACGACTTCCCCACTGTCTCGACCAGGGACTCAGCGAAACTGAATTGCCGGTGAAGATGCCGGCGACCCGCAGCAGGACGGAAAGACCCCGTGCACCTTTACTACAACTTCGCAGTGATCGTCGGTTCAGCATGTGTAGGATAGGTGGGAGGCTTTGAAGCCGGGACGCTAGTTTCGGTGGAGCCAACGTTGAAATACCACCCTTGTTGTGCTGCCGATCTAACCCAGGCCCGTCATCCGGGTCGGGGACACTGCGTGGTGGGTAGTTTGACTGGGGCGGTCGCCTCCTAAAGCGTAACGGAGGCGTGCAAAGGTTCCCTCAGGCTGATTGGAAACCAGCCGTAGAGTGCAAAGGCATAAGGGAGCTTGACTGCGAGACATACAAGTCGAGCAGGTGCGAAAGCAGGTCTTAGTGATCCGGTGGCTCCGTGTGGAAGGGCCATCGCTCATCGGATAAAAGGTACGCCGGGGATAACAGGCTGATCTCCCCCAAGAGTTCACATCGACGGGGAGGTTTGGCACCTCGATGTCGGCTCGTCACATCCTGGGGCTGGAGCAGGTCCCAAGGGTTCGGCTGTTCGCCGATTAAAGTGGCACGCGAGCTGGGTTTAGAACGTCGTGAGACAGTTCGGTCCCTATCCGCTGTGGGCGCAGGAGATTTGAGGGAAGCTGTCCCTAGTACGAGAGGACCGGGACGGAGGTACCTCTGGTGTACCGGTTGTTCCGCCAGGAGCATCGCCGGGTAGCCAAGTACCGATGGGATAACCGCTGAAAGCATCTAAGTGGGAAGCCCACCCCAAGATGAGATCTCCCCGGGATTTCCGGTCTTCGGACCGGGTCCCCTGAAGGGCCGTCCAAGACGAGGACGTTGATAGGCCGGAGGTGGAAGCGCAGCAATGCGTGGAGCTGACCGGTACTAATCGCCCGTGCGGCTTGACCATCGACCCATGGCAGCGCGCTCAGCTGGTGATGGCTCGAGTTCCTTCGTTACTATTCGATTGTTCAAGGGCGTCCGCCCTTTTCAACGATGATGTTTCGGTTTTCCCACTCTCCAAAGAGCGGGGGCCACACCCGTTCCCATTCCGAACACGGAAGTTAAGCCCCGCTTCGGCGATGGTACTGCCGGGTTTCCTCGGTGGGAGAGTAGCGCGAGAGTGGGACCCTCTATCGAAGGCGGCGCTGGATCCAAGGATCCCGCGCCGCCTTCTCGTTTGCGCCGCCGGCGCCGTCACGGCGGACGGGTCCTCCCGTCGGTTCCTTCCTCTCAAGCGCCCGGTCCGGGGCTCCGATCCTCCCTGGGTTGTCTTCTCGGGAAGGGGTGGAGCCATGGGCAGATCGACGGCATCGGCGGCTGCACTCGCGGTGCTGCTGGGATTCGCCGGATCTGGCTGCGCGGCGCGCGCCTGGGACGACGTTCGAGAGCAGGATACACCCGGAGCCTACCGTCGATTCCTCGCGGAGTCCCCGAACTCTCCGTATGCCCGGGCGGCATTGGAGCGTCTCGACTACCTGACGACGAAACGCAACCCGACGGCCGACTCGGTGGAGCGCTTCCGAACGACGCACGCCGAAAGCGCTCACGTAGCGGAGCTGGAGGCACTGCTCGAATCGCGGAGCTTCGAGGCGGCCCGCGCCGCAGGCACCCCCGAGGCGTACCAGAGCTTCCTTGCGCGGTTTCCGGCGGGTGGGCTGGCGGGCCGGGCGACCGCGAATCTCGAGTACCTTCGTCGCGATGGATTCGCAGCGCGCCCCGATGAACTCGCGGGGTTCCTCGAACACCATGCCGAAGGCGATCATGCGAGCGAGGCGGCTCGCACGCTCGCGCTGCTCGAGGCACGACAGACGAAGGCATTCCATGCCGCGGCACTGCGGATCGAGATCGATCCGAAACTCGGCGACGCGGATCGCCTTCGCCGCGCCTTTTCGGACCACGCGCAACAGGCACTCGCCAGCTCTGGAGTCCGCCTCGTCGGCGCCGGGGACGCCAGCGCTCGCATGCTCCTGCTCATCGAGCATTCCGAAGCGAGCGTTCCGACCGAGCTCTACGAGGGCCGGATGGAAGGGCCGGGGTTCCTCGCGCGGACGCGGGTCTCGCTGACACCGGTCGGTGAGAACGACCCGATCTGGGCCGAGACCTTCACGCTTCGTGTTCCGGCAGTCGAGCGTCGCGGCGATGCCACCATCCTGTTCACTCGGCGCGCTTCTTCGTATTGGGAGCGCTTCTTCGTGCCGGTCGCTACGTGGCCCACTCATTCGGCTCGACGCGGTACGTTGCCGCTTCGGGATGGCGCCGTGATGGTCGCCGGTGCGACGGATCGAGCGATTGCGCTGTTCCGCGACGGATCGTTTCTCGAGCTGGATCTCGCCGATCCGATGGATCCGCGGCTCGTCGGGGAGTACGCCCGACGCGCAGACCTTTCTCACTTCTCGGGGCTTCGCATCCTCGGCGAGCAGGTCCTGCTGTTCGGCGGAGACGGGCTGGAGCTCGTGGATCGCAATGCGGGTGCTCCGCGTCGTCTGCGCGCCATCGGGCGCGAACAGGTCGGTTCGGTCGTCGCCGTGGAGGCGGCGCGGGGAACGCTCTGGATCGCGGGATCTCGCGGCTTGCTCCGCACTCCACTCACGGGCGGGCCTGTCGAGACGGTGGCGCCGCGACCGCTGCAGGGACTCGCTGTCGAGGGAGCCTACCTCTACGTCGTCGACGACCGGATGCTCTACGCGGCGCCCCTCGGCGACGTGCGGGCCGAGCGCTTCCAGCCGGTCCTCGAGATCGGGCGGGCCTTCGGCGCGAGCGGCCTTCGGGCGTCCGACGGCTTTGCGGTCGTTCTGGGTCGCAAGGGGATCCTGACCGCGGCGCTGCGTGGTACGGACCGCGCCCGCCCGCTCCACCGCCTCGACGTCGGGCGAGTCGGCCGCGTCGTCGATACGGAGATCCGGGGCGGCCGGGCATTCCTGCTCGGCGAGCGCGGCTTGCAGATCGTCGAACTGGCGAGCGGCCGCGTCGTCGACTCCGTCGACGTCGATGCCCGGAGCGCCATTGCCGGCTCGGGAAGGCACCTCGTCGTCCTCGACCGGGACAGGCTGCAAGTCGTCGATGCCGCGCCGTGGTCGCCGGCCGGTGCGGCGTCGGTCGGCGCCGCGAGGGACTGACGCCGACCGGTCCGAGGCTCGCGCGCATCAGTCGGTCTGGAAGCGCGCCTTCCGCTTCTCCAGGAAGGCGTGTAGCCCCTCCTGCGCGTCGACGGTCTGGGAAGCCGCTGCCATGACCTCGGTCGCGTACGCATAGGCTGCCGGAACATCGAGATCGACCTGTCGATGGAACGCATGTTTGCCGAGGCTCTTGGAGTGGACGCTGCCGCGCGTCGCCCGCACGAGCAGCTCTCGTGTTTCCCGCGCGACCTCCGCAGCTGGCGCCACACGGTTGACGAGGCCCCACTCGAGGGCGGTGCGGGCGTCGATCGGGTCGCCCGTCAGCAGGAGTTCGAGCGCGCGCTTGCGGCCGATCGCCCGTGCGAGGGCGACGCCAGGCGTGGTGCAGAACCAACCCCCGCGGCCGCCCGGTACCTGGAAGCGGGCGGACTCGCTCGCGACGGCGAGATCACAAGAGGCCACGAGTTGGCAGCCCGCTGCCGTCGCGAGCCCCTCGACCTGCGCGATGACCGGCTGGGGCAGCGACGGAATCCTCTGCATCACTTCGGCACAGAGGAAGAGCAGCGTGCGCATCGCTGCGAGGTCGCGCCCCCGCATGTCGGCGAAGTCGTGACCGGCGGAGAACACGGGTCCCTCGGCGGCGAGGATCGCGCCGCGCGCGGCACCCGCCCCGATCGTGTCGAGTGCGTGCAATAGTTCGCGGAGATGCGCTTCCGACAGCGCGTTCCGGCGCTCGGGTCTGCGCATCGTGAGGACCGCGAAATCCTCCTCGTAGACCAGCTCGACATGCTCGTAGCGCATGGCCGGAAGGGTATCACGGCGCGACCGGCCGCTAGACTCCCGCTCATGACGACGCCGTTCCCTGTCCTGCGGCGCACGCCGGTTCCCGAGCTGCCGCTCCTGCACCAGATCGTGCTCCCGACGCCGTGGGAGATCGGACCTGTCCAGATCTATCTCGTCGAAGGCGATCCTCTGACCCTCGTCGACACCGGCGTGATGCGGCCGGACTCCCGTCGCGCGCTCGAGGCCGCCTTCGACGAGCTCGGACACGGCCTCGACGAGGTGCGTCGGGTCGTTCTCACGCATCACCACACGGATCACATGGGCCAGGTCCAGGCGCTTCGAGACGCAGGCGCCGACATGGAACTCTGGGTCCACGAGGACGATGCCGACGACGTCGAACACTATTCGGTGGAACGGGACGAGCGGATCGAGATCGGCAGCGAACTGTTCCGCGAGTACGGCGTGCCGGAATCGCTGCTCGTTCGCCAGGAAGCGCACATCCGAGGCTGGATCGCGACGGAACCGCCGCTGTGCGAACCGACGCGTGTGGATCGCCGGCTGCGCGCCGGGGATCGGATCCCGTTCAAGGACTTCGAGTTCAGCGTCCTGCACGCGCCGGGACACACGGCCGGTCATGTGCTGCTGCACGAAGAGCGGTCCGGCACGCTGCTCACAGGCGATCACCTGATGGGTCAGGCGGTTCCGTTCACCGAGAGCTACTTCCTGCCGGGCGCTCCCGATCCGGCGGATTCGCTGCGGCGTCGGCCTCGCTTTCGAGGCCTGCCGGCCTACTTGCGGGGACTTCGCCGGCTCCGCAGCTCGACCTTCCGCCGGATCCTTCCGGCCCACGGGGGTCTCATCGAGCGCCCGGCGCGCGCGATCGAAGAAGCGATCCTCTTCTATGAAGTGCGGGTGCAGCGCATCGAGCGTGCGCTCGAGCGCGCAGCGGAAGGCGTCGGGTGGGCAACCGGGTGGGACGTCTGGAAGCTGCTCTTCCCGAAGCTCGACCCCGTCACGCAGATGCGCACGCGCATGACGATGGTGATCGGCGGGCTCGACGAACTCGAGAGCGCCGGGCGGATCCGAGTCGATCGCAGCGAGTCCGGCACGCTGGTCTTCGCGCCGACCCGCTGACGACGGGCGGCGCTACCCGGATGGTGCCGCCAGCAGGAACACCGCGAGATCGCGGCGTTCGGCTTCGGCGAGCGGGAACGCCGGCATCGGCGGCGTCGGCGCAAGCAGGTACGCCGCGAGTTCGTCGAGGCCGAATTTCTCGCGCAGCGCGGTGTGGCGGAGGGGCACCGGGACGACGCCAGGCTCGTGCCGCTCAGGGTCATGGCAGCGAGCGCAGTCGTGCGTCTCGTAGAGCGCTGCGCCGCGCCGATGCGCCGCGGCAAGCTCCGTCGGCGCCAGGCCGGCGAGCGGGTCCCGATCGGCCGGGGCTCCCGCCGCCCGGTCGGCCCCCGCGCCGTCGTGGCCGCGGATCGCGCCGGCTCGCGCGATCCGGTAGATGGCTCCGCCGAAGTCGTCGGAGACGTACAGGGCGCCATCGGGGCCTTCGGCGACGTCGACAGGTCGCCCGATGACGTCTCCGTCGCCGCGCAGGAAGCCCGTCGCGAACGGCCGCTCCTCGATCGATCCGTCGGCGTTCCAATGCAAGGACACGACCTCGTAGCCATCCTTCTTCGTGCGGTTCCAGGATCCGTGCAGAGCGACGATCGCCGCGTGTCGGTAGCCAGGAGGCCAGTGCGTGCCTCGGAGGAAATGGATGCCCAGGGGCGCGTTGTGCGCACGGAACGCATGCGCGGGTGGAATCGAGCCTCGAATCGCAGCGTCCTGCCCCTCGCCGAGGTCGGGGTCCGGGACGCGATCGCCGTGGGCGAAGGGCCACCCGTAGAAGCCGCCCCGGACGATGCGGTTGAGTTCGCACGGCGGAAAATCATCGCCGAGCAGGTCGCGACCATTGTCGGTGGCGTAGAGCTCGCCGGTGCCCGGATGCCAGTCGAAGCCGACCGAGTTGCGCAGGCCCGTGGCCACGACCTGCTCGTCTGTGCCGTCGGGGCGGTAGCGGACGAGCGCAGCGCGGCGCGGGTCCGTCTCGACGCAGGCGTTGCAGCTCGAGCCGATCGATACGTACAGCCAGCCGTCGGGGCCGAAGCGGATCGTCCGGGTCCAGTGATTGCCCCCGGCCGGCAGGTCCGAGACGACCCGCTCGACCGCTCCGTCGACCCGACGCCGGTTGGCGTCGAACCGGACCCGAGCGATCGCACCGGTTTCGCCGACGTAGAGCCATCCGTCGCGCAGGTCGAGGCCGTGCGGGCGATCGAGGCCGTCGAGCAGAACCTGTTGCCCGTCCGGCCAGCCGTCGCCGTCGCGATCGCGCTCGACCAGGACCACGCCACCGGATCTCGGCGTGCTGACGAGCAGGTCTCCGGCGGGCGTGAAGCGGAGGAATCGGGCGTTCGGGATGCCGTCCGCCCACAGCTCGATGGCGAAGCCATCGGGGACCGAGAACAGCTCGCTCACCGCGCTGGCGGGCGGAGCGTCGCGCCCGCTCCCGAACAGGAGCTGGCGGATCGGGGCGTTGACGGCGAAGCGTTCCGGGAGCAGCCACTGGCAGGCCCCGACGGCGAGCGCGACGAGCAACAGCAGCGCGGCAGCCAGACGGAGGATTCCGGACGACATCGGCGCGAGCATATCGTGCCGTTCCGGCCGCGCGATGCGACGAGTGGGTCGCCGGCGACCGGCTGCCCCGCGGGGCTCCTTGACGAAACCGCCGCTGTCGTCCACAAATCAGCCCCTCGCAACGTTCCAGGAGAAGGTATGGCCCTCGGTATCCGCAAGGGCGACGTCGTGCGCGTCGTCAAGGGATCGGATCGCGGCAAGCAGGGCAACGTGATCGGCATCGACGCCGAGCGCGGCCGCTTGCGCGTTTCGAAAGTTCGCATGCACAAACGACATCTGAAGCCCGGTCGCCGCGGGGCCCGCAGCGGTGGGATCCTCGAGGAAGAGGGATTCCTCGATGCGTCGAACGTGATGTTGGTAGACGACCGGGGCAACCCGAGCCGGATCAAGACGGAGCTGCGCGGCGGACGTCGCGTCCGTGTGTTCAAGACCACCGGCGAACCCGTGCCCGAACCGGCCACGAGCTGATCGGCACAGCGAGGACTCGAAGATGGCGAAGAAGGGCAAGCGCGAGCAGATCAAGCTCGAGTCGAGCGCCGACACCGGACACTTCTACACGACGGTGAAGAATCGGCAGAACACGCCGAACAAGCTGGAACTGAAGAAGTACGATCCTGTCGCGCGGAAGCACGTTCTCTACAAGGAGACGAAGCTCCGCTGACCGATGGATGGCCGCGCGCAGGCGCGGATCCTTTGCTAAGTCGCGCGAGCGCCCGCGCGTGACTGCTACTCAACGGGAGACGAAAGCGAACATGGCTTGGGTGATCACGAGGCTTTGCCGGGATTGTGTCGACATGAGCTGCGTAGAGGTCTGCCCGGTCGACTGCATCTACGAGTACCAAGGCGACGACCGCGCCACCTTCCCGAACCAGCTCTACATCGATCCCGAGGAGTGCATCAACTGCGGCGTGTGCGAGCCGGAGTGTCCCTGGGAGGCGATCTTCGAGGACGAGCAGGTGCCGGAGGTCTTCCAGGCCGACATCGACCTCAACGCCAAGATCACCGAGTCGAAGGACCAGTTCGCGGTTCCGGAAGTCGCCGAGAAGCCGAAGCCGACGCCGGAGCAGGTCGAAGAGAACAAGAAGAAGTGGGACTTTCCCGGCTGACGTACCACGCGTTCAGCCGGAGGCGCCGTCGAACGCGTCGGCCATGACGTCGATCGGCGGCTCTCGGTCCGACCACAGCCGTAGCTGTTCGGCCGCTTGGTACACCAGCATCCACTTGCCGCCGATGATGCGGGCGCCGCGCGTTTCTGCATCGCGCAACAGCCGGGTCCGCGGCGGGTCGTAGACGGCGTCCAGCACCACCGCACCGGGCGGGACCGCCTCCGCGGCGACTGGTGATGCGTCCGCGCGCAAGCCCACGCTGGTGGTGTTGACGAGGACGTCGCAGGACAGATCGGCGAGCTCGGCCAGAGCGCCGATCCGGCCGACGCCGAGTTCTCCGGCGAGTCGCTCGGCCCGCTCCGGCGTCCGATTCAGTACGACGACACGCGCGCCGCGCTCGAGAGCGCCCCACACGACAGCGCGGGCGGTGCCGCCCGCACCGAGCACGACGACATCGCGCCCAGCGAGCGGCGTTTCCCGCTCGATCGCTCGCACGGCGCCGAGCCAATCGGTGTTCGATCCGACGAGCGAATCCCCGCGCCGGGTCACCGTGTTGACTGCGCCGATCTGCCGCGCGGTCTCGTCGAGCGCATCGAGGTGCGCGAGGATGGCCTCCTTGTGCGGGATCGAGACGGCGAGCTGCCGGACTCCGAGTGCTCGCACGCCGGCCATCGCGGCGCCGAGCGCAGCGGGGGCGACATCGAACGCGAGATAGACGGCGTCGAGACCGAGCGCGGCGAACGCCGCGTTGTGCATCGCCGGCGAACGGGTATGGCCGGCCGGGTGGAGGATGACGCCACAGAGCTGGGTGCGAGGACCGATCGGCACGGGCTTCCTTGCGTCTCGCGCGAGAATCGGCGAAGTATGGCACTCCCCACCGGAGGAAGCATGGCGGCCCGATCCCGTTCCCCTCGCGCTCCGGCGCGCAAGCCCGCCGCGAAAACGCGCGGACGCCGCGTTCGCGTCGCGATCCTGATGGGCAGCGCATCGGACTGGCTGGCGATGAAGGCCGCCGCCGACGTGCTCGACGAGCTCGGAGTCGGTCACGAGGTGCGCGTCATGTCGGCGCACCGTACGCCCGACCGGCATCGCGACTTCGTGACGCGGGCCGAGGAGCGAGGCATCGAGGTGATCATTGCCGGGGCCGGCGCCGCGGCGCATCTGGCCGGTGTCACCGCGGCGCTGACGCTGCTGCCGGTCCTCGGGGTTCCGCTCGAGGGTTCGCCGCTGCAGGGTCTCGACGCGTTGCTGTCGACGGTGCAGATGCCCGGAGGCATTCCGGTCGCCACGTTCGCGATCGGCAAGGCCGGCGCGAAGAACGCCGGGCTCTTCGCCGCGGCGATCCTCGCGAGCAAGGATCCCGCGGTCCGCGCGGCGCTGGCCGAGTTCCGGCGCGAACAGACCGCTGCGGTGCCCCAGCGCCCCTGAACGCGCTGCGCTCGGCTTCGCGAACGCGTTGGATGCGGGATGCTTCGGCTCCGTCACTCACGCCAGTTCGGGGAACGCTCCGCCGAGCTCGCGGGCGCGGGCCAGCGCCTGCTTGAGGTCATTCCAGACCAGCCGACGATTCTCTGCGGTGTACTGGCGCAACAGGAAGGCCGGATGGAAGGTCGGCATGACCGGGACCCCGCGGTAGTCCTGCCAGCTGCCGCGTACGCGGCTGATGGCGATGTCGCGACCCAGCAGCAGGCTCGTCGCCGGCTTGCCGAGCGCCACGATGACCTTGGGCCGGATGGCATCGATCTGTCCATCCAGGAAGCTCCGACACGCGGCGACCTCGTCCGCCAGCGGCGCGCGGTTGTTCGGCGGGCGACACTTGACGATGTTGCAGATGTAGACGGAGGCCCGGGGGATCCGCAGGCCCTTCTCGATCATCTGTGTCAGCAGTTCGCCGGCCCGGCCGACGAACGGAAGCCCCCGCAGATCCTCCTGCTCCCCCGGACCCTCCCCGACGATCAACAGGTCCGCGTCGGGCGGGCCGTCGCCGAACACGATCTGCGTCCGTCCGGCAGCGAGCCGACAGCGCTGGCAATCGCCGAGCGCCGCGCGGACCTGCTCCAGCGTCGGCGCGGGGCCGAGCGACGGCTCGCAGGTAGGGGCTGCGGCGGCGCTCGGAGCCACGGGAATCCAGCCTTCGACGCCCTCCTCGATCCACTCGCTCAACGTATCGCGAGCCGCCGCCAGGACGGCGCGCAGCTCGTCGGCTAGCGCCCGGTCCACACGGGCTTCCGTTCGTCGAAGAAGGCCTGGATGCCCTCCTTGGCATCTTCCGTCATGGCGGTGACGACGATCATCTCGCGCAGGTACCGGAGTGCCGCCCCGTATTCCATCTCGCTCATCGTGTAGATCGCCTCCTTGCCGAGGCGCAGCGCAGCCGGCGAGAGCGCGACGAGCTGCGTCGCCAATGCGTCGACCTCGGCGTCGAGCCGGTCGACGGGAACCACCCGCGTGACGAGACCGAGTTCCCGGGCCTCGCTCGCGTCGACGCGGCGTCCGGTGAGCACCAGATCGAGGACGGTCTTGCGGCTGCCGGTGGCGCGCAGGATCGGCGCCGATACCACCATCGGCAGCAATCCGATTCCGATCTCGGGAAGGCCGAAGACGGCGTCGTCGCTGGCGATCGTGAAGTCCGCGGCCACAGCGACTCCGCAGCCGCCCGCGAGCGCGAAGCCCTGCACCCGCGCGATGACCGGTTGCGGCGCGCGGTGCATCGCCGTGATGACCCGCGCCACGCCGTCGAAATGACGACGCCGATCGTCGATGGTCTCGTGAGCGAGCAGTTCCTCGAGATCCGCGCCGGCGCTGAACGCCCGCGTGCCAGCGCCGCGCAGGATCAAGACGCGCACGTCGCTCGTCGCTGCTGCGGCGTCGATCGCCGCCTCCAGCTCGTCGAGCGTGGCACGGTCGAGCGCGTTCCGGCGCGCCGCGCGGTCGATCGTGAGTGTTCGCACGCCGCGCGCATCGGTCTCGATCCGGAGGTTCGCCACGCGTGCGCCCTCAGTCCCGCGTGTCCAGCAACACGAAGGCGTGATCGAGCGCGCCGAGCATCCCGGACTCGTGTCCCGGCGTCGCCGCCGAGCCGGCGCCGCGCGTCGCCGAGGCCTCGATCGTCCCGTGCTTCTGCTTCTCGATCTTGCCCTGCACCGCGAACTCGAAGCCGGGATCGTTGTCCTGGTCGTGACAGCCGCCGCAGATCTGGAGGATCACGCACGAGTCGCACTTGTCGCCGAGCGAGACGATGGTGCCGATCTTCGGCGCGTTCTCGCCGACGTGGGCGCCGCCGGGCCCATGGCAGGACTCGCAACCGACGCGCGCGAGGTCCGCGTACTCCGCAGGGGCTTCGGACGACTTCGCCGTCGCGTCCGATGCTTGCGCAGGGAAGCCGCCGGGAAGTCCCTGCGCCGTCACGTGGCAGCGCTGGCACGTCGGGTTGTTCGCTTCCCCCTTGGCCTCGAGCGACGCGAAGGAGTTCCCGTGCGGGCTCGCGACCCACGTCGCGAACTCCTTCTCGTGGCAGGAGCGGCAGGCGTCGGAGCCCACGTAGTCGGCGTTCGTCGGCAGCAGACCCGAGCGCGGTCCGGCGCGTCCGGCGAGCAGGGCGCGGCGTTTCTCGAGCGGGAGCTCTGCCAACGCCGCGTTCGCGGCGTGGGAGATCCTGGGCAGGAAGCTCGCGTACTCGAAGCCGAGCGAGTGCTTCTGGTCGTGGCACGCGACGCACACCGGCTCGTAGTGGCCGGCAGTGACGAAGCCAGGGGACAGGTGGGGTCCTCCGCGCCCGTGGCAGGTCTCGCAGCCGACGTTCTCGAAATCCGGCGTGCGGGGCGAGATGGTGTAGCCACCCGGTTTGCCGAAGCCGACGACGTGGCAGCCCACGCACTCGGGATTGGCGTCCGCCCCGTGTCGCACGAGCGTGTCGAAGGCTTGGGCGTGGGAGCTGAGGCTCCAGGTATCGTGTTCTTTCTCGTGGCATACGCCGCAGGCTTCGCTGCCGCTATAGCCCGTCGAGTGGAGCAGCAAGGGAACCGGTTGCTTCGCGATCCGGGCCAGCCGCATGCGCAGCAACGCCGGGTCGCGATCGTCGCGCCAGCCACGGATCCGGCTGACGATCGTTCCCGTGGCGTCGATGACGAACGTGTCGGGAACCCCAGCGACGACGCCGTACTTCGCGCGCAGCGCACCGTCGAGGTCCAGCAGGACCGGGAAGAAATCGAGCCCTTCCTCTTTCATGTGGTCGGCTACGGCCGAGGGCGACCCGGCGACGGAGACGCCGATCAGCTGCGGCCGCTGCTCCTCCGGGAGCTTCGGCAGCTCGCTTTTCAGGAACTCCAGCGCGTGGTGGCAGTGCGGGCACGTCGAGAGGAAGAAGATCAGCACGATCGGCCGGCCGCGCAGCGATTCCAGTGCGAAGCGCTCGCCTCCCTCGAGTCGCTCGGCTTCGAAAGCCGGAGCCTCGGGACGTACGCCGAGGGTCGGCTCGAGCGCGACGCGCGCGGGCGGCAGGCGCAGGGCCTCGCGGAGCTGGCTCTCGACGATCTCGGCCGCATCGGGCGTCTCGGGCGGCGGTGCCATCACGGCGAAGGGGACGTAGCCCTCCGCATCGACACCGATCATCGCAACCGGAGCGCGCAGGCCGATCCGGATGGCGATCGCGGCGGCCGGATCATCGAGGATGCGGAAGTCGAGGTCGTGCTCGCCCGCGAAGGCGCGCGTGCGTTCCGCGCCGGCGTTCAGCGCGATGCCGACCACGTCGAAGTTGTGGGATCCGCGCGCTGCCGCGACGCGTCGCACCGCCGCCGCGGCCGCCGCAGCCTCGCGCGCGTCCGGGTCGAACAGGAAGAGCAGCGCGCGCCGGCCGAGCAGGTCGGAGACCGAGAACGGCTCGCCGTCCAGCGTGACTCCGGTGAACGCCGGGAGCGGACGCTCCTGGCGCGGAGGGGCCGGCACCGACGAGGTCTCCGTAGCGGCCGCCGGCTCGGAATTGCCACAGCCGGACAGGTACGAGAGCGAGAACACGAGCAGGAACGGGGCGGCGAGCGAATGCACGGCGGCAGCATAGCGACGGCGAACGCGGTCTCCACGCGCGGGAAGGGCTAGCGCGCCGCTCCTGCCGGTCGTCCGAGCAGCTCCTGCAGGAACGCGCGGAAGATCGCGTTGTCCGGCTCGAACGTGAGGGCCGTCTTCAGGTTCCGCTCGGCGGACGCCCGGTCGCCGCGACTCAGGTCCGCCTTCGCGAGCGCGAAATAGCGCCGGCCGTTCGGCGTCCGTCCTTCGTGCTGGTCGCGGCGCTGGCGGTCCGCCTGCGCCTCCGCCTCGGCGAGCGGCATCCGCACGCGCGCCTGGTCGCCCTCGAGCTGTCGATCGTAGACCTGACGGCGTCGGGGGTCGCGCAAAACGGAGTACGCTTCGGCGACCCGCTTGGCGATCTGCGCCACCTGGTGATGCAGCTCCGGGGGAGCATCGCGGTGCGCATCCGGATGGAAGCGCCGCGAGGTCCGGTGATATGCGGCACGGATCGCGCTCGTCGGTGCGTCGGGGGCGAGTTCGAGCACCTGGTAGTAGTCGAGCTCTTCCAGGATGCCTGCGAGGGTTCGGATCTCGGCGAAGGAGGTCTGGGGCACGGTCCTCTCCTAGGACTCATCGTCGCCTGGCTCGATGGAGAGGTCGACACCCGGATCGCCGAACCATCCGTCCTCGGCGCCTCCCGCATCGGCGCCGGCGGCAGCGGTCGCGTGGCGGGGCCTCGTGAGCGCCATCTCGTCGTCCGCGGCCACACCGGTGTCGACGGCACCACCGATGTCGTCGTCCAGCGCTGCCAGAGAGTCGAGCGCGCCCTCGTCGAGCGCCAGCGACTCGAGATCGACGTCGCCTGCCGCGAATTCCTCGTCGAGCGGCGCGTCCATGTCGGAGGTCTCGAGATCGATCTCGCCGCCGATCGCCAGCGTGCGACCGTCGTCGCCGGCGGCATTCCCGAGCGGCCCCGCATCGGCCGGCGCGAGTTCGAGGTCCTCGGAGGCTTCGCCCGCGCCGACGTCCAGATCGAACTCGACGCCGGCGCCGAACAGGGCGCCCGGGTCGTCCGCCTTCGACTCGACGTCGGGCGCTACGACCGCGAGGTCGCGGTCGTCGGGGAGTGGCGAGGCGAGCTCCGAGTCCTCGCCTGCGTCCGCCTCCGGCAGCAACACATCGAGCGCGTCCGCCGCGAGATCGGTGGCCTCCGCGACGAGCGGGGCGGCGAGCAGTTCCGATTCCGGCAGCGGCGCCACCGGCCCTCGCGGCGCGAGGCGCGGCAGCGCCGCGATCGCTTCGGCGGCCGACAGCGGCGCGGGCGCAGCGGGCTCGGCCGGCGCGGGCTGGTGCTTCTCGACGATCGCCTGGATCTCTTCCTCGGTGAGTCCCGACGACAGGTGGATCTGCGTCGACGCGGCCTGGGCCGTGTCCGGATCGCGGGCCGTTACGTTCACGATGCCGTCGGTGTCGATCTCGAACGTGACGTCGATCCGCACCTCGCCGCGGCGGGCGTGTTTGAATCCAGAGAACTCGAACTCGCCGAGCAGCTCGTTCTCTTCCTGCACGCGGGATTCGCCCTGGTAGACGCGGATCTTCACCGACTTCTGGAAGTCCTTGAAGGTCGTGAAGGACGCTGTCTGTTCGATCGGCACCGGCGTGTTGCGGTCGATGACCGTCTCGGCGAGTCCCCCCGCCACGCCGATGCGCAGCGAGAGGGGAGTGACGTCGAGCAGGCACGAGTCCTTCTCCTCTCCGACCAGAGACGCGGCGTGGATGGCGGCGCCCATCGCGACCACCTGGTCCGGGTCGACGTCGGCCTTGGGCTCGCATTGGAAGTACTGCGACACGGCTTCCCGGATCAGGGGCAACCGGGTCGGACCGCCGACGAGGATCACTCCGTCGAGGTCGCGCACCGTGAGGTTTGCCTGCTGCAGCGCCTCGTCGCAGACCTTGAACGTGCGCTGGATCAGGTCGGCGACGAGATTCGCGAACTCCGCGCGCGTCAGGCCGCGCTCGAGCTGCAGCGCGTTGCCCTCGGCATCGTTCGCCACGTCGGCGATGCAGATCCGGGCCTCGTCGTCGATCGAGAGGTCCCGTTTCGCCTGCTCCGCCGCCGCCTTGAGCTTCTCGAGGGCGAAGCGGTTCTGGCGGAGGTTGATCTTGTGGCGGCCCGCGAACTCGTCCGCCAGCAGGTCGATCACGCGGTCGTCGAAGTCCTCGCCGCCGAGGAAGGTGTCGCCGCAGGTCGAGAGCACCTCGAAGATGTCCGAGCCGATCTCGAGGATCGAGATGTCGAAGGTGCCCCCGCCGAGATCGTAGACCGCGACGCGTTGCGTGAGGCCCTTGCCGAAGCCGTAGGCGAGCGCGGCCGCCGTCGGCTCGTTGAGCAGCCGGAGCACTTCGAGCCCGGCGATCTTCCCGGCATCCCGGGTGGCCTGGCGCTGGTTGTCGTTGAAGTAGGCCGGGACGGTGATCACGGCCTGGGTCACCGGCTGGCCCAACTGGGCTTCCGCGATGGTCTTCATCTCGCGCAGTACGAACGCGGAGATCTCGGGGATTGCGAGCGTCTGCTCGCGCACCTTGATGCGCACCGCGTGGTTGGCGCCCTCGACGATCTGGTAGCTGCTGACCGCCTTCGCCTTCTTCACTTCCTCGGAGAAGAAGTACCGGCCGAGCAGGCGCTTGGCCGCGGCGATCGTGTGTTCCGGCTCGTGGATCGCGCGGCTCTTGGCCTGCTGGCCGACCTGCGTCGATCCGTCTGCTGCGAAGTGCACGACGCTCGGGCAGATGTGCTCGCCGTAGGCGTTCGGGAGCACGTCGACGCGGCCCCGGCGCGCGACGGCGACGCAGGAATTGCTGGTTCCGAGGTCGATCCCGATCGCCACCACGGACTTCCCTCCAGACGAGTCGGCGCAGCCCCCGTGGGGACAGAGGCGTGCGCACGGACTGCGTATCGGGCGGCGGGGTCCGCTTCCTGAGCGCCGGTGCTCGTCGCGCGCCGGTGCGCCCTGCAGGCGAGTCGTCTCGCGTTGACCGGCTCCGCGCGCCCGTGCTACCGACGACGCCTCTGCAGCGGCGGGAGCCTGGATGTCCGGTCATTCGAAGTGGGCGACGATCAAACGCAAGAAGGGCGCGCTCGACGCCCGGCGCGGCAAGGTCTTCACGAAGATCATCCGCGAGCTCGTGACGGCGGCCCGGCTCGGCGGTGGGGATCCCGACGCGAACCCGCGGCTGCGGCTCGCGGTCGACAAGGCCCGCGCGGTCAACATGCCCAAGGACAACATCGAGCGGGCGATCAAGCGGGGCGCCGGCGGCGGCGATGGCGAGAGCTACGAAGAAGTGGTCTACGAGGGCTACGGACCGGCTGGCGTCGCGGTCTTGATCGAGACGTTGACGGACAACCGCAACCGGACCGTCGGCGAGATCCGGCACGCGTTCACGAAGTACGGCGGCAACCTCGGCCAGTCGGGCTGCGTGTCCCACCTGTTCGACAAGCGGGGCGTGCTCGAGTTCGACGGCGCCGGGCTCGATGTCGACCGCCTCTACGAGCTCGCGCTCGAGGCCGGCGCCGAGGATCTGATCGAGGGCGACGGCAGCATCGAGGTCGTGACGGACCCGCGGAGCTTCGCGTCGGTCCAGGAGGCGCTCGCGGCGGCCGGCCACCAACCCGCCAGCGCAGAAGTCACCATGCGCCCGGCGACGACCGTCAAGCTCGAGGGGGCGCCGGCGGAGCAGATGCTGAAGCTGGCCGAGGCGCTCGAAGACCTCGACGACGTGCAGAACGTCTACTCGAACTTCGACATCTCGGAGTCCGAGATGGAGCGCATCTCCTCCTAGAGCTACGATCCGGTCGCTTCGCCCCCCCTTGGCCATCCCCTTGCTTCCGGATGCGGGTCTCCGCGTCGGGCCGCGGTTCGCGAAAGGGCGTATGCGAAAATCCGGGTGGCGCGACGATGGGGGCGGGCCGACGAGCGGCGGCAACGGCGCGCTGCGCATCCTCGGCGTCGACCCCGGTTCGAGCGTGACGGGGTTCGGCGTCGTGGAACGGCGGGGAAGCCGCGTCGTGCACGTCGCGCACGGCACGCTGCGGACGCAGCGGGGCGCGGCGCTGGCGGATCGGCTCGCGGCGATCCAGACGGGGCTTAGCGCGGCCATCGCCGAGCACCGGCCGCAGGTCGTCGTCGTCGAGCGGATCTTCGCCGGGCGCAGCGCGCGCTCGGCGCTCGTTCTCGGGCATGCGCGCGGCGTTGCGCTGGTCACTGCGGCGCTCGCCGGCCTGTCGGTCCTCGAGTACACCGCGCCGGAGATCAAGCTCGCCGTCGTCGGGACGGGCGCCGCGGAGAAGCGGCAGGTCCAGGCGATGGTGGCGCGGCTGCTCGGGCTCGCCGTCGCGCCGGCCTTCGATGCCGCGGATGCGCTGGCGGCGGCGCTCTGTCACGCACACCGCGGGCCGCTGGCGGCGCTCGCGGGAGCCGCTGGCCCCCGGGGCCGCGCTCGCAGCGCCGCAGGCGCGGGCCGCCTCGTCGTGAGGCGCGCGCGATGATCGCACACCTCGAGGGCGTGCTGCGCGAGAAGGCGCCGACGCGCGCCGTCGTTTGCACCGGGGGCGTCGGCTACGAAGTGTCGATGTCGCTCTCGACCTTCGCCGCGCTGCCCGACGAGGGCAAGAACGTCTCGCTCCGGATCTATACGCATGTGCGAGAAGACGCGATCCAGCTGTTCGGCTTCCATACGGACCTCGAACGGGCGCTGTTCGAGCAGCTGATCCGCGTGAACGGCGTCGGACCCCGGCTGGCGCAGGCGCTGCTCTCGGGCGTCGCGCCCCGCGACCTGGTGGCGCTGCTCGCACGGGGCGATGCGGCCTCGCTGTGCGCCGTTCCGGGGATCGGCGCCAAGACCGCGCAGCGCATCGTCCTGGACCTCCGCGAGCGTGCCGCCGTTCTGGCAGCAGGCGAAGCGCTGTCGAGCGAGCCGACCAGCGCGCCGTCGGGACCCCAGGACGAGCGCCTCGAGGGCGTGGTCTCGGCGCTGGTGAATCTCGGAACCGCCCGCCCGCGCGCGGAGCGCGTCGCTCGCGACGCGCTCGACGAGGGCGCCGACGCGTCGCTCGAGCAGCTGGTCCGCGTCGCCCTCCAGAGGCTGGCCCGATGAGCGGCGCGTGGGTGCGGCCCGAGCTCGATGCCGAAGTCCAGCCGGACGAGCGCCATCTCGAAGCGGCGCAGCGCCCGCGTTCGTTCGAGGACTTCGTCGGCCAGGACGCGATCCGGGCCAACCTGCGCGTGTTCGTCGCGGCGGCGCGCGAGCGCGGCGAGGCGGTCGATCATCAGCTCTTCTGCGGTCCCCCCGGCCTCGGCAAGACCGCCCTCTCGTACGTCGTCGCACGCGAGATGGGCGCGAACCTGCGCGCTACCAGTGGGCCGGTCCTCGAGCGTCCTGGAGATCTCGCCGCACTGCTCAGCAACGTCGAGGCCGGCGACGTGCTCTTCATCGACGAGATCCATCGCCTGCATCCGTCCGTCGAGGAGATCCTGTATCCGGCGATGGAGGACTTCCATCTCGATCTGGTGATCGGACAGGGCCCGAGCGCGCGCTCGATCCGCCTCGACCTGCCGCGTTTCACGCTGGTCGGAGCGACCACCCGGGCCGGTCTGCTGACAGCGCCGCTGCGCGATCGTTTCGGCTACGTCGCGCGGCTCGACTACTACCCGCCCGCGGATCTGGTCGAGATCCTGCGCCGCTCCGCGCTGCGCATGCAGGTGTCGCTCGATCCCGAGGCGGCTGAGGAGATCGCACGCCGCGCGCGCGGCACGCCGCGCATCGCGCTGCGCCTGCTGCGCCGCGTACGGGATTTCGCCGAGGTCGGGCCCGACGGCACGCAGAGCCCCGCGGCGGGTGCGCCTCCGGCGCCGGTGACACGCGACGTCGCGCGCGTCGCGCTCGAACGCCTCGAGGTGGACGAGCGCGGCTTCGACCGGCTCGATCAGATGTTCCTGCGCGCGCTGCTCGAGAAGTTCGACGGCGGCCCGGTCGGCATCGAGACGCTGGCGGCCGCGCTCGGCGAGGATCGCGGCACGCTCGAGGATCTCGTCGAACCCTTCCTGCTCCAGGCGGGCTTCGTCGACCGGACGCCGCGCGGCCGCGTCGCGACGGCGCGGGCCTGGGACCACTTCGGGCTGCGGCCGCCGGCGCCCGGCGAGGGCCAGCGCCGGCTGTTCTGACGCCGCCGCGCCGCTGCCTCAACACCCGCGGCGTGCCGGCCGATAGAACCGGTGATCTCGTGCGCCTGGCCCTGCGCCGGGCGCCGCGCCGCTTCTTCCAGCCGGAGTTCGAGGAGCTTGACGGGAATCCGCACCGCGCTGCGCGTCGTCTGTCTCCTGCTGGCGCTGGGCCTCGTCGGCGCGGGCGCCGTCGGCGTCCTGCTACAGCGCAGCGCGACGGATCCCGAGCTGCGGGCGCAGCGCAAGCAGATCGAACGGGCCGCGGAGCTCGTGCAGCTGCCGCGCGTGCTGAGAACGGGCTGGACTCCGTTCGCGTTCGTGGGAGTCGGGGCCGTGCTCGCGCTCGGTGCGGTCGCGAGCGGGCGCCGAGCCGCCTCGGCCGGCCCGGGGCCGCGCGGCGGGACGGCGTCCGCGGGCGGGCAGGGGGGCAGCCGTGCACCCGAGCCCGTCGTCGATGCCCGGCTCGGGAAGAAGCTCGAACGGCAGGCGCTGTCGATGGCCAAGAAGGGCATGGTGCAGGAGGCGGCGGAGCTGTGCTTCGACGCGGGCCGGCTCGATCGAGCGGCCGAGCTGTTTGCGGAGTGCGGCGACTATGTGCGCGCCGCGGAGATCCGCCACGACCAGAACCGCTTCCTCGAGGCGGCCGAGCTGCATCTCAAGGCCGGCGATCACGAGACGGCCGGGACGATCCTCGCCGCGCAGGGCGAACACCGGCGCGCCGCCGAGTGCTTCGTCGCGGCGCAACGCACGAGTGTGGCGGCCGAGATGTTCGAGAAGGCCGGCGACCACCGCCGTGCGGGCGATTGCTACCGAGAGGCGGGCTTCGAGAGGCAGGCGGCGCGCGCCTTCATCCGCTGCCAGGCCTGGCGGCAGGCCGCCGAGGCGCTCGACGCTGTGATCCTGGAGGTCCGTACGCGGACGGGGACGGGCCAGAATCCGCGCGAGCAGCGCGAACTCCAGACGCTGGTGCTGCAAGCCGGGCGGCTCTACGACCAGGCCGGCGATGCGACCCGCGCGATCGACGTCTTGGAAAAGGGACGCTGCTGGGTCGCCGCGGCCGAAGTGGCGGTTCGGAGCGGCGAGCTGGAGCGCGCGGCGGCGTTGTTCCAGAGTGGGGATCAACCGGTGCGCGCGGCCGAAGTGCTGCAACAGCTCGGCGACGAAAGGGGCGCTGCCGGCATCCTCGGCGAGTACCACCGGCTGCGCGGCGAGGACGCCGAAGCCGCCCATCATCTGGAACTCGCCGGAGAGTTCTTCGCGGCTGGGGATTGCTATCGGAAGCTCGCGGACTTCGCACGCGCGGCGCAGGCGTACGACAAGGCCGGAGATCGCGCACAGGCCGCTGAGATGTATCGACTCGGAGGCCATCCCGGGCATGCCGCGCAGTGTTTCGAGAAGGCGGCGCGCTGGGACGAGGCGGCCGCGTGCTGGGAGGACGCGGGCGACGTGCCGCGACAGGCGCATGCCCTCGTCCAGGCCGGCCGGATGCTCGCCGCTGGCGAAGCGTTCCACAAGCAGGAGATCGACGACGAAGCGATCAAGGTGCTCCAGCAGATTCCGGCGACCAGTCCCGATTTCGCGGAGGCCTCGGCACTTCTCGGCCGGATCTTCCAGCGCCGCGGACAGCTCTCGCTGGCGATCAAGAAGCTGCGACAGGCGGTCGGGACCGCCGAGCTCGATCGTCACAACCTGCGTCTGTACTACACGCTCGCCGAAGCCTGCGAGAGTCATGGGAACGTTCGCGAGGCCGCGGACCTGTACGAGAAGATCCTCGCCTGCGACTACCATTTCGGAGACGTCGAGCAGCGTCTCGCTGCCGCCAAGGCGCGACTCGTCGAGAGCGGCGAGGGTGCCGAAGCCGCCGGCGACGCCGCCGCGCTCGCCGTCACGACACGTCCGGGGGCAGCCCGCTATCAGGTCCTCGCCGAACTCGGCCGGGGCGGAATGGGCATCGTCTACAAGGCCAAGGACACCGTTCTCGATCGGGTCGTCGCGTTCAAGGTGCTGCCGGATTCGTTGAAGGAGAATCCGCAGGCGCTCAAGAACTTCCTGCGCGAAGCCAAGAGCGCGGCCCAGCTCAATCATCCCAACATCGTGACGGTCTACGATGCCGGCGAACAGGCCGGTCGCTACTACATCGCCATGGAGTACGTCGACGGCAACACGCTGAAGGAAATCGTGCGCCGGCGCGGGGCCATTGCGCCGGGTGGCGTGCTCCACGTTCTCGTCCAGATGTGTGAAGCCCTGGCCTACGCGCACGAGAAGAAGATCGTGCACCGCGACGTGAAGACTGCAAATACGATGTGGACCCGCGACCGGAAGGCGAAGATCATGGACTTCGGCCTCGCGAAGGTCGTCGAGGAGGTTCGAAACCACACGACGCTGGTCTCGGGGACGCCGTATTACATGAGCCCAGAGCAGACGCTCGGCAGGAACGTCGACTCGCGGACCGACCTCTACTCGCTGGGCGTCACGATCTTCGAGTTGGCGACGGGGCGGCTGCCGTTCACCGAAGGGAACATCCCGTACCACCACGTCCATACGCCGCCGCCGGATCCGCGGGAGATCAAACCCGACGTGCCGGCGCTGCTGGCGGCGATCATCGGGCGCTGCCTGCGCAAGGATCCTGCCGAGCGCTATCAATCAGCTCGCGAAATCCTCGCGGAGGTCCGCGACGCCGTCGGCCAGGGCCGCACCGGAAGCGCCGCGGAGAAGGCCTGAGCGCTCCCGCTCGCCTCCCGCCTACTACCACCCTGCTGTGACAAATCGATCACGTCCGTAATCGAACCGTCACGGTTTCGACGAGCCTGCGCGGGCCGCTTCCGCAGCGCCCTTGTCGAGCTCTCGGCGGCGAGTCTCAAGTGCTCGATTTCAATACGGTTTATTTCTCTCTCGAGATTTCCTGCGAGCGCGGCGGAATGGCACGTTCATTGCTCATCGTCAGAACGAACCGCAATGTTCCGGTCATGTTGGGGATCGGTCAGGATCGGTCACGTTGGGGATCGGTCGTGTTGGGGATCCGTCGTCGGAGCGTGCCCAGCGGTGACCGGCTTGCGGGGGGACATCCGGACGATCTGCGGACCGGATGAATTGCGCCTCTGGGGGGGGGGACGGCATGCGGCAGCGAACGATCGCGGAGAAGATCTCGTGTACGGGGATCGGTCTCCATACTGGGAAACCGGTCCAGCTGACGCTGCACCCGGCGCGCGTCGACAGCGGAATCGTCTTCGTCCGGACGGATCTCGCGCATCCGATCGAGATTCCCGCGACGCCGGCGGCGCTGAGCCGGACCCATCTCGCCACGTCGATCGGCTGCGGCGATGCGACCGTCGACACCGTCGAGCATCTGCTCGCGGCGGTCTACGGACTCGGCGTCGACAACGTCCGCATCGAGGTCGAGGGCCCCGAGATCCCCGGCATGGACGGCAGCGCCGCCTCGTTCCTGTTCCTGCTGCGCACCGCGGGTCTCTACGTGCAGAGCGCGCCGCGCCGCGTGTTGCGCGTTCGCCGTCCGATCGAGATCCGCGATGGCGACCGCTCGATCCGGATCGATCCGGCGCGCGAGCTGCGCGTCAGCTACACGATCGACTTCGAACATCCGCTGATCGGCCGGCAGAAGTTGCGCGACCTCGTGATCGACGAGGCGCACTTCGAGAGCGACCTCGCGCGGGCGCGCACGTTCGGTTTTGCGGAACAAGTTGCGGCGCTCTGGCAGGCCGGGCGCGCCCGGGGCGCGTCGCTCGACAACACCGTCGTGCTGGCAAGCGACCGCGTGTTGAATCGCGGCGGCCTGCGCTACCCCGACGAGTTCGTCCGTCACAAGGCGCTCGACCTGCTCGGCGATCTCGCGCTGCTCGGGTTGCGCGTACAGGGGCACATCCGCGTGGAGCGCGGGGGCCATGCGTTGCACCAGCAGCTGGTAGCGGCGTTGGCGCGAGTGGCCGTCGCCGAGCGCGCCGTCTACGGAACTCCGGCCGCGCACGCCCGTTCGGTCCGCGTCCCGGTGGCGGGCGGCTTCTAGGGTCCTGTCGCAGAAGTCCGCCTGGCGTCGTCAGCCTGGGGCGGTGAGCCAGACGCGGAGCAGGGCCTGCAGGAGCGCCACCGCGTCCGGAGCCTCGGCGAGCCACGGTGTCAGATCATCGTCTTCGGCGAGTGTGGGAGCGCCCGCCTCGGTGGCGATGCGGGCGAGGACCGCACGCAGGTCCCCATCGAGTTCGTCCACGACTCGCGCCCACGCGCGCGCGCGCAGTGCGACGCGCCACGCGGCGAGGTCGACGAGCTGCAGGACGCGGCTGTCGAGTCGCCGCAGAGCGCGGGTCCCGGCGCGGCCGAGGCCGCCTTCGCGCCCCGCGGTGATCGTGGCCTCGAGAGCCGCGCGCAGGCGATTCGGGTCGAGGGTGAGAAGATCCGGTGCCCCGACCAGCGCCCGCGCCGCAGCCAGCCAAAGGGCCCCGGCATCCCGCGCGGAACCAATGGTGGGCGGCGCGGCCGTGAGCGCCGGATCCGCGGCCGTGCCCGCTGAGTCCGCGGCCGTGCCCGCTGCGTCCGCGGCCGGCGGGTCGGCCGCGTGGCCTTCCATCCGCGGCGCCAGGATCGCAATCGCTTCGCGCAGTGCCTCGCTCCTCTCATCCAGGGCGGGCATGGCCACGGCGCAGGCGAGGTCGATGCGAGTCGGCGCCGCGTCGCGTTCGAGAGGGGAGGCGGCGCCGAGTGCGAACAAGAGCGCGTCGCCACGCCGGGCCGAAGGTTCGTCTCCGCGCGCCCGCGCCACGCGCGTCGCACGGCGGATCGCATCGGTGCGTAGCGGGGCGGCTTCGAGCACGGCGGCGAGCTCGGCCAACGCCTCGTGGCTCCGCCCGGGCACCTGGCCGAGCAGGGCTGCGCGCGCTTCCCGGACATCGAGCCGTTCTGGAGCGAGTGCTCGCGTGCGGTCGTATGCCTCGAGAGCGCCGGCTACGTCCTCGAGCGGACCGGCGAGCAGCCGCCCGCGCTCGAAGAACAACTCCGCTCTCTCGGCCGCGTCGCCGTGTCCCTCCGCGCCTCGGCGCAGCAGCTCCGCAGCTTGCTGCCAGTTCCCGGCGCGACGCCACAGACGAGCGCCGGCGAGCGCCGCTTCGCGGGCGTCGGGATCGCACGCGACGGCCGAGGCATAGGCGTCTCGGGCGCCCGCTTCGTCGCCACGCGCTTCGAGAGCGCGCCCGCGCACCGTCTCGAGAACGGCGCGGACGCTCTGCGAAGCCACACAGGCTACGCCTTCGCTGGCGGCCGCCAGCGCTTCGTCCGCGCGCCCGTCCTCCCACAGGCCCGTGGCAAGTTCGTACCACGCCGTCGGGTGCGACGACTCGGCGGCGAGCGCCTCCAGCAGCCATTGCTCGACCTGTCGCCGATCGACCGTTGCGATCCGCGCAAGCCGCGCAGCGCGAACGTATCGCTCGGCTCGCCGCGCGGCTGGCTCCGTGTGCGCGGCCCAGGCAGCCAACGCGGCCGCCGCGTCGGCACGATGGCCGAGCCGTTCCAGCACGCGCAGGCGACCGGCGTGCGCCTCCTCGTGATCCGGCTCTTCGGCGAGGGCCTCCGCATGACGCGCGAGCGCGGCGTCGGGATCGCCGCTGTTCTCGAACGCCCGAGCGAGCGCGACGAGGAGCTCGGTTCGGCGCGGATCGGGAGCCGACTGGGCCAGGCGCGCGGTGAGATCGCGCCGACATTCGCCGGTGGCGCCTAGATGGAACGCTGCGACGCCGCGCGCCGCGAGCGCGTCGGGGGCTTCGGGGTCGAGCGCGAGCGCTGCTCCGGCCAGCTGCCACGCAGACGGCCAGCGCGCCAGTTGTCGCGCTGCCCGAGCGCCGGCGAGCGCGCCTGCGAGGCGCTCGGCGGGGCCTGTGGCCTCGGGATCGGCGTCAGGAGCGAACAGCCGCGTGGCCGCTGCGATCGCCAGTTCCGGCCGGCCGCTCGCCTCGGCCAATCGCGCGAGCGCTGCTTCGGCCGGGCCGAACCCGGGAGCGCACGCGGTCGCGTGCTCGAGCGCGGCAAGTGCACGCTGAGGGGCCTGCCCTTCGAGATGGGCGGCGGCGCGCGTCCACGAGTCCGCCGCGGCGATCCCGACTTCGCTCTCTGCAGCGCGGATCCACGCGTCGGCGGCTCCCTCGCGATCGCCGGCGCGCTCGCGGAGCCCCGCGGTGACTCGCCACGCGGCGGCACATCCCGGATCGAGAGCCAGCGCGCGAGCCAGCCGCAGCTCCGCCTCGTCGGGGGCGCCGCGCTCGACGTGCGCCTGCGCAAGCACCAGCAGATCGTCCGCGGCCGGCCGGGCGTCGGGATGGTCGCACCACGCGGCGAAGATCTCGAACCAGCGATCGCGCGACTCCGCTGCGGCGAGGGACGCGGCCCAATCGGCGAGCTCCTCCGCGCCCAGGGCGCCGAGCCCATGAGCCTGCTCGAACGCCCGCGCTGCGCGCGGCGGATCCGGCACTTCGCGACTCGCGACGCCGGCGATTCGCAGCCACAGCACGCGCCGGCGACACGGGTCGGCGTCGCCGAGCAGCTCGATCTCCTCGGCGGCGAGGGCGGCCGCGCGCTCCGGGCGGCCGGTGCTCGCGGCGATCTCCTGGAGCGTGGCCAGGGTCGTCAGCTCGTCCGGTTCTGCCGCTCGCGCTGCGAGCAGCGCGGCCTCGGCACCCTCGGCGTCGCCGAGCGCAGACCAGCGCAGCCGACCGAGGCGCCGCCAACACGGCGCCGCCGGACCGATGCCGCGCTCGATCGCTGCCTCGAGCGCGCGCGCGACTTCACGGGCATCTCCGACACGCTCGGCGCAGCGGCGCAGGCCCGTCCAGCCGTCCGCCGCGTCGGGATCGAGCTGCAGTAGCTGTCGCCACGCGTCGGCAGCGCCGTTCGGGTCGGCGAGCCGCTCCTCGCGGAGTTGCGCGAGTTCGCGCCAGCCTTCCTCGAGTTCGGATCCCTCGCGCGCGCGCAGGACCCACGATTCGAGCCGTCGGGCGCGCTCGACGGCGTTGTCTTCGGTGCGCAGAAGGTTCAGCAGCAGGCGATGATCGTCGTCGTCGGCCGTGCCGGCGTCGACGAGCGCGCGCGCGTGAACGAGAGCACGCGTGTTCCGGCCGAGCGCCGCTTGTGTCCGCGCCAGCTCGCGGCGCAGCGTGAGCGCTCGGTCTGGTGAGGAGGGGCCGCCGAACAGCTCCTCTTCGGCAAGCCGCGCCCAGCGTTCCGTCCGTCTCGCGGTGCGGAGCGCATCGACCGCGTGCGGGAGCAGCCCCCGCCGCTCGCTCGGCGCGAGAGAATCGATGGCGACGAGCCACAGATCGGCCGCTCGCTCGCGCTCCCCGAGCGCGGCGGCGAGTGGCGCCGCCCGCCGCGCGAACGCGCTGCGCAGCGCCGGAAGGTCTGCGGCCTCGAGGCGCGTGCACAGCACGTCCAGCGCCTCGCGCGGCCGATCCGATGCGGTGTAGATCCGGTCGAGCGCTGCCAGCACGTCGGGGTGTCGAGGGTCCGCGCGCCGGGCTTCCTCGAGCGCGGCGCGGGCCCGGCTCGGCGTCTCGAGAGGGCCTTCGAGCCACGCGGCTCGTTGCCGGTGCAGCGCACCGCGTGACGCAGCATCCGGCGCACAGCGGGCGGCCTCGGCGAGCGCCCGCTCGCAGGCAGCCGCACGAGCGCCGCGCGCATGCATCTCGGCGATCGCGCTCCACAACGCCGGATCGTCGGGTTCGTCGGCGACGAGGCGCGCGAGCCACGGATCCAGCGCCGACGGGAGCGCCGCGGCGGCGAGGTCCGCGCCGTGGGCCGCGAGTTCCGCGCGCTCCCGGGGATCCGGGGTCGCGCGCCACTCGACCCGCAGCTCCGCAAGCGCCTCGTCGATGTGGCCGAGAGCCTCGAGCGTCAGGCGCAGTCGTCTGCGGAGCGCGGGCTGTTCGGGTTCGAACCGTAGGGACTCCCGCCACGATCGGACGGCCTCGCCGGGCCGGCCGAGGGGCCCCGCCAACAGCTCGCCGCAGCGCGCCGAATAGCAGGCGCGATCTGCACCGGTCCGCGGGTCGGCCGCGGCGCTGCGCAGCAGCGCGACCGCGTCGTCGAGACGGCCGAGTCCGGTGGCCAGCGCCACGGCATGCTCGCGCGCCTCGCGGTCCGTCGCGTCGAGGGCGACCAGGCGGATCCAGTGCTCGAGCGCGCGGGCGGGCGCCGCCAGCGGACCCTCGTGCAGCTCCGCGAGCTCGCGGTGCAGCGCTGGAATCCGAGCGCCGCCTCGTCGCAGAGCGCGTTCGAGATGGGCGCACAGGCGCTCGGCGTCGCCGCGCGCGCGGAGCAGGTCGCAGAGTGTCGTTCGCGTCTCCGCCAGGTCCGGATCGATGGCGAGCGCCGCTTCGTACGCGGCCTCTGCGCCCGAGACGTCTCCCCCCGCGCGCAACGCATCGCCGCGCCGAGCGAGCCAGTGCGCGCGCGCCGCCGGTTCGATGGCCGCTTCCGCGCGCGCTCCGCACAGGGCTGCGCAGTCTTCGTGACGACCGACCTGCGTGTAGAGGGCGGCCAGCCGCTCGGTGGCAGCTCGCGCGCCGACGCCGGGGGCCGGCGACGCTTCGAGGACGGCGATCGCGTCCTCGGGCCGGCCGAGCTCCACCGCCAGCAGGTCGGCGAGTCGGAGACAGAGATCGGTGTTCTTCTCGGCATCGACGGCTGCACGACCGAGGCTCTCCAGTCGCGCCCGCAGCAGCGCGGCGGCTTCCTCGTGGCGACCTTCGGCCGCGCACGAGTCGAGCAGCCATTCCCCGGCCTCCTCGTGGTCGGGAGCGAGGGACAGCACCTGCCGCCAGTGCTCCGCTGCGCGCGTGGCGTCCGCGAGCTGCCGTTCGGCTACGCGCGCAGCCTGGACGTGCAGACCGAGACGACGCTCGCGGAGCTCCTCGTCGGAAGCGTCCGCCAGCGCCGCGAGCTCGCCCTCGAGCGCATGGATCCACTCGGCGGGCTGGCTCTGCTCGTCGTAGAGGGACGCGAGCTGCTGCCAGGCGCCGGCCCGCGACGGCACCAGCGCGACGGCCATTTCGAGGTGTCGGCGCGCGCGCCCGCTACCCTCGAGC
>JBDIVR010000012.1:0-117969 GCA_039794265.1 Myxococcota bacterium
GCAGGACCGGCGCAACCTCGGCAAGGTCCTGCTCGTCCCGTAGCCGATGGAACGTTCCCCCGTGCCGCGCCGGGTGGGCGAAGCCGTCAAGAAAGGGGCCGGGTTCGTTCGTCAACTTTTCCCGAATGGGAAAAGTTGACGAACGAACCCGGCCCCTTTCTTGACGGCACCCGGCTCGACGGGTCAGGGTGCCGGGGGTGCCGGGGCGGGCTCCGGCGTGGCCGTCTCGGCAGCGGCTTCGGGCGCTGCGGGCGGTGCGGGAGCCGGAGCGGCCGCGGCCGGCGGCTCGGGTGCGGGGACCGGCAGGCCGAGGCGCTCGAGCTCCTGGTCGATCAACACCGCGAACTGGTCGGCGTTCCGCGCGCCCGCAAGCGGCAGCCCGTTGACGAAGAATGCGGGAGTGCCGGCGACCCCGATGCCTGTTCCCGCGTCGACGTCGGCCTGCACCGAATCCGCATGTCGTCCGTCCGCGACGCACGCATCGAACGCCGCGCGATCGAGTCCGATCTCGCCGGCGTACTGCTTCAGCTCCTCTTCGCCGAGTTTCGGAGACTCGCGGAAGAGGACGCGATGATACTCCCAGAACTTGCCCTGTTCCTGCGCACACAGGGCGGCAGCCGCGGCGCCGCGTGCCTGCGGGTGGATGTTGTCGAGCGGGAACTGGCGGAAGACCAGCCGCACCTGCGAGGGGTAGCGCTCCAGCACCTGCTCGACGATCGCCTCGGCGCTCTTGCAGAACGGGCACTGGTAGTCGCTGAACTCGACGATCGTGACCGGAGCGTCGGCCGGCCCGCGGGCGGGTCCGTCCCCGCCGATCTCGAAACGAGGCGCCTCGAGAAGGCTCTCGAAGCCGAGCTCCGAGCGCAATGTGGTCAGGTACTCCTGCGCGGCAGTCTGGCGCTTCTGCTGCTCGAGCTGGCGACGGACCGCAGTCTCGACCTGCGCGAAGCTGCGCTTTCCGTAGCGCTGCTTGTGCTCCTCGTAGAAAGCCTTCACCTCGTCCTCGGCGACGGTGCCGCGCTTCTCGATCTCCGCTCGCAACAGATCCTCGGCGCTCTTGCCTTGCTCGGCAGCGGCCGCCTCGAGAGCCTGCTCGCCGGCCATCTGTTCGAGGGCCCGCCTGCGAATCTCGAAAAGCCGCGACGGATTGCGATTCCCCGTCGCGTTGTCGAACAGCTTGCCCATGATCCACTCATCGATCTCGCCCGCCCGGACGTCCTTGCCGGCGATGCGGCCGGCGAGCACATCGGCATCGTCCCCGTGCGCCGCGAGGCTGGAGGTGCTGGTGGGGTCCTCTCCGCCCGATGAGCAGGCCATGGCGACGGGAAGAACCAGCCCGACCGCGAGGGCCAGGACCAGACGGGCGCGCACACGAACGGGATGCATGGAACCTCCAGGTCCGAAGAGCGGCGGAGTATAGCCGGGACCGGGCGGGGCCCCGCAAGCGGGGATCACGGTACGGGCACGAGTTGCCAGATCCGAGCGGCGTACTCGCGAATCGCGCGGTCGGACGAGAAGCGGCCCGTTCGCGCAACGTTCAGGATCGCCCGGCGCGCCCAGGCATCGACGTCCCGGAAGTCCCGCGCCACCCGCTCCTGCGTCGCGAGGTAGGACTCGAAGTCAGCCAGCACGAAGTACGGATCCCCGTGGTCCAAAAGGTTCTGCAGGATCGGCCCGAAGACGCCGGGCTCGTCGGCCGAGAATCGGTCGCTGCCGATCGCATCGAGGACCCGCCGGATCGCCGGGCTCGCTTCGTAGCGTTCCCGGGGGTCGTACCCGCCCTGCGCGCGAAGGGTTGCGATCTCCTCGGCTCGCATTCCGAACAGGTAGAAGTTCTCCTCGCCGACGGCGTCGCGGATCTCGATGTTGGCGCCGTCGAGCGTTCCGATCGTCAGCGCGCCGTTCAGCGAAAGCTTCATGTTGCCCGTGCCCGAGGCCTCGAAGCCGGCCGTCGAGATCTGCTCGGAGAGATCCGCCGCCGGTATGATCTGCTCGGCGAGCGACACGCGATAGTCCGGAATGAATGCCACGCGCAGTTGTCCGGTCGTTCGCGGATCTCGACTCACCACGTCCGACAGATTGCAGAGCAGGCGGATCACCAGCTTGGCCATCCAGTATTCCGGTGCGGCCTTGCCGGCGAACAGACACGCGCGCGGTGCCTCGAGCTCCCGGCCATCTTCTGCAATCTGCAGATAGAGGTGGATGGCATGGAGCGCAGCGAGCAGCTGGCGCTTGTACTCGTGCATGCGCTTGACCTGCACGTCGTAGATCGCATCGGGGTCGAGCGCGACGCTCGCGGTGCGGGCGACCACCTGCGCGAGGCGCTCCTTGTTGACGCGCTTGATGGCGCGAAACGCGGCCCGGAACGAGCCGTCTTCGGCGAACGGTTCGAGCGCTCGGAGCTGTTCGAGGTCGGTGATCCAGCCGTCGCCGATGCGCTCCGTGATCGCCCGGGCGAACTCGGGATTCGCCTTCGCCAGCCAGCGGCGCGGCGTCACGCCGTTGGTGACGTTGTGGAACTTCTCGGGCCACAACTCCGCGAAATCCGGTACGAGCCGGGTCTTCACCAGCTCGGAATGCAGCGCCGACACGCCGTTCACAGTGTGGCTGCCGACGATGGCGAGATGCGCCATCCGGACGTGCTTGGGGCTCGCCTCGTCGAAGATCGAGAGCCGCCGCACGCGCTCGACGTCGCCGGGCCAGCGCAGCTCCACCGCTTGCAGATGGCGCGCGTTGATGTCCTCGATGATCTGCAGGTGACGAGGAACCACGCGATCCATGAGTGGCCACGACCAGTGCTCGAGCGCTTCGGGGAGCAGCGTATGATTGGTGTACGCGAAGCTCCTGCGCGCAAGGGCGAGCGCGCGATCGAAGTCGACGCCGTGCTCGTCGACGAGCAACCGGATCCACTCGGCGATCGCCAGAGCCGGGTGCGTGTCGTTGAGCTGGATCGCCAGGTGGTCGGGGAGCGCGTCGAAGTCCGACCGCGTCTCCAGGTACTGCTGCAGGATGTCTCGCAGCGCGCAGGCGACGAAGAAGTACTCCTGCAGCAGGCGCAGCTCCTTGCCCTGCTCCGTCGAATCCGAGGGGTAGAGCAGCGCGGAGATCCGCTCGCTCGACAGCTTGCGCTCGAAGGCGCGCAGATAGTCGCCGCGATGGAAGATCTCGATGTCGAACTCGTCCGGCGCGCGCGCCGAGAACAGGCGCAGGTGATTCACCGTCCTGCCGCCCCACCCGACCACGGGCATGTCGTACGGAACGCCGACGATGACGCGCCAGTCCTGCCAGTCGGCCGCGGCCTGCGCACCGCGCATCGCGCGTCCGTAGACGGGAACCAAGCACGAGCGCTCCGGCCGCTCGATCTGCCACGCCGCGCCCGGCCGCCGCCATGCCTCGGGGTACTCGCGCTGCTGGCCGTCCTCGATCGCCTGCCGGAACAACCCGTAGTCGTAGTTGATGCCGTAGCCGTAGCCCGGCATGTCGAGCGTCGCGAGCGAATCGAGATAGCAGGCCGCCAGACGCCCGAGGCCGCCGTTGCCGAGCGCGGCGTCCGGCTCGGCGTCGATCACGGCCTCCCAATCGACGCCCAGCGCGCGCAGCGCGCGTTCGACCGGATCGAGCAGTCCCAGGTTGAGCAGCGTGTTGCCGAGCGAACGGCCGATCAGGAACTCGACGGAGAGGTAGTATAGGCGCTTGGCGTCGGCCTCTCGGTAGCGTTGCTCCGTTTCGAGCATGCGCTCGATGAGCGGCTCGCGACTTGCCAGCGCGATCGCCGCCACGAAGTCGCGCGGAGATGCCTGCTCCCAGCGTTTTCCCAGCAAGTAGCGGACATTGCGCTGGATCGCGCGCAGAAACCCGTCGCCGTCGGTCGACGGGCCGTCCCCCGCCCGGGCGTTCATGCGGCTGTTCCCCCCAGTCCGGCGACCCGCTCGCTGCGGAATCGGACGCCGGACCGTGCAGCATACCCGATCGACCGCGCGGCTCCCCGGCGTTCAGTCCGTGCGCGCGCGCAGCGCCGCGAGAATGGCCCGCACCACCGGATCGTCGCGCAGCTCTGCCAGCGTGCGATTCATGCGTCGCGACCAGCTCCGGTGTCGGTCGACGGGGATCCCCGGAACGTTGACCGGCTCCGCTTCCCCGGCCAGGTCGTCGAGCGATGCGGCGACCAGTGCCGCGGGGGTCCGAGCGAGGAACGCATGGACCGCCACCGCGAGCTGCACCGGATCGACCCCGTCGTGCGCCGGGAGCAGACCCTCGGCGCGCAGCCGGTCGCACAGCGCGCGGTGCTCCTCGGCGCGCGCCGCCAACGCGTGGCCGAGCGCCTCGTCGTCTGGCAACTCGCCGACGCGGCGTCGGATCGCCAGGTCGGCTCCCGCGGCGAACCCGGCCAGCGGCGCCAGATCGTGCGTCTGCACCGTGGCGAGAGCGTTCCGGGGAATCGCCGACGCCGGCCGGTAGACGCCGTCGTCGCGCTCGAAGTACGCGACCGACGACGACAGGATCGACCACTCGGCGAGTTCCTCACGGAACCCCGGAGGCACCGTGCCGAGATCTTCCGCAATGATCAGCGCCCCGGCGCGACGGCTCTCGAGCGCGAGCACGCCGAGCATCTCGTCGAACCGCGACTGCACGTAGGCGCCGACATGACCAGGCTGGCCGTCGGGAATCCAGAACAGTCGCAGGATGCCCATCGCGTGGTCGATACGCAGCGCGCCGGCGTGAGCGAGGTTCGCGCGCAGCAGGCGACTCCACATCCGATAGCCGTCGGCGCGTAGCCGGTGGGGATCGAGGGGCGGGAACCCCCAGTTCTGACCCTCCGGCGCATAGTCGTCCGGCGGCGCGCCGACCGAGACTCCGCGCGCCACGAGATCCTGCGCCATCCAGGTATCGGCCGAATCGGGAGCCGAACCGACCGCGAGATCCTGATAGATGCCGATCGCGAGGCCCGCATCGCGACCCCTGGCCGCCGCGCGCGCGAGCTGCGCATCGAGCTCGAACTGCAGCCAGGCTCGGAACTCGATCTCCTCCGCATGCTCGCACCGGAACGCCTCGACCGCGGGCGTTCGCGGATCGCGATAGCGCTCCGGCCAGCGCGACCAGTCGCAAGCCGGCGCACCGGGGGTCCCGAAGCGATCCGCCAACGCCTCCCACGTGGCGAAGTCCTCGAGGGCTGCGCCCTGATCCGCGCGATAGCGCGCGAAGGCGACACCCCGTGGCGTCGACTTGCCGCCGCGCTGGAAGCAGCGGTAGAGCGGACGCAGCACCGACAGCTTGACGTCGAGCACGGCGCCGTGATCGAGAGTCGGCGCCGCGCGCAGCCCCGCGAGCTGGCGCTGGAAGCGCGGATCCGCGAGCCGCGCGCGCGCCTTGTCGCAAACCGAGAGCTCCGGAACGGCCTCGACATCGAGATACAGAACGTTGCGGAACAGCCGGCTCGACGGGCTGTACGGCGTGATCGAGAGTCCCCGGTTCGCGATCGCGTGCAGGGGATTCACGCCGACGAAGTCGCCACCCACCTGCGCGCACCAGACCAGGAGCTCGGCGAGATCGCTACAATCGCCGAAGCCCTGGTTGCCGGGGCTGCGGACCGTGTAGAGGTTGGTCCAGAGCCCGAAGCCTCGCCGCCCGCCGAGGACCTCCGGCACCGACCGCGCGGTGCGCGGCGCCATCACCAGCCGCTGCACGTCTCGATGCGGGCCCCCCGCCCCTTCGACGAAGAACCGCAGTTCGTGATAACCGGCAGCCGGACGCGCCGGCAGGACCAGCTGCACGAGACCGACGGCGGGATCGGCAGCCGACGGATCGGCGACCGGCTCCGGCAAGCGACCCTCGGACGTGTAGACGGAACCGTCCTCTGCGTGCAGCTCGAGTCGCCAGTCTGCCGCGCCGACGCCCTCTGGAACCCGGATCGGCACGTACGGGACTCCCTCCCCATGCTCGCGCCAGACCTGGACCCGGTCGATCCAGCGTTGCGCCTGTTCGGCGTCGAGCGCCTCGAGCGCGGCCGCCGCACGGGCTTCGTCCGTCGCGTCGATCCGCATCGCCGCCAGCAGCGTCTCGCGCGTCGCGTCGCTCGTCACGCGCTGGTGACCCGTCAGATCCCAGTACGAGTCGAGGATCCCCATGCGCTCGGCGAGTGCGCGTAGCCGAGGTCGCTCGGCATTCACGGCGCGGCCTGCCAGCCGAGCACGACGAGGCCGTGTGGAGCGACCCGGACGCGCGCATCGGGGCGGAGGCAGCGCTCCCCATCGGCAAATGCGGTGTTCACCCACTCGCGCCACATGCCGGACGTGCCGACCAGCGGGAGCATGAATGCGTGCGTGCGACTGTCTCCGTTCACCAGCAGCAGCACCGTCTCGGCGAGTTGGGTGCGGCCGTTCTCATCGCTGGGATCGGCCGCCTCCGCGGGGATCCAAAGCGCCAGCGTCCGCCGTCGAGGGTCGGCCCAGTCGGCAGTCGTCATCGGCTTGGCGTCGGGCCGCAGCCAATGCACGTCGTCCGGCAGACCGGGTCCGAGGGGTGCGCCGTCGAAATACCGACGCCTCCGCCAGACGGCGTTGTGTTGGCGCAGCGCGAGCACGGAACGCGCAAAGGCGAGGAACTCCCGGTCGCTTCCTCCCGGCTCCCAGTCGATCCACGTGAGCCCGTTGTCCTGACAGTAGGCGTTGTTGTTGCCGCTCTGCGTGCGTCCCAGCTCATCGCCGTGCGAGAGCATCGGAACGCCCTGCGAGAGGATGAGCGTCGCGAACAGGTTGCGCCGAGCGCGTTCGCGCAGCTTCCGGATGCGCGGGGTGGCGGCGGGGCCCTCGGCGCCCCAGTGGTGGCTCTCGTCGTGCCCGCCGTCCCGGTTCTCCTCGCCGTTGCCTTCGTTGTGCTTCGCGGCGTAGCTGACGAGATCCCGTAGCGTCATGCCGTCGTGAGCCGCAACGAAGTTGATGCTGGCCTGCGGCGGACGGTCCGGGCCGAACACATCGCTCGAACCGGCGAGGCGCGAGGCGAGCTCCGGGAGCTGTCCCTCGTCGCCGCGCCAGAAACGCCGGGCGGCGTCGCGGAAGCGGTCGTTCCATTCGGACCATCCGACCGGGAAGCGACCCAGCTGCCAGCCCCCGGGACCGAGATCCCAGGGCTCGGCGATCAGCTTCACGCGCTGGAGTGTCGGATCCTGTCGAACCATCTCGAAGAAGCGTCCGAACGACTGGAACTCGAGCGGGTCGCGGGCAAGCACGGGCGCGAGGTCGAAACGGAAGCCATCGACGTGCATCTCCTCGACCCAGTAGCGGAGGCTATCGAGCACGAGCTGCAGCGCGCGCGGCTGCGTCGTGTCGAGACTGTTGCCACAGCCGGTGAAGTCCAGGTACTCGCCGGGCGCGTCGGGCCGGAGGCGATAGTAGACGGCGTTGTCGAGCCCGCGCAGCGAAAGCGTCGGGCCGTCCTGGCCGCCCTCGGGCGTGTGGTTGTAGACGACGTCGAGGATGACCTCGAGCCCGGCGCGATGAAGCCGCTTCACCATCTCGCGAAACTCGGCGATCTGCTGGCCATGGGCGCCGCTCGCATAGCGCGGGTCCGGGGCGAAGAAGCCGAGCGTCATGTAGCCCCAGTAGTTCGGCAGCCCGAGCGTCGCCAGATGCAGGTCGATCGCGTGGTGATGGATCGGAAGCAGCTCGACCGCCGTGACGCCCAGCGCGAGCAGGTGCTCGAGAACCGGCTCGGCGGTGAGTCCGAGGTAGCGGCCGCGATCTGCCGGCGGCACGCCGGGGTGTCGCTGGGTCATGCCCTTCACGTGACATTCGTACAGCACCGTCCGGCTCCACGGCGTGCGCGGCGGCGCGTCGTCCAGCCAGTCGTAGGCGGGATCGACGATCAGACCTTTCGGAACCCACGGCGCGGTGTCGCGCGGATCGGACGCGTCGGGGTGCGCCGGATCGTGCCCCCGGAGCGCATCGTTCCAGACGACGGAACCGGCGATCGCGCGCGCATAGGGATCCACGAGCAGCTTGGCCGGTGCGAAGCGATGGCCGGAGGCCGGCTCCCAGGGGCCGTGCGCGCGCAGGCCGTAGAGCTGGCCCGGGTGCAGGCCGAGAATCCTGCCGTGCCAGACGTCTCCCGTGCGCTCGGGCAGCTCGACCCGAGCTGTTTCGGTCCCACCGTCGGTGCCGTCGAAGAGACAGACTTCGATGCGCGTCGCATGCGCCGAGCAGACGGCGAAGTCCACGCCAGGGCCGTCGTCGCCGGTTCGATAGTGGGCTCCGAGCGGAGCCGGCCTGCCGGGACCTACGCGCATCGGACGTCAGAGCCGACGCGCGGCCTCGCGGGCCACGCTCGCGAGAACCGTTTCGTACGTCGCCGCCGGCGCGCCCCAGGAGACGTCGAGCGCGAGCAGCCGCGCGATCACGGCGTCGGCGTCGGCGCCGACGAGCAGCCCAGCTGCGCGCTCTGCCGCGCTCACCAGCGCGGCCGGCGCCAGCGGCTCGAAGAGCACGCCGGTCTCGCCGTCCCGGATCGTGTCGACGAGACCGCCGACGGCGTGGGCGATCGGCAGCGCGCCGTAGCGCTGTGCGACGAGCTGGACGAGCCCGCAGGGCTCGAAACGCGACGGAATCAATACGCCATCCGCCCCTGCGTAGAATCGGCGCGCGAGGGTTTCGTCCCAACCGATCGTCACGGCAACGCGCTCGGGCCAGCGCCGCGCCGCCGCACGCAGCCGCGCGGCTAGATCAGGGTCTCCGTCGCCCAGCAGCGCCAGCGAGGCGCCGCGCTCGATCAACGCCGGGATCGCGTCGGCCAGCACGTCCCATCCCTTCTGCGCGGTGAGCCGGCCGATCGCCACCAGGAATCTCCCCGCTTCGGGCGTCGCCAGTCCCAGGGAGGTCAGCAGATGCGTGCGGCAGGTGCCCTTCGGCTTCGGGTACTCGGCGCCGAAGCGGGCCGGCAGCGCCGCATCCGTCTCCGGGTCGTGGCGATCGACGTCGATGCCGTTCGCGATTCCGACGAGCCGATGCGCACGCGACCGGTAGACGCCCTCGAGGCCGGCCCCGAAGGCTTCCGTCTGCAGCTCGGCCGCGTGCGTCGGCGACACCGCGACGATCCGATCGGCCCACACGAGGCCGCCCTTCAGCAAGCACAAGTCGCCCCAGAACTCGAGGGCGTCGGGATGGAACAGCTCCCCGGGAAGGCCCGTCGCCGCCATCTGGGACGCCGCGAAGCGACCCTGGTACGCATTGTTGTGCACGACCTGGACGCAGCCGATGCCGCGAGCCGCGCCGAAGTCGTGCAGCGTGCGCAGACAACAGAGCGCGAGCGCCGCGTGCCAGTCGTGGGCGACGAGCACATCGGGCGTCTCGGCGGCCGTGCGCGTGGCCACTGCGCGCGCGAACGCGGCGAAGCGACGCGCCTCGATGTCGGCGCCGGGAATGCCGTAGAGCTGCGGAACGTCGTAGAGGGCGGGAAGGTCCAGCAGCAGCAGACGCAGCGCGCCGAGCCGGCCCTCGAGCCATCGTCCCGTGTGTTCGCCACCGGGTAGCCCCATCCTCACGGAGCCAGCGTCTTCGAGCGGCGGAAGCTGCGGGCTCTCGAGAAGCCTCCGGTGCGCCGGCAGCAGACACGTGAGCTCGTGACGCCGATCCGCCAGCGCCGCGGCCAATCCGGCAACGGCTTCGCCGAGACCGCCCGTCAGCACCAGCGGCGCCAGCTCGGCCGCAGCGAAGTGGATCCGCAGGCGCCGGCCGCGCGCCGGATGCCCCGCCCCGCTCTTCGCCACGCGCGGGCGGCCGGACGGCTGGAGGCGCCCCCCCGGCAGCGCGCGCTTCGATGCTCTAGCGGCCATCGTGCGGGATCACTCGATGTCGAATTCGTCGCGCTGGCCGAAGTCCTGGCGCGTCACGACGACTACGCCTCCTTCGCTCACCGTGAAGCGCCTGCGATCGCGCTCGAGGTCGGTTCCGATCTCCTCCCCGGGCGGAATCGTCACCCCCTTGTCGACGATGCAACGCCGCAGTCGTGCGCCGCGCCCCACCTCGACGTTCGGGAACAAGACACTGTCCGAAACGTGGCTGTAGCTGTTGACGCGCACGTTCGTGAAGACGACCGTCCGCTCGATATGGCCGCCGGAGACGATACTGCCGGCGCCGACGATCGAGTCCACGGCGCTGCCCACGCGCTTGCGCGCCTCGTCCGCGAACACGAACTTGCACGGCCCCGTCCCAGCCTGCACGCCGCGGATCGGCCACAGCTCGTTGTAGAGGTTGAGCTGCGGCTCCACCGAGACCAGATCCATGTTCGCTTCGAAGTACGAGTCGATCGTCCCGACGTCCCGCCAGTAGCCTCGGGAGTGTTCGCTCTCGCCCGGGCACAGCTGGGACGTGAAGTCGTACGCCGCCACTTTGCGGCGGCCGTGGACGCTGGTCAGGATGTCGCGGCCGAAGTCGTGGGTCGTCTCCTCCTGTTCGACGTTGCGGCGCAGCTCGTCGATCAGCGTCGACGTGCGGAACACGTAGTTCCCCATCGACACCAACGTGCGCTCGGGATCACCCGGGATCGGCGGCGGGTCAGCCGGCTTCTCGACGAAGCCCCGCATCCAGCCGGACGCGTCGACCTCGATGCAGCCGAGCGCGCGCGCCGCCATTGCGCGCGGCACCGGCAGCGCTGCGACGGTGAGGTCGGCGCCGACCGCGCGGTGGTGCTCGGCCATCAGACTGATGTCCATCTTGTAGACGTGGTCGGAGCCGAAGACCAGCACGTCGGCGGGCCGCGTGTCGCGCAGCAAATCGAGGTTCTGCCAGATCGCATCGGCCGTGCCGCGGAACCACGTCGGGCCGATGTTCATCGCGGCCGGGACCGGCTCGATGAACTCGTCGACCACCGTCGACGCCAGCGACCACCCGCGCGCAAGGTGCCGCACCAGCGAAGTCGCGCGGTACTGCGTGAGCACCTTGATGCGCTGGAATCCGCTGTTCACCAGGTTCGAAAGCACGAAGTCGATCAGGCGGTAGCGCCCGCCGAAGTGCATCGCGGGCTTGCTGCGCTCGCGCGTCAGCGGATAGAGGCGTTTGCCCTCGCCGCCGGCGAGCACGAGCGACAGGACGTCTCGCATCGGGGGGCGACCTCCCTCGGGTGGATAACGGCGGACCAGCGGATCATCAAGGTGCGCAGCCTGCCGGTTCCCGGCGCGATCCGTCAGTCCGGCGGGCGACACGCCCCCGCCGCGGTCCGGCTCGTCACCGGCGCGTCCTCGCAACGTCATTGAGTGACCAGTCGTACTCGAACCACACGACGCGTGGGTCGGGTCCCAGCGCGTCGAGCGCCTGCCGCACCGGCGGCGCCAGATAGGGCCGGACGAACGCCAGCACGCCGCCGGCCGCGGCGAAGTCTTCGGCGAACCAGTCGAAGATCTTCGACAGCCGGACCTGGCCGGACTCGACGCGGAGCCCCTTGTCCGGATCGGCGAGCCAGTCGCGCATCGCCGCCGCGAGCTGATCGTCGAGCCGCTCGGCTCGATACGCCTCCCGGCGCAGCGACGGGCAAGAGGTGGAAGCGCAGACGATCGCGGCATGGATGCGCGGCTCGCGGATCGGCCGCAGGATCCGGTGTTCCACCTCATCGAGCGTGACGCTCCGTCCGGCGACCTTCCCCGCCGGCCGCTTCCACACGGGCCGCAGCAGCGAGCCGATGTCGCGGATGCTCCCGACCGGCTGGTGCCGGACGACCATGTCGATCGCCAGCACGTTGTAGACGTCGATCCAGAACGCCAGACGACCATTCGGGTCCGGCGGTGGCGACGCCTGTTCCAGATCCGCGACGAAGGAACGCCACGCCGGATCCCGCGCGAGACCGGCGTAGTCTACGCGCACGCCCGCCACGTCGGACGTCGTCATCGTGTAGCGCTCGAGGAATCCGTCCCAGGTGTCCGCATCGAGCGTCGCGGCGGCGCCAGTTCCCGGCGTGAGCATCGACGAGATTCCCAGCGTCGCGGCAGCAACCGCCACTCGACGCGTCCAGTTCGCGATTCGCCGTGCATTCATGGTGGCTTCGATGCCGGAGCCGATCGAACGATTCGCGTCATTCCGCCGCGGCGTCGGCCGCTTCGCAGAGCTCGCGGAACGACGCATCGATCGCCACGACGAAGTCGTGCAGGTCCGGGAACTGTTCCCAGTCGGCATTGAAGCCCCAGTACAGGCCACCCGCATAACTGAACAGCGCGATGCCGAGGCCCTGGCTCTCGAACAGCGGCACCATCGGGTAGCTCTCGAGCATGCGCGCGCCGAGCAGATAGAGCGGAATCTGCGGCCCGGGTACGTTCGTGACGACGAGGTTCGAGACGCGGTTCGCGAACGCGAGCCGCGCCGCGAGCGCCGCGAGCGTCGGCGCCGTCCACTCCGAGACGGAGCTCAACACGTCCGCCCCGAGCGCCTGCTTCGACTGCTTCAGATCCGCGGTGACCGCGCGGACGGACTCGAGCCGGCGCGCGGGATCGCGCTCGGCGATCGGCAGCCGCGCGACGATCGAGGACACGCGGTTGCCGAGCGTCCCGCGTTCGTCGGCGCTGCGCACCGAGACCGGGCAGAACGCGCGGAAGTCGAGGTCCCGTTGGCGGCTCAGCGGAATCCCGCGCTGCTCGAGGAAGCGCGACACCGCGCCGGCCACCGTCGCCAGCACGACGTCGTTGACGGTCCCGCCGAGGTGATCCTTCACGCGCTTCACTTCGGCGATGTCGAAGCCGATCCAGTCGAAGCGGCGATGCGGTCCGATCGGCCGGTTCAGCGGCGTGTCCGCCGCGGGCGACAGCGCCGACGAAAGCGCCTGTCCGACGCCGCTGAGGGCATCCCCGAGCTGCTCCATCGCGCGCTCCGGCGCGCGTAACGCCGAGATCGCTGCGGCGCCGAGCACGAACGGCGTCTCGACTCGCCGCCAGGCGGCGTCGCGCAGCAACTCGAATCCGCTCGGCGCCGGATTCGGGTACCAGGTAGGCCCCGGCTCGAACTCCTTGTTCGGGGTCACGCCGAGCAGCACGGCCAACAGGTCCGCGCCGGACAACCCATCCACCATGCAGTGATGCGTCTTGCAGACCAGCGCGAAGCGATCGTGCTCGAGCCCCTCGATGACCCACATCTCCCACAGCGGCCGGCGGCGATCGAGCTGCTGCGAAAGGATGCGCGCGCACAGGCGCTTCAGCTGCCGATCGTCACCCGGCGCCGGCAGCGCCGCGTGGCGCACGTGGTAGTGGATGTTGAAGCGATCGTCGTCCACCCAGACGGGATGGTCTTCGATCGGGATCCACGCGAGACGCTGTCGATACCGCGGGATCCGATGCAGCCGCGACTCGACGTAGTCCCGGATGGCGTCGATGTCGACGCCGCCCTGCGAAGTGGCGAGCGAGCCCCGCTCGAACAGGAAGGCCCCGGCCACGTGCATGTGGATGGACGGACCTTCGAGATCGAGGAAGCTGCGGTCCTGGGCCGTGAGCCGGTCGTAGATCGCCATGGGCGCCCTCCGTGCATTGCCTCTCCGGTGGACGGGTGGAGGATGCCGGAAGGTCCCCGCGGATGCGACCCGGCCGGTCAGATCACCGGCACGTCGTCACCGAAGGCCTGCGCGATCAGTGCCGCCTGGCGCTTTCGATGCAGCCGCATCGAGCCCCCTGCCGGCGCGGCGTAGGCGGGCCGGCCTGCATACCCGAACGCCACAGCGTCGGCCAGCGAGTTTTCGAGCAGCTCCCGGACGAAGGTCCAGCCGCCCATGTTCCGGGGCTCCTCCTGGACCCACACCGCGTGCTCGAGCCTCCCGTAGGGCGCCAGCGCGGCGGCCAACGACTCGGCGGGCCACGGATAGAGCTGCTCGACGCGCAGGATCGCGACATCGCCGGCCTGCCGCTTCTCGCGCTCCTCGACCAGTTCGTAGTAGACCTTGCCGGAGCACAGCAGCACGCGGCGGACCGAATCCGCCGCCTGCTCTGCCTGCGGGTCGCCGAGCACCGGCTGGAAGCGTCCCTCGGCGAACTCGTCCGGCTTCGACACGGCGCGCGGCGCACGCAGCAGGCTCTTCGGCGTGAAGATGATCAGCGGCGCGCGGAAGTTGCGGCGCATCTGGCGGCGCAACACGTGGAAGTACTGCGCCGGCGTGGTGCAGTTCACCACCTGCATGTTGTCCTCGGCGCACAGCTGCAGGTAGCGCTCGATGCGGCCGCTCGAGTGCTCCGGCCCCTGCCCCTCGTAGCCGTGCGGCAGCAGCAGCACGAGGCCGCTGATCCGCCCCCACTTCACCGCTGCGGACGCCACGAACTGATCGATGATCACCTGCGCGCCGTTCGCGAAGTCGCCGAACTGCGCCTCCCACAGCACCAGCGTCATCGGGTCCGCCAACGTATAGCCATACTCGAAGCCCAGGACGGCCGCCTCCGAGAGAAGACTGTCGTAGACCTCGAAACGAGCCTGGGAATTGCTGAGGTGCGCGAGCGACGCGTACTCCGTGGCGCTGCTCTGGTCCACCAGCACCGCGTGGCGATGGCTGAAGGTGCCGCGCGAGGAATCCTGTCCGGAGAGGCGCACACCGAAGCCCTCGAGCAGCAGCGATCCGAAGGCCAGCGCCTCGGCGAGGGCCCAGTCGATATCCGCCCCTTCGGCGATCGCCTTACGCCGCTTTTCGAGGAACGGCTCGAGCTTGCGGTGCACCTCGAAACCCGACGGCAGCTCCGCGAGTCGCTCGCCGATCTGCTGCAGCCGCTCGATCGAGACGGCCGTCTCGCAGACCTCCGTCGGGGTCGTGCGCGAGAACCCGGTCCACGGCCCGCCGGGTTCGTACGGCTCGTCGGGGCCGGGCGGACGGGTCTTGATCGTCTCGAGGGCATGCTGGAGCTGCTCGTTCTCCTGCGCCTCCATGCGCTCGGCATCGTCCTTCGTGATCACGCCCGACTCGATCAGCGACGCCTGGTACAGCTGCCGCACCGGCGTGGTCTCGCGGATCTTCTGGTACAGCAGCGGCTGCGTGAAGCTCGGCTCGTCGCCCTCGTTGTGCCCGTGGCGGCGGTAGCAGACGAGGTCGATGACCACGTCCTCGGTGAAACGCTGGCGATACTCGAAGGCGAGCAGCACCACGTGGACCACGGCTTCCGGATCGTCGCCGTTCACGTGGAACACCGGCGCCTGCAGCATCTTCGCGACATCGGTGCAGTACAGCGTCGAGCGCGTTTCGGCCGGCGACGCCGTGAAGCCGATCTGGTTGTTGACGACGACGTGGACCGTGCCGCCGGTGGAGTATCCGTTGAGGCGAGACAGATTCAGCGTCTCCGCCACGACGCCCTGCCCGGCGAATGCCGCGTCGCCGTGGATCAGTACCGGGACGACGGTGCGGCCGCGGCGATCGCCGACGCTCATCTGCTTCGCGCGCGTCCGCCCCTCGACGACGGGGTTCACGGCCTCGAGGTGCGAGGGATTGCCGGTCAGCGAGAGGTGGACGCGATGGCCGGAGCGCGTCTTTCGGTCGATCGAATAGCCCTTGTGGTACTTGACGTCGCCGGAGCCGAACGGCGCCGCGACGTTCTCGATGTCCTCGAACTCGCCGAAGATCGACTCGAGGGACTTGCACAACACGTTCGACAGCACGTTCAGTCGCCCGCGGTGCGCCATGCCGATGACGAACTCGCGCACGCCGTGCCCGGGGGCTTCCTCGACCAGCGTGTCGAGAAGGGGGATCAGCGACTCGGCGCCCTCGAGCGAGAAGCGCTTCTGTCCCAGGAACTTCGTGTGCAGGAAGCGCTCGAACAGCTCCGCCTCGGCGAGCCGCTCGAGGATGCGGAGGCGGTCCTCTCTCGAGAACAGGCTGCGATTGCGCGCCTCCTCGAGCCGCCGCTGCACCCACAGCTTGCGACCGGGATCCTGGATGTGCGTGAACTCGACCCCGACCTTGCCGCAGTACGTTTCGCGCAGCAGCGCGAGGATGTCGCGGAGCTTTTGCACCGGTCCACCCGGGAGGTCGCCGGCGAGGAACGACCGGTCGAGATCGTCGTGCCCGAGCCCGTAGTGACCGGGATCCAGTTCCGGAAAGTACGAGTTCGCGTGTCCGCCGAGGGGATCGATCTGCGCGATGCGGTGTCCGCGCGCGCGATACGCATGGATCAGCCGCAGGACCCGCGCGTGCTTCTCCGCCGTGCGGCGGTCGAGGCGCCCGCCGCTGACGACCGCGGAGTCGCCGTCGAACAGCGAGGACCAGGCCGGATCGACGGAGCTCGGATCCGCCTCGTAGCGCTGATGGATCTCCTCGACGGCGGCGGCGTTCACGCCGAAATCGGCGAGCGGGTCGGCGTCGGCAGCCTCGAAGCGGATCGGGCGCAGGGCCGACGGAGCCTCTGGCCGGTCGGAAGACCCGTTCCCGGCGCGCGGCGCGGGCGGTTCCGAATCGGCCGCCGAGCGGTCGGCTCTGCGGCCAGAAGCGGGCTGGGAATCCATCCTCGAAGAGCCTTTCTGATCGATGCGTGATCGATGGCGGGCGATGGGCCAACGGACGGCGGGCCGGTGCGAAGGCGGGCGTTGGGATCGACGGGCGTTCGCGAGAGCGCTGGTGCAGCGCGAAGGTTCCGCCGTGCGCCCCCCGACCGCATCCTGCCGAGTTGAGACGCTCGATCTGGTCTCAGGTTACTCGAGTGTCATCGGCACTTCCACGGAGCTCCTGAGGGCCCGGCGCCAGAGCGGCCAGCACCACGAGGCGCTCCGCTGCGCCGTTCCGGATACCGTGGGGGACGCCCGAGGGCGCAACGAGCAGCGTGCCTGCCTGCATCGGCAGTGCCCGGCCCTCGAGCAGGAACTCTCCCGAGCCGGACAGGACCAGGTACAGCTTGTCCATTCCGGCATGGGCATGGAGCGCGTGCTCCTGCCCGGGCTCGAAAGCGTTCAGACCGACCAACAGGCGCTCGGATTCGAACAGCGTGCTCTTGCCCATCTTGTCGGGCCGGAAGACGGCGTGCTCCTCGGGCCGGATCACACGCGGGTGCCCCATGGCGGGTCTCCTCTCGCCGGCGCGGCGCTCGCGGCCGGCGGCTAAGATGGCGGCATGGCCAAAGCGTTAGCGGATCTGGTCGGGGAAGCGCTGGCGGAGATCGAAGAGATCTCGCCGGAGGAAACGGGACGGTTGCTGGCGCGGCCCGGCCACGACGGCTGGGAGTTCCTGGATGTGCGCGAGGCGGACGAGTTCGCCGCCGGCCACCTGCCCGGCGCGCGCCACTACCCGCGCGGCTTCCTCGAGGTTCGCGCCGACCTCGAGCACCCGAAGGGCGACCCGTGGCTCGCGGACCGCTCGCGCAAGCTCATCCTGTACTGCGGCGGCGGCCACCGCAGCGCACTGGCGGCGCGGACGCTGCAGGAGATGGGCTTCGAGCACGTGCGCTCGCTGTCCGAAGGCTGGACCGGCTGGACGAAGCGCGGCTATCCGTCCGAAGTCTAGCCCTCCACGGGGCGAAGAGGGACGGCGCCGCGGCCCGAGCGGACCAGCCGATGGGTGCGTGATGGGTGCGACTCGGCGCCGGGCAGGCTACCCGTCTGGAGCATGAGTTCCAGGGGCACTGGTCAGGGCGGGACGGTCGCACGGCTGCGGGAGACGGTTTCCGTGCTCGGCGCGTCCGGCTTCCTGCGTCCCCGCTTCCTGCGGACATTCGGGGCGGCCGCCCGCAAGTTCGGCACGACGACGGCCGCTGGATTCGTTGCGGCCGCAGCTCGGACGCCCGACGCCACGGCCGTCATCGACGACGCCGGCTCGCTCAGCTTCGGCGAACTCGACCGCTCGACGAACGCGATCGCACGCGGCCTGCGTGCCGCTGGCGTCGGCCCGGGCGACGGCGTCGGACTCTTCGCCCGCAACCACCGGGGTTTCGTCCAGGCCCAGATCGCACTCGACAAGATCGGCGCCAACACGCTGCTGCTCAACACGGGCTTCGCCGCGCCCCAGCTCGCCGAGGTGATCGCACGCGAGGGCTCCAAGGTCATCCTGTTCGATGAAGAGTTCCGCGGGATCGTCGAGCACGGCGCCGGGCACATCGAGCGGATCGTCACGTGGTCCGAAGGCGACCGCGCCGAGCCGACGCTCGACGCGCTGACCCGGCACCACGACGACTCGCCCGTCGATCCGCCGCCCGCTCCCGGCCGGACGACGATCCTGACCTCCGGCACGACCGGCACCCCGAAGGGCGCGCAGCGCGCGGCCAAGAGCCAGGGTCTCGATGCGCTGGTCGGCCTGTTCGGTCGCATGCCGCTGCGCGCCGGCACCCGCAACTACATCGTCGCGCCGACCTTCCACTCGTGGGGCGGTGCGCACCTGCTGTTCGCCAGCCTGCTCGGCTGCACCGTGTGTCTCAGCCGCCGCTTCGATCCGGAGCAGACGCTGGCGACGATCGACCGCGAGCGCCCCAGCGTGCTGGCCGTCGTGCCGGTGATGATGCAGCGGATCCTGAACCTGGGCCCCGATGTCATCGGCAAGTACGACTGTTCGTCGCTCGAGCTGGTCTGCGCGAGCGGGTCCGCGCTCCCGGGGGAACTGGCGCTGCGCTGGATGGATACGTTCGGCGACAACGTCTACAACCTCTATGGCTCCACCGAGGTGGCCATCGCGACGATCGCCATGCCGGACGAGCTGCGCGCCGTTCCCGGCACCGCCGGCCGCCCGCCGCGCGGCGTCACCGTCCGGATCCTGGACGAACGGGGAAAGGAGCTTCCCGCCGGCAAGACCGGCCGGATCTTCGTGGCCAACCAGAACCAGTTCGAGGGCTACACCGGGGGCGGAAACAAGGAGATCATCGACGGCCTGATGTCGAGCGGCGATGTCGGCCACTTCGACGAGCACGGCCTGCTGTTCGTCGACGGCCGAGACGACGACATGATCATCTCCGGTGGCGAGAACGTCTTCCCGCGCGAGGTCGAGGATCTCCTCGCGGACCACGAGGACGTCGTCGAAGCCGCCGTTCTCGGGGTTCCCGATGAGGAGTTCGGACAGCGCCTGAAGGCGTTCGTCGTGCTGCGGGAGGGCGCCCGGACGGACGAGCAGGCCCTCAAGGACCACGTGAAGGCGACCCTCGCCCGCTACAAGGTTCCGCGCGAAATCGCGTTCCTGGACGCGCTGCCGCGCAACCCGACCGGCAAGGTGCTGAAGCGAGTCCTCGTCGAGACCGCTTGACGGCCCGACGCGGTGCGGTCTCGCAGGACGATCGCCCCCCCCCAGATCGCAGACCACGAGAAGGAAACCAGGCGTCACGCGACCGCAATCTCCCGCAGAGCCGGCGCAGAGTCTTCGCGCTCTCGTCGCGATCGCGACGGTCGGAGTTCTCGCGTTCGCATGCGCCGGGCGCCGTCCGATCGAAGTGTTCAGGCTCGGCGCGCCCGACGAAACGACGGTCACGATCTTCGACCCGGCGCGATCGTTCGAAGAGAACTGGGAGCCGATCGTGCTGAGCGGCGAAACCCGGTACGAACTGGCGTTCGCCGACGATCGGCTCGCCCTCCACGCCGTGGCGCAGGACTCCGCTTCCGGCCTGATCCGGCGGATTCGAATCGACCCCGCCGAATGTCCGATCGTCGAGTGGTCGTGGCGGGTCGACAGGATGCACGAGCATGCCGATCTGCACGAGAAGACGCGCGACGACGTCGCCGCGTCGATCTTCTTGTTGTTCGGAAATCCGGAAGCCGGCTTCGGGTTCCGCCGCGTGCCGACGATCCGCTACGTCTGGACCAATCGAACCAGCGCAGTGAACGAGGTCGTGGACAGCCCGTACCTCCCCGGTACGGTTCGCAGCATCGTCGTCCAGAACGGCGAGACCCGGCTCGGCGGCTGGGAACGCGCTCGTCGGGACGTGGTGGCGGACTTCCGGGCCAGCTTCGACCGCGAACCCGACGACGTCATCGAGGCGGTCGCCCTCTTTACCGACAGCGACCAGACGCACGAGCGCGTCGAAGCCTGGTACGGCGAAGTGCGAGCCTCGTGCAGCCCGGAGGACTAGGAGGTAGGACGGGGACGTTCGTTCCGATGCTTTCGTTCCCGGAGACGGGATGTTGGTTCCGAGGTTCCTGCGCCCCTGGCTCCGGGAACGAAAGCATCGGAACGAACGTCCCCTTCAGCGCAGCCGCATCGGCAGCCGCGCGGGGACACGGAACAGCGAAGCGCCCCATTCGATGCGGTCCGTCGCGAGTTCGAGGCGCGGTGCGCGGGTCACGAGCGCGCCGAGCGCTTCCTGTGCCTCCATCCGCGCGAGATGCGACCCGAGGCAGAAGTGCGTGCCGCCGCCGAACGCCAGGTGATCGTGCGCGTTCTTCCGCTCGATGTCGAAGCGATCGGGATCGGCGAACACCTCGGGGTCCCGGTTGGCGCCCCACAGGATCGCGAAGACCTCCGTATCGGCCGCGATGCGATGCCCGCCGATCTCGGCGTCCTCGTGCAGCACGCGCACCGTCATGCCGATCGGCCCGTCGAAGCGCAGGCATTCGTCGATTGCGTTCGGGATGAGATCGGGACGCGCGCGCAGCTTCTCGCATTCGGCGGGATGGCGCGCGAACGCGGCGGCGCCGTTCCCGATCAGCCCGATCGTGGTCTCGAAGCCGGCGATCAGCAGGCCGATCGACTGGACGATCAGCTCGGTCGGCGAGAGCCGATCCCCCTCTTCCTCGGCGCGGATCAGCACCGAGAGCAGATCGTCGGTGAGGCGCTTGCGGCGCTCTTCGATCAGCGCGGTGAAGTAGCCGCCGAGCCCCATCGCCGCCTCGACTGCGCGCTTCTGGACGTCCGGCGGAGCCTGGTTGCCGGCGAGCCCGTGCGTCGCGTCCGCAGTCCAGACGGTGAAGCGGTCGCGGTCCGCCACCGGCACCCCGAGCAGCTCGCAGATCAGCGTCGCCGGCACTGGCAACGCGAGCTGAGCGACCACATCCATCTCGCCGGCATCGAATGCCGTGTCGAGCTGCTCGTCCACGATGGCGCGCACGCGCGGTCGCCAACTCTCGACGGCCCGCGGCGTGAACGCCTTCGAGACCAGCTTGCGCAGGCGGGTGTGGTTGGGGGGGTCCTGCTGGAGCATGAACTCGCCGGGACCTTGCGCTTCGGACCGACGCGGCAGCGTGCCGTCGCGGCGCCGAACGCCGCATCGCACCTCGCGTAGCAGGCGCACGCAGTCGGCGTAGCGCGACAGCCGCCACGTGCCGAGAGGAGTCTCGTGGACCGGAGCGACTTCGCGGAGCTGGTGGATCGCCGGGAACGGATCGTCGTAGAGCGGCGTCCCGCGCAGCGCGGCCTCGAAGCCGTGCCAGCTCGGCACGGGCGGCGCTTCGGCCTCCGGGCGCGAGGATCGCTGCGAGAGTCGTTGGCCGGTCGCCGCCATCGTCCTACCTCCTGCGAGCGCGCGATGGGAGGATACACGCGATCCGTTAGCCTCCCCGAGATGCTGGGTCTCGTCGCCAGAATGCTCGCTTCCGGCCGCCGCGACCGCTCCGTCGCCCGTGGACGCTGGCGGCGGGCCGGAGTCCTGGCGTTCGCGATCACCCTCGGCGCGCCGCCCCTCCCCGGGCTCGCGGAAACTCCGACCGGAGGCGGAGTTCCGGCAGCATCGGAGAGCCCCGCGGTCGAGAACGCGCCCGGGGCGGACGGCGCGTCACGCCCGCTGCCGCCGCACGCGCCGGACTGGGGCCCGCTCGAGTTCCTCGGCGAACGGATCGCGCCGGGAGAATCCCGCCGCCTGCAATTCGAGAGCCTCGACAGCTTCACCACTGGCCTCGTGGCGATGCGGGGGGTCGCGCCGGGGCCGACGGTCTGCGTGACGGCCGGAGTCCACGGCGACGAGCTCAACGGCATCGCGATCGCGCGGCGCCTGATCGACGAGACCGACCCGGCAGCCCTCGCCGGCACGCTCGTCGTGGTCCCCATCGTCAATGCGTTCGGGTTCCGGAACGGCTCGCGCTACCTGCCGGATCGCCGCGATCTCAACCGCTTCTTCCCGGGCTCGCCGCGCGGCTCCGCGGCGTCGCGGATCGCGCATCAGTTCTTCGAGCAGGTGGTGCGCGGATGCGATTCGCTGGTGGATCTCCACACCGGCTCGCTGAACCGCGCGAACCTGCCGCAGATCCGCACGGATCTGTCGGCGATCGACAACCTGCGCCTGGCGTGGGGGTTCTCGGTCGAGCACGTGATCCACAACATCGGACAGCCCGGCACGCTGCGGCGCGCCGCCAACGACGCCGGCATCCCCGCCGTGTTGTACGAAGCCGGCGAGCCCGGCCGCATCGACAAGAAGGAGATCGAGCGCGGCGTCGCGGCGATCGCGGCCGCGCTGGGATCCCTCGGCATGTCGCAATCCGATGCGGTGATGCCGGTCGCGCAACGCATGTACGGCCGCACACAGTGGGTACGGTCCGACGTATCCGGGATCTACGTGCCGTTCGTCGCGCTCGGCGAAACCGTCGCGGCGGGGCAACCGGTCGCCGAGGTCACGGATCCGTTCTCGAGCGAGCGTTCGGAGATCCGCGCGCCCATCGGAGGCCTCGTGATCGGCATGGCGCTCGGCCAGGTCGTGATTCCCGGTTTCGCGCTGCTGCACATCGGGATCGAAGCCGAGCCGGCGCCGGTGCTGCGCAGCGCCGACGGACCGGAGCCGCCGCCGGGCAACGGGGACAAGGACCGCAGGCCGGATGCGGAGGACAGGATCCGCTCCGAGCTGGCCGACGAGCGGCCGGAGTAGCGCGGCCGCTACGCCAGTCGTTCGTCGAGGAAGGCGGTGATCGCGTCGACGGCGCGAGCGCCTTCCGGCAGCAGTTCCGCCTGGAGCTGCCAGTCGTGGAACATGCCCGGCGAGACGTCGAGCTGTGTATCGACACCGGCCGCGCGCGCGCGGCGGGCGAAGGCCTGGATCTGGTCCAGCAGGATCTCGGCGCCGCCGGCCTGGACAAAGAGCGGCGGCAAGCCTTCGAGCTTCGCGTCGAGCACGGACACCCGCGGGTCGCGCACGAGATCTCCGGGCGCATAGGCTTCGGCCCAGCCGACCAGCAGCTCGCGATCGCCGAAATCGCAGTCCGCGTTCGCGTCCATCGAGCCACCGGCGGCGAGCGGATCGGTCCACGGACACAGCAGCGCCGCCGCCGCCGGCAGCGGATCGCCGGCGTCGCGCAGTGCGCACAGCGTCGCCACCGCGAGCGCACCGCCGGCCGAGTCCCCCGCCACGGCGAGCGCCTGCGGCTCGGTTCCCTGCGCAAGCGCCCAGCGCGTGGCGACGAGGCAGTCGTCGTGGGCCGCGGGGAAGCGGTGCTCCGGCGCCAGCCGGTAGTCGACGCCGAGCACGCGCGCGCGGGCGCCGAGCGCGAGGCGCGCGAGCAGATCCCGGTGCGTCGCGGGAGACCCGATGACGTAGCCGCCGCCGTGGTAGTACACGATCGTGCGTCGAGTAGGAGCGCCATCGCGCGGCACGCACCACGTTGCCGGCACGCCGCCGGCGTCCACGGCCTCGAAGCGCACCTGCTGGGCGGCGCGCGACGGGGTCGGCAGGCCCTCCTGCGCCGCACGCAGCCAGTGGACGCCGCGCCGCTTCGAGCGATCGAGCACCGCGCGGATCGCCGTGGCGGCGAGCTCGGTGCGCAGTGTCCACCCGGGCCGGCGCGGACCGCGAACTGCGCGCCGCGCGAGCGCTCGCGCCTCCGCGGCGACGACCAACGCCCCCAGCTCGGCTGCCTGAACCGGCCCGATCCCCATCTCCATCCTCCTCGCACGGCGGTCAATCCTCTCGCAGCGGGCCGCCGAGCACGGACTGGGTCTCGATCTTGTCGCGCAGCTCGATGACCCGCTGCAGCCACTCGAGCGCCTCGGTCTGGCCTTCGTCGAGCACGAGTTCTTCGTCGCTCTCCGGCGCGGCGTTGGCCGTCTCGAGCAGCTCGAAGTCCGACGCGACGGCCTCGCACGCCGTCTCGAGCACGTCGAGCAGCAGCTCGACGTCGTCTTCGGTGAGGTTCATCGTGCGCATGGGGCTCCTCCGGCAATCGGGGACGCGGCTCAGGACGCCGAGAGAACTTCGCGCACCACGAGCTCCGGCGCCTCCATCGGGACGAGATGACCGGCCTCGACGTCGAGGATGCGGGCGGCAGGCATGGCGGCGAACACCCGCTCGTAGACGACGCGCGGAAAGTCGCCGCGCGTCGCCCACAGGACCTTCGTCGGCGTCGTCACGCGCTTCGCCAGCGCCGCAACGTCGAGCGCGCCCGATGCCCCGAAGATCGCCGCCTCGACGGCGCCGGGACACTTCAGCTCCAGCTGCCCGTCGGGTCGCTCGCGCAGCCCGTATTCGATGTAGAGATCCAACGCGGCCGGCAGCCAGTGCTCGAACAGCGAGCGCTCGGCGAAGTGCGCGCGCGCTTCCGCGCGGGAGGGCCACAGCGAGCGGCGCTTCTGCGCCCCTTCGATCAGGCGCGTCAGACGTTCGTGGCGCGCCGGATCCGCGGCGACCCACTCCGGTGGCGGCGGGACCACGGGCTCCACCAACACCAGCCTCTCGAAGAGATCCGCGTGCCGCGCCGCCGCGCCCAGCACCGACGTGCCGCCGAACGAATGCCCGAGACCCACGGCTACGCGCCCACCGTGCTCCGGCGCCAGCGTCTCCGCGACGGCGAGCAGATCCTCGGCGAACGCATCCCAGCGATACGCATCCGGTCCCTCGGGTCGAGTCGAGTCGCCGTGGCCGCGCGCGTCCATCCCGATCACCCGGAAGCGCGACACCAGCGCGTCGGCGACCAGACCGAACGTGCCGGCGCAGAAGCCGTTCGCGTGGTGCATCAGCACCAGCGGGCCGTCGCCGCCCCAGTCCAGCAGCGCGATCTCGACACCCCGCTGCGGCAGCGCGATCCGGCGCACGGAGGGACGGCGCTTCGTGTCTCGATCGGCGGAAAGTCGCTCCCCGGAGCTCGGCATCGGTCCTCCTGCACGCCGGGCGCAGGGTAACGGAGGGGCGCGCAACGGCCCCGCGCCTGCGGCCGCTATGTTCCGCCCGCCATGAACCTGGACCCGGGAGGCTTCGACGACGCGCTGCGCACGATCGCAGCGGAACGGCTGCGCGCATTCGCCCGCGAGCCACAGCCGCTCGAGGGTCGCCGGGCCGCCGCCGTTGCCGTAACGCTGGTCGGCGACGCCGCGGGTCGGCCGTGCTGGGTGCTGACGCGGCGCGCAGCGCGGCTCGCGCGCCACGCGGGGCAGTGGGCGCTGCCGGGCGGCAGCCTCGATCCCGGCGAGAGCGCCGAGGAAGCCGCGCTGCGGGAGCTGGCCGAGGAAGTCGGGCTCGAACTCCCCGCTGCGAACGTCCTCGGCATGCTCGACGACTACGCGACGCGTTCCGGCTACGTGATCACGCCGGTCGTCGTCTGGGGCGGACCGGACGCCGCGCTGCGCGCGGATCCGGCAGAGGTTGCGGAGATCCACCGCATTCCGCTCGCCGCGCTGCTGCGCCCGGAGGTGCCGCGGCTGCGCCGCATCCCGGAGAGCGATCGGCCGGTCCTCTCGATTCCGCTCTCGGTCGCCGACGTGCACGCACCGACGGCAGCGATCGTCTATCAGCTCCGCGAGGTCGTGATCCTCGGGGAGCCCACGCGCGTCGCGCACTTCGAGCAACCGGTGTTCGCGTGGCGCTGAGCCCGCCGCCACAGGAGAATCGCAGCGATGGATCCCGAACGGATGCCGGTGCTCGTCGGAGTCGGGCAGTGGAGCGAGCGACGCGACGATCCCGCCGCCGCTGCGAGCCCGATCGAGATCCTCACGGCTGTCGCGCAGCGCGCCGCCGAGGACGCCGGGGCTGGCAAGGCGCTGCTCGAATCCCTCGACACGCTGGCGCTCTCCGCCGTGATCGGCTGGCCGATGCGCGACACGCCGGCGCTCCTGGCCGCGGCGCTCGGGATCGCGCCGCGCCGGCGCATCGAGACCCCCGTCGGCGGCAACGGGCCCCTCGCGCTCGTGAATCGACTCGCGCGCGAGATCCACGCCGGCGCCTGTGACACCGCGCTCATCGGCGGCTGCGACGTGTTCTTCTCGATGCTGCGCGCGCGCAAGCGCGGCGCGAAGCTCGCGTGGCCGACGGGCGCCCGGGGTCTCGGCCACGGACGCACCGAGAGCTGGGGCGAGGACCGGCCTCCCCTGCTCGACGTCGAGAAGCGACACGGCCTGGTGGCGCCGGCGATGGTCTATCCGCTGTTCGAGAACGCCTGGCGCGCGCGCCGCGGCTGGAGCCTCGCCGAACACCGCCGACGCCTCGGCGCGCTGCTGGCGCCGATGACGTGCGTCGCCGCTGCGAACCCGTATGCGTGGTTCCCGATCCGGCGCAGCGCCGACGCGATCACGACCCCGACGCCGGACAATCGGATGGTGGCGTTTCCGTACACGAAGTACATGAATGCGGTGCTCGCCGTCGATCAGGGCGCCGCCGTGATCCTCTGCTCGCGGGCCCGCGCTCGCGCGCTCGGCATTCCCGCGGCGCGCTGGGTGCACTGGTGGGGCGGCGGCGACGCTGCGGAGCAACCCTGGCACGTGATCGAGCGGCCAGATCTCTCGCGCGCGCCCGCGATCGCGCGCGCCGGCGGCGCCGCGCTCGCGGAGGCGGGCGTCGCGATCGGAGACATCGAACACCTCGATCTCTATTCCTGCTTCCCGTCCGCCGTCCAGCTCGCCCGCGATGCACTCGGCATCGCCGACGACGACCCGCGCCCGGTGACGCTGACCGGCGGCCTCCCGTACGCCGGCGGTCCCGGCAACGCGTACACGTTGCACGCGCTCGCCTGCGCCGCCGAGCGGCTGCGTGCCGAACCCGGTACGAAAGCGCTGTGCACCGGCGTCGGTTGGTTCCTGTCGAAGCTGTCCGCAACCGTTCTCTCGTCCGTGCCGCGCCCGGCGAACGCGCCGGCGATCGGCTCCGTCTCCGCCGCGAGCGCCACCGCCGGCGAGATCCCGCCGGTGCTCATCGCCGACACCGCCGACGGCCCCGCGACCGTCGACACCTACACCGTCCTGTTCGACCGCAGCGGCGCGCCGACGCGCGGCATCGTGCTCACGAGACTGCCCGACGGCCGCCGGACCGCCGCCAACACGCGCGCCGAGCCGGCGCTGCTCGAAGCGTTCGCCGCCGAGGAGCAAATCGGTCGTTCCGGCCGCCTGCACGAGGCGGACGGTCTCAACGTCTTCGATCCGGACTGACAGGGCTGACGAGAACAGGCCGGTTGCGAGGGCTTCATCGGGAGGGTTCCCATGCTCCGCACGCTCCAGCGCATCCGAGCGAGCGACCGCTCGATGCGGGCCGTAGCTGTCTTCGCCGGACCCTTCCATCCCTGGCATCCCGACGCCCGGCGCGGTGCAGTATGACGGGCTGGATGCGACCGGTCACGCTCACGCGCCCTGAGGCACGACTCGAACCGCTGTCGCAACAACATGCGGCGGACCTGGCCGAGGCCACTGCGGACGGCGACCTCCACCGGCTGTGGTACACATTCGTGCCCAGCGCCGACGGCATGGCGCGCGAGATCGACAGCCGGCTCTCGCTCCAGGCGACGAGGCGAACCTGCGCTGGCAGCTGGAGCGACCTCGGTCCGAGTGACCGGTTCCCTCGGTGGGAGAGTTCAGCGCGCCGCGAACCGGAACCGGCTTCAGAGATGCTGCATCTTCACGCGCTCGCGCGCGGCGAGCTTGCCCCCGGCCTGGATCCACGCCTGGATCACCTCGGCCGCCTTCTTCGGGTTGTAGACGTCTTCCTCACCTCGCCATAGGCCGTCCCCGGCGTAGTCGAGCTTGGTCCAGGTCGGGAACTGGAACGGGGGACCGTTCGCGTCGGTCGGAGGAGGCAACCGGTTCTGGCACTGGAACACGACGATCTGCTGCTCGGGATCGTAGACGACCCAGTCGTTCGGGAACGTCATCATCGGAAACGGCTCCATCACGCCGACGATCCAGTCCTGGATCGCCTTTCGGCCGCGGAACTCGCCGTAGGCATGCTCGACGTAGAGCGCGTCTTCCGTGAAGAGGGCGCCCCACGGCGCCCACTCGCCCGTGGCGATCGCCTGCTCCCGGACGTCGCAGTAGTGGGCAAAGGCGAGTTCGAGTTCGTCGCGGGTCACGTCGCTCATGGCGCCTCTCGTGTCGATGGCGCCTCATGATGCCAGAGTCGGAACACGCCGGTCCACTCTCCCGGAGTCCTCGGATCCGCCCGATCCCGGCGCATCCGAGCCAGCCCGCTCATTCATCCAGCAGCGCGAGCGCGCGCGCACGCGCGTGCTCGAAGCCGTCCGCCCGGCCGGGTTCGGCCTGGCGCACGCGGATCCCGGCGACCGCGAAGAATCCCGCCTGCACGGCGAAGAACCCCCACAGCGCGAGCGCGACGCCGGCCGGACCGGGCGTCGCGAGCCAGCGAGCGAGCCCCAGGCCGCCACCGATCAGCATCATCTCGAGCAGCACCGCGCGCGCCGCACGCGACCGGTAGAGCAGCGCGCTGCGCGTGACGGCGAGCGCGAGCGCGGAGCCCGCGGCCACCTCCCAGACGTCACGGGCGAGTACGAGCACGAGTCCGCCTAGCGCGGCGGCGGCTAGCACCGCGCCGGCACCCCGCGCGCGATCGGGCGCGATGCCCCAGGCACAAAGAGTGGCGGCGGCGACGAGGTACAGCGAGAGCGCCGTATGCGCGCCGAGAAGCGGTGCAGCCACGAGCGCGAACGACGGCCACGCCGCCGCGACCACGCCTGCGAAGACGAGGCTGCGGCCGAAGTCGTTCCACCTCATCGCGCGCCCTCCTCGCGAACGCCCGCCGCCAGGGACGACGCCACGGATCCGCGTCGGCGCAGCAGCTCGAGTTCCACCTCGGCGTCGTCTACCGGCGGAGGTCCGAAGCCGCCGTCGCACAGGACGGCGTCGCCGCCGCGAGCGCGCCGGGCCCGCACGCGCGCGCGCAGGTCCTCGAGCTCGCACTCCTGCGCCGCGAGGCGCTCGATGAGCGCGCCGCGCGAGGCGGCGAGCGCCGCCGCCTCGCGTTCGAGCCCGTCGCGCTCGGCCCGCAGCGGCAGCAGCCGCCGGATCGCGAAGCGCGCCAGCTCCTCGCGTGCGCCCGCGAGCGCGAGCTCGACGTCCTCGTCGAGCGCCGCGAGCCTGGCACCGCTGCGCGCTGCGCGCTCGCGCACGCGTTCCTCCTCGCGTGCGAGCGCCTCGACGTGAGCGCGCTTCTCGAGCAGGTCCAGTTCAGCGTCGCGCAGCGCCTGCTTGAGGAGCAACGAGCGCTCCTCGAGCGCATCCACCACGCCGTGCGCGTCGGCACGGAGCAGCAGAGCGATCCGTTCGATGAGTCGGAGGGTCATGGTGTCGTTCTCCCGTGTCGGTTGGATTCGCTACTTGCGGCTGCCAGGACGGCCTTCGGCGTAGCCGAGCGCGCGCAGCCGCTTGGCCTCCAGTGGCGCCATCGGCGCGGCGCCGCTCGCCGCGTCGAGGAGTCGCGACTCGAGCTTTGCGGCCTCCGCGAGCTGGCGCGTGACGTCCGGCGACGCCACCTGCTCGTTGCGCTTCGCGACGTCGCCGCGATAGCGCTGGATCTCGGCGACGGCGTCCTCCTCGCGCCCATCCCTTACGGCTGTCGCAACCGATCGGCGCAGCGCGTTGTACTGATGGACGATGACGCTCTGCTCCCAGCTCTCGCGATCGAGCGCGGCGACGACATGGGCCTCGTCGGCGACGGCCATGACCCGCGGCGTCTCCTCGAACGCGAGCCGATGTCGCTCGCCACCCGCGGCGTAGCCCACCGAGAACGTGCCCAGCGGAAGGACGCCCTCGGCGTCGCGTGGCACCCGCAGCGTCACCTGGATGCGTCGCTCCTGCCCGGCGAACAGGGAGCCGGGCCGGAACGTGACGAGCGCACCCTCGCTCGCGAGCGGGTAGCCCGCGGCGTCGACGACGACCACGCCGGCCGCCGGCTCGATCGCGACGCGAACGCCGGTGGCGACCGTCTCGCGCGCGGTCGCGAACTCCGCAGCGAGGATCGTCGCGAGACCCTCGGCGCCGGCGAGAAAGTGGAAGTTGCCAGTGCCGGCGTCGGCGAGTGCGGCCATCAGCCCCTCGTCGAAATCGGTGCCGACGCCGATCGTCGACAGCGCATACTCGCCGTACGCGGCACGGGCGGCGCGCGCGACGAGGCCTTCGCGCGAGGCATCTCCCTGGTTGGCGAGACCGTCCGAGATCAGCACGACGCGCGGGCTGCGGCCCTCGCTGCGCGCGCCATCCACCATCGCGAGCGCGAGGTCGAGGCCGCTGGACAGATTCGTGCCGCCGTCCGGCGTGATCGACTCGACGGCGGCGAGCCAGCGGGCGCGCGCTCCGCCCGGCGCGGAGAGCGGAATCAGCGGCACGGCGACATCCGAATAGGCGACGAGCGCGAAGCGATCCACCGCGTCGAGCCCCTCGACGAGCGCGCGCACCGCGGCTCGGGCGTGGAGGATCTTGTCGCCCATCATCGAGCCGGAGCGGTCCAGCACGATGACGAGGTCGGTGGGAACGCGGACCGGGGCGCCGGCGAGCGCCGGCGCGGCGGCGCCGATCGCCAGCTCCATGCGGACGAGGCCGTCTTCCCCGGCGAGCACCGCGGTTCCGTCGAGCGCGCCGCGGAAGTGCACCGGACCGGCAGCATCGGCGCGGAACGTGCGCGGCAGATCGCCGACCGGCGTCACGTCGCGGGGCGTGTCGGCCGGGAGCTCGGAAAGGCGAGCCGCCGCACCGGCTGCCATCGTGAGGGCGAGCAGGACGGCGGCCAGGCGCAGCGGCGCCGGGCGGCGGCGGATCGTACGGGTCGGGTCGAGCGGGGTCATGGCATCTCCTTCAAGCGGGTTCGCGAGCGCTCCGATGCGCTCCTGGGAGAAGTACCCGGGATCCGGACGCCGGACCGCAAAAGAGCGGTAAAGAGCGCAACCGCTCCGTTTACACATTGTTTACGGAAATGGAGCCGCCGCCTCCCTACACTGGAGCGTACCGATGCCGACGCCCCGCCCGCGCATCCTCGTCGTCGAGGACGAACCCGCGATCCAGCGCGGGCTCTGCGACGTACTCGCGTACCACGGCTACGAGCCGACAGGCGTCGCCACTGGCCACGAAGGCGTGCGCCAGGGCTGCGCGGGCGCGTTCGACCTCGTCGTGCTCGACCTCATGCTGCCGGGCCTCGGCGGCTTCGACGTGTGCCGCGCGCTGCGTGCTCGTGACGCGCGGCTCCCGATCCTGATGCTCACCGCGCGCGGCGCCGAGGAGGACGTCCTCGAGGGCTTCCGCTGCGGCAGCGACGACTACGTGACGAAGCCGTTCTCCGTCTCGCAGGTGGTCGCGCGTATCGAAGCGCTGCTGCGACGCGCCGGTCGCGGCGCGGCGGCACTCCCGGAAGCGCCGTTCGCGTTCGGCAGCTGGAGGATCGAGCCGGCGCAGAGGGTCGCACAGCGCGACGGCGCTGCGATCGAGCTCTCGCGCCGCGAGCTCGAGATCCTCGCGCTGCTGGTCCGCGAGCGCGGGCGCATCGTCGGCCGCCGGCGCCTGCTCGCCGAGGTGTGGCGCTGCCCGGCCCCCGAGCGGATAGAGACGCGCACCGTCGACATGCACATCGCAAAGCTGCGCAAGAAGCTCGGCGAGGACGGCCGCTGCGGCATCGAGACGGTGCGCGGCGAGGGCTATCGGATGCCGGCGTGAGCAGGCGCAGCTCGCTGACACGCCTGCGCGTGGCGTTCGTCCTGCTCGCGCTCGCGCTGCTCGCGCCCACGGCGTTGCTCGTGCTGCGCGCGCTCGCCGGCGTCGCGGCCGAGCGCGAGGCGCGCCACCGGGCGGTGGCGGAGCGCGTGTTCGACGAGATGGAACGCGCGCTCTCGGAACTCGTCGCGCGCGAGGAGGAACGCCCCGTCGGGGCGTGGTCCGCCGGCAGCGCCGAGTCGCTGGCCGCCCTGCCGGAGGAGTCCTTCGTGCTCGGCTACTTCCAGGTCGAGGCCGACGGGCGCCTCAGCACGCCGGTCGCGCCTCGCGATGCGGCGGCGCTGCGCGACGCGGCGGCGTGGTTCGCGGCGCGCGAACTCCGGGCGCAGCGCGACATGCTCGCGACCCCGCAGGCGCCCGGCACGACCGTGCAGCTATCGGACGACGCGACGTTGCCCGCGCTCGGCGACGCAGCCGCCGGCGAGCTGGACGCGGGCGTTCCGAGACGCTCCGCCGCGGGCGCGTACGAGGCGCTCCAATCGCTCAACCGCGGCGCCTCCGAGCGCGCCACGCGCGAACGCAAGCTGATCGCCGCTGCGCCCACCGAGCGCGCGAAGCGGGAGTCCGCGAGCTCTTCCGAGCGCGAAGAAACGTTGGCCGACGCGCCGGCCGCGCCCGCCGAGAAGCGGCGTCTCGCGGTCGATCCGCTGATCGGCCGGCGCGTCGACGAGGACACGCTGCTGCTCTATCGAAGCGTCTTTCGCAACGAGGGCGCCGTCCGGCAGGGCCTTGCACTCCACGTCGGCGGGCTCGGCGACTGGCTGCGCGCGCGCGGGCCCGCACGCGTGCCCGGCGCGACCCTCGCCTTCGCCGAGGACATCGCCCCCGCTGAAGCCGCCGCGTACCGCTACCGCCATCGCTTCGCCGAGCCCTTCGATGCGCTGTCGGCTTCTCTCGCACTCGCGCCGCTCGGCGGTGTCGCCGGTGCAGGACCGCTCTACGCTCTCTCGGCCCTGCTCGCCCTGACGGCGACCGCCGGGCTGTTCGCGCTCTACCGGATGGCGGCGCTGGCGATGGCGTTCGCCGAACGTCGCAGCAACTTCGTCGCCGCCGTGACACACGAGCTGAGGACACCGGTCACCGCGATCCGGCTCTACGGCGAGATGCTGCGCGACGACCTCGTGCCGTCCGAAGAAAAGCGCCGCGAGTACTACCGCACGATCACTGCCGAATCGGAGCGCCTCGGCCGGCTCGTCGACGACGTGCTGGAGCTGGCGCGCCTCGAGAAAGGCGCGCGTCCGATGCAGCTCGCGGCCGGCGCGCTGGGACCCCTCGTCGAGGAGGCCGTCGAGCGGATGCGTCCGCAGGCCGAACGCGCCGGCTTCGCACTGCGCAGCGCGGTCGAGCCCGGCCTGCCGCGCGTTTGCTTCGACCGCGATGCGCTCGTGCAGGTGCTGACGAACCTCGTCGACAACGCGCTCAAGTACGGGCGCAGCGGAACCATCGACGTCGCCTGCCGGAGTGACGCGGGCCGCGTGTGTCTCGCCGTGCGCGACCACGGACCCGGCGTCGCCAGCGCGCAGCTCCCGCTGCTCTTCGAGCCGTTCCATCGCGGCGACGACGAGCGCGTGCGAACGACGCAGGGAACCGGCCTCGGCCTCGCGCTCGTGCGGCGGCTCGTCGAACGGATGGGGGGCGAGGTCGAGGGCCGCAACGCGCCGGGGGGTGGCTTCGAGGTCCGCATCGCGTTGCAGGCCGCCGGATCCGGGGGCTGAACCGGGGCTCGAATCGGGCGATGCCTGCGCCGATCCACTCAGCGCGGATCGCGCGCCTCGCACTGCAGGCCGTGGCGCGATCGGATCCGCGGCGGTACCCCTCGGCGGCGCAGCCTCCGCGAAGGCCCTGGCGAGCTGCGGCGATCGCGACGCCGCCGCTGCGGAATCGATCCGCCCCTCCGGCACGCGGCCTTGACGCGGCCTCCCGACCCACGCATCGTGCGGGCTCGCAACGGGCCGGTGGAGCCGCGGCCGCAGGGAGGCGCCATGTCGCTCGGAAGTGTTCGCGAGATCTGGCGCCATCCGGTGAAATCGATGCAGGGCGAGCGCGTGGCGCAGGTCTCGCTCGGGATCCAGGGCATCCCCGGCGATCGCTCCTGGGCCGTGCGCGACGAGGTGCGCGGCGGGATCCGCGGCGCCAAGAAGATCCCGGCGCTGATGCGATGCAGCGCGTCGCTTCCGGAGACGCTGCGCAGCGGCGATCCGATCATCCCGGAGATCGGGCTCCCAGACGGTCGGCAAGTTCGCGCCGACGCCGCCGATGCCGCCACACAGGTCTCGGACGCGGTTGGCCAACCCGTGACCCTGTGGCCGCTCCGCCCGGCCGAGGATCGGGACCACTACCGTCGCGGCGCCCCCACCCACGCCGACCTCGAGGCCGAGCTGCGCGACATCTTCGCGCGCATGCCGGAGGAGCCGCTCCCGAACCTCGGGGCGCTGCCGCCGGAACTGCTGGAGTTCGAGTCCCCGCCCGGCACGTACTTCGACGCGTTCCCGGTCCTGCTGCTCACCGACGCCACGCTGCGTCGGCTCGCGGAACTGGCTCCCGCGTCGCGCATCGACGTGCGGCGGTTCCGTCCCAATTTCGTCATCGACACGGACGGCGCAGCGGATTTCGTGGAGACCGGATGGGCCGGCCGGCGACTGCGCATCGGCGGCGCGCTGCTGCAGGCGACCGTTCCGTGCCCGCGCTGCGTGATGATCACGCACGCGTTCGACGACCTGCCGCGCGACCCCCAGTTGATGCGCACCGTCGTCCGCGAGGCCGACCAGTGCGTCGGCCTCTACGCGACGGTTCTCGAGCCCGGCCCGGTGAAGACGGGCGACTCGCTGGAACTGGTGGACTGACCGGCTCCCAGAGGACCCGGCAGCGAAGTCTCTCTTCGCGTGTACCCTCCGCCCGCATGACGCCCCGAACGGCACTCGCCATGGTGCAAACGGCTCCGCGCAAGCTCGAACCGCGCGAGCTGCCGCTGCCGGCGATCGGGCCCGACGAGGCGTTGCTACGGATCGAGGCGTGTGGGATCTGCGGCAGCGACGTCGAGCAGTTCGACGGCGTGCTGCGAGTCCCGCTGCCGCTGATCCCCGGCCACGAGCCACTCGGCCGGATCGCCGAGATCGGCGAGCGGGCGGCGCAGCGCTGGGGCGTCGCGGTCGGCGACCGCGTGGCCGTCGAGACGATGCTGCCGTGCGGCGCGTGCGGGCGCTGCCGCGGCGGTGCGTACCATCTCTGTGTCCGCCGGCGGATCTACTCGTACATCCCGCTCGCCGAGACACCGGGCCTCTGGGGCGCCTACGCGGAGTACCTGTATCTCCCGCCGAACGCGATCCTGCACCGCGTCGATCCGTCGCTGCCGCCGGAGCTGGCGGTGCTGTTCAACCCGCTCGGCGCGGGCTTTCGCTGGGCCGTCGAGATGCCGCGGACGCCGCCGGGCGCGACGGTGCTGATCCTCGGGCCTGGCCAGCGGGGGCTCGCGTCGTTGATCGCGTGTCGCGAGGCGGGCGCCGGGAGCGTGATCGTCACCGGTCTCACACGCGACGCGCACAAGCTCGCGCTGGCTCGCGAGCTCGGCGCCACACACACGATCGACGTCGAGCAGGAACCCCTGCTGGCGCGCGTACGCGAGTTGACCGACGGGCGCGGCGCCGACGTCGTCGTCGAGGTGACCGCCTGCGCGGTCGAGCCGGTGCGCGATGCGATCGACTGCTGCGCGCCGGGCGGTACCATCGTGCTGGCCGGCGTCAAAGGGATGAAGCCGGTGCCGGACTTCGTCTCGGACAAGGTGGTGCTGAAGGAACTCACGATCCGCGGCGCGATCGGCGTGACGTGGAATGCCTACGAGCAGGCGATCCGGTTGATCGAGTCGCGCCGCTGGCCGCTCGAAAAGCTCCAGACGCACCGCTTCGGCTTGCGCGATGCCGAACTCGCGCTGCGCACGCTGGCCGGCGAGGTGCCCGGTGAGCACGCCCTCCACTGCTGTCTGCTACCGGAGCGATCCTGACGATGGAGGACGCGCAGCGCTGGCTCGAGGCCTCTCCCTACGCGCGTGAGCTCGGCGTCGAACCGCACGAGATCACCGCCGAACGCGCCGTGCTGCGGCTCCCGTTCTGGACCGGCAACACCAATCCGGGCGGCGTGCTGCATGGCGGGGTCGCAGCGTCGCTGGTCGCGCTGGCCGGCCAGGCCGTCGCGCGCGCCAGCCTCGGCGCCGGCGCGGCGCCGATCGTCAGCGCGAGCCTCGAACTCGCGTACCTCTCGGCGGCGCAGCAGCAGGATGTCGAGGTCGAGGCCGTGCGCCTGCGCGCCGGCAAGGAGCTGGTGTTCATCGACGTGGGAATCCGCGGCGGCGACGGCCGCCCGATCGCGCAAAGTCTCGTCACCGCACGGGGACGCTTCGGCGCAGCGGCCGTCGAGCTTCCGCTGGCAGCCGGCGACGACGGCGCCGCAGACCCCGGCCCGATGGGCCCGCACATCGAGAAGCTCCCGTTTCTCGCGCGCCTCGGCATCCGCATCGAGCGCATGACCGGCGGCCGTGCGCGGATCGTGCTCCCGTGGAACCCGGACCACGGCGACGCCGGCGGCGGCTTCGCGGAAGGCGCCGTCCTCGCACTGGTCGACACCACCGGCGCAATGGCCGCGTGGGCGACCAGCGGCCCCGGCCGCTATAAGGCGTCGACGCCGGCGCTACACGCGCAGTTCCTCGCGCCGCCGCCTGCCGAGGATCTCGTGGCCTACGGCGTCTGTCGTCACCGCGACGGCTCGGCGTTCTGGAGCGATGTCGAGGTGGGCGGCGCCGCCACGCGCCGCGTGTGCGCGCGCGGGACCGTCTTCTATCGCATCGTCACGTAGCGCGACGCGGGGACGCCGGAGCGGGTCCGGCTCCTCGGCCGACGTCCCGCGAGAGCCGGCCACGTTGAGCGTGGCGACGCCGTTTCCGTATCCTCCCGCGCGCCGATGGGGAGAGCATGGAGAGTCGCCTCGATTTCGAGATCCACCCGCAGCCGGACGGCACCACGTGTGGGCCGACCTGCCTGCAGGCGATCTACCGCTACTACGGCGATGAGTTCCCCCTCGCGCGCGTCATCGACGAGGTGCCCCAGCTCGAGGACGGCGGCACGCTCGAGGTCCTGCTCGGGATCCATGCGCTCCGGCGCGGTTACCGCGCGCGGCTCTACACGTACAACCTGAAGCTGTTCGACCCGACCTGGTTCTCCGACTCGAGCCGAGACCTCGCGGCCAAGCTGCGCTCCCAGATGAAGGTCAAGACCGGTCGGCGCCTCCAACTCGGCAGCCGGGCGCACCTGGAGTTCCTGGATCTCGGTGGCGAAATCCGCTTCGAGGATCTGACGCCCGAGCTTTTGCGCCGGCCGTTGCGCAAGGGAACGCCCATCCTGACGGGACTCTCGGCGACGTACCTGTATGGCTGCGCCCGGGAGATCGGCGTGATCCCGGAGTACGACGACATCCGCGGCGTCGCGACGGGGCACTTCGTCGTGCTGTGTGGCTACGACCCGAACGAACGCTCCGTGCTGCTGGCCGACCCGTTGATGCCGAACCCGGTCTCCCAGGAGCCGATCTATGCCGTCGACATCGACCGGCTGATCTGCGCGATCCTGCTCGGAATCCTCACCTACGACGGGAATCTGCTGCTGCTGACGCCCCCGTCGCCTAAGAAGAAGCATGGCGATCCTGCTCGTCGTCGACAATCCCGCTAGCTGGGAACTGCGCATTCCCGGCGTCGCGCTGGTGGGGGCGCGCGCCTACCTCACGGACCCGCGCTACACCGAGCTGCGCGGCGTCACGGCCTACAACCTCTGTCGTTCCTATGCGTACCAGAGCCTCGGCTACTACGTCTCGATGCTCGCGGAAGCGCGCGGCCACCGGCCCCAGCCGAGCATCTCGACGATCCAGGATCTGAAGATGCACGCGCTCTGGCGCATCGCTTCCGACGACCTCTCCGAGAGGATCCAGCACGCACTCGCACCGATCCGCTCGCGCGAGTTCACACTGTCGATCTACTTCGGTCGCTCGCTCGCACAGCGCTACCGGCGGCTCGCGCTTCACCTCTTCAACCAGTTCCAGGCGCCGCTGTTGCGGGCACGCTTCGTCAAGCGACGCGAGGGCTGGCAGCTAGAGGGCATCCGGCCGATTCCCGCCAACGAGATCCCGGACTCGCACCGCCCGTTCGTCGCGGAGGCCGCGACTGCCCACTTCGGCGGCCGGCGGCGCTTGCCCCGGCGCCGCGAGCCGCGCTACGACCTCGCCATCCTGCACGACCCCCTCGAGCTGACGGCGCCTTCCTGCCCGAGCGCGCTCGCCCGCTTCGTCCGCGCGGCCCATCGGCTCGGCCTCGACGCCGAGCTCATCACCAAGGACGACTACGGTCGGCTCGCCGAGTTCGACGCGCTGTTCATCCGACAGACCACGGCCGTCAATCACTTCACCTACCGCTTCGCGCGCCGCGCGGCCGCCGAGGGGCTCGTCGTGGTGGACGATCCCGCGTCGATCGTCCGCTGCGCCAACAAGGTGTACCTGGCGGAACTCTTCGACCGTTTCGAGATCCCGGTCCCGCGGACGCTGATCGTGCACCGGCAGAACCGAGATCAGGTGCTTGGTGAGATCGGCCTGCCGTGCGTGCTGAAGCAGCCGGACAGCTCGTTCTCCCGGGGCGTCGTGAAGGTAAAGGACGCCGAGGCGCTCGAGATCGAGCTCGAGCGCCTGCTGAAGGACTCGGAGCTGGTGATCGCGCAGGAGTTCGTACCGACCGAGTTCGACTGGCGCGTCGGGATCTTCGACGGCAAGCCGCTGTATGCCTGCCGCTACCACATGGCGCATCGACACTGGCAGGTGTTGCGCCACGATGCGCGCGGCCGGATGACCGCCGGACGGGTCGAGACCCTCGCGATCGAGGCCGCTCCGCGCCACGTGGTCCGGACCGCCGTGCGCGCCGCGGAGCTGATCGGAGACGGCCTCTACGGGGTCGACCTCAAGCAGCGGGGTCGGCGCTGCACGGTGATCGAGGTGAACGACAATCCGAACCTCGAGGCCGGCTACGAGGACCGCGTGCTCGGCCGCGCCCTCTACGATCGCATCCTCGCGGTCTTCCTGGCGCGCATCGAGCGGCGCAAGAGTCGCGATGCGGGACCGCGCGCCGTCCCGTGAGTACGAACGCGCCGCTGGGGCTGTTCGCCGGCTACGGCATCGAGATCGAGCACATGATCGTCGATGCCGAGACGCTCGACGTGAGGCCGATCGCCGACGCGGTGCTCGCGGGCACGGCCGGGGAGATCACCGAGGAGCTCGAGCGAGGCGCGCTGGCGTGGTCCAACGAGTTGGCGCTGCACGTGCTCGAGACGAAGACCAACGGGCCGGCGCCGGGCCTCGCCGGGCTGCCGGCGCTGTTCGCGGAGTCGGTGCAGCAGATGAACGCCCTGCTCGCGCCGCACGGCGCCCGCTTGCTGCCGACGGGAATGCACCCGTGGATGGACCCTGCCCGCGAGCTCCGGCTCTGGCCCCATGGCGACAACGCGGTGTATGCCGCGTTCGACCGGATCTTCGGCTGCCGCGGGCATGGCTTCGCGAACCTCCAGAGCGTCCATCTGAACCTGCCGTTCGCCGGCGACGACGAGTTCGCCCGGCTGCACGCCGCCGTCCGCCTGGTCCTGCCGATCCTGCCGGCGCTCGCCGCCAGCTCGCCGATCGCCGACGGCCGGCCGACCGGCCTGCTCGACACGCGGCTCGCCGTGTATCGGACCAACTGCGCGCGCGTTCCATCCGTGACCGGAGCCGTGATCCCCGAGACGTTCGCGTCGCGTGCCGACTACGAGATGCGCCTGCTCGGACGGATCTACGACGATCTCGCACCCCTCGACCCCGACGGCACGCTGCGACACGAATGGGTGAACGCGCGCGGCGCCATCGCCCGCTTCGACCGCTCGGCGATCGAGATCCGCGTACTCGACGTCCAGGAGTGCCCGCGCGCGGACCTCGCGATCGTCGCAGCCACGGTGGCGCTGGTGCGCACGCTTGCGGAGGCGATTCACGCGGACCTCGCCCGGCAGCAGGCCTTCGACACGGCGCGCCTCGTCGCGATCCTGGAGGCCACACAACGAGACGGAGACCGCGCCCGGATCACCGACACCGACTACCTGGCGCTCCTCGGGCAACCGGCGCGGCCCATTCTCGCGGGCGCGCTCTGGGAGCAGGCGCTCGGCCGGCTCGGCGGCGCGGCGCAGCGGGACCTCGCCGCGCATGCCGGCACGCTCGCGTTCGTGCTGCGGGAGGGCCCCCTCGCCCGCCGGATTCTGGCGAGCCTGCGCGGCGATTGTTCGCGCGATGCCATGCAGATCGTCTATCGCCGGCTCGCAGACTGTCTCCAGAATGGGACGCTGTTCGGTGGCTGACGTGGCTCTGCTGATCACCTGCGAGCACGGCGGCCCCCGGGTCCCCGTGGCGTATGCAGGGCTGTTCGCTGGACGCAAGCAATTGCTCGCGACCCACCGCGGTCACGACCGCGGCGCGCTCCCGCTAGCGCGCCAGCTCGCGCGGGCGCTCGGCGCCGCCAGCGTGTTCGCCACGACCACGCGCCTGCTCGTCGATCTGAACCGCAGCCTCGGCCATCCAAAGCTCTTCTCCGAGTTCACGCGCACACTTCCGCCCGCCGAGCGCGATGCGCTGGTCCGTCGGCATTGGCGCCCGCACCGCGACGCCGTGGCCGCACAGCTCGCGCGGCTCATCGCGCCCGGCCAACGCGTCGTCCACGTCGCCGTCCACAGCTTCACGCCGATCTGGAATCGCCGACGGCGCCGCTTCGAGATCGGCCTGCTCTACGACCCCGCGCGCGCGCCGGAGCGCCGTTTCGCCCGCGCCTGGCAACAGGCGCTGGCCGACGAGGCCCCCGCGCTGCGCGTCCGCCGGAACCAGCCGTACCGCGGCACCTCCGACGGCCTGACCACAGCGCTGCGCCGCCTACACCTACCGGACCGCTACCTCGGCATCGAGCTCGAGGTGAACCAGCGCCTCCTGGTCGGGGATGCGCGGGGCGCACGCCGGATCGGGCGCACGATCGCGGCGACGCTCGAGAAGGCGACGGCGAGCTTCGTTTCCCGGCAGACCGACCCGAGCCAGGACGAAGCGGCGGGGCGCCGCGACGCCCCCCGCCGCCAAGGTGCGCGCCTCGCAGCGGGAGCGGGTTCCGGTGATGGGTTCTAGTCGGTCGCGCCGAACCATCCGGACCGCATGCGTTCTCGCCGCAGTCCGCGGCAGATCCCGCTGGCTCCCTCCAGAAGATCCGGATCCCGGCATAGACGAGCACGAGAGCACCTGCCGCAATGAACATGGGCCGATAGGGCTCGAGCGCCGATGGCCGTGCCTGCGGCCAGATGCTCCCGATCCATCGTGCCCCTCGCTTCCGCCAGCCGGTGTTCAGCTCGCGCAGCACGACAGCCCCTTCACGTCGGTGTCGAAGCCGATCAGCGCCAGCTTGATCGCCTCGCTCTGTGTGAGGTACGGATGGAAGTGTCGCGCCGTCTCTGCGACCGAGAGGTCGAACTTGATCAGCAGGCTCGCCTCCATGATCTGCTCGCTGCCCTCCGGCGCGAGAATCCGCGCGCCCACCAGACGGTCCTCGCCGCGCGCCCGCAGCAGCTTGACGAAACCGCGCAGATCCCGGGCGGCGAGCGCGCGTGGAACCTGCGACAACGGCACCACGGAGACGTCGACCTCGACGCCCGCTGCGGCGGCCTGCGTCTCGCAGAGTCCGACGCCGGCGACCTGTGGATCCGTGAAGATGACCCACGGAATGGCGGTGTAGTCGCGCGCGCGGGTGGTGCTCGCGAGTGCGTTCTCCGCGGCGAGAGCGCCCTCGTAGGCCGCCGCGTACACGAACGCGGGATCGCCGATGACGTCGCCGGCGGCGTAGATGCCTGGGACGCTCGTCTGGAGGTCGTCGCCGACGCGCACGAAACCGCCGCTCTCGAGCGCGACGCCGATGGCCTCGAGGCCGAGTTGCTCGGTGTTCGGCTGTCGGCCGAGCGCCGCGAGGACGGCGTCGGCGACGAGGAGCTCCTCCCGCCCGGCGCGCTCGACCGCGACGTGGAGATCGTCACCGCCTCGCGTCACGCCTCGGACCTGATGCCCGGCGCGCACCTCGAGCCCTTCGCCTTCGAGGAATCCGCTGAGTGCATCGGCGAGATCGCCGTCTTCTTCGGGGAGGATCCGCGCGCTGCGCTGCACGATCGTCACGCGGCTTCCGAGTCGCGCGAACAGCTGGCCGAGTTCGAGCGCCACGGAACGCCCGCCGAGAACCACGAGGCGACGCGGAAGCCGGGTCGCGGCCAGCGCCTGCGTGCTGTCCCAGACGCCGGCGAGATCGAGGCCCGGGATCGCAGGCCGCGCAGGCCGCGCGCCCGTCGCCAGCAGGACCTTCTCTGCCCGGTACGCGATGCCGGCGACCTCCACGGCGTGGGGTCCGCGCAGCTGGCCGCGTCCCTCCACCCTCTGCACGCCCTTCAAGCCCGCGAGGACATCCTCGTATTTCGCGGTTCGGAGCTGCTCCACGAGCTCGTCTTTCTCGCGGACGAGCGCTGCGAAGTCGATCCGCCCGGGCGCCGCCGCGAGCCCGCGGAAGCGCGAAAGCCCGTGCGCATGGTGGTTCTCGGCCGCGCGGATCATCGTCTTCGACGGCACGCAGCCGATGTTCACGCAGGTGCCGCCGATCGGCCCCTCGTTTACGAGCAGGACCCGCGCTCCGAGTCCGGTGGCCTTGCGCGCCGCGGCGAACGCGGCCGAGCCCCCACCGAGGATCGCCAGGTCGAATCGCTCGCCAGCCGGCGGCCTGGCCGTGCAGCAGGCACCCACCGAGTCACTCATGCGGCGACTTCTCCGCGCCAGCAGATCTCCGACGCAGGATCGCGTAGATCGTGATTCCGAGGAACACGACCAGCGCCGGCAGGAGTACGGAGTCGAGATCGCCAGTGGCGGCCGAAAGGCCGACGACGGCCAGCAGTCCGACCAGCAGCGGCGTGAAGCAGCACAGGGCTGCGATCACGGCGCCCGCGATGCCGATCCGCAGCAGCTTTCGATCGTCCATGAGCGCCCCTTCGAGCCGTTGTGCAGCGCCAGATGGAACCGGAGGAAACCGGCACCGGAGCGCGCAGACACCGGGAGGCTACGGCTTGCACCTGGGTACGAGGTCAAGAGGGGCCGAGAAGCCGAGGGAGTCCGGTCACTTGCGGGCGGGGCGGCGCCGGGCGGACGCGCTGATCGAGTCGAGCACCCCGCAGCGGCCGCTCGCTTCGTGCTGCCGGCAGACCGCGAGCGCCGCGGCGAGCACGCGCCGGACATGCTGCAGCTCGTGGATCCTGTTCTCCACGTCCCCGAGCCGGGCTTCGATGCGCGCCTGCACGCGCCCACACGGCGCCGGTCGCAGCAGCTCGCGGATGTCGTCGAGCGTGAAGCCCGTCGCCTGTGCCGCGCGGATGAAGCGCAAGCGCTGCAGATCCTCGGATGTGTAGAGGCGGTAGTTGGCCGCGCTGCGCGCGCTGGGACGCAGCAGGCCCGCGCGCTCGTAGTAGCGGACCGTGGACGCGGGAACGCCGGCGCCGTCCGCCAGCTGGCCGATCGTCAGGCTCTTGGCTCGCATCCCCGGATGTTATCGCGAGTCGCGATCCGAACAGGATCAGGGCGAGGCCTCGATCCCGCCGCAGTGCAAGACGGATCGGTCCGAAGTCGAGCGCGCTGCCAGGCGACCTCGCGGGAATCGCTGCGCGGTACGATCTGTCACTCTTCGCGGGCGACGGCGGGGACTACGCGTTGACGCGGATCCCGGAGCCGAGCCGGACCGCCGCTGCTCTCGCGGCGATGGCAGTGCTCGGTGCGCCGCTGCGCCTCGACGGCCGGCGCGGACGCGCGCGAGGCGCCGGATCCCGGCTGCGCCGCCGGACGCCTGCGAGACCGACCAGCGCGGCGAGACTCGCGGCGAACGCATCCGGCTCCAGCACGGTGAAGATCGATTCGGTGTCGATCAGCGCAGCAGTCGCGTACCCGAAGCGCGCTCCCCCGGGCGTCAGTACCGCCTCGTCGATCGTTCCGACCGCCGTCGATGCCACCAGCGCATAGGAACCCTCGGTAGCTCGCTCGGCTTCTCACCCTCGAACGACTCGAGCGCCGCATGGGGAACCGTTCCGATGCTCGGCGGGGGGCCACCGAACACGAACAGCTCGAGCCCCACCGGGATCGGAGCGCCGAGTGCAGTACCAGACGAAAGGCGGATGCCGTCATGAAATCTCCTCCCTCCACACAGAAGCCATGGAACGCCGGTTGGCGTCGACCGAGAACAGTGTCCAGCGTGAGTCGCGGACGTCCGCTCGGCGACATCCGGTGCCCCGACCCCCCGCTCGCGACGAGAACGGGGGCGCCTGCGCGCGAAGCGCTAGGCTCGGGCGCCGTGAGCCCCCTCCCGCAGCGCAGCAGGCGCCGACAGGGCGTGCCGGCGCGCGGAGCGACCGCGCGACAGGCAGTCGCGGAGCCGCTTCGCGCGCGTTTCGACGCCTGGCTCGCCGATGCAGTGCTCCGGCACTCGCGAGAGCTGGAGTTTCGCGAGATCCGCAAGGGCGTGCAGGCCGTCTCCCGTCTCTATGTGGAGCGGCGGGACGGGGTGGATCTCGGGGCGCGCGCGCTCGAGGGGCGCGGCAAGCGCGCGGCGTTGACGACGTTCTTCGGGCCACTGCACTTCCTCACGGTGCACCATCTCCTGCAGGACGTCGCGCCGGCGCAACTCGGCGCGGTGCGCCGGGTGCTGGATCTCGGCTGCGGCTCCGGTGCCGCCGGCGCGGCGGCGGCGGCGACGCTGGCGACGATCGGCGCCGTCGCCGAGCCCCCGAGCGTCGTCGGGCTCGACCGCTCCGGCTACGTCCTCGCGGAGGCGCGACATACGTACGCGCACTTCGGCCTCGCTGCGCAGACGCTGCGCGGGCAGCTGCCCTCTGCCATCCCGAAAGCGGGCGCCGGCGACCTGCTGGTCTTCGGCTGGTCCGTCAACGAGCTCGCCGACCGCGCGCGCCGGGAACTCTGGGAGACGCTCGTCCGTGCGCTCGCCGAAGGCGCACGGCTGCTGCTGCTGGAACCGCTGGCCGGCCCGGCCTCTCCGTGGTGGCATGCATGGGCGGATGGACTGTCTCCACTCGGTGTCGGAGAACCGCGCCACAAGGTCCAACTCGTCCTGCCGGACTGGATCGCGCGGCTCGACAAGGCTGCAGGGCTCGACCATCGGACGCTGGGCGCGCGCGTACTCCTCGGCCCGCTCCTGCCCGCCGCGGATGTCGCGACGTCGTGAAGACGCCGGCCGTCTCCGTGCTGATTCCCGCCCGCGATGCCGCCGCCACGCTGCCGGCCTGCCTCGCGAGCGTCCGCCGCCAGAGCGAGCAGGACATCGAATGCATCATCGTCGACGACGGCTCGTGCGACGCGACGCGCGACGTCGCGGACGGCTTTGCCGCCGACGACGCGCGCTTCCGCGTGTTGTCGACACCCGCGCGCGGCCTCGTCCCGGCGCTGCTCGATGGCCTCGCGGCGTGCCGGGCGCCGCTCGTCGCGCGCCTCGATGCGGACGACTGGATGCACCGCCGGCGTCTCGAGTGGCAGGCGCGCGCGCTCGCGATGGATCCCGGGCTCGCGGGAGTCGGCTGTCACGTGCGTGTGTTTCCGCGCGACGGCCTGCAGCCGGGACTGCGCGCGTACGAGGCCTGGCTTCGCGAGATCACCAGCGAGCGCAGGTTGCGTGCGGACCGCTTCGTCGAGTGCCCGCTCCCCCATCCGACCTGGGCGATGCGCCGCGAAGTCCTCGACGCGCATCCCTGGCGCGAGGCGGGCTGGCCCGAGGACTACGATCTGCTGCTGCGTCTGCTCGCCGCCGGGCATCGGCTCGGTATCGTTCCGCGTCGCCTGCTCGCATGGCGCGACGGGCCGACCCGCATGTGGCGCACCGATGCCACCTACGCGCCGGATCGGTTCGTCGCGTGCAAGGCGCACTTTCTCGCGAGCGGTCCGCTGCGCGCCGGTCCGGCGTACGTGTTGTGGGGCCACGGCGCCACCGGCCGGTTGCTGCGCCGCGCGCTGCGCGCGGAGGGCAAGCACGCCGCCGCGGTCGTCGAGATCCACCCGCGCCGGATCGGGCAGCGCATCGACGGCGCGCCGGTCGTGAGGCCGGAGGGGCTGATGGCGCTGCGCGCCGGCTTGCCTCTCGTCGCATCGGTGTCCGGCGCCGCAGCGCGCGCCGAGATCCGGGCTTTCTGCGCGCGCGCCGGCCTGCGCGAAGACGTCGACTACTGGTGCGCCGCGTGATCCTTCGCCGAATCTCCCGGTCCTGGCTCGAGCAGCAGCGTTGCGACCCCGTGCGTCGGACCGCGAACCGTGCAGACCTGCGTGCCCGGCTTCCGGCCGGTCCGGAGCCCGGACACGTCGAAGCCCGCTTCGAGCAGCCGCGCACGGGCGGCGGCGACGTCCGGCACCCGCCACGAGACGCCCCAGAACGAGTCCTCGGCGGCGGGAGCCGGCACCGGCTCCGCCGGAGCGGCGATCTCGATGGTGATACCGCCCACGCGGAAGAACAGCAGGCGCGCTCCCCAGTCCGGGAACGTGCGATCGAGCGCGAGGCGGAGGCCGAGCTTCCCGCTGTAGAACTCGACGGCCGCGTCCGGCGCCTCGCTGCGGACGACGACATGATCGATGCCGCGGATCCCCGCCTCGGGTGCGCCGAGCGGTGAGCCGAGCGGCAGCATTTCCGGCGGCGACTGGTGCTCGATGCCGAAGACGAGGATTCCGCGCGCGGAGGCCTCGGGCAGCAGGACGCGCTGCCAGCGTCGCCAGGCACCGCTCGGCTCATCGTGACCGAGACCCGGGGCCGGATCGGCGGCCGCGAGCCCGCGCGCGCGCAGCGCACGCGCACACGCCTCTGCGTCCGCCGTCGCGAGCGCAAAGCCGAGCGGCCCCTCGCCGCGCGCCAGGAGCCGCGCGCGCAGCGCATCGCCAACCGCGCCTGGCCCGACCGGGCTCAGCAGCTCGACATAACAGTTGTCGAGCCGGAACAGCACGTTCGCCGTGCCGAGACCGGGATGGGTTCCCTGCCAGGACGGCGTGCGGCCGAGCAGCCGTGCGTACGTGCGCGTCGCCGCGTCGAGATCCGCGACGAGCAGGAGTACGTGATCGAGCGCGGTGAAGTCGCTCACGCCCGCCGGCTCGCCTCGAACTGCGCCCAGGTCTCCCGACGCAGATCCGCGTCGCACCAGAAGTCCAGCGCGGTCATCGCCAGCGCCTTCGCGCCATCGATCGCCGCGGCATCGCCGAGCGGGCCGCCGGCGTGCTCGGCGAACTCCGCGGCGTGGATCGTGCAGTGGATCGGCGCCGAAGCGATCATCGGATGGATCGCCGGTACCCGGTGGCTGACGTTGCCCATGTCCGTGGTGCCCATTGCGCTGCTCGGCAGCTTGTCGAGCGGGAAGAACACGCGCCCAAGCGACTCCGCGTTGCTCTGGTAGCGCGCCGCGAGCGGCCAGCTCGTACGCAGCTCCAGGTAGTCCGGGTCTCGCCACGACACCTCCGGCGTAGCTCCGGTGGCCTCGGCGCCGGCGCGGAAGCAGCCCTCGACGCGGAGCTTCAAGGCGGCGAGTTCCCGCACATCGGCCGCCCGCACGTAGAACCGACCCGCGGCGCGCTCGGGGACGACGTTCGGCGCGTCACCGCCCTCGGTGAAGATGCCGTGGATGCGCTCGGTCGGGCGGATGTGCTGGCGCAGCATCGCGATCGCCTGGTACGCCGTCACCAGCGCGTCGAGCGCGTTGACGCCGCGCTCCGGCATCGCCGATGCGTGGGCGGCGCGGCCGTGATAGACGACATCGACCTCGGCCAGCGCGAGCGTGGGCATCGTCACGAGATCGACCCCGGCCGGGTGCACCATCAATGCCGCTTCGACGCCGTCGAAAGCGCCGGCGCGCGCCAGCAGCTCCTTGCCCCCGCCCTGCTCCTCCGCCGGCGTCCCGAGCACGTGCAGGCGGCCGGGCAACCGCGTGCCGAGCGCCGCCAGTGCGAGGCCCGCGCCGAGCGCGGCCGTCGCGATCAGGTTGTGTCCGCACGCGTGGCCGAGACCCGGCAGCGCATCGTACTCCGCGAGCAGCGCGACGACGGGGCCGTCTGCCCCGGTACGACACTCGAAGGCCGTCTCGAGCCCGTACGCGGGTGCCTCTACGGGCAGCCCAGCGTCCTTCAGCGCGCGCACCAACAGGCCGGCGGCGCGGCGTTCCTCGAAGGCGAGTTCGGGGTGCGCGTGGATCTCGCGGGCGATCGCCAGCAGCGCGTCCCGGCGCTCGTCCACGGAGCGACAGACCTCCTGCTTCAGCGTCTCGAGATCCGGCATCGTCCGCTCGCTCCGGTTCAGCTCGCCGCGTCGCGCCGCGGCGCGAACAGCGAGAGCGCTTCCCACATCGAGATCATCCGCACCACGCGGTCCGCATTGTCGACGAGCGGCATGTGCCGGCAGCCCTCGATCGCCATCAGCTTGAACAGCCCGCACAAGGTGTTGGTGTCCGACACGGTCTTCACCTGGCCCGTCATCAGCTTGGCGACGCGCAGGTCGCCGAGCGTCGCGAACGGACTGCGTAGGCCCGTCAGCAGGTCCCGGCGCGTGCAGATGCCGAGCGGGGCGCCGTCGCGCAGCGTCGTCAGCACGTAGCCACGACGGTCGGCCCACATCCGCGTCACGGTCTCTTCGCCGGAGGCCTCGGTGCGGATCACGCTCGGCCCGTGCCCGAGCGCGAGCCGGTCCCGGATCGCGCCGATCGAGAGGTCGAGGACGCCGGCGACGGCAACACGCGCTTCCGCGGCGCGGTCCCGTTCGACGAAGCCGTCGAGCGGGAACTCCCCGTCGTAGATGCGGGTGAGGCTGCGCGCCACGTCGCGGATCGACACGACGCGCTGGACGTCGTCGCGCTCGTCGATGATCCAGAGAAAACGGAACCGCGTATTGAAGGGCGTCGCGGCGCAGATGTGCTCGAGACCCTCGATCATGTCTGCGCCCGGCGGCACGACGGCGAGCTCGGCGCGCGGCGTCATCGCATCGGACACGCGCAGGTCTCCGAGCAGATCCTCCCACACCGGGAGCGGATCGCCGACGTCCTCGACCCTCTCGACGTTCTCGGCCAGACGCTCTGCGGTGACCCGCAGCACGTCATCCTCCGACAACGCGCCGACCAGCCGGTCGCCCCGCTGGACCGCGAGCGCGCCGACCTTGCGCCAGCCCATCCGGCTCGCGGCCGCCTGCAGCGGCTCGTCGGGATCGGCGAGCTCGACGCGACGACCCGCGCGCGCGAGTGCATCGCAGGAGACGGCGCGCAGTCCCTCCACGGCCTCCGCGAAGGGACCGTACAGGTCGCGATGCGAGTCGAGGACGGGGCTCGAGACGAATAGACCACCGATGCTCAAGGAGTCCCTCCGAAGTCGGCCCGCGCCGCCGGCGCTGCCTCCAGCAACACCGTGCGAGCGTCGATCGCCAGCAGGTCGGCAGACAGGAAGTCGGCGCTATAGACGTTGCGCACCGCGCCTCCCGCGTCGACCAGGAAGACCTTCAGCACGTGGCGGTAGACTCCGAGCTCGCGCCCGCGGTCGTCGATGAGCGGCAGCGCATCCTGACCGAAGTCTGCGAGAACCGGGGCGATCGAGTCGGCGTCTCGGGCCGTGAGGAAGCGCCAGTCCGCGACGGGACGCATCCGCTCGCGCAGCTCCTGCATCACCGCCGGCGTGTCGTGCGTCGGGTCGAAACTCAGCGTCGCGAGCCGGACGCGATCCTTCAGCTCGGGGTCGGTGGCGATCTGTCGATCCAGGCGCTGCAGCACGGCGAGCGCGAGCGGACAGCCACCGCCATCCGCGCAGCGCGTGTACGCGAACGACACGATCGCCACCTGGCCGGGCGCGAGGCCGAGCAGCGGCGCCGGCGCGCCGCGTTCGTCGAGCAGCGGCGCATCGGACACGCGTTGGATCGGCGGCAGCTCGTAGCTCCCCGGTGCGGGCAGCTCGGGCGCGAACGAGGCGCTCGCCCGTCCGGCGGTCGGCTCGTGCGCGAACGCCGGCGAAGCGAGCATCAGCAGCGCCAGTAGCGAGACGGCTCTCACGGCGTCGTCCCTGCGCTCACGATGGGAGCGGCGTTCTGCGTCACGCCGCGGTAGAACGCCGTCGAGCCGAAGTTCATGATGTGCGGGCGTCCGAGCCCCGCCGCTTCGAAGTCGAGGCCGAAGGTCGGCGTGAGCGCCTCGCCATCCCAGGCGAACGCGCGGAAGAACTGCTCGCCGTCGTCGCCGGTCTTGTCCCAGCGCGCGAGCAGCGACGACGTGAAGTACACGCGCTTCCCGTCCCAGGACTGCGACACCATGTTGACCATCTTGCCGATCTGGCGTTCGAGAACGACGACCGGCTTTCGCGGTTCGGAGACGTCGAAGACGCGGACCATGCCGTCGAGGAAGCTCGCGACGAACAGGAAGCGATCGTCGGCCGACAGACTGATGTCGACGGGCAACGGCGTCTTCGCCGGATCGCCGATCGGCGCGAGGTCGACCGCCTCGAAGCGACCGTCGTCCTGCCGGAACACCCCCCAGAGGCGCGACGTGAGAGCAGCCGTGGTGAACGCGTAATGGTGTCGGGGCTGGAGCGCCCACCGGATCTCCAGCGGGGCGCCCGGCACTTCGAGGATCTGCAGGGGCTTGCGCGTGTGGGCGTCCCAGACGACGACGGTCTTGCCGAACCGCGTCATCGCCTCCGGGTCGGCGATCAGCTCCGACAGCGGGCGCATGTAGTTGGTCTTGCCGGTGAACGACGACGTCAGCATGCGGTTCAGAGTCGCATCGATGCGGACGTCGTAGCCGTACTCGGCGCCATCCGGCATCCAGGTGGTGCGGACGTACTCACCCTGGTTGTTGTACTCGACGAGCGCGGTGCGGCCGCTGCCGTCGCGGTTCGACAGCCCGCTGATCAGCATCCTGCCGGGCAGCGGGTAGAACGTGTGCGGCCCGACGACGCCGCCGCTCCGTTCGACGAAGTCCGAGATCGTCTTCACGAGCTTCGGCCGGGCCGGGTCCGTGGCCACGTCGAAGACGAAGATCTGGCTGCTGTCGAGGCCGCCGAGCCAGAGCTGCCGGCGATCGTCGGTGAAGCCGCCGTGGTGCGCCTCGTGCTGCCCACCGACCGAGACACTGGAGACCACCTTGCCGTAGTCCTCGCGGGCGGGATCCACGGCGATGGTGACGAGCTTGTCCGAGCCGTCGCCGACGCCGTCCATGCCGAGCGTCCAGACGTAGACGAACTCCTCCTGACCGACGAGTTTCGGCAGGTACGGGGACTGACAGGTCTCGTCGGCGCGGGCGCCGACGGCGGCGAGCAGCACGACGAGAACGAGGACGAGACTCGAGGGGCGGGGCATGAGGGAGACTCCTCGATCGATTGCCGTTCATGCTACCACTTGAGCTTCCCGAGCGGCGGGCCGGATGGAAGCCGGGAAGCGCGCCGCCGCGCCACAGGAGACCCACGTGAAGCTCGGATTGCAGCTCGGCTATTGGACCCGGGGGCCGGAGAACGGCGTCGAGATCGCGCAGGAGGCGGAACGGCTCGGCTTCGATTCGGTCTGGACCGCCGAGGCCTACGGCTCGGACTGCTTCTCGCCGCTGTGCTGGATCGGCGCGCACACGTCTCGGATCCGGCTCGGGACGGCGGTGATGCAGCTCTCCGCGCGGACGCCGGCGTGTGCGGCCATGACGGCCATGACGATCGACCACCTGTCGGGCGGGCGGCTGATCCTCGGTATCGGGGTCTCGGGACCGCAGGTCGTCGAAGGCTGGTACGGACAGCCGTTCCCGCGACCGCTCGAGCGGACCCGAGAATGGGTGGCGCTGTTTCGCCAGATGATCGCCCGCGAGCAGCCGGTGACCTTCCAGGGCCGGCACTACCAGCTTCCGCTCGACGGCGGCGCCGGGCTCGGCAAGCCGCTGAAACTGATCAACGCCCCGCTGCGCGACCATATTCCGGTGTACATCGGCGCCGAGGGGCCGAAGAATGTCGCGCAGACGCTCGAGATCGCCGACGGCTGGCTGCCGATCTTCTTCTCTCCCTATCGGACGGAGATCTATCGCGACGCACTGGCCTCGCTGCGGCCCGGCTTCGAGATCGCCTGCACCGTCACGACGATCGTCGGCCCGGACGTGCAGGCAGGGCTCAACTTCGTCAAGACGTCGCTCGGTTTCTACCTCGGCGGCATGGGGGCGAAGGACAAGAACTTCCACCTCGATCTCGCGCGCCGGCTCGGCTGGGGTCCGGAGGCCGAGAAGGTGCAGGAGCTGTTCCTGGCCGGGCGGCGGGCCGAAGCGTTCGCCGCCGTGCCGGACGAGATGGCCGACGAGATCTCGCTGGTCGGCCCGCCGGAGCGCGTGCGCGAGCGGCTGCGCGCGTGGACCGCGAGCCCCGTGACGACCCTGATGATCACGGCACGGGATCCGGCGACGCTGAAGCTGTTCGCCGACGCGGTCCACTGACCGCGATGTCCTCGCGCGACTCGGATGCCCGGGTGCTCTCCGGCGAGGCCTGGCGCGATTTCTGCCGCGCGCTCGAGCGAGCCGGGGACGTGGTGCTGCGGCCGGGCTCGCCGCTCGATCCCTTCGATCGCGCCGAGGGCTTCCGCTACCTCAGCCGACTCACGCGCGTCGCCCTCGAATCGTATCTCGAGTTCGCAGATCCCCTGTTCCCGGTGCTGCGTCGGCCCGCGCACGAGACCGTCAAGATCGGTGCCGACAACCCGGACAACTACTACCAGAGCGCGGCGATCCGCGGCGACTGTGAGTACCGGCTGTCCGGCACGCGCGGAACGGTCCACTACCTGGGCTTCGGCACCTATGCGGGGGGCTACGGCTCGTCGGGCCGCCGCGGCCAGACCGGCTACGTCGATGCGCGCGAACTCGCGATCGGCCCGGACGGCCGCTTCGAGGTGTTGCTTTCGTGCCGCCGGCCGCCAGCCGGCACGAACTGGCTCGCGATGGAGCCCGACACGTCGTCGCTGATCGTGCGGCAGACCTTCCAGGACCGTGAGCACGAGTGCATCGCAGATCTGCGTCTCGAGCGGATCGGCGCCACCGGAGCGCCCGAGCCCCTCGCCCCGGCGTTCCTGGACCATGGCCTCCAGGCGGCCGCGGCCTACGTACAGGGAACTGCGTCGCTCTTCGCCGATTGGGCGGAGGGCTTCTCGAAGCGCCTCAACGAGCTCCCGCGCTTCGACCCCGCGGTCGCAGCCGCGGCGCACGGCGACCCGAACATCGTCTACTACCACGGCTACTGGGAGCTCGAACCGGGCCAGGCGTTGCTGATCGAAGTGACACCGCCGCGCTGCGAGTACTGGAACTTCCAGCTCGGCAACCACTGGATGGAGTCGCTCGACTACCGCTACCACCGGATCGCGCTGAATCACCACGGTGCCATCGTCGCACCGGATGGATCGGTTCGCCTGGTGATCGCAGCGGAGGATCCGGGCGTCGCCAACTGGCTCGACACCGCGGGGCATCGGCGCGGTACGATGTGCCTGCGCTGGGTCGGCGCCGAGACGCACCCGGATCCGCGGACGCATGTGGTCGATGCCGCCACTCTGCGGGCGGAACGCCAGCGCAGCGCTGGCGAGGAGGGGACCGCGAGTTAGCCTTCGCGGTCCGTCCAGGAGGGGAATCGGTGAATCCCGACGACTGTGTGCTCTACAGCGGCGGCGCCCGCGGCGCGGAAGCGGCCTTCGGTGCCGCGGCCGAGCGCCATGGCATCGAAGAGGTGAACTACACCTTCGAGGGACACAACGATGCGCGCCAGCGCGGGATCCGCGTGCTCACGAGCGACGAGCTCCGCCGCGGCGACGTCAGCCTCGAGTACGTGAGCCGGCTGATGCACCGCACGTACCCCGACACTCCCCTGTTCAAGAAGGTCCTGCAGACGATCTGGCACCAGGTGAACAGCGGACAGGAGAGCTGGGTCGTCGGCAAGATCCTTCCGGACCAGACCGTGAAGGGCGGCACCGGCTGGGGCGCCGAGTTCGCGAAGCTGTGCAACAAGCCGCTGTTCGTCTTCGATCAGCAGCAGAACGGCTGGTTCCGCTGGACCGGCAAGCAGTTCGGCGCAGTGCAGGATCCCGTCCTGGGCCACCCGCACTTCTGCGGCACCGGAACGCGTTTCCTCGAACCCAATGGCGCCGCCGCCATCGACGCCCTCTTCGCCCGCACGTTCCGGTAGCGTCAAGAAAGGGGCCGGGTTCGTTCGTCAACTTTTCCCGAACGGGAAAAGTTGACGAACGAACCCGGCCCCTTTCTTGACGCGAGCCATGCGAGGAGAAGGAGGCCGGGGGCCGCGAGCAGCGTGGTGCTCGCGAAGAAGAGCGGCCAGGCGAGTTGTTCGGCGAGCCAGCCGCCGCCGGAGGACATCGCGGTGCGGCCGCCGGCCATCAGCGACGTGAGCAGGGCGTACTGCGTAGCAGCGGCCCCCGGGCGGCACAGTCCGGACAGGAACGCGACGAAGGCCGCCGACGCCAGGCCCCCCGCGAAGGCATCGGTACCGATGGCCAGCGCGAGGAACGCGAAGTCGCGGCCGACGAGCGCGAGCGCGGTGAACAGTAGGTTCGTCAGCGCCTGTAGGACGCCTCCCCAGGCGAGCGCGCGCACGACCCCGGCCCGCGCGACGACGAAGCCGCCCGCGAACACGCCGGCGAGATTCGCGACGACGCCGAAGAGATTGCTCGCGCTGGCGATCTCGACGCCGCTGAAGCCGAGATCCACGTAGAACGGGTTCGCCATCACGCCGGCGATGGCATCGCCGAACTTGTACAGCAACGCGAACGCCAGCAGCGCGCCCCAGTGCGGGCGCTGCGCGAAATCCCGCAGCGGCTCGACGACGGCGCGGCGCATCCGCGGCAGCGGCGCGAGCGGCGCCAGCGCCACGCGCTCGCCGGCCGCCGGCTCGGGCCCGATGGCGACGCCGAGCGCGCCGATCCCGACGAGCGCCGAAAGCCCCGCGAACAGCAGCGACCAGCCGATGAAATCCGACAACGCGATCGCCCCCGCGCCGGCCGCGAGCATGCCGATCCGATAGCCCGCCTGCGTCGCCGCCGCGCCCGCACCCTGCTCGTGATCGCGCAGCACTTCGATGCGATAGGCATCGACGGCGACGTCCTGGCTCGCCGAGCAGAAGGCGACCAGCACGGCCCACGCGGCCGTGCCGAGCGGCGCCTGCGCCGGGTCGCTCGCGCCGAGGCCCAGGATCGCCACGACGAGCACGAGTTGTGTCCCCAGTGCCCAGCTCCGGCGCTGGCCGAGCCGTCCGAGGAGGGGGAGCCGCAACGCATCGAGCGCCGGCGCCCACACGAACTTCAGCGCGTACGGCAGCCCCACCAGCGCGAAGAGCCCGATCGATGTCTTGTCGACGCCCACCTTGCGCAGCCAGTACGCCAGCGTCGACGTCGTCAGCAGCAGCGGCAGCCCGCTCGAGACGCCCATCAGCGCGATCGCGAGCATCCGCCGATCGCGGTAGAGCGCGAGCGCGCCGGACCGCGGCGCCGCGAGCGGCTCGCTCACGCGGCGCCGGCGGTCTCTCGCGGCACGCCGAAACGCTCGGCGTAGCGGCGGAAGCGCTCGGCGATCTCCTCTGCGCGCAGCCCGAACTCGGCGAGCGTGTACGGATGCCCGCCGTGCTTGTGCTGCGGGTTGCTTCCGTGCCAGGCGCGCATCCCGTGCTCCGCCTCGGCCGTCCACTCGAACCCGAAGTGCGTATAGATCCGGCGCGTCGCCGCGACGGGGTCTGCGACCAGCTCGCGGAACGGAAGGTCGAAGAACTGCTTCTCGTCGCTGCGCTCGCGAACCTCCATTGCGCGCTCGATCATGCCGGCGTAGAGGTCGAGCTGCCAGGCCCCGATCGCGCAGGCGTCGGCACTGCCCTCGTAGAGGCTCCGCCAACCCGTGACCAACGAACAAACGGACGGCAGCACACTCGCGGGATCGCGGTGCGTCTGCACGATGCAGGCGTCCGGATACACCGCCAGCAGGGCGTCGAGTTCGCGCATGTGCGCGGGGTACTTCAGCACCCAGCGCCGGTCCGGCGAGGTCGAGCCGACGAGCTGCAGCACATCGCGATGCCGCTGGTAGGCCGGGCGCATGTCCTGCGCCTCGAAGTAGCGCGTGTAGCCGGGGATCGTCGCATTCGAATCGAAGGTGTGGTCGAGGAACGATTGCACGAACAGGTGGCGACATTCCTCGGGGCCATCGGCCTCCATCCAGTGGATCGCCTTCAGGCCTGGATCGGTCGCGTAGATCCACTCGAGCACGCCGACGGCGGCCTGGTAGGCCGGTTCGGCCTCCCAGGTCGGGCGCGGCGGACGCGGGCGCGGCGCCGCCGCGAGCCAGTACTCGAGCACCTGGTTCGCCGGGTCCTGCGCCAGCAGCCAGTGCAGCGCCGTCGTTCCGCTGCGCGGGAGGCCGAGGATGAACAGCGGGCGCTCGATCGGACGGCACAGCAGCGACGGATCGCGCCGCCACGCCGCCTCGCAGCCGAGCCGCGCGGACAGCGCCCCGATCAGCTCCCCGCGCACCATTTCGACTCCGGCCGGCGTGAGGCGCGACTCTTCGTCGTACGCCCGCAGCAACCTGCGAAAGTGTTCGCGCCACCCGCCCTCGCCGAAGTCGTCGAGACCGGTGGCGGCGCGGGCGGCATCGAGCAGCTCGGACTCCGCAGCCGCGAGCCCGGGCCGGCTCACGCGGCGACTCGATAGCGAACCGGCATCGACTCCCAGCCCTGCACGAACTCCGTGCGGATCCGGCGCAGCTCGGCCTCCTGCACCTCGTACTCCGGGAGGTGGCGCAGCACCTTGGTCAGGCACAGCTTGCCTTCCAGGTTCGCAAAATGTTGTCCGATGCAGGCGTGGATGCCGTGTCCGAAGGAGAGGATGCGCGGCGGCGTGCGGTGGATGTCGAAGCGGTCGGCGTGCTCGAACTCGCGCGGATCGCGGTTGGCCGACGGGTACAGGAACAGCACGGGCCGTCCGCTGCGCATCGTGACGCCGTGGATCGTGTGGTCCTTCGTCAGCGTCCGCATCAGGAACTGTGTCGGCATGTCGTAGCGCAGTGCTTCGCGGAACGCGCCGGGAATCAGACCCGGGTCCGCCGCGCACTGCGCGCGCGCGTCCGGATGCTGGGCGAGGCGCAGCACCGCGCTCGAGAACACCTTCGGGAAGGTTTCCGAGCCGCCGATCAGGAACATCGACAGGTGCGAGCCGCACTCCTCGTCGCTGAAGCGGCGACCCGTCACCTCGGCGTCCAGCAGCACGTCGATGACAGAGCCATCGGCGCGGCCCGCCGCGCGGCGCGAGCGGATCAGATCCGCGAAGTAACCGAACATCTCTCCCATCGCGGTGAGCCCGTCGGCCGTCATGCCCTCGACGCCCTCCTCGCGGGCGAAGAAGCGCCACACCAGACGGTTCAGCATCTCGGCATCTTCCATCGGGAAGCCGTTGGCGAGGCAGGCGACCTGCACGGAGACTTTCGCGGCGAAATCGTTGAAGAGATCCCCGTGCTGGCGGTCCAGGAACGGCGCGAAGGCGTCATCGACGAACTGCTGGATCCGAGGCTCGAGCTTGCGGACGGTGCCCGGGGTGAAGAACCGCGAGATCCGCGACCGCAGCTGGGTGTGCGCGGGCGGGTCCATCAAGTTGATCATCGGCGAAGGCGGCTGCACGCGTGTCAGGAGCTGGGACGACGTCGTGCCGAGCGTCGTCGTGTAGTGCTCGGCGTCCATCGAGGCCTGCCAGATGTCCTCGAAACGCGACAGCGCGTAGGCGTCCCACTTCGGCACGTGGTAGCAGGGCGCCTCCTCGCGCAGCCGCGCGTAGATCGGATGCGGGTCGCGCATCACGTCCTCGGAGAACGGGTCGTATTCGATCATCGCGGCTCTCCTTCGGACGCACCGGCCGGCAGCGCCTCGAGATGGGCGAGGATCTTGTCGGCGAGCTGCTCGGCGGCGGGCAGCAGGAGTGGCGTGATCATGGCGTTGACCATCGGCGCCATCGGGCCGCCGGGATCGAGACGCAGCTGGAACTGCATCGTCGACAGCGACTCTCCGGCCGTAGCCCTAGTCGGTGCTTCGCGCTCGGCGCGACCTCCGACGAGGCCCAGGAACCAGCGCGCCAGCGCCTCCAGCCAGCGCGCGACGATGCTCTTGGCAGCGGGTGCCGCCGGTTCGGCCGCCGCCGCGGTCGCCGTCGACTCGATCGTGAAGGCGCCCTCGCCGCTCATCGGCTCGTTCGATCCGCGCAGCGTGAAACGCACCTGCGACGGCGCGCGCCACTCGGTGATCAGCACCTCGAACGTCAGCGACCGCGAGAGCACGCCGAGGTCCCCCTTGAGGGTCCAACGCGACTCGGTGTCGCTGCGCTTTTCGTGACTCTGGTAGCCCATCACGAAGTGCGCCCAGTTGTCCATGTCCTGCACGAATGCCCAGATCGACTCGACAGGCAACCGCGTGGTGGTCGTGTAGCTGGCTTCTGCCACGGAACGCTCAGACCGCGCCGGCAGCGTGGCGGCCGGCGATCCAGCCCCAGGTGATCGCCCGCATGTTCGACGTCCCGCTCTGGTAGCCACCACCCATGTCCAGCAGCGCGGCCGAATTGCCGACGGCATAGAGGCCGCCGATCGAGCCCCCGCGCAGGTGCTGCACGCGTCCATGCTCGTCCGTTCGGAGCCCGTGCGAGTTGACGCCAACCGACACCGGGACGAGTCGGACGCCATAGAACGGCGCGCGCTCCACAGGTCCGACGCACGGATTCGGATAGCTCTGGTCCCCGGTCAGCCGCACCGACCAGGCCCGCGAGCCCTTCCCGAAGTCGGGGTCCTCGCCGCGGCGCGCGTGCTCGTTGAAGCGCTCGAGCGTGCGCTCGAGCTCGTCCGCGTCGATGCCGAGCTGCTCGGCGAGCGCACGCGGCGAATCGGCCTGCACGACCAGCTCGGGCGGCAACGGCTGCCCCGGCATGAACGAACCGAGCGGATAGCGATCGCGGTAGTTCTGATCGAAGATCAGGAACGGCGGCAGGTTCGGCATCGACTGGGTCTGACCGTCCCAGTGCCGCAGGCGCGGCTGGTAGTCCTTGTAGAAGGACTCGTCACAGAAGCGCTTGCCGGCGCGGTTGACCCACAGCGCGTGCGGACAGCCGCACTCCCACGAGGAGCGGTGCAACGGCGCGCCGTCCGATTCCTCGCCGGGGATGTGGTAGCCGTAGAACAGCGCCAGATCCGTCGGCGGGACGGCGCCGATCGCCGCGCCGATCTCGCCGGCCATCACCAGGTGATCGCCGTGCAGGTGCGGAGGGCACGCGGAGTTCCAGTCCGGCATCGACTCGAACTGCCGGGCCAGCTCGCGATTCCAGTCGTAACCGCCGACCGACAACACGACGCCGCGCCGCGCCCGCACGAAGAACGGGCGTCCGTCCCGCTCGGCGCGCACGCCGACGACGGCGCCACCATCCACGACCAGCCCGCGCGCGGGCGTCGACACGAACGCTGGGATCCCGCGGTCGACGATCGCCGCCTTGACGAACCAGCCCATCATGCCGGGCCCGAAGCTGCGCTGGTCGTTGGCGACGCGCTGCCCGATCAGTTCGAAGTCCCACTGTGTCACGCAGGCGAGACCACCCCACGCATACATCTCGCGGTGCAACGCGCCGGGCGGCACGTGCGGCGTCATCGGATAGGTCTTCTGCTGCCACTCGCCGAGGCTCTTGCCGTCGAAGAGATCGACCGAGAGATAGCGCCCGCCGGCGTGGGAGCCGGGCGCGTCGGAGTAGTAGTAGTCCGGCAGGCCTTCGACGGCGATCCAGCGCACGCCGGCCTCTTTCTCCATGTACTCGACGGCCGGCTTCATGTTCGCGAGCAGCGTGGCCTGCAGCGTCGGATCGGCGAAGCCCGCCGACAGGAACTGGAAGTATGCGCGGCCGGCCTCGTCGGAGTCCGCGATGCCGAGCTCCCGCATCTTGTGGTGGTTCGGGACGAACACCTCGCCGCCGCCGAAACCCGACACGCCGCCGAGTCGCGGCGCCTTCTCGAGCACACTGACGCGCAGGCCGCGGTCGTGTGCGGCGATCGCGGCCGAGAGACCGCCGAGACCGGAGCCGACGGCCACCAGATCGACCTCGAGATCCCAGCTCGGCGGCGGGGGGACGGGGGCGGGCGCGCTGGCCATGGGTTCCTCCTCGCAAGATCGATCCGGCCCGAAGATCGGGGCCCGGCCCTCGATGCTTCCGGCGCTGGCCCGTCCGCACCAGATGGGTGCGGACAATGAACCGTTCGGACGCGGCCGCGTTCCGATCGATCGCACCGGCAGCGGGGATGTTCGAGAACGAGACGTACTGTATCGTAATCCCGGACGGCGGCTCAAGCGCGCACGGCAGCTCGACCGGAACGCGGCAAGTCATCGCCGTCACGAGAGATTCCTCGACGGACCAGCCGATCTGCTGGCGTCCGGACCAGGAGGCGACGAGCTTGGCGACGAGCGGGTCCAACGCAGGCCGACCCCGCAGCGAGGAAGCTCACCGGGCGATCTTGCGGGCGACGCTCGAGTTGCTCGGCGAGGTCGGCTACTCGGGCCTGACCGTCGAGGGCGTCGCCTCGCGCGCCGGTGTCGGCAAGGCCACGATCTACCGCCGCTGGCCCTCGAAGCTGCCGCTCGTCGTCGAGGCGTTCCACGAACTGCCTCAGCTCGAGGATGCCGACACCGGGAACCTCGCCGAGGATCTGCGCCAGATGCTGCGCAGCTACCTGCAACTCTTCAACGAAACGTCGCTCGCAGCCGTGCTGCCGAGTCTGGCCGGCGAGCGCCGGCACAACCCGGAGCTGTCCGAGCTGATCGACCCGATCCTGCGCCAACGCCGACGCCCTCTGGTGTCCGCACTCGAGCGCGCGCAGAAGCGCGGCGAGCTCGCCGCCGACCTCGATCTCGATCTCGCCGCGGATCTCATCGTCGGCCCGATCGCCGTGCGCCTCTTCTTCACCGGCCGGCGTATCCAGCCCAAGCTCGTCGAGCCGTTGGTGGAGCTGGCGCTGGAGGGCGTCCGGCGTTCCGGGACGGCGCGCGGCTGAACGCGGCGCGTGCGGCGAGCGGAGTCGTGCAGGCCGATCGAGGCGCTTCAATCGGGTCTGCCGGCGGTCGATATACCGTCCGATGGAGCCGCTCGACCTGTTCTTGCTCATCGCAGTGGGCGCCGGCGCGTGGACGCTGAGGCGTTCCTTGGCAGATCTCGAACAGGCGCGCGCCTCTCGGGGATGGCCCTCCACGATCGGCTACGTGGTGCGCTCCGAGGTGCTTCGGGAGGCGTACTCGCTGGGGGAGACCGAACAGACCTTCGCGCCGGCCATCGAGTATTCCTACACGGTTTCGGGTCGACAGTGGCACGGTCGCACCGTCAGCGCCGTCCCGCGGCTCTACACGACGTTCCGCGACCGCGCGGACGACGTCTGCCGACGCTACGTCACAGGCGCGGAGATCGCCGTCTACTACGATCCTTCGGACCCCAGTCGCTCGTGTCTCGAGCCTGCCGAAGGGCGCAACGCATTGGGCTGGGCGACCATCGGCGCTGCACTCGCCGCGACGATCGGCGCTGCGGCAGCACTGCTCACGCGTACTCTCTGATCCCGCCCGCGAGCCGCTCCACCGGGAGACCCGTGCGCCGCGCGGTGCACGGCGGACTCGGGTAGGATTCTTCGCGCCATTCATCGGAGCAGAGGGTTCCATGGAAACCCAGGAGCTGGTTCGCGGTCGCCTGGTCGATCACATCCAGTTGGTCGTCGCCGACCTCGCGGTGAGCCGGCGCTTCTACGAGGCCGTTCTTGCCGTGCTCGGCGTCCCGATCGGCGGGGACGGACCGGGATTCTTCTGGGCAGACGAGCAATTCGTCTCGTCGCGGGGGAGCCCGGCGTCAGCGACTCCTCTCACCGCGAGAACGCACCTCGCGTTCCAGACAGCGGACCGCGAGACCGTCGACCGCTTCCACCAGACAGCCCTCCGAGCCGGTGGAGCGGACCACGGCGAGCCGGGCGAGCGGCCGTATCATCCGGGTTACTACGCGGCGTTCGTGCTCGACCCGGACGGCAACAACATCGAGGCGGTGTACCACGGTCCCGCGCAGCGATCGGTCGACGCGATCCGCGTCTCGTTCTGACGCGCTCGGGTCGCGTGCAGGGTTCCGGCCACGCGGAGACGGAGACTCCGCGCTTCGAAGAGGAGATCCAGACATGGCATTCCAGGGCAGGGTGGCGTTGATCACGGGAGCGGGGAGCGGAATGGGCCGGCTCGCCGCGCGCCGACTCGCAGCGGGCGGCGCGCAGATCGCGGCCCTCGACGTCAACGAGGCCGGTCTTCGCGAAACTCGCGGCAGCGACGACCGCATCCGTTCCTTCCCCGTCGATGTGACCGACGGGCGCGCCGTCGCGGCGACGGTGCAGCGGGTCGAGGCCGAGCTCGGCCCGATCGACCGGGTGATGAACGCGGCCGCGATCATGCCGACCGACCGGATCCTCGATCAGGACGCCGAGCTCGTAAACCGGATCATGGCGATCAACTACGGCGGAACCGTGAATGTCACGATGGCCGCGCTCCCGGCCATGATCCGACGTGGGCAAGGGGATCTCGTCAACTTCGCATCGGTCGCCGGCTGGATGCCGTCGCTCCACTTCGGCGCGTACAACGCGTCGAAGTTCGCGGTGGTGGCCTTCACCGAGGTGCTCGCACACGAGAACCGCGGCAGTGGCGTGCGTTTCGCCTGCGTGTGCCCGCCTCCGGTGGCGACGCCGCTCCTCGACCAGGCGAAGTCGCAGCCGAAGGTCCTGGCCCAGCTCCCGCCGATCGCGCCGGAGTCCGTCCTAACCGCCATCGAGCGCGATCTCGAGCGCAAGCGGCTGATGGTGTTCCCGGACCGCAATGCGGCGATGGCGGTGTGGATGCGCCGCCATCTGCCGGGCCTGCTCTGGCGGAACCTCCACCGCGTCGAGGGCTTCTAGCGTCCTGTCTAGGGAGCTGCGGACACGCCCCGGCGCGCCCTCAAGTCCGCCCCTTGCGCGATCGATGCGGAAGCTTCACGCCCGTGGGCCCGCCACGAGCAGGAGACCGCATTGCGCATTGCACTGGCCGCCGACGGGACGCGCGGCGATGTCCATCCCCTCGTCGCCCTCGGCGCTCTGCTGCGCGGCAGTGGCCACGACGTCGTCCTGTGTTGCCCACCCGATTTCGCCGAGGCTGCCCGCGCGGCGGACCTCGAGCACCGCAGCGTCGGTCGTCCGGTCCGCGAGTATCTGACGCGCCGGGCGCACGTGCTGCACGGCCGCGCGTTCGGCGTGCTGCGCGAGATGGAGAGCTATGGCCGCACGATCGTGGAGGCGCAGTTCGCGGCGCTTCCCGACGCCGTCCGCGGCGCGGACCTCGTCGTCGCGGCGGGCGTCCAGGTGGCCGCCCGCTCGGCCGCCGAGCTGTGCGGCGTGCGGTATCGCTACGTCGCCTATTGCCCGGCGATCCTTCCGTCGGCCGAGCACGCGCCGGCCTTCCTGCCGATCGGGGGCCGCTCGCGCCGCATCAACCGCGCCGCGTGGCGCCTCGTGCGCGCGGGTCTCGATGCGACGTTGCGCCGATCGCTGAACGGCTACCGCCGCGCCCTCGGGCTCGCGCCGGCCCGCGATCTCTTCGCGCACCTCGTCGGGGACCGGCTGCTCCTCGCTGCCGATCGCGCCCTCGCACCGCTTCCGACGGATCTCGCGTTCCCCTGCGATCAGGTTCCGTGTCTGCATCCGTTCGACGCGGACGAGGCGCTCCCCGCCAAGCTCGAGCATTTCCTCGCCAGCGGTCCGCCGCCCGTCTACCTCGGCTTCGGCAGCATGACCGACCCCCATCCGCGCGCGACGACCGCACGACTCGTGGAGGCCGTCACGGAAACCGGTCATCGCGCGCTGCTCGCCGCCGGTTGGGCAGGGCTCGGCGAGGGTCCCCTGCCGGAAGGCGTGCTGACGATCGACACGGTGTCGCACGCGGCGTTGTTTCCGCGCTGCGCCGCCATCGTCCACCACGGCGGGGCCGGAACGACCACGACGGCGGCGCGCGCCGGCGTACCGCAGGTCGTGGTTCCCCACGTGCTCGACCAGTTCTACTGGGCCGGCCGAGTCACGGCGCTCGGGATCGGGGCCGTCGCCGGCCGGCGACGCAGGCTCGACGCCCGCGCGCTGGCCGGGGCCATCGGCGCCGTCGCGGGAAACGAGCTCGTAGAAGCGCGCGCTCGCGAGCTCGCCGACTCCCTGCGCGAAGATCGTGCGACCGACACGATCGTGAGACATCTGCTCGAGTAGCCGACGCGCCGGCAATGCTCCGCAGGGTCACACGGCCAGCCGAAACGCGATCATTCCGATCCCCAAAAGGCTCCACGCCAACACGCTGTGCTCGTTGTTCGCAACGACGCGCGCAAGCCGCCACCGCACACGAGGGTCCGTGTCGCGCCAAGGACGCAGCCGCGGGACGAGCGAACGTACGCCGTCGCGATAGCGCCGATAGGCATCGCCGTAGAGCGTCTCGAGGCGTGTCGACTCGATGCGCTCCTTGTACGGCAGGTAGTACGCGAAGAAGAAGCCGAGCCCGAGCGGCAACGCGACGATCGCGACCCCGGGGCCCGCGGCGATCGCGACGCCGATCCCGATCAACAGCGCGCCGGCGTACAGCGGGTGACGCAGGTGTGCGTAAGGACCGGAGATCGTGAGCTCCTGGTTCTTGTGCAGGTGTCCCGTCGCCCACACCCGCAGCGCCGTGCCGGCGCCGAGCAGCAGCGACCCCACGAGGACTCCCGCGGCCGTCGGGCGCGCCGCGACGATGACCGCGAACGCGGCCAGATACGCGGCGAGGACGCGCGGGCGGAGCTTCTCGCGCCGGAACGGATGGCGCACGCCGGATTTGCGGTCGCGACGCCCGGCGACCCGCTCCCCTTCGATCCGATCGGACATCGCGCGGCAGGCTAGCTCGATTCGGCGTCCGCGGCTGGCGCTCCGGGCCAGGCCTCGATGACGGCGGCCGCGACGGTCGCGAGCGGGATCGCGAAGAAGACGCCCCAGAAGCCCCAGATTCCGCCGAACACGAAGATCGCGACGATCACCGCGATCGGATGGAGATCGACGACTTCCGACAGCAGCAGCGGCGCCAGCAGATTGCCATCGAGAAGCTGGATCACGGTGTACGCGCCGACGACGGCGGCAAAGCTGCTGCTCCAGCCGAACTGGAACAGGGCGACCAACGCGACGGGGATCGCCACCGTCACGACGCCGACGTAGGGCACCAGCACGGAGAGTCCCGTAGCGACCGCCAGCAGCAGCGCGAAGTCGACGCCGAGCCACGTGAACGCCAGCCAGGCCGCCGTACCGACGATTCCCATCTCGTAGATCTTCCCGCGGACGAAGGCCCCGAGCTTTCGATCGATGTCCGCCCAGACACGCGCGGCCAACGCGCGCTGGCCCGGCAGGAACCGCTCGAGCCATGCCAGGATGCCGTCCTTGTCCTTCAGCAGGAAGAAAACCAGGAACGGCACGACGAAGAGATAGACGCCGACGGCGACCAGGCTGCCGATCTGCGCGAGGGAATAGGCCAGCACGCCCTGCGCCGCAGTCACTGCTTCGTTCCGCAGGCGCACGACGAGCTCCTCGACCTGGGCCGGGTCGATCAGATCCGGACGGCGCTCCGGCAGCTCGAGCAGCAGCTCCTGCACCAGACCGATCATGCCGGGGAGAGCGCGCACCACCTGTTCGATCTGCTGCAGCAACAGTGGGAGGAACGCAAGGAGCACGAGCAGCAGGAAGGTCACGAAGCTGACGAACACGATGCCGAGCGCCAGTAGCCGCGGCGTCCCGATCTGGCGCAGGCGCGCCATCGGCGCGTGCAACACGTAGGCGATGACGATGCTCGCGATCACCGGCGCGAGCACGCGGCCGAAGAACACGACCAGCAAGATGCCGCCGAGCAGCAACGCCAGCAGCGCAACGATCTCGGGATCTCGGAAGTGGCGGCGGAACCAGTCTCGGATCGAGTCCATCAGCGCGCCCGCACCGGCCCCGACTGCTCTCGACCCATCGCTCCTCCCCTTCTCGTCGATTCGCCGCAGCCATCGCGATCCGCAGCGGGGCGGGCGAGTGTACAGGCCGGGGGATCCGGTCGGCGTGCGGCCTGTCTCGCCGAGACCGTTTGTGAACGCGCGTGCCATCTGCTTTCATGCGGCGTCGTATTGAAAATGAAAGTCTATTTCTGTACTGCCGGCCCTCGGTGGGCCGGATGCACGCCGTCGAGGTGCCGAAGGGCTCGAGCCAGATCCGATACGGACCGCACACGACGGGCGGCGTCGTCAACTTCGTCTCCACGCCGATCCCGGAGGGGCCAGAGGTCTACGTCCGCGGCCTCTACGGCGAGGAGACCGAGATGCGCGCGCACGGCTACCGGGGCAACACGATCGAGACCAGCCTCGGCACCTTCGCTTCCCTGCTCGAGGGATTCGCGCGGCACAGCAACGGCTTCGAACGCATCGACGGCGCTCCCAACTTCACCGACCGCGGCGACACCGGCTTCACGCTCGCCGAGCCGATGCTGAAGCTCTCCTGGGCCCGCGCAGTGAGCGCGAGCAGCGCTTCGAGTTCAAGTTCGGCTACACGAAGATCGACGCCGACGAGACCGATCTCGGGCTCTCGGAGTCCGGCTTCGACGACGATCCGTTCCGTCACTACGCAGCCACGCGCTTCGACAACTTCGAGGCGAGCCACTTCCGCACGTACCTGCGTCACTTCCTCGACGCCGGCTGGGGCGTCGATCTCACCACGACGGTCCACGGAAACTACTTCGAGCGCAACTGGTTCGAACTCCACGACCTGCGCGGGATCGAGGACTCCGACAGTCCGCCGGGCTCGACGATCGACATGAGCCTCTCGTCGTCGCTCGCCGCCGCGAACGGCGGCTTCGATCTCGACGTGCTGAAGGGCGAGCGCGCCGGCACCTTGCGCGTCCGCAACAACGATCGCGAATCGGCCGCCTCGGCGTCTTCGCGCCGGGTCTCGGCTTCACCTACGACGTCGCGCCCGAGTGGATGCTGCTCGGCGGTGTCCACAACGTGACGGACAAGGAATACCTGGCGAGCCGCCATCGGCACGGGCCCCGTCCGGGTCAGCCGCGCTTCGCATTCGTGGGGCTCGAACTCACGTACTGAGCGCCGCCCGGACGCTCACTCCTGCAAGCGGCGGCGCAGCCGCGAGCTCGCGGCATCGATCGCGGTGACGACCACGAGCAACAGCAACAGCGCGGTCGCGGCGCGATCGTAGTGGAAGCTGTTGACGTAGCTGTAGAGGTAGTACCCGACGCCACCGGCGCCCACGACGCCGAGGATGCTGGCCGCACGCACGTTGTACTCGAACATGTACAGCGTGAACCCGAGCAGCAGCGGTGTGACCTGCGGGAAGACGCCGTAGCGGAACCGCTGGAGCGCACTCGCGCCGACCGCCCGCAGCGCGATGCGCGGACGCGGATCGATCGACTCGATGCCCTCGTAGTAGAACTTGCCGAGGTAGCCGGCGGCGTAGAACGTGAGGGCCAGCACGCCCGGCAGCGGGCCGAGCCCGACCATCGCGACGAAGAACAGCCCCCAGATCAGGCTCGGCACCGTGCGCAGCGAGTTCAGCGCCAGCCGCGCCACCCAGCGCAGCGGGCGCGGGGAGACGTTGCGGGCCGCCAGCATCGCCATCGGCAAGGCCAGCGCCGCCGCGAGCGTCGTCCCGAGCAGCGCGATCTGCACCGTCTCGACGAGCGAAGCGGCGATCGTCGGCATCACCGCCGGATCGGGCGGAAACATCCGCCGCAGGAAGTCGCCGGCCGAGCCGAGGTTTCCGAAGATGCGCGCCGCTCCGAAGCCGACGCCCCACGCCGCCCACACGTAGGCGACGACGAGCGCGCCGAGCACGAGCAGGTAGAACGGGGTCCGTCCGAGCGCCGGCACGTCGCCGCGCACGACGGGCTCCGCGGGTGGCGTTCGGACGAACTCGAGATCGAGTGCGAAGCCGGACCGCGCCGAACGCTCGCCCGGCTCCGGTGTCGGCTCGAGCGCGGCGCCGCCCCGTTCGAGCCGTCGGCACGCCTCGTCGGGATCCCCCGCGAAGACCAGCGCGCCGTCCTCGACGACGATCGCGCGGTCCGCCCAGCGGCGCGCCAGCGCGAGATCGTGCAACACCGCGACGACGGTGGCGCGGCCGCCGCGCGCGGCTCGCATGCGCGCGAGTGCGTGCTCGGCCCAATGGACGTCGAGACTCGCGAGCGGCTCGTCGAGCAGCATCAGCGCCGGGTCCTGCAACAGCAAGCGCGCGATGCCCACACGCTGCTGCTCGCCGCCGCTCAGTCGCCCGGTGCGCAGCCCGAGCCGCTCGCCGAGGCCCAGATCGCCGAGCAGTTCGAGCGCGCGCCGGCGATCCTCGCCGCGAAACCGCACCAGGCCGCCGCTCGCCGGGTAGTCGAAGAGGCGCCCGCACAGGACGTTCTCGAGCGGCGCCAGCTCGCCTACGACCCCGGAATCCTGGAACAGGATGCCGACGTCGCGATAGAGCGCACGCGGCGGCTCGCGACGATCGTGGAGGCTCCGGCGACAGACCTCGACCTGTCCCGCCGTCGGAGCCTGGAGCCCGGCCAGCACGCGGAGCAGCGTCGTCTTGCCGGAGCCGCTGCGGCCGATGATCGCGACGGTCTCGCCCGCGGGCACCTCGAAGCTGAGGTCCTTCAACGCCACGACGTGTCGTTCGCGAGTCCGGTACTCGACGCTGAGATGACGGACGGCGAGAACGCTGCGCTCGGCCATGCTCGGGAGGACCGCGCGCCGCGCTAGCGCGGCTCGTCCTCTTCGAGCCCGAGCAGACGGCGTGCGTGCAGCAGCGACGCGACGTGCGCGTCGTGCGAGCGGGGCACCAACGCTTCGGCGCCGTAGACGCTGCGCAACCGGTCTCGCTGCTCCGGCTCGTTGAGGGTAAGCAGGGCATCGCGAATGCGTTCCTTCCAGACGGGAGGCAGGCTCCCGCGCACGGCGAGGCCGTGAGTCGGCACGGGACCCTGTTGCGTCAGCACGCGCACGCGCGCGCGCTGCGCCTCGTCGAGGTACAGCTCGAACGCGTAGTCCGCGGCCGCAGCGGCATCCACCGAACCGGCGGCGAGCGCCTGCAGCGCCTGCTCGTAGCCACCGGCGAACAGGACCTGCCCGAAGAACACGCGGGGATCCTCACCCGTCTTCAGCAGGCCCTCCTCGACGAGCCGCGCGACCGGAAACAGGTAGCCGGACGTCGAGGCGGGCGACGGAAACGCGACCGACCGCCGGCGCAGGTCCGCGAGCGACTCGACGTCACCGTCCGCCCGCACGAACCACTGCGACTGGTAGAACGGGGCTCCGTTGCGCTCCTCGACGACCAGGATCTCGGCGCCCGCCTCCCGGTGCGCCGTCAGGTAAGGCCAGCCGCTCAGGTAGGCGACGTCCGCGTGCCCGGAACGCATCGCCTCGACGACCGCCGCGTACGTCGTCGGCAGGAACACCTCGGTCGGCGTGTCGAGGACCGTGCTGAGGTACGCGGCCAGCTCGCGCGCCCCGGGCGCCAGCCCTTCCGGGTTCTCCTGGGGCTGGAACGCGAAGATCAGGGGGACCGGCGGGCCACCCTCCGCGACGAGCCGCTCGCGATCTTCGGCTGGTCCACAAGCGAACGGACCCGCTCCGAGCAGGACCGCTAGAGTGACAACGGCCCCGCGGGGTCTCCGGTTCGATCGAGACATGCGGGAATCCCTTTCGTCGACGCGGTCGGGGAGGCGGGATCATAGGGTCGCCGGACCTTTTTGAAAATGGCTTTCGCTTTCATTACCGAAGAATCCTTCGTTGTAGGACGGGACGGATCCCTGACGGGCGCGGAGGCGAGGAGTCGATGGAAGGCACGAGCGACCTGTGGGCGCTGGCGGCGATGGGCGGACCGATCGTCGCGATCCTCGGCGTGTTCTCCGTCGGTGTCGTCGCGATCGGCCTGCTGAAACTCCGCCAGTCCGCGGGCTCGAGACGATCGGGAACCTGAGCCCGCTGCTCGGACTGCTCGGCTCCTCGCGGAGATGGTTCCCTGGGCCGTGACGATCGGAACCCGACACTGGATCGTGGCGATCGGCGTGGCGTTCGCACTGCACGCGATCGCGCTGCTGACGCTCGACCTCGGCCGCTCGCCGGCCGTCATGGGTTCCGGCGGTGGCGTGCGGATCGCGCTCGGCGACGCGCTCGGACCGCCCGCCGGCGCGGCGAACCCGGCCGAGACGGCCAGCGCCGCCGCCGCGCCGAGCGCAATGGAGAGCGGCGATGGCGCGCGGGTGGGGCGCCCGGGCCGCCGGGTCCGGCGCCCGCGGCTCGCGCCGGCGAGCGCGGACACGCCCGATGGAGGGCACCGCGCTGCTCTGGGTGCGCGTCGATCGCGGCGGCCAGGTGCTCGCCTACGACGTCGAGGAAAGCTCCGGCCACCGGGTCCTGGATCGCGCCGTGCTGCGCGCGGTCGAACGGGCGGATCCGCTGCCCCCGCTCCCGGACAGCTATCCGGACGACGAGCTCGAGGTCGTGATCCCGATCGCGTTCCGACTGCGGCAGTGACGCCGCGCGCAGGCAGCGGAAGCGCGCGCGGAACGGAGCGCCTGCGTCAGCGCGACGGCGCCCGCTCCCGCAGCCGGAACTTCATGACCTTCCCGGCCGCGTTGACGGGCAGCGCATCGACGATGTCGACCCGGCGCGGGACCTTGTAGTTGGCCATGTTGGCGCGACACCAGCGGATCACGTCGTCCGCCGTGAAGGACTGGCCCGGCGCGGGCACGACGGTCGCCATGCCGACCTCGCCGAGGCGATCGTCCGGAATGCCTACGACGGCCACCGCGGCGAACCAGCCGCTGCCGAACAGCAGGTTCTCGATCTCGGCGGGATAGCAGTTGAAGCCGCCGACGATGAACATGTCCTTGATGCGATCCGTGATGCGCAGATAGCCGCGCTCGTCCATCACGGCGACGTCACCGGTGTGCAGCCAGCCGTCGGCGTCGACCGTCTCCGCCGTCGCGGTGGGATCCTCGAAGTAGCCGCGCATCACGTTGTACCCGCGCACCCACACCTCCCCGGGCGTGCCGCGCGGGACCTCCACCCCCTCGGCGTCGACGCACCGTACCTCGATGCCGGGAATCGCGCGGCCGCTGGTGGTGGCGATCGTCTCGGGATCGTCGTCGAAGCGGCACATCGAGACGATTCCGCACGCTTCCGTGAGTCCGTAGCCGGTGATCACCGTCTCGAAGCCGAGCTCGTCGCGCATGCGCCGGATCAGTTCGACGGGGATCGCCGCGGCGCCGGTGACGGCGAGCCGCAGATTCGACAGGTCGTACCGGGCGCGGTCCGGATGGGCGAGGATCGACTGATAGAGCGTCGGCGGGCCGGGCAACACGGATATGCGTTCGCTGCCGATGCGCGCCAGCACGGCCGGCACGTCGAACACCGCGTGCGGCAGCACGGTGGCGCCACGCATCAGGCACGAGAGCCAGCCCGCCTTGTAGCCGAACGCATGGAAGAACGGATTCACGACCAGGTAGCGATCGCCAGCGCGCAGCCCGACGACGTCGCTCCAGACGGCGAATGCGCGCAGGTTCTGACCGTGCGCCGTCATCACGCCCTTCGGCTCTCCGGTGGTGCCCGACGTGAAGAGCAGGTCCGACAGATCGTCGGGACCCACGGCCTCCGTGCGCTCGCGGAGCTCGTCGTCGGACACGGCCGCGCCGGCCCCGACGAAGTCGTCCCACTCCTGCGCTTCCGGCTCGGCTTCACGCAGCACGAGGATCCGCTCGAGGTGCGGGAGGTCCTCGTCGCGCAACGCCTCGACGGTGCGCATGCCGAGGAACTCGCCTCCCAGCGTCACGAGCCAGCGCGCGCGGCTGCGACGCAGGATGATGCCGGCCTCGCGACCCTTGAGCCGCGTGTTCAGCGGCACCAGCACGCCGCCGGCCGTCTGGGCTCCCGCCGCGGCGACGACCCACTCCCAGCGGTTCGGCGCCCAGATCGCGACGCGATCTCCGGGCGCGATTCCCGCCGCCACGAAGGCGCGCGCCGCACGTTCCACCGCGTCGGCGAACGCGGCGAACGTGACCCGCACGGCGCCGTCCTCGAGGAACGTCCGCTCGCCGTGCCGTGCGGCCGCCTCGCGAACCAACTGCGGAATCGTGCGGGCGGCGAACGGCAGCGCGTCGGCTGCGGCCGGGGCGTCGGTGTGGGCGCTCAGCGCGGGCCTCCTTGCATACGGAACGCAGCGTATCATAATACGGGGCCGCGAGTCCGGCCCCTCGGTCCGCGCGCAGGAGTCGCCGTGCAGCTCCGCTTCTCGGACGAAGACGAGGCGTTCCGCCGCGAGGTGCAGGCGTGGCTCGACGCGAACCTCGCCGGCGAGTTCGCCGTGCTGCGCGGCCGCGGCGGTCCCGGCGACGAGCATGCCTACATCGAAGAGCGTCGGGCCTGGGAGCGCCGACTCGGCGAGGCCGGCTGGATCGGCCTCGGCTGGCCGATCGAGGCCGGCGGGCGCGGCGCGCCGCTGCTGCAGCAGGTGATCTGGCACGAGGAGTACGCGCGCGCAGGCGGCCCGGGCCGGCTCGGCCACATCGGCGAGGGACTGCTCGCACCGACGCTGATCGCCTTCGGCAGCGACGAGCTGAAGCGCCGCTTCCTACCGCCGATCGCGCGCGGCGAGGCGCTGTGGTGCCAGGGCTATTCCGAGCCGAACGCCGGTTCGGACCTGGCGAACGTGCAGACGCGCGCCCGCCTCGAGCGCGAGGGCGCGCAGGCACCGGAGTGGCGCATCGACGGCCAGAAGGTGTGGACCTCCTGGGCGCAGTGGTCGGACTGGTGTTTCGTCCTGTGCCGCACCGAGCCCGGCTCGCAGCGACACCGCGGCCTGTCGTACCTGCTCGTGCCGATGCGACAGCCCGGCATCGAGATCCGACCGATCGTGCAGATCACCGGGGACAGCGAATTCAGCGAGGTGTTCTTCGACGATGCCCGGACCGCCGAGGATCACATCGTCGGGGCGCCGGGGGAAGGCTGGAAGGTCGCGATGGGCACGCTCGCGTTCGAACGCGGCGCCTCGACGCTGGGCCAGCAGTTGCAGTTCCAGAACGAGCTCGATGCGATCCTCGCCGCCGCTCGCGACAACGGCGCCGCCCGCGATCCCGTGCTGCGACAGCGTCTGGCGCACGCCTGGATGGGGTTGCAGATCCAGCGCTACAACGCGTTGCGGATGCTCTCGCGAGCCGAGCAGCCGGAGCTGGCGCGCGAGGCGATGATCACGAAGCTGTTCTGGGCGAGCTGGCACCGTCGCCTCGGCAAGCTCGCGATGGACGTCCTCGGCCCCGACGCCGAACTCGCCGACGGCGCGCCCTACGAGCTGACGCGCCTCCAGCGGCTGTTCCTGTTCAGCCGCAGCGACACGATCTACGCCGGCTCGAACCAGATCCAGCGCAATCTGATCGCCGAGCGCGCGCTCGGTCTGCCGCGGGAGGCGCGATGAGCGAGGCGCCTCGGGCATCGGCGGGCCACGGCCTGCTGGCCGGCAAGACGGTCCTGGTCACGGCAGCGGCGGGGACCGGCATCGGCTATGCGGCCGCACGGCGCTGCGCCGAGGAAGGCGCGTCCGTGCTGCTGTCTGACCTGCACGAGCGTCGCTTGCAGGAAGCCGCCGAGCGGCTCGAGCAGGAGACGGGCGTGCGCGCCGTGGTCGCCCTGTGCGACGTCACGCAGCAGGCCCAGGTCGATGCGCTGGTGGCCGCGGGGATCGCCGCGTGGGGACACATCGACGTGCTGGTCAACAACGCCGGCCTCGGCGGCCACGCGCCGCTCGTCGAGATGCAGGACGAGCAGTGGGCGAAGGTGCTCGACGTCACGCTCACCGGGACGATGCGCATGACGCGCGCGGTGCTGCCGCACATGCTGGAGCGGCGCAGCGGCGCGATCGTCAACAACGCCTCGGTGCTCGGCTGGCGCGCGCAGGAGGGACAGGCGCACTATGCGGCGGCTAAGGCCGGCGTGATGGCGCTGACGCGCTGCGTGGCGATGGAGGTCGCCCGCAGCGGCGTGCGCGTGAACGCCGTCGCACCGAGCCTCGCGATGCACGAGTTCCTCGCCAAGGTCACGCCGCCGGGTCTGCTCGAAGAGCTCGAGCGCCGGGAGGCGTTCGGCCGCGCGGCGACGCCGGCCGAGGTGGCCAACGTCATCGTCTTCCTCGCCAGCGAGCTGGCGTCGTACCTGACGGGCGAGGTCGTGTCCGTCAGCAGCCAGCACCCGTAACCGGAGGTTCCGATGCCGACCGTGTTCTCCTCGCCGGCGGAGCTCGCGACCGCCGTCGGCCGTCACCTCGGCTGGAGCGACTGGCTCGCGATCGACCAGGCCCGCATCGATCAGTTCGCCGCAGCGACCGGCGACCACCAGTGGATCCACGTCGATCCCGAGCGCGCGCGCAACGGGCCGTTCGGCCGCTGCATCGCGCACGGCTATCTCACGCAGTCGCTCGTGAACTTCTTCCTGCCCCAGATCGTGCGCGTCGACGGCATCTCGATGGGGGTCAACTACGGCGCCGACCGGCTGCGATTCCCGGCGCCGGTGCCGGTGGGTTCTCGCGTCCGCGGCGGCGCCGAGCTGCTCGAGGCGACGCCGCAGAAGGACGGCTCGATCCAGGCGAAGTTCCGCGTCACCGTCGAAATCGAGCATCACGACAAACCGGGCTGCGTGATCGACACCATCGCCCGCTACTACCCCACGTGATGTCAAGAAAGGGGCCGGGTTGGATTCGTCAACTTTTCCTTCGGAAAAGTTGACGAATCCAACCCGGCCCCTTTCTTGACGGAGGCAGGCATGAAGATCTGGCAGGTGGTTTCGTTCAGCGAGCCGGAGCAGTTGCTCGACATCGCGCGCGGAGCCGAGGAAGCGGGATTTCACGGCGTGCTGCTGTCGGACCACTTGTTCTTTCCCGGGCGACTCGAGTCCCGGTATCCGTATGCGCCCGACGGGAAGCCCGGATTCGACGGCATGACGCCGTTCCCGGACGCCTGGACGACGATCGCGGCGATGGCCGCGGTCACGACGAAGCTGCACTTCGCGACGATGGTCTACATCCTGCCGCTGCGGCATCCGCTCGAAGTCGCGAAGAGCGTCGGGACGGCCGCACTGCTGTCCGGCGGTCGCGTCGCGCTCGGCGCCGGCGCCGGCTGGATCCGCGAGGAGTACGACGCGCTCGGGGTCGACTTCGGAGTTCGCGGCAAGCGCTTCGACGAGATGATCGAGGTGCTGCGCAAGGTCTGGACCGGCGAGATGGTCGAGCACCACGGGCGGATCTTCGAGCTCGGGCCGCTGCAGATGAGCCCGCCGCCGCCGGCGCCCGTGCCGATCTGGATCGGCGGGACCAGTGACGCCGCGTTGCGTCGCGCGGCGCGGCTCGGCGACGGCTGGATCGGCACCGGGCAGCATCCGGACGAGCTCCCGCAGCTGCTCGGCCGGCTGCGCGCGCACCGCGAAAAAACCGGTCGCGCAAGCGCGCCGTTCGAGACGATCGTGCCGCTGGTCGTGCCGCCGGACGTCGAACTGCTGCGCCGCCTCGAAGCCGACCACGGAGTGACCGCGACGACGGCCTGGCCGTTCTCCTACACGATCGGCCCGACGTCCACGATCGAGCAGAAACGCGACGCCATGCGGCGCTACGCCGACGAGATCATCGCCAGGATCGCGTAGCGGGGGGGCGGGGGGGCGGAGAAGCGGAGAGAGCGAGAGCGGGGACGGCGAGAGCGGGGACGTTCCTTGCAAAGTTTCATTGCCGGCATCTCGCAAGGCGGTTGCGATTCTCGTGGCTCCGATGATGCCGGTAATGAAACTTTGCAAGGAACGTCCCCGTCGGCTCGTCGTCCCCTTCGGCTAGAAGCCCGCGGCGCCCTTGACGATCCGGCCTGCCGTGTTGCCTCCCTCGCACGGGAAGTCCGAGCCGGTGCAGGAGCGGCTCTCGTCGGAGGCGAGGAAGAGGATCACGTTGGCGACGTCCTCGAGCAGCTCGGCGAGCGGGCGTTTGCGTTGGTAGGCGAGCGCGGGCTGCATGTGGGGAAGCACCTGCGCGGCGTCGACCCCGGGCGGCATGTACGGGGCGACCATGTGCGGACTGCCGGCCTCCGGGCAGACCGCGTTGACGCGGATCCCGTACCGGCCCAGCTCGAGCGCCGCCACGCGCGTGATGCCGCGGACGGCCCACTTCGTCGACGCGTAGGCGACGACACCGTTCTGCCCGCGCAGGCCGTCCACCGACGAGACGTTGACGATCGAACCGCCGCCGGCGGCCTTCATCGCATCGCTCACCGCCCGGATGCCGAGGAACGTCCCGAGCTGATTCACGCGCACGACGCGCAGGAAGTCCTCGGGGGTCGTGTCCGCGATCGCAGCCATGTGCAGCACCGCCGCGTTGTTGACGAGGATGTCGATTCGTCCGAAACGATGCAGCGTTGCCTCGACGCCGCGCGCCCAGTCCGCCTCGGCGCCGACGTCGAGGTGCTGGTAGAGCCCGTCCGCCCCGAGGTCCTGCGCGACGGCGGCCCCGAGTTCGTCGAGCACGTCGGCGACGACGACCTTCGCCCCCTCGCGCGCGAAGCGGCGCGCGACGACCTCGCCCGTGCCGCGCGCGGCCCCGGTCACGATCGCCACCTTGCCGGCCAGCCGGCTCAACCGCGGATCTCCGATCTCAACGAGACTCTCCCTGCACGGCGCTCAGGAACGCCGGGCGCTCCCCCCCGCCGTGGAGCAGCAGCGTCGCCCCGCTGACGTAGCCCGCGAGCGGCGACGCGAGGAACACGCAGGCATCGCCGACGTCGTGCGGGGTCCCGAAGCGCCCGAGCGGCACCGTCGCTGCGACGCGGGCCTGCGCGGCCGCGTCGCCGTAGTGCAACTCCGCCTGCTCGGTGCGGATCATGCCGGCCGCGACGGCGTTGACGCGCACCTTCGGCGCCCACTCGACGGCGAGGCTCTGGGTCAGCGACAGCAGACCGGCCTTGGCGGCCCCGTACGCGGCGGTTCCGGGCGACGGCCGTAGCGCCGACACACTCGCGATGTTGACGATCGCGCCGCCGTCCGGCTGTCTCTGCATCACCGCATTGACCTGCTGCGCGAAGTGCAGTGGGGCGAGCAGATTGAGACCGACGATCTTTTCGGAGAAGCGCGGCGACGCCGTCGCGGCCGGAGCCGCCGGAGAGCCGCCGGCATTGTTGACGAGCACGTCGAGCCGGCCGAAGCGGTCGAGGGTGGCGTTCACGACGAGATCGATCTGCGCCACCTCGCGAACGTCGGCGGCGACGAAGTGGGCGCTTCGATCGTTCGCGGCGGGAAGCGACTCCGGCTCGTGTCGGCCGCAGATCACGACCTCGGCTCCGGCTTCGAGGAAGCGCTCGGCGATGCCCCGCCCGACACCGCGGCCGCCACCGGTGACGATCGCAACGTGCCCGGAGAGGTCGATCGAGAGACTCACGCGCGTCCCCCGAGGCCGATCGCGACGGCGATGCGCTCGCGATGCCACGACGGGGATCCGAGCCACGACTCCATCGAGCGGGCGCGCTTCAGATGGAGGTGCACATCGTACTCCCACGTGAAGCCGACACCGCCGTGGATCTGCAGCCCATCGGCCGCGCAGCGGAAGTAGGCCTCCGAACACCAGGCCTTCGCGAGCGAGGCCGGCGTCTCGAGTTCGCCGCACGCCTCCGCTGCGACGCAGCCGGCATGATAGACGGCGGAGCGCGCCGTCTCGACTGCGACCATCAGATCTGCGCACTTGTGCTTGATCGCCTGGAAGCCGCCGATCGGGCGTCCGAACTGGACGCGCTCCTTGGCGTACGCGACCGCGAGGTCGAGGCATCGCTGCGCGCCGCCGGTCGTCTCGGCGGCCAGCGCGATCGCAGCGAGATCGAGCGTCTGCTCGAGCGTCTCCGCGCCGTGGTCCGGGTCTCCGAGCAGCGCCGCACCGGAAACGGACACGTCGCGCAGCCGGACGTCCGCGAAGCGGCGCGTCGCATCCATCGTCACGAGCGCGCGCCGCTCGACGCCCCGCGCCGGCGCCGGCAGCGCGAACAACGCGAGCCCGGTGCCGGGCGGCGCGCCCTCGCGGGCCGCGGCCACCAGCAGCAGGTCTGCCGTGGCGCCATCGAGCACGAAGCCATCGCGACCGGCAAGCGTGTATCCGTCCGCGGTCCGACGCCAGCGGATGGCGTCGGGCGTCGAGCGCATCCTGCCGCCCGCCCGGCCCGCGGCGAGCGTCGCCGTGGCCCGTCCTTCGGCGATCGCCGGCAACCACTCGCGCGCGGCCGGCGACTCCGGCGCCGCCAGTAGAGCCGGCGTCGCAAGACAGGCCGTCGCGAAGAACGGCGCCGCCAGGACCGCTTCGCCCATCGGCTCGAGCAGGGCCATCAGCTCGACGAACGTGAGCCCGGCACCGCCGTGCATCTCCGGAATCGCGACGCCGGTCCAGCCGAGCTCGCCGCCGATCCGCTTCCACAGCTCTGGCTCGAAGCCGAGCTCGCTCGCCATCGCGCGACGCAGCGCCTCCGATGACGCGTGCTCGGCCAGGAACGCACGCGCCTGTGCGCGCAGCTCCTCCTGCTCGTCGGTGAACGCGAGGCGCATCGGCTGGACCTCAGGTCCCGTAGACCTTCTGCGCCGGAATGGCCTTCTGCAACAGCTCGTGCACGGCGGCGCCGATCTCGTCCGGCTCCCAGCGGGCGCCCTTGTCGCGCTCGGGGCCGGCGCGCCAGCCATCGGCGATGCTCAGCTTGCCGCCGGCGATCTCGAACACACGGCCGGTGACGTCCCGCGATTCCGTGCTGCCGAGCCAGACCAGCAGCGGCGACACGTTCGCCGGATCCATCGCGTCGAACCCCTGGTCGGGTTTCTTCATCATGTCGGCGAACGCGCCCTCGGTCATGCGCGTGCGCGCGGACGGCGCGATCGCGTTCGCGGTGACACCGTAGCGGGCCAGCTCCGCGGCCTGAACCAGCGTCAGCGCGGCGATGCCGGCCTTCGCTGCGGAATAGGCGCTCTGCCCGATGCTGCCCTGGAGCCCTGCCCCGCTGCTGGTGTTGAGGATCCGCGCATCGACGGCGCGACCGGCCTTGCTCTCGGCGCGCCAGTAGTCGCATGCCCGACGCGTCACGCAGAAGTGTCCCTTCAGGTGCACCCGGAGCACGGCGTCCCATTCTTCTTCCGAACAGCTGACGAACATCCGGTCGCGTACGAAGCCGGCGTTGTTGACGACGACGTCGAGGCGCCCGAAGCCGTCGAGAGCCGCCTGCACCAACGCCCCGGCCTGCTCCCAGTCGGCGACATCGGCGCCGTCGACGATCGCTTCGCCGCCGGCCGCACGGATCTCCTCGACCACCTCGTGCGCGGGGCCGGAGGAGTGGCCGCTCCCGTCCTCGGCGACGCCGAGATCGTTGACGACGACCCGTGCGCCGGCCTGCGCGAACGCCAGCGCGTGCGCGCGGCCGAGGCCGCGCCCGGCTCCGGTGACGATCACGACCCTGCCGTCGCACAAGCCCGCCATCAGGAGAGCCTCTCGAGGATCGTGACGTTGGCCTGACCGCCGCCTTCGCACATCGTCTGCAGGCCGTACCGGCCGCCGGTGCGCTCGAGTTCGCCGAGCAGCGACGTCATCAGACGGGCGCCGGTCGCGCCGATCGGGTGGCCGAGCGCGATCGCGCCGCCGTTCGGATTGACACGGGTCGGATCCGGCTTCAGCTCCTTCTGCCAGGCGAGGACGACCGAGGCGAAGGCCTCGTTGATCTCGATTGCATCGATCTGGTCGAGCTTCATGCCCGCCTTCGCAAGCGCGTGGCGCGTCGCCGGGATCGGCGCGGTCAGCATGTAGATCGGATCGTCGGCGCGCACGCTGATGTGATGGATACGCGCGCGCGGTCGCAGTCCGTGTGTCTTCACGGCGGCCTCGCTGGCGACGAGCAATGCCGCGGCGCCATCCGAGATCTGGCTCGCGAGCGCGGCCGTGATCCGTCCCCCCGGCTCGAGCGGCTGCAACTTGGCCATCCGCTCGAGCGACGTGTCGCGGCGCGGCCCCTCGTCAGTCACGACGGAACCGAACGGCGCGATCTCCGCCTCGAAGCGCTTCCCGTCGATCGCGTCGAGCGCGCGCCGATGGCTTTCGAGAGCGAAGGCCTCCATGTTCTCGCGGGAGATCGCCCACTTCTCGGCGATCATCTGCGCGCCGCGAAACTGCGACACGTCCTGCGTGCCGTAGCGCGCGACCCAGCCGGTGGAGCCGTGGAACGGGTTCTCGAAGCCGAGCGGCTGCGCCACCGTCATCGCCGACGAGATCGGAATCTGGCTCATGTTCTGCACGCCGCCCGCGACGATGAGATCGCTGGTGCCGCTCATGACGGCCTGCGCCGCGAAGTGCACCGACTGCTGCGAGGACCCGCACTGGCGATCGATCGTCACGCCCGGCACGTGCTCCGGCAGCCCGGCCGCGAGCCAGCAGGTGCGCGCGACGTCGCCGGCCTGCGAGCCGATCGCGTCGCAGCAGCCGAAGATCACGTCCTCGACCGCTCCGGGATCGACCCCGGTGCGCTCCATCAGGGCGCGAAGAACATGGGCGCCGAGATCCGCCGAGTGGACCGTCGAAAGCCCGCCGCCGCGCTTGCCGATGGGTGTCCGCACGGCGTCGATCAGATAGGCCTCTGCCATCACGCTGCTCCTTCGAAGGTATGGCCGGGGCCGATCGGGGCCCCGTCCGCGAGAACGAACTCGGAGACGCGCGCGAGGTGCCGCGGCTCCGCTCCCCAGTCGAGCGCCAACGACCACGCCCGGCGCATCCACAGGTGCAGATCCTGCTCCCAGGTGTAACCGATGGCGCCATGGACCTGGAGCGCTCGCCGCGCCGCGAGAGCCCCGGCCGCACCGGCCGCCAGCTTCGCGTGCGAGACGTCGACCGCCCGCGAGCGCGCGCGGCAGGCCACCGACCACGCCGCCTTGTAGACCACGGGCCGCGCGTACTCGAGCTGCACCTTCACGTCGGCGAGCTGGTGCTGGACCGCCTGGAACGATCCGATCGGCCGGCCGAACTGTTCGCGCTGACACGCATACGAGACGGCGAGCGCGAGCATCTGCTCGGTGGCCCCGAGGAGCTGGGCGGCGCACGCCAGCGCGCCGCGTTCGAACGCCGCGTCCAGCAGCCGCTGCGCGGCCGCGCCGGTCGCGACTTGCGTCTCGGCGGAGGTCCTGCACTCGACGGCGTAGATCCGTCGACCGGGATCGTTCGCCGGCTGGCGGATGCACCGAACCCGGTCCGATCTGTTCGCCGCATCGGACGCGGGTTCGATCGCGTGCAGCGCATCGCCCTCGGCGATCAGCAGCAGGTCCGCGACGGCGGCGTCAGCGACGAATTCGTTCTCGGGGTGACCGATCGCGACGATCGCGTCGCCCGCGGCGATGCGGGGCAGCCAGCGCGCGGCGAGCGCCGCCCCAGCAGCACCGGTCTCGCCGAGCTCGCGCAGCAGCGGCACGGCGACGGCCGCGGTCGCGACGACCGGCAGCGGGAGCGCCGCGCGACCGGTCTCTTCGAGCAGCAGCACGAGGTCGCGCTCGTCGAGACCGAGGCCACCGTGCGCCTCGGGCACCCCGGCGCCGAGCACCCCGAGTTCCGCGAGCTGCGCCCACAGCGCCGGGTCGTGCCCGGTTTCGCTCGCCCACAGCCGGCGCACGGCTTCGGGCGGACATTCCTTGCGCAGGAAGTCCCGGACCGTGCTCTGCAGCAGCAGCTGCTCGTCGCTGAACCCGAAGCGCATCAGGCGCTCCGCGGCAGGCCGAGAATGCGCTCGGCGATGAGATTGCGCTGGATCTCGTTGGTGCCGGCGTAGATCGGGCCGGACAGCGAGAACAGATAGCCGTCGAGCCAGTCCGTGCCCGACACAGAGCCGGCCCGCGTGCTCGCGTGCGACGCCGGCGCTTCGGCCAGAAGGTCTGCTCGGGGGCCGAGGATCCGCAGCGCGGTCTCGTGCATGCGCACATCGAGCTCGGACCAGAAGATCTTGTTGAGGCTGGCCTCGAAGCCGATCTTGCCGCCGGCGAGCAAGCGCGACACGGTGCGATAGGTCTCGAGCGCGTAGGCCTCCGCATCCATCCAGCAGCGCACGACGTCGTTGCGCAGCGCCTCACCGGCACGATCGGCGTGTCCGCGATAGAGAGCGACGAGTTGCTGCGCGGTCTTCTGGAAGCGCGCCGGACTGCGCAGCATGAGCCCGCGCTCGAACCCTGCCGTCGCCATCGCGACGCGCCAACCGTCGCCCTCGCCGGCGAGTCGGTTCTCCACCGGCACGCGGGCGTCGTCGAAGAACACTTCGGCGAAGCCGGTCTCGCCGCTGAGCTGGGCGATGGGACGGACCGTCACGCCGGGGGTGTCGAGGGGGACCAACAGGAAGCTGAGCCCCTTGTGCCGCTCGCTGGCCGGGTCGGTGCGGAACATCCCGAACAGCCAGTCCGCGAACGCGCCGCGCGACGCCCAGGTCTTCTGACCGCGCAGGATGTAGTGATCGCCCTCGCGACGCGCCTGGGCCTGGATCGCCGCCATGTCGCTGCCGGCGTTCGGCTCGGACCAGCCCTGCGCCCAGACCTCTTCGCTCGACGCGATCTGCGGCAGGAAGCGCGCCTTCTGCGCGGGTGTCCCGAATTCCATGATCGTCGGGCCGAGCAGGAAGATGCCGTTCTGGTTGACGCGCTTCGGCGCGCCGGCGCGGTAGTACTCCTCCTCGAAGATCAGCCACTCGAGCAGGTCGGCGCCGCGGCCGCCGTACTCGACCGGCCATGGCACCATCGCGAAGCCTCCGGCGTGAAGCCGTCGCTCCCAGGCGCGGTGCTGCTCGAAGCCCTCGCGGGTGTCGAAGCTGCGCAGCGACGTGGACGGCACGTTCGCCTCGAGCCAGGCGCGCGCCCCGGCGCGAAACGCCTGCTGCGCAGCGGTCGGGAGCAGATCCATCGCACGCCTCTTTGCGTAGGAACAGCCTCCCGGCGACGGGAGGGCCAGTCGATCGTGCGATCATAAACGATACGGATCGTCTCGTAAACCGACTGGTCCGCCGTGTCCTCGGAAGAATACGGGCTTCCTCCCGGAATCCCGTCGTTTCGCTGTACCGGGCGGGGCGTTCTGCCGACGAAGGAGAGGTCGCTTCCGCCGTCGATGGCGGTCGCAGGGAGCCACCCAGGAGGACGACGCCGACGTGTCGGATCGCAGGACGTCGCTCGCGCCGCGCGACCTGGCCGCGCGCAAGCCGGCCCTCGCCGCAGCGGCGCTGGGTCTCGTGCTGGCGACCGGGCTGACGCTCGCGGCCTGGCACCTCCAGAACGAGCGCGAGCGCCAGATCGAGGAGACCACCCGGGTGGTGGCGGCGCAGGCTCACAGCCACCTCTCCGCGTGGATCGACGCGCGCCTCGCGCTCGTGGAACACCTCGCGCAGAGCTGGTCCGGCGAGTACGACGGCAACCTCGATGCGTTCCGGCACGACGCCAGCCGTCTCGTCGAGCGCTTCGACGGAGTCCAGGCCGTCAACTGGGTCGACGAGACCGGCGTGATCCGGATCGTCGTCCCGCACGCCGGCAACGAGGCCGCGCTCGGCGCGAGTCTCGCCGAAAACTGGCAGCCCGACGTCCGGGAGGCGCTCTGGAGAGCCGGCCGCACCGGCGACGCGGCCCGAACCACCGTCGTCGAGCTCCTGCAAGGCGGGACCGGCTTCGCGACCTACTGGCCCGTGCGGGCGGCCGACGGCGCATCGGCCGGCTTCGTGAACGGCGTCTTCCGCATCGGCGAGCTGATCCGCCGCTCGCAGATCGGCCGCGACCTGAGCGAACAGTATCGCTTCCGTCTGCACGAGCGGGACGGCGCGGACCTGCTGTGGTCGAGCGATCCCGATGCGCTGGCGCCATGGCCGCTGTCCTGCGAACACGCGATCGAGGTACTGGACCGGAACTGGCAACTGACGGTGGCTCCGTCGGCTGCCCTCGTCGCAGCCATCCAGCCACGGGGCTGGGCGTTCGCCCTGCTGACCGGCTGCTATCTGGCAACGGCGCTGCTGGTATGGCTGACCTACACGCATCTACACCGCCACGAGACCATCCGGCGCAGCGAGCGCACGTTCCGCGCTCTCCTCGATCGGCTCCCGCACTTCGTCTCCGTGAACGACGCCCAAGGGCGCTTCGTCATCGCCAACCGCGCCCTCGCGGCCGCGTACGGCAGTCGCCCCGAGGCTGTGATCGGAAGGCGGCAGCGAGAGCTCCATCCCTCCGCGGAAGAGCTCGCGCACATGGCCCGTTGTGAGCACGAGGTCCTCGAGCGCGGCGAACCCGTGCGCGTCGACGAGGAGAGCTTCACGGACGGCTCCGGCCGGCAGCGCATCCTGGCCACGACCCGCATCCCGTTCCGCGATCCGCTGAGCGGACAACCGGCCGTGCTCAGCGTCGGCGTCGACGTGACCGACCGACACCGCGCGGAGCGGCTTCGCGCCACGCTGGCGAGCGCGATGAACCAGGCCGGCGAGGCGATCGTGGTGCTGGATCCGCGCGGTCGCATCGTCTTCGCGAATTCCGCGTTCGCCACGCTGATGGGTGCCGACGGTCGCGACGTCCGCGGTCTCACGATGGACGCCTTCGTGAACCCGGACGCGGGCGATCGAGATCTGATCGCCGAGATCACGACGGCGCTTCGCGAGGGAAGGACGTGGAGCGGGCGCTACACCACGACGTGGTCGGATGGCTCCCGCCATGCGCGCGACGCCACCGTCTCCCCCGTCCGCGACGCCGCCGGCCGTCCCGGCGGCTTCATCGGCGTGCTGCGCGACATCACGCGCGAACAGCAGCTCGAGGAGGAGCTCCGGCAGTCTCACAAGATGGAAGCGATCGGCCGCCTCGCCGGCGGCGTCGCCCACGATTTCAACAACCTGCTGATGGTGATCCTCAGCTGCGCGGAGACGCTGCGCCGGACCGCGTCGGCCGACAGCCCGGAACAGGAATCCGCGCTGCTGATCGCCGACGCCGCCGACCGGGCCGCGGAGCTGACGCGCCAGCTGCTGGCGTTCAGCCGCCGCCAGACGATGACGCCGAAGGTCGTCGACCTCGGCGACATCGTGCGCGGCGTCGCGCCGATGCTGGAGCGGATGGTCGGGGCATGCTTCACGATCGACCTCCAGCTCGATCGGGCACCCGCAACCGTGGAAGTGGATCCCGGCCAGATCGAGCGCGTGATCCTGAATCTGTGTGCAAACGCACGCGATGCGATGCCCGACGGCGGGACCATCACCATCTCGACGCTCGTGAGCGGGTCCGGCAACGAGTCAGCCGGCAGCCGACCCGAGCTGCCAGCGGGCCGCTATGCCGTCCTCTGCGTGGTCGATACCGGCCGTGGGATCGACGCCGCGACGCTCGAACGGATCTTCGATCCGTTCTTCACGACCAAGGAGGTCGGCGCAGGAACCGGACTCGGGTTGTCCACCGTCTACGGGATCGCCGAGCAGAGTGGCGGCGCGGTCCAGGTGCGAAGCGCTCCCGGCGAGGGCACGGCGCTCTCGCTGTGGCTGCCGCTCCACGAGCTGCCCGCCCGCCCTCCTGCACCGCCGCCTCCGCCGGCATCCGATGCCCCGACTACGGGAGGCACCATCCTGGTCGCCGAGGACGAGCCCGCGATCCGCGCGCTGGTCGCGCGAACGCTCGAGAAGGCCGGGTATCTCGTCATCAGCGCCAGTGACGGTGTCGAAGCCCTGGAGCGCGTCGCACAGACAGAGACTCTGTCGCTGCTGCTCACGGACCTCGCCATGCCGCGGATGGGCGGCGTCGAGCTTCGCGAGCGGCTCTGCCAGCAGCATCCCGACCTGAGGGTCTTGTTCATGTCGGGCTTCGTCGACGAGACCGTCGCAAAGCTCCCGTCAGGAGCCCCCGTTCTCGAGAAGCCCTTCCGTTCCCAGGACCTGATCGCTCGCGTCCGAGAGTTGCTCGGCTGACAGACGAGCCTCGAGGAACAGCGCATCGCGCTCGTGCCGCGGCACGAAGGTCGCTGCCCTCCCGGTGGCATCCCGCGCGCGTCGGAGGCGGAGCACGTCGAAGCGGTAGAAGCTGTCGAGACAGCGAACCGCCTGCTGGACCTGCGCGGCTTTGCGTCGCGCGGCAGCGTTCTCCAGCAGCTGCAACGAGAGCGCAGAAAGCACTTCCGGAGAACCGCCGTCGAGGAACGCGCGCAGCGCATCCAGCAGCTCGGGCCGGGTTCTTCGCCACGCGGCCAGCCGCGAGCCGCGGAGTCGCGGCGCCGCCGGCAGTCTCGATCGCGGCTCCCGGTGCCCGACGTAGCGGAGCAGCGCGGCAAGCGCGTCGAACGCCTCCAGGGCTCGCAACCGAGGGCGGAAGCTGCCATGCCATTGCAGGTCGAGCGCAGCGAAGGCCTCTGGCTGCGTGGTGAAGCACAGGACGAGCGCGTCCTCGCGGCGACCGCTGCCGATGGCCGGATACAAGAAGTGGAAAGCCCCATCCACGTTGTGGCGAGGTCGCAGCGTTCGGATCAGCTCGTTCTCGACCCGCAGCGCCGTGGCTTCCGATGGCTGGACGAGTACCTCCAGAGTGCACGCCTCGCGGACCACCAGCCGCATCTTGCGGTGGGCCTTGCGACGCCCTGCGCATCGATAGCTCGCGAGACGCCGCCGAACGTTCCGGGCCTTCCCGGCGTAGAGCACGGATCCGGAGGCATCCTTGAACAGGTAGACCGCCGGTGCAGCCGGTAGCTCGCGCAGCAGCTCCGCTCCGAACTTTCGATCGAACTCCCGAACGCTCACGCGAAGCAGGCTAGCCCGCGAACGGAGCAACACTCCTGCCGTCGGGTCCCGGGCAGAATCCGCCGGCAGAGACAGACACCCCGGAGATCGGGGAGGAGGAGTTCACGGTTCCCCACGATCGGGCGGGCAGCTGTACGCTGGGGGAGCTGCGCGGCGCGTCGTCCATCGAGGTCCCGATCGAATGACGAGCAGCCGAGCCTGCGACTCGTGGGTCGGTCGACGGGCCGGGACATCGGCAGCAGCAGCGCCACGATGATGGTGCTCGGGTTGATCACGGTGCCGGGCGCGGTCATGCCGTACAGCACGGAAACCGCCGCGCAGAGGAGCCGTACGCCGCGATCGGCGCCAACGCGGCATCAGCGAACGGAGCGGCGGCCCCGGTCGGTGTGCAGTCGAACAGACCGGAGGGAGCGAGACCGGCGTCGAGCAGCGCCCCGTCTGCGAGCGGCATCAGGACTTTGCCCGGCGCCAGCAACGAGGCGAACGCCGCCAGGTCGTGGCGCCGGCGCCGCCGCAGGAAGGGAACGATGGTCGCCGCGAGCATGGCAAGGAAGGCGATTTGGAGAACGGTCGCCCCCGACTCCTCCGGACTCCGCAGAAGCGAGGTGGCGGCGGCCTGCAGAACGGGTCGCGCGGCCGCCACCGATTGCGAGTCGACGGCTCGGGAAGTGCCGATCGCAGACGCGCTCGCGCACGCGGTGATCCGCTTCCCATCGACCACGTTCATCGATAGAGTCGAGCTGACGATCGGCCACTGTTTCGGGACGCGCACCCTGAGGTTCCTCGCCCATGCCCCGCCACCTGATCGTGGTGCTGCTCGACAGCCTGAACCGGCACCTGCTGGGCGCCTATGGCGGCGCCGAGTTCGAGACCCCGCACATCGATCGCTTCGCGCGGCGAGCGCTTCGCTTCGACCGACACTTCGCGGGGTCACTTCCGTGCATGCCCGCCCGGCACGACATCCTGTGCGGCGCGCTCGACTTCCTGTGGAAGCCGTGGGGCTCGATCGAACTGTGGGAGGATCCGATCACGGCGCCGCTCCGCGCAGCGGGCGTAACCACGATGCTGGTGACGGACCATCCGCATCTCTTCGAATCCGGCGGTGAGAACTACCACACCGAGTTTCGCGCGTGGGAATACCTTCGCGGCCACGAGAACGATCCGTGGAAGACGCGAGCGGATCCATCGTGGACAGGGACGCCGGCCTTGCCGGCGGCCACCGCCCGCGGTCGCGAACGCCCCTACGACCTCAGCCGGACCTGGTTCCGCGACGAGCGGGACTTCCCGGGTCCGCGCACGATGGACACGGCGGCGTGTTGGCTCCGCGACAATGCGGGCGCACACGACCGTTTCCTGCTCTTCGTCGACGAGTTCGATCCCCACGAACCGTTCGACACGCCGGCGCCCTGGGCGGATCGCTATGACCCGGACTGGCGCGAGGAGCGGATCATCTGGCCCCCCTATGCCGTCGGGGCCGTCGAGCGCGGCGTGATCAGCGAGCGGCAGGGCCGCCACATCCGGGCGAACTACGGCGCGAAGTTGTCGATGATCGACCACTGGTTCGGCCGCTTGCTCGACGCCGTGGACGAGACCGGAATCGCGAATGACACCGCCATCGTGCTGTGCACCGATCATGGCCACTTCCTGGGCGAGAAGGACATCTGGGGGAAACCGGGCGTCCCGCACTACGAGCCGCTCGCCCGCATTCCCCTGCTGATCCAGTGGCCTGGCGTCGAGCCGGGCCGGGTGGATGCGCTCACGACCAGCGTGGATCTCCACGCCACGATCGCCGATCTGTTCGGGGTCCGTGTGCAGCACCGAACGCACGGCCGCTCCCTGCTGCCGCTGATCACCGGGAAGGCCGATCGCATTCGCGACTGGGCACTGGCGGGCGTGTTCGGGCGCTGGGTCCAGATCGTCGATGGGCAGCGCAAGTATGCGCGCGCCCCGGTGTGCGAAGACAACCTGCCGCTTTCGCTGTGGTCGAACCGCTGGTCCACGATGCCGCTGCCGAGCCTGCCGGAGCTGCGGTTGCCCCGGCCCGACCGGCACGCCGTCCTCGATTTCATGCCGGGCTCGGACGTGCCGGTCCTCCGGCAGCCGTTCCGGCCGGGCGGCCCCCTCCCCTACTGGTCGCTCGGCATGCGCGCTGGCGACCATCACTGCTTCCATCTCGACAACGACCCGGGCGAGACGGACAACCGCCTCGGCAGCACGGACGAGCGCGACCTGGTCGAGCTGCTGCGCGTGGCGTTGCGCGAGGTCGAGGCGCCCGCGGAGCAGTTCGAACGGCTCGGTATCACCTGACGGGCGGGCCGCGCGAGCGAGTCCGCTATCCGCCGACGCGCCGCTGGTGGCCTTGCCAGTAGGGTTCGCGGAGATCCTTCTTCAGCACCTTGCCGCTGGCGTTGCGCGGCAGCGCGTCGAGGAACTCGAGCTTCCGCGGGACCTTGTAGCCGGCGATCTTCGTCCGTGCGAACGCGATCAGCTCGTCGGCCGCGAGCTGCGAGCCCTCCCGCAGCACGACGAAGGCCAGCACCGCCTCGCCGAACTTCGGATCCGGAATGCCGATCACGGCGACGTCGGCGACGGCGGGATGATCGAACAGCGCGTTCTCGATCTCGCGCGGATACACGTTCTCGCCGCCGGAGACGATCATGTCCTTGATCCGGTCCTGGATGTAGACATAGCCATCTTCGTCCATCCGCGCGGCATCGCCGGTATGCATCCAGCCGCCGCGCAGCGCCTTCTCCGTGGCGTCGGGCAGGTTCCAATAGCCCTGCATGACCTGCGGTCCCCGCGCAATGATCTCGCCGACCTCGCCGCGCGGGACTTCGACGTCGTGCTCGTCGACGATCTTGACCTCGGTGCCGAGCACCGGGCGGCCGCAGGAGAGCAGCAGCTCGGGTCGACCGGCGAGAGCCTTCTCGTGGTCGCGGTCCGTGAGGGCAGTGAGCACGGCGGTGGTTTCCGTCATGCCGAAGGCCTGCTGGAACGAGCAGCCGAACACCTCGATGGCGCGGCGCAGCGTCTGTTCGGCGATCGGCGATGCGCCGTAGCTGATCGCGCGCAGCTCGGGATACGATCGCTCGGCGACGTCGGGCACCAGGACGAGACAGGCCTGGATCATCGCGGGAACCAGCGTGCACCAGTGGATGCCGGCCTGCGACAGGTCGCGCACCACCGCGGCGGGGTCGAAGTCCTCGTGGATGACGAGCGTTGCACCCGCGCAGATCGCGGCCTTCACCGAGATCCCCGCGGCGGCGTGATACATCGGCGCGACGATCAGGGTTCGCTTGCCGGGCCCCGGCCGGAAGCTCAGCGACGCCACCACCTGCGCGATGTTCGCCAGCACCGCGTGGTGCGTGAGGATCGCGCCCTTCGGATGTCCCGTCGTCCCGCTGGTGTACATCTGGTAGAGCTCGTCGCGCTCGTCGACTGTGCGATCCGGAGGCGTCGCGGGCTGCGCCGCGACCCAGTCGCGATAGGACTCCCAGCCATCCGGAACGTCGCCGAGCGCGAAGAACTGCCGCGCGCTCTTCAGCTCGCCTCGCACCGACTCGATGCCCTTCGGGTAGTCACCGGCCGCGATCACGAGCTTCGCGGCCGAATCGCCGATGATGTACGCCCACTCCGGCGGCGCGAGCCGGTAGTTCAGCGGGACCGGCACGGCGCCTGCCTTCGATGCGGCGAAGTACACGAGCGCCATGTCGATCGAGTTCTTCGACAGGTAGGCGAAGCGATCTCCCCGCCCGAGACCGGCAGCGATCAGCGCATGCGCGAGCCGATTGGCCTCGGCATCCGCCTCGGCGTAGCGGAGCGTGCGAGCCCCGTGGATGGCGAACGCATCGTCGGGGCGTGCGCAGGCGTGGTACTCGAGATAGTCGTGCAGGCGCATGGCGGTTCCCTCCCGGAGAGCCTCAGGGACCGCCATCCTACCTCAACGGGGACCGTCCCCGAACTTGGCGTCGCGCTTCTCGACGAAGGCATCGCGGGCCTCCTGCGAATCCGGCGATGTGTAGAGTTCGAGCGTGAAGCCCTGCTCGAAGCGGTAGCTCTTCTTGATGTCGAGCAGCTCGATGCCGTTGAGCGACCACTTGGCGAGGCGCATGGCCTTCGGACTCTTGCCGGCGATCTTGCCCGCCAGCTCGTGCGCAGCCCGTCGCAGCTCGTCGCGGGGGACGACGGCCTCGAGCCCCCCGCAGCGGTACGCCTCGGCCGCGGAGATCGGCTCTCCGGTGTAGAGCATGCGGCGGGTCTTCTGCATCCCGAACAGGCGCAGCAGATGGGTGGCGGCGCCGAGCGCGCCTCGATCGATCTCCGGCAGGCCGAAGGTCGCGTCGTCGGATGCGACCACCAGGTCGGATGCGCCGGCGATGCCGATCCCGCCGCCGAGGCAGAAGCCGTGCACGGCGCTGACGACCGGCACGGCGCAGTCGTAGATCGCGGCGAAGGCGTCGTAGCAGCCGCGGTTCACCGCGACGATCCGGCTGCCATCGGCTGCGAGCTCCTTGATGTCGACGCCGGCGCAAAAGCCGCGGCCCTCGGCCGCGATCACGACGACGCGCACGGCCGCGTCCCGACCGAGCCCCGCCACGGTCTCGGCCAGCTTCGCCCAGCCCTGCGAGTCGAGGGCGTTCACCGGCGGGTGGTTCAGCAGCAGCTCGGCGATGCCGTTCTCGAGGTGCACGTCGATCGACACGGTGTCTACTCCTGGCGGTGAGCGAGGGCGGAGAGCGTGTGCTCCGCCTCGCGGACGATGCGCTCGATCAGCTCGGCGCACGTGGGCACGTCGTCCAGCACGCCGGCGACGCTGCCACTCGGCAGATAGCCGTGCACGGGATCCCCGTCGGTCATCGCGGTCCGCGCGAGGATCGGCGCGTTCGCCGCCATCAGCAACTGCGTGCGCGTGAGACGCTGGTGACGGCGCATGGCAAGACCAGCCGTCAGCAGCTCGCGCAGCGAGGCGCCCGTCTGGGCGCGCAGCGCGAGCGCACTGCGGAGCGCGAGCCACAGCCCTCCGACACGGCCGGTGCCTTCGAGTCGCCGGACGAGCTCGTTCAGCACCACGCGTTGCGGCAGACCGTCGATCTGCTTCGTCACGACCACGTCATCGACCGACGCCGCGACGTAACGACGCTTCGTCCGCTCCGGCACGGGGCTCTCGGCGGTCAACAGGAAGCGCGTCCCCATCGCGACGCCCGCCGCCCCGAACGCCAGCGCGGCCACGAGCCCGCGCCCATCGCGAAAGCCGCCGGCGGCGATCACCGGCACGCGCACGCGGTCCACCGCCTGCGAGACCAGCAGCGAGGTCGGAATGGCCCCGGTGTGCCCGCCGCCCTCGCTGCCCTGCACGACGATCGCGTCGGCGCCGAGTTGTTCGGCCTTCTCGGCGTGTTTCACGTGGCCGCAGGTCGGCACGCAGGCGACGCCGGCCTCCTTGAGCTGCGAGATCAGCTTCGCGTCCGGCGCACGGTTGTAGCCGGCGGCGCGCACGCCATGGCGCCGGATCGCGGCGGCGATCTCGTCGGCACCGGGCGCGTCCATCAGGAAGTTCACGCCGAACGGCTGCTTCGTGAGCGCCTGCGTGCGCTCGATCGCCGCGCCGACCTGTTCCGGCGGGATCGTGGCGGCGGCCAGGAAGCCGAAGGCACCGGCGTTGCAGACCGCCGCCACCAGTTCCGGAGTCGCCACCCAGCCCATGCCCGTCTGCACGATCGGAACGCGCATCCCGAGCAGGTCGCAGAGGGGCGTGTGCAAGGCAGCGTGCATGGCGTGAGGTTCCCGGCCTCCGGCTCAGGCCGGCACTTCGCGCTGGCGCGCGCCGGCCGGATCGAGGACCTCGCGGATCAGACGCAGCTCCTCCGCCGTGGGGAGCCGGGTCGTCGGGACGTCGCCGTCGATGACGAGCTCGAATCCGGTCGCGGCGCGGACCTCCGCGACATCGACGCCGGGGTGCAGCGACGCGAGTCGCATGCGGTGCTCCGGCGTCGCGAAGTCGAAGACGCCGAGGTTCGAGACGACACGCCGGATCTCGTGGAAGCGCGACGCCGACGGTCCCGCCGCCGCGGCGCGGTCGTAGCCGACGCCGGACACGACATCCACGCGATCGACGAAGACCTTCGGCGAGTGGTTGGGCACCCAGTAGCTGGTCGGGTGGCTCACGGTGTTGCCCGGCGCGCCGCGCATCCCGAGCAGCTGCGCCTTCGGCCGCGCGTGCGGGCCGATGCACGCGAAGTTGTGATTGCCGAAGCGGTCGATCTGGCTGGCGATCATGATGACGTGTCGGCGCCCGGACCACAGCAGGTCGAAGACGCTGCGAAACGGCAGCCAGCCCTCGACGACCGGCTCCGCCGCCGCGCGCTCGCCGGAGACGGGCAACACGTCCGCGACGAGACTCGCGATCCCGTCGGTCATCATCAGATCCGGCGCGAACGTGAGCCGCGCGAGGCGCGCGCCGATCGCCGGCACGGTGCCGAAGCACGAAGCCAGGATCTCACCGTCCCCCCGGAAGCAGTCCGCCACGGCGGTGGCACAGAGCTCCGCCCGCGTCGCGTCGCCCGTGCTCATGATGCCGCCCTCCACGCCCGCACCGCTTCCTGGTAGGCCGCCTCGTTCTCGCAGGCCAGGAAGCGCGCGGAGAACGCCGCCCATGCCTCCTCGCTCTTCGCCGCGGCGGCATACGCGCGCTGGAACGCTTCGTCGCGATCGGCGTCCGGCGGACACTCGGTGAAGTGAGCGCCGCCGGGAGTCTCGACGACGCCGTCGACCATGCCGCGGTGGATGCGCAGCGTGTGCAGCGAGCCGAACTTCGCGAAGTCGCGCGTGTCGACGATCTGCTCGCACGAGACGAAGCGGCGTTTCGCAGCTCCGAGGAACAGGTCGTCGAAGTAGAGGTCCGGCCCGAGGTACTGGGCATTGCCGCGCGCATCGGCGCGGTTCATGTGGACGATCGCGAGATCCAGCGGCAGCGCCGGCATCGCGACCAGCTCTTCGCCGTCATCGTACGGCGAGCGCACGGTGCGCAGCTGCGGATCGAGCGCCAGCACGTCCGAGCCGAGACCCGCGCGGGTCGGCAGGAACGGCAGCCGGATCGCCGCCGCATAGAGACCGAGCTGGAACATGCCCTCGTCGAACTCGAGCGCCTCGATCGCGCCGCTCTCGCGCGCCTTGCGGAAGTGCGGATCGAGCGGGATCGAGTCGAGCGACACGAACCCGTACACCAGCTTGCGGACCTTGCCGGCGGCGCACAGCAACCCGACATCGGGTCCGCCGTAGGAGACGACGGTCAGGTCGCGCACCGGCGAACGCAGGATCTCGCGTACCAGCGCCATCGGCTTGCGCCGCGACCCCCAACCGCCGATGCCGAGCGTCATGCCGTCGCGCAGTTCGCCGGCGACGGCGGCGGCAGTGGTGCGCTTGTCCATCCAGGCTGCCTCCCGGGCGCTCACGACGCGCCGCTTCGCCCAGTTCGCGGGTCGCTCCCGACGGGCAGAGCGTCACGATAAACGAGACGGATCGTATCGCAAAGGGCCATCGGCGCAGAAGCTGCTACTGTCCGGCGGTCCGGAAGCCGATGCAAAGAGGCATTGCAGCTGGACGAGGCTTTCTCCGATCATCTTCTCCGATCCGATTGGTGCCCCTGGCGTCCACGGGTTCGAAGGGCTCTAGCGGGCTCGAACGACCCTCCGGGTGCCACCCCATCCGAGCGATCCCTTCGCCGGATGAACCCATCCTCGGCCGATCTTCAGAAGAACGCCTGACGCAGACGCCGCTCTCGGAGCGCAGCGTCCGCAGGAACCGGGTGCGCGCAGCGCAGGCCAGGCGGCCGGCGCCAACGCATCCCTTGCGGCCCCAGAGCCGCTTTCACGAAAGAGAACCCTTGATTCGATTCGAAGACCTTTCCCTCGACGCCGCGCTGCTCGCGGCGGTTTGCGACGCCGGCTTCACGGAGCCCACGCCGATCCAGGCCCAGGCCATCCCGCTGGTGCTCGCCGGCCGCGACGTGCTCGGCGCCGCCCAGACCGGTACCGGAAAGACGGCGGCCTTCGTGCTGCCGATCCTCCAGCGACTGACCACCAGACGACCGGACGCGCCTCGCACCGGCGGCCGGCGTCCGATCCGGGTTCTCGTCCTGTCTCCGACGCGCGAGCTCGCGAGCCAGATCGCCGAGACCTTCGAGACCTTCGGCCGACCGCTCGGCATCCGCCACGCCGCCGTGTATGGAGGCGTCAGCGAAGGACCGCAGCGGCGTGCGCTTCGCGACGGCGTCGACGTCCTGGTGGCGACGCCGGGCCGGCTGGAAGATCTCCAGCAGAGCGGCGCGATCGACCTTCGCCACGTCGAGGTGGCCGTCCTCGACGAGTCCGACCGCATGCTCGACGCCGGCTTCCTCCAGACCGTGCGGCGCATCCTCGGCGCCACGCCGACCGAGCGACAGACCCTGCTGTTCTCGGCGACGATGCCGGACGAGATCCGCAAGCTCGCGCGCTCCGTACAGCGAGACGCCGTGGAGGTCCGGGTGGCGCCCGTCGCCACGCCGGCGGAGCGCGTCGAACAATCGGTGTTCTTCGTGGCGCGGCCGAGCAAGCGAGAGCTGCTCTCGCATCTGCTCGCGGATCCCGCGGTCACCCGCGCGCTGGTCTTCACCCGGACCAAGCGGGCCGCCGACCGGATCGCGCAGCATCTCAGCCGCGACGAGCGCGTCGATGCGATCCACGGCGATCGTTCCCAGGGACAGCGCGAGCGCGCCCTCGAGGGCTTCCGGCGCGGATCCACGCGGGTCCTGGTCGCCACGGACCTGGCAGCCCGCGGCATCGACGTCGACGGCATCTCGCACGTCATCAACTTCGAGCTTCCCGATGACTGTGAGAGCTACGTCCATCGGATCGGACGGACGGGTCGCGCTGCGGCATCGGGCGTAGCCTTCACGCTCTGCGCCAGCGACGAAAGGCCGCAGCTCGCGCGCATCGAACGGCTGATGCGGGCGACGATCCCGGTGCGACACGAGCATCCCTGGGTGGATCGCTCGCCGGTCGGCGCGAGCCCCGCGCGACGGGTGACGCCGACTCCGCGCCCGCGACGTTCGAGCGCAGGACAAGTCTTCTCGCGGAGCCGGCGCGCGCGCTAGGCGGAAGGGGTCGCCTGCGCAGGAGGCGCCGCCTTGGCGCCTCGTCTGCGACTCGCATACGATTCGGCATGGGCGGCGGCGGCGCCGTCCATGCCGCACGACCCGAGCCGCCGAGCGAGCCGATCGAAGCGCCGATGCCCGAGCTTTCCTACGGTCGTGCGGTCGCGCGTCATGCCATGCGTCAGCCGGCGCGGGTAGCGATCCACCACGAGCAGCAATCGATCTCGTTCGCGGAGCTCGACCGGCGTGCGAATCGCCTGGCGCGTGCCTATGCCGCGCGAGGGGTCCGCGAGGGTGCGCTCGTCACGATCGCACTGCCCAACTCGGTCGGCTTCTACGCGGCGTGCCTGGCGACCTGGAGGCTCGGTGCGACGCCGCAGCCCGTCTCGGCGCGGCTTCCCGAGCGCGAGCGCCGCGCGCTCGTCGAGCTGGCGAAACCGGCGCTCGTCGTCGGGGCACCGGTCGGGGAGCTTTCCTCCGCGCCCGCGCTGACTGCGGATTTCGAGCCCGATCCGGCGCTTTCCGACGACCCGCTCCCGGACTGCGTGCCGCGGCACGTCCGCGCCATGAGTTCCGGCGGCAGTACCGGCCGGCCGAAGCTCGTGATCGACCTCTGCCCGGCGCTCTGCGATCCCGAGCAGATCGACAACGGAATGACCCTCGGCGGTGTCACACTCGTGCCCGGTCCGCTCTATCACGCCGGCCCGTTCATCACTTCGTGGAGCCAGCTCCTCGGCGGCGGAACGGTCGTCCTGATGACGCGCTTCGATGCCGAGCACGCTCTCGCGCTGATCGAAAGATACCGCGTCGACTGGGTGCTGTTCGTGCCGACGATGATGCAGCGGATCTGGCGCCTGCCCCGGGGAGTTCGCGAGCGCTACGACCTCTCGTCGCTCCGGCGCGTCATGTGCACCGGCGCTCCGAGTCCCGCGTGGCTCAAGCGAGCTTGGATCGACTGGCTGGGGCCGGATCGCATCTATGAAGCCTACGGCGGGACCGAGCGCAGCGGCGGCACGTTGATCTCCGGCAGCGACTGGCTCGCGCATCCCGGCTCCGTGGGCCGCCCGACCGGCGGCCGGCGCATCCGCGTGCTGCGTCCCGATGGCAGCGACTGCGCGCCCGGCGAGACCGGCGAGCTCTACATGATGCCGCCGCGCGGAACCGGGTCGACGTACCGCTACGTCGGCGCGGAGCCCGTGGCCACCGCCGACGGCTGGGAGACGCTCGGCGACCTCGGCTACCTCGACGACGAGGGCTGGCTGTACCTCGTCGACCGCAAGGCCGACATGATCCTGGTCGGCGGCGCCAACATCTATCCAGCGGAGATCGAAGCGGCCCTCGATGCGCACCCGGGCGTGCGCTCCAGCGCCGTCATCGGACTGCCCGACGAAGACCTCGGCAACCGCATCCACGCGATCGTCGATGCGACTTCGGCGATCCCGGAGGAGGCGCTGCGAGCGCATCTCGCGCAGCACCTGGCGCCGCAGAAGATTCCGCGCAGCTTCGAGTTCGTCACCGAGCCGCTGCGCGACGACGCCGGCAAGGTGCGCCGCTCGGCGCTGCGCGCAGCCAGGGTCGGGGAACCGCACCCGGGCGTCGGTGCAGAAAGCCCGTCCGGCGATGCATCGCCGGACGGGATGCCACCGCTCCGTCAGAGGCCGGCGAGGAAGTCCGCACAGTGATCGAGGAGGGGACTCGCGGGAATCGCTTCGGCCGCCGCGAAGGTCACGTCCGCCGTGACGATCGAGCCACCGAGAATCGGGACCTCCGGCGGTAGCGTCGCCTCGATCCGCTGCGAGAGCTCGAACCCGGCGCCCCCGCCGGCGAGCAACCCCAGCAGCTCGGAGAGCGTGATGCGGATCGTCTGGTCGATCGCGGCCTCGAACGGAAGCGGATCCGGGAAGATCGCCTGCAACAGCGGGGCGGTCGGGGCGATCCGTGTATCCAGCGTCAAGGTGACGTCGGCCTGCTTGCGCAGCGGCCGCAAGAACAGGAAGCCGCCGCCGGCGTCGACGCCATCGTCGAACACGCAGACGACACCGGTGTCGAGGCCCAGCAGGTCGATCGGCTCGGCCGCCAGCCGGACGCGATCGACGACGATCGCGGCCGCGACCCCGCGTGGGCTCAGCAGATCGCGGAGCTTGAAGCGGACGATGGCAGTCGCGTCGACGCCGCCGACGAGCGTCGAGCCGAACACGTTGTCCGGCGGCGGGAAGGCCGGGATCTCGAGCGTGATCGAGTTGTCGCCCACGAGAGCGAGCGTGATCGGAATCTCGACCGCGCCACAGCCGAAGCTGGCCGCGGTCGCGAGAGCCAGAAGCAGACGAGTCGGGCGCGAGGCGCGTCGCATGATCGTGTCCTCCCGGGTGGCTGAAGCTCCGCCGGGTTGTACTCCGACCGCTGACACAATTAGAAGAGTTTATTTTCCAAAATGCGCAAGAATCAGGAATCTCGCTCTGGAGCCGAACACTTGCATCGATCCGAAAGGGGCACCGGACACGCGCCGCGCAGTTCGTTTTCGGTTCTTCCGGGGCGTCAGGACCACACCCGCAACAGCATCGCGCTGAGCCGCGGCTGGAGGGTCAGCAGTTCCTCCGCGCGCCCCTCGCCGACGAAACGGGACGCCAGACCGAGCAGGCCGACCAACAACACCTCGATGGCAAGCGGATCGGGCGGACGGGGAACGGTCCCTTCCTGGAACAGCGATTCGAGCTGCTTCTCGACGCGCGCGGCGATTTCCTGCACGTAGTGGCGCAGCAGCTTCTGCACGCGACCGCTCGCGCCCTCGCCGAGTTTCTCGAGGTCCAGAGGCGTCCCGGCGAACGCGCGCAAGTAGGCCTCGAGAGCGCGATCGACGCGCTCTCGAGGGACCTCGACAGTGGCGAAGATCGTCTCGAGCTGCTCGACGATCTCGCGACCGGTCTCGTGGATCAACGCGAGCAGGAGATCCTCCTTCGAGTCGAACTGCTCGTAGAAGGACCGTGACGACATGCCGGCCGCCCGCACCACGTCCGTCACGCGGACGCTGCCGAAGTCGCTGCGCCGCAGCGCGGCGCGCGCCGCCTCGAGAAGCCGCTGCCGCTGATGTTCGGGCGGGAGGGCCGGGCGACCGCGACGCGGTGTACCGGCGCCCCGCGCGGCCGCGACACGGCGATCGGCGGGCTTCGAGTCCGGACGGGGACGCATCGCACCGGGGATTCTCTGCCAGACCCGGGAAGAGCGCCATCGCGGGCCTCGCGTCTCGCTGGAGACGCGGGACAGAGCGACGGCCCTGTGATAGAACACGTTTCAATTCCGGAGAGGATCCCATCCGATGCCTTCGACGCCTCCGCATCGCCAGCCCGCCATCGACGGCTGGTTCACCAGCGGCGCCGAGCCCCGGCTGCTCGGCTCGCGCTGTACTGCGTGCGGCACGTACTTCTTCCCCAAGGAGACGTTCGCGTGCCGGAATCCGCAGTGCGGGGGGAGCGCGCTCGAGGAGACGCCGCTGTCGAGCCGCGGGACGCTCTGGTCGTTCACCGACAACCGCTACCCGCCGCCGCCGCCGTTCGTCGCCGGCGATCCGTTCGAGCCCTACGCCGTGGCCGCCGTCGAGCTGGCGCGGGAGAAGATGGTGGTGCTCGGACAGGTGGCGGCCGGGGTCCGGGCGGAACAGCTCGCGGTCGGGATGGAGATGGAGCTGGTCGTCGAGCCCCTGTTCGAGGACGACACGGGCGTACACGAGATCTGGAAGTGGAGGCCGGTATGAGCCACGAAGTCGCCGTGCTCGGCGCCGGGATGCATCCGTGGGGCAAGTGGGGGCGGAACTTCGTCGAATATGGCGTGCACGCCGCGCGCGCGGCGCTCGCCGACGCGGGCCTCGCGTGGACGGACGTCCAGTTCATCGCCGGCGGCGACACGATGCGCAACGGTTATCCCGGGTATGTCGCCGGCGCCAGCATCGCGCAGGCCCTCGGCTGGTCCGGCGCGCAGGTCGCCAGCACCTACGGCGCGTGTGCGACCGGCGCCCAGGCGATCGACGTGGCGCGCGCGCGGATCCTCGCCGGCCTGTGCGACGTGGCGCTCGTCGTCGGCGCCGACACGACGCCGAAAGGCTTCTTCGCGCCGACCGGCGGCGTCCGCCAGCAGGACCCGGACTGGCTGCGTTTCCGGTTGCTCGGCGCCACCAATCCGGTGTACTTCGGCCTCTACGCGCGGCGTCGGATGGCGCTCTACGGCGCCACGCCCGGCGACTTCGCGAAGGTGAAGGTCAAGAACGCCAGGCACGGGCTCGGCAACCCGAATGCGCGCTATCGCAAGCCGGTGGCCGAGGACGACGTGATGGCGTCGCCTGTGGTCTCGGATCCGCTGCGCCTGCTCGACATCTGCGCCACCAGCGACGGCGGCGCCGCGGTCGTGCTCACGAGCCTCGCGTTCGCGCGCCGGCACACGGCCCAGCCCGTCCGCATCGCCGGCGTCTCGACGGTGACGCCGCGCTACCCGAACACCGTGATCGAGATGCCGAACTTCGCGACGGACTCCGCCGTCGGCGTGTCGCTGCCGGACGTGCCGTTCCGCGATTCGATCGCGCGCGGCGCCTACGAGCAGGCCGGTCTCGGCCCCGAGGACCTCGACTTCGCCGAGGTCTACGATCTGTCGACGGCGCTCGAGCTCGACTGGTACGAGAACATCGGCCTGTGCAAGCCGGGCGACGCCGAGCAGCTGTTGCGCGAGGGCGACACGACTCTCGGTGGCCGGATCCCCGTCAACCCGAGCGGCGGCCTCGCGAGCTTCGGCGAAGCCGTCCCGGCGCAGGCCATCGCCCAGGTCTGCGAACTCACGTGGCAGCTCCGGGGCCAGGCCGACGGCCGCCAGGTCGAAGGCGCCCGCGTCGGTCTCGCCGTCAACCAGGGCCTCTTCGGCCACGGCTCCTCCCTCCTCCTCCGCGCCTGACCCCGTCAAGAAAGGGGCCGGGTTCGTTCGTCAACTTTTCCGCCGACGACCGACGACCACAGGAGACATGCGATGGCCCGACGCGAACTCTCGACGCGCGAACTCTCGGACCGGATCCAGATCCAGGATCTGCTGATCCGCTACACGCGCGCGATCGACACCAAGGACTGGAATCTGCTCGACACCTGTTTCACGCCGGACGCGCAGGTGGACTACACCGCCACGGGCGGCATCGCCGGGGCCTACCCCGAGGTGCGCGCGTGGCTCGCGAAGGCGCTCGCGCCGTTCCCGATCACGGTGCACTACGTCACGAACTCGCAGGTCGAGCTCGACGGCGATCGCGCTCGCGCGCGCACGCTGGTGCTGAATCCGATGTTCTTCTCGAACCCGGACGGCTCCCTCCACGACTTCACGATCGGCGCGACCTACGTCGACGAACTGGTCTGGACCGACGACGGCTGGCGCATCGCCCGCCGCTCCGAAGAAGCCGGCTACATGCAGGGCCAGCTGCCGGCCGCGCTCCAGGTCCCGCAGGCCTAGCCACCCCTCGGGGTGGGGGCTCCCTTGACCTCCTCATCGATTCAAGCAAGTGTTTGAATCGTATGTTGGAAACGGGTCAGGACACCCGCGATCGCTTGCTAGACGCCGCCGAGCGCCGCTTCGCGGCTTCCGGCTTCGCCGCGACGTCGCTGCGGGCCGTCACCGGCGAAGCCGGCGTGAACGTCGCCGCCGCGCACTACCACTTCGGCTCGAAGCACGAGTTGCTCCGCGCGGTCTTCGCGCGCCGCATGGCGCCGGTGAATGCCGAGCGGCTCGCGCGGCTCGACGCGCTCGAGGCCCGGCCCGCGCCTTCCCCGTCGGTCGAGGAAGTGCTCGACGCGCTGTTGGCGCCGGCGCTCGCTCTCGCCGCCCGCCACCCGGAGATCGCCGAGCTCGGCGCGCTGATCCACTCCGAGCCCGCAGCCGAGGTGCGCGAGCTGCTGGAGGAGGTCTTCGGCGAAGTGAAGCAGCGCTTCACGGCGGCTCTGCAACGGGGCCTGCCCGAACTCGACGAGACGGCGATCGAGCTGCGGTTACTCTTCGCGATCGGCGCCATGGTGCATCTGATCGCGCAGCGCGCGCTGTCGGAGGTCTCCCCCGAACGCGCGCGCGAGGAGCTCCTGGCGTTCGTGGCGGCGGGCCTCCGCGCCCCCGCGCAGCCCCCGCCCGCATCCCCCTCTGGCGCGCCCTGCCGAGACCAACCATGACGTCCCGTTCCCAGCTCGTGCTCTCACTCGCCGTGCTCGCCGCCGGCGTGCTCGGCGCCATCGTGCTCGTCGCGACCTCCCCCGAGACGCCTCACGTGCAGCCGGAGCCGGCGGTCCCGCTGATCCGCACCGTCGATACGCGGGCGCGCGACGTACAGATCCGCGTCGCGACGCACGGTACCGTGGAGCCGCGCACGGAGAGCGACCTCGTCTCCGAAGTCGCGGGCCGCGTGCTGTGGACCTCGCCGGCGCTGGTCGCCGGCGGCTTCTTCGAAGCGGACGAGCCGCTGCTGCGCGTCGAGCCTCACGACTACGCGACGGGTCTCGAGCGCGCACGCGCCCAGCTCGCCCGCGCCGAGAGCGAGGCCTCGCTCACCGCCCGCGATGCCGCGCGCCAATCGGAGCTCGCGAAACAGTCGGTCGCGAGCGCTGCGCGCCTCGACGACGCCCGCAACCGCGCGCGCGCTGCAGCCGCCGCGCTGAGGGAGGCGCGCGCCGCTCTCGAGCAGGCCGAGCGCGACCTCGCGCGCACGGAGCTGCGCGCACCGTTCGCCGGCCGCGTGCGCACCGTGCAGGTGGACGTCGGGCAGTTCGTGAGTCGCGGGAGCCCGCTCGCGCGACTCTACGCCATCGACTGGGCGGAGGTCCGACTGCCGATCCGCGACGAGGATCTCGCCTGGATCGACGTCCCGCACGCCGGCACCGAACGTGGCGAACGGAGCGGACCGACGGTCGTCCTGCGCGCGCGCTACGCGGGCGCTGAACGCGAGTGGCGCGGCCACATCGAGCGCAGCGAGGGGGAGATCGACGCCAAGAGTCGGATGGTGCACGTGGTGGCCCGCGTCGAGGACCCGTACGCCCGCCGTCCGGGCGCGACCCACTCGCCGCTGCCCGTCGGGCTCTTCGTCGATGCCGAGATTCTCGGCCGGACCGAGACGGGGATCTTCGTGCTGCCGCGCAGCGCGCTGCGCACGGGCGATCAGGTGCTCGTGGTGGACGAGGAAGATCGCCTGCGCTTCCGCGACGTCACGGTTCTGCGTCGCGACCGGGAAGACGTGCTGATCCGCGATGGACTCGCAACCGGCGAGCGCGTCAACGTCTCCGCTCTCGAAACGCCGGTCGAAGGGATGCGCGTGCGGCCCGTCGCGGAGGAGGCCCCGATCCCCGCGACGGCCGAGACGACGCCGCCGGGTGCTTCGTCGTGAAGGGCATGATCGGCTGGTTCGCCGGGAACCCCGTCGCTGCCAATCTGCTGATGGCGCTCGTGGTCGTCGGCGGGATCACCTCGCTGCCTACGATTCCCAAGCGCACGTTTCCCGACATCGACATCCCGGTGATCAGCATCAGCGTCGAGTACCTCGGCGCGGCGCCCGAGGAGGTCGAGGAAGGCGTCTGCGTCCGGATCGAGGAAGCGATCGACGGCGTCGAGGGAATCGAGCAGATCCGCTCGACGGCGGTCGAGGGGGTGTGCGGCGTCAGCGCCGAGCTGATGGTCGGGGCCGACGAGACGCGCGCGCTGGCCGACATCAAGAACCGCGTCGATGCCATCACCACCTTCCCGGACGAGACCGAGAAGCCCATCACCGCCCAGGTGACGCTGGTCCGTCCGGTCATCGACCTCGCGCTGCACGGCGCGGTGGACGAACGCACGCTGCGCGAGCTCGGCCAGCGCGTCCGCGACGATCTCGCCGCGCTGCCCGAGATCACGCAGGTGGAGCTGATCGGCGTCCGGCCCTACGAGATCTCGATCGAGGTTTCCGAGGCCGCGCTGCGTCGCTATGGCCTCCGTTTCGATCAGGTCGCCGACGCCGTGCGGAGCGCGTCGCTCGACCTTCCCGGAGGCAGCATCAAGACCACAGCCGGCGAGATCCTGCTGCGCACCAAGGGCCAGGCCTATCGCGGCGCGGAGTTCGAACGGCTGGTGCTGCTCTCGCGTCCCGACGGCACCTACGTGCGCGTCGGCGACGTCGCCACCGTCGTCGACGGCTTCGAGGACATCGACCGCTGGTCCACGTTCGACGAGCGGCCTGCCGTGATCGTGCGCGTCTCGCGGGTCGGCGACCAGAGCGTGCTCGCGATCGCCGAACGCGTGAAGCGCTACGCCGCGCTGGGCGAGGCGCGCCTGCCCGAAGGCGTCGCGCTCACCGTCTGGCAGGACGAGACGGTTCCCCTGGTCGGGCGGCTCGACATCCTCTACCGCAATGGCCGCGCCGGCTTCGTGCTGGTGTTCCTGGTGCTCGCGCTGTTCCTGCGCATGCGACTCGCGTTCTGGGTGGGGCTCGGCGTGCCGATCGCCTTCTCGGGCGCGCTGTTCCTCATGGGTCCACTCGGCATCTCGCTCGACGTGATCTCGCTGTTCTCCTTCATCCTGGTGCTGGGCATCCTCGTCGACGACGCCATCGTCGTCGGGGAGAGCGTCCACACGTGCCAGGAACGCACCGGCGAGCGGCTGCATGGCGCGATCACCGGCGCGCAGCGCGTCGTGGTGCCGGTGATCTTCGGCGTGCTGACGACGGTGGCGGCCTTTTCTCCGATGCTGCTGCTCGAAGGACCGATGGGGCAGGTGTTCGGCGTGCTGGCCGGGGTCACCGTCGCGTGCCTGCTCTTCTCGCTGGTCGAGTCGCTGCTGATCCTGCCTGCCCACCTCGCCCACGGCAGCGGCGACGCCGGCCGACCCCGCAGCGGACGCTGGGCTGCGCTTCAGGACCGCTTCGCGTCCGGCCTCGACGGCTTCATCCACGGACCCTATCGCCGTGCCCTCGACCGCGTGCTGACGTGGCGTTACCTGCTGGCGGCATCGAGCGTGACGCTGCTGGTGCTGTGCATCGCCACGGTCAGCAGCGGACGCCTGCGCTTCTCGTTCTTCCCGCCCGTCGAAGCGGACGTCGTGACGGGGCTGATCACGATGCCGCAGGGCACGCCCGCCGACCGCACGGCGCTGGCCGCTCGCCAGCTCGTCGACGCGGCCGAGCGGCTGCGCGCCGAGCTCGACCCGGAGTACGCGGCCGACGGCGGCAGCCTGATCGAACACATGATGGTATCGGTCGGGGCCCAGCCATTCCGGGAATCGGAGGCGAGCAACGGCCCCGGCGGCAGTTCGCGAGTCAACACCAACGGGAGCCACCTCGCCGAAGTCGTCGTCGCGCTCGTCCCCTCCGAGCAGCGCGCCATCGGCACCGGCGAGATCGAACGGCGCTGGCGCACGCTGACGGGCCCGGTGGCCGAAGCGGTCGAGGTGTCGTTCTTCTCGTCGATCTTCTCGCCCGGCGAGGCGATCAACCTGCAGCTCCAGAGCCCCCACATCGACCACCTCACGGAGGCCGCGGATCGCCTCGAGGCGGAGCTCGGACAGATCCCCGGCGTGCTCGACATCACGGATTCCTTCCGCGCCGGCAAGCGCGAGATCAAACTCGACATCCTGCCCGCCGCAGAGACGCTCGGGCTCAGCCGGAACGATCTCGCGCGTCAGGTTCGCCAGGCGTTCTACGGGGAAGAAGTCCAGCGCGTCCAGCGCGGCCGCGACGACGTACGGGTGATGGTGCGCTACCCGGAAGCCGAACGGCGCTCGCTCGGCGACCTCGAGAACATGCGCATCCGCAGCGCCGACGGCGCCGAGATCCCGTTCGCCAGCGTCGCGCGCGCGGAACTCGGCCGCGGCTTCTCGACGATTCGTCGTACCGATCGCCAGCGCGTCGTCAACGTCACCGCCGACGTCGATCGCAGCGTCGTCACGGAGGGAGAGGCGCTGGCCGTGCTGCGGGAAGGCCCGCTCCCGGAGATCCTCTCGGACTATCCCGGGATGAGCCTCGCCCTCGAAGGCGGCCAGCGCGAACAGAGCCGTACCGCCGCAGGTCTCTTCCGGTGGTACCCGGTGGCGCTGTTCGCCATCTACGCGCTGCTCGCGGTCCCGCTGCGCTCCTACTTCCAGCCGCTGCTGATCATGTCGGTGATTCCGTTCGGGATCGTCGGGGCTCTCGGCGGCCATCTGTTGATGGGGCGCAATCTCAGCATGATGTCGGTGATCGGCATCATCGCGCTCTCGGGTGTGGTCGTGAACGCGAGTCTGGTGTTGGTGCACTTCGTCAATGGACGCCGCGAGGAGGGCGTCCCGATCGGCGAAGCGGTCCGGCAGGCCTCGCTGGAGCGCTTCCGCCCGATCGTGTTGACCGCCGCGACGACCTTCGTCGGGCTCGCCCCCTTGCTGATGGAGCGCAGCGTGCAGGCGCAGTTCCTGGTGCCGATGGCGATCTCGATCGCATTCGGCGTGCTCTTCGCCACCGCGATCACGCTGTTCGTGGTGCCGAGCGGTTACCTGATCCTCGAGGATCTGCGGCTGCTCCCGGAGCGACTGCGCGCGTGGTCCGCCGAGCGGAGGGCGCGCCGGGCCGTCCCGGACCGCTCCGCACCGGGGCGCGCGGGGGCTCCGGCCGGTGTCGGCTCGCTGCAGCGCGGACACGATACGCCCGGGTAGGCGGGCGGCGCGGCGCCCTCGGCTTTCCGTACCCTGTCCGGATGCCGCCCGACCTGCGCACCCTCGTCGATCCCCAGCACACCGCACTCGTGACCCAGGAGCTGCAGCGCGGCGTCGTCGGCGACCTGTCGCAGCTGCCGGCGCTGGCGGAGGCGGCGCGCACCGCCATCCCGAAGGCCGCCGCGCTCGCAGACGCCGCACGCGCGGCCGGGGCGACCGTGGTGCACTGCACGGCCGAACGCCGCGCGGACGGTCGCGGCGCCAACCACAACGCGCGGATCTTCCGGTACATGGCGAAGGCGCCGGTGACGCTGCTCCCCGGTTCCCCCGCGGCAGCGCTGGTGCCGGAGCTCCGGGTCGACGAGCGCGACCTCGTGCTCCCGCGCCTGCACGGACTCTCGCCGTTCCAGGGCACCGAGCTGGACTTCGTGCTGCGCAATCTCGGCGTGCGCACCATCGTCGGTGTCGGGGTCTCGGTGAACGTGGCGATCCAGAACCTCGCGTTCGATGCGGTGAACGCCGGCTACCAGGTCGTGCTCCCGCGCGATGCCGTCGCCGGCTTTCCACCCGAGTACGTCGAGATGGTCTTCGCGCACACGCTCGGCGCCGTCGCGACGCTCGTGTCGACGGCGGACCTGCTCGACGCTTGGCGGCGCTAGTGTCCTGTCTCAGAAGTCCGCCGTCGACTCCTCACTGCGTTTCTACTGGCTGGGTGTGCACCGAGATCGCGTCTGCGGGCCGCTCGCAAGGCGCGCGACCGAGGCATAGCCGCCGCTACGGCGAGGGAGCGCAACGCGGCGAGCGGCCCGCAGACGCGATCGAATGCAGGCGGACTTCTGAGACAGGACACTAGGCATCGAGCGACGGCGCGGGAATGCTGTCGACGTGCGCCACCCACACGCGCTCGCTGGTCCACCACACGGCCGCGCCGAGACCGCCCGCGAGCGCGAGATTCACGGCGATCCAGGGGGCGCGCCACGGGAACCACACCGGCGCCGGACTGCCGAAGAGCCAGGTGCCGGCGCCGACCAGCGCGCAGAACAGCGCGAGGGCACCGGCGGCGGTCAGCAGCAGGCCGCGGGCGAGGCGCCGCACATCCGCTCGCGGTTCGCACCCGCAGCGGCTCGCGACGGGGCCCCAGAAGCCGGGCGGACGCACGCGGCGATAGAACGCGTCGAGGTGCTCGGCCGGCTCCGGGCGACCGAAGCGTGCCAGCGCGATCGCGACGCCGCTGGTGGCCGCGGCCATCGCGAGCAGGCGCACGCCCTCGTCGTCGACGACCGCCAGCAGCAACGGCGCGAGCAGCAGCGAGGCAGCGATCGCGGACAACTCGGCGAGCGCCGTCATCCGCCACCACAACCAGCGCAGCAGCAGCGGCACGCCCATCCCGGCGCCGAGCAGCAGCGTGGCCTGCCACGCGGTCTGGATCGAGCCGATCCGCGTCAGCACCGCGAGCGACAACACGAGGATCCCGAACGTCGACGCCCGGGCGACCCACACCAGACGTCGCGAGTCCGGCTCGCGCTTGCGGATGCCGCGGCACCAGACGCGCCCGTAGAGATCGTGTGTCCAATAGGAAGCGCCCCAGTTGAGGTGCGTGTCGAGCGTCGACGCCAGCGCCGCGAGCATGCCGGTCAGCATCAGGCCGCGGGCGCCGGCCGGCAGGAAACGGGCGATGCCGTCGACGAAGGTCGCCTCCCGGCGCGCGACGTCGATGGCGGCGCCCGTCGCCGCCGGCAGCAACACGAGCAGCGAGAGCCCGATCGCGATCCAGAGCAGCGAGCGCAACACGATCTGCGCGGCCGCGAAGACCAGCGCCGCCTGCCGCGCATCGCCTTCGCTGCGACACGCCATCGCGCGCTGCGCCAGATAGCCGGTTCCGTCGGAGTTCATCTGTGCGATCCACTGCACGGCGATCACCGCGACGGCCACGCCCCCGATCTCGTGCGCGCGGGACGGCGTGAAGGCGAGCAGGCCGCTGGCGCCGTCGGCGCCGTACAGCAGCGAGAGGCGCTCCGGCAGCGCGCCGAGCCCGCCCACTTCCTGGACGACGAGCCCGGCGTAGATCGCCGTAGCGACGATCGCGATCGTGAACTGCGCGACGTCGGTATCGACGACGGCGCGCAGGCCGCCGGTGGCGGAGTAGAGCGCCGTCACCGCGAAGATCGCAGCGAGTGACAGCCAGTTGTTGGCGCTGGCCGTGAGGACGAGCTCGGGATCGCCGAGCGTCGCCGTCAGCGGGCCGCCCGCCCACGATGCGAAGTGGCGCGCAGCGGAGAAGACCGGCGCCGGCAGCCACTGGTCCCACAGCAGGAACGGCTCGGCGATGCGCGTCGCCGCGAGCAGGACCATGGCGAGCACCGCGCAGTTGAAGACCGTGCCGAAATACAGCGCCTTCGCGACGCGCAGCGCCGGCGCGAAGCGAGATCCGTAGCGCAGCTCCGCCAGCTCGGCGTCCGTCAGGATCGCCGCGCGGCGCCAGCAACCTGCCAACACGAAGCCGAGCAGCAGGAACGCCAGTGCGTAGATCCACAGCCGCCACAGCGCGAAGAGGCCCGCCGTCGCGATGAGGCCGGTGACCAGCAGCGGCGTGTCGGCGGCGAACTGCGTCGCCGCCATGCTGAGGCCGGCCTTCCAGCCGGGGAGCGTCCGTCCGGCGAGGAAATAGTCCTCGAGCCCGCGACCCGCGGCCACGCGGTTGCGCAGACCCGCGAACGCGCACCACAGCACGAAGCCAACGAGCAGAGCGACGTCGATCGGTGCGAGCATCGGGATGGTGGATCGTCGTCGCTCGGGACGGATGCGTCAAAGGGGGGGGAGCCGGCGCGGCGCGAGTTTCTCGTGGCTTCCGGGTCGCCCCCGACCCCGAACGCGCCGCCGAGCGCCGCGATGGTCGCGCCCCCTGCCCTGACACGGAACGGCCGGGCCGAGTAGAATGCGCGCGCGGGTGACCCGGGGGCGAAACGTTCGCCGACTCCGAGCGTACCCAGGGAGACCCCCGTGCGCGTGCTTCTGATCAACCCGTCGTATCCGTTCGAAGAGTTCCCTCGCCTGCTCGTCACGCTCCCGTACCTCGCCTCCACGCTGCGAGCCGAGGGACACGAGGTCGACATCCTCGACCTGCTGCTCGCGCGCACGACGCCCGACAAGATCGAGCGGCGCATGGAGCGCTTCCGACCCGAGGTCGTGGGGATCACGTCGGTGACGCTCAACCACCACATCGCCGAGTCGATCGCCGAAGTGGTGCGCAAGTGCGACGAACGCGTCGCGATCGTCATGGGCGGCCCGCACGTCTCGTTCGAGATCGAAGGCTCCTTCCGGCGCCTGCCGGCGCTCGACTACATCGCGATCGGCGAGGGCGAGCACACGCTGCGCGAGCTGGTGCGTGCGCTCGAGGGGCGCATGGATCTGCGCGACGTGAGAGGTCTCGCCGGCGTCGACCGTTCGACCGGACGGGCGTGGAAGAACGCAGCCCGGCCGCTCGAGGACGATCTCGACACGCTGCCGACCCCCGCGCGCGACCTCGTCCCGCTCGCGCGCTACCTCGCGTTCGACAGCCATGCGAGCGTCGTCACGAGCCGCGGCTGTCCCTACGAGTGCATCTTCTGCTCGGCTCCGGCCTGGACGGGACGCAAGGTCCGCTATCGAACGCCGTCGCTGTGCGTCGACGAGATCGAGGACCTCGCGCGCCTCGGCTTCACCGAGATCACGATCGAGGACGATCTCTTCACGTTGTACAGGAAGCACTTCCTGGCCGTCTGCGGCGAGCTTCGACGCCGCCAGACCGGTATCCGCTGGAATGCCTTCTCGCGCGTGGACACGATCACGACCGAGATCGTCCAGACGATGGCGGACGCCGGCTGCCAGGCGATCTGCTTCGGCGTCGAGAGCGGCAACCAGGAAGTCCTCGACCTGGTCAAGAAGAACTCGAACCTCGCGAAGGTGAAGGAGGCGATGCGAATGGCGCAGGACGCGGGCATCTGCGCGCTGGCGTCGTTCATCGTCGGCCTGCCGGGGGAGACCGAGGAGACGCTGCGCAAGACCGTCGCGTTCGCGGAGGAGCTGAAGCACGAGTTCGGCTCGCTCTACGGCTTCCACATCCTCTCGCCGTTCCCGGGCACGGAGGTGCGCGAGAAGGCGGCCGAATACGGCCTCGAGATCCTGAACAGCGATTGGACCCAGTACGACGCGAACCACGTGGTGTCGCGAACTGCCGGCGCCAGCCCCGAGGCGATCCAGGCCATCTCCGATGCCTACGAGGACACCATCGAGCGTTACGTCGAGTACCAGGAACACCTGTACGCGACGGACCAGCTCCAGGGCTACGAGAAGAAGACCTACCTGCGGCGCAGGCGGCAGACGCTGCTCTGGAAGCTGCTTCTCGACGAGGTCATCGAGTCGCTGCCGGCGTTCCCCGGCGACGGCATCGCCGAGCTGAAGACGCACGTCGCCAAGGCGGCCGGCGTCCCGGCGGACTTCGCGTCGGGCGAGGTCGATCGCGTGCTGGAACTCGGCGCCCTCGTCGGCGACGCGACCCGAGAGGGCACCCGGTTCCGCTGGGCGGAGTAGTCCCCGTAGGCCCTCGACGGAACCGGATCAGACGCTGCGATAGAACGGCGCGCGGCGGCGCACTGGCTCGAGCAGCCCGAAGTCCGTCGGCGGAACCTCGTAGCCGAGCGGATACGGCGGGCGCGGCGGGTGGCCGATGGCCTCGAGGACGCGCGGATCGCGGTAGTAGGCGGCGTAGGTGAGGAAGCACAGCGCCGGCAGGGAGCCCGGCGCCCGGGCGGCGAGCGCATCGAGCGCGACACGGCGGGCCCGCGGGTCGAGGTCGGGGAACGAAGTGCCCCCGTGTTGCTGCGCGAGCGCGGCGAGCTGCACGAGGGTCTCTGCAAGGACCGACGCCAACCCGGGATTCTCCGCAGCGGAGCGAGCGACGGCATCGGCGAGACCGAGCGCACCGGCGCCCGGCAGAGCGGCCTCCGCGCGCGGCGGCACGAGCTCGTCGAGCAGGGCGGCGAGCAGACGTTGTCGTGCCGCATCGATCGCCGGAGCCGCGGCGGGAGTTTCTGTCATGCCGACGTCGTCCCCGGTCATTCGAACAGGTTGCCGAGGTTCTTCTTGATCCGGTCCGCGATGTACAGCGCGAGGCCCTGGATCGTGCAGGTCGGGTTCACCGCGCCGGCCGTCACGAACACGCTGCCGTCGATGACGAACAGGTTGCGCACGTCGTGCGAACGGCCCCACTCGTCGACGACCGAGCGGGCGGGATCGGTCCCCATCCGCGCCGTGCCCATCAGGTGCCAGCCGGCAAGGCGCAGCGGCGCCTCGACGAAGGTGCTGCGCGCGCCGGCCGCGGTCAGCGCCTCCTGTGCGCGCGCGACGCCGTAGTCGAGCATCCGGCGGCTGTTGTCGCTGAGCTGGTACTCGATCTTCGGCGCCGGAATGCCGTGGCCGTCCCGAAGCTCCGGGTCGAGCACGACCCGGTTGTGCTCCTCCGGGAGGTCCTCACAGATTGCGATCAGCCCCGCCATCCGATCGATCACGTCGCCGAAGCCGCGATGGTGATCGGGGCCCCACGGCACGCGGCCGCTCGCGAGACCCCAGAGCGCCGTCGTCACCGGGCCGAATCCGCGCAACAGCTCGTACGAGAAGCCGCGAACGAAGCCGCGCGCGCGGTCGGTCTCGTAGAACTCGTGGCTCATCAGGCCGCAGCCGGTCGGTCCCTGGTAGCCGTCGAGCGGCTCGTCGAAGATCCCCATGACCATGCCGTACGGGTGGAACATCAGGTTCCGCCCGACGAGTCCGTTGCGGTTGGCGAGGCCGTCCGGGAACTGCGGCGAGCGCGAGTTCAACAGCAGCCGCGGCGTTCCGACGCCGTTGCACGCGAGCACGACGATCTCGGCGCGCTGCCGGCGCTCGACCCCATCCGCGTCGTAGTAGACGACGCCGTCCGCGAGACCGTCCGGCCGAACGGTGATCTCGCGGACGCGGCAGCGCGTCTCGAGCCGCACTCCCGCGCGAATCGCCGCCGGCCAGTACGTGAGATCGGTGCTGGCCTTCGCGCCCTGCGCGCAGCCGCTGACGCACGGGCCGAGGTTGATGCACGGCGCGCGGTCGCCGTAGGGACGCGTCGCGATCGCGCTGTCGGACGGCCACCAGTGCCAGCCGAGCTCGTTGAAGCCGCGCGCGACGGTCTCGCCGAGCTTGCCGAGCGGCACCGGCGGCAGCGTCGGCTCCTTCGGCGGATAGGCCGGATCGCCGGCGAGCCCGGCGACGCCCATCATCCGGTCGTTCTCCGCCCAGTAGGGTTCGAGTGTCGCGTAGTCGAGCGGCCAGTCGTCGGCCACGCCGTCGAGACTGCGCACCCGGAAGTCCGACGGCTTCATGCGCGGGAAGTGGCCGGCGTACAGGATCGTGCTGCCGCCGACGGCGTTGAAGTTCGAGATCGCGATCGGCGACTCGGCATCGTTCACCGGATAGTCGGCCGGGCGTTGGCGCGTGTTCGGCGAGAACGCGAAATCGCTCTGCCCGCGCGCCTCGCAGTCGAGCCCGGCCGTCGGGTACTCGGCCGGGTTCATCCAGTCGCCCTGCTCGAGGCACAGGATGTTCATCCGCGTCTCGGCGAGGCTCCACGCGAACGCGGCGCCGGCGGCGCCAGCGCCGATGATCAGCACGTCGACAGGATCGTCCGCCATCGGGCTCCCTCGGCGCGAATCCTATCGGTCTCGCCGTGAACCGGCGAGCCCGGCGGCATTCCGCGCCAGGGGCTTCCGCGCGCCACGCGGACGGCTACGGCTTCGTGTGGCCCGGATTCGCCAGGACGGTGCCGATCCTCCGATCGACCTCCTGCCACGGATCCCGATCCGGGTCCGGGGTGATCAGCCTACCCCCGCTGCGAGCGTGCGTCCCGACGGCCCGCGTTTCGCTGCTCCAACGCGCGGAGGTCGCGATGCCTCTGCACGGAGTGACATCGAACGTCAGTTGTACGTCGTTGCGACTACCGCAGATCCGCAGGATGGACGAAGGCTACCTCGATCCCCGTGTGAGCGAGCTCGCAGAATGACTTCATCGATTGCTGTCATGGGGACATCGCAAGTCGTCCCATCCCGATCGACCCGTAGGGCATGCTCGCACTCTTTGTTTGCCGGCCGGCGCTTGCCCGCCGGCCGGCACTTCGAGCAGCGCCTGCGGTCTCTCGCGGGCGGATCGCGTGACTGAGGCGATCCGCCGATCGGCTTGCGGTAGTGCACACGAACGGCGTTGCGGTCCTGCACGAACCTGCACGAACCCAGACCGAAGCGGACGCGGGACGTTCGAGCCGCCCGAGTCCGGGCCATCAGAAGATCGACCTGCGGAGCTTCGCCTGCGGGACGGTGACGAGCGAGCCAGGGCGCCGCCTCTGTATCGCTCCGGTCACGCGGCTCGGGTGGATGGGCGTACGCGGAAGGTCGAGCCGACGCCCGACGAAGCCCCTCTCCGCGGCACCCAACTCGCACCAGTGTCTGCTCGCGATGGCGACGAGAGAGACGGGGCGCGGAGACACAGCGCGTGGATCCGCAGAGGCGGCGAACCCGCCTGTGCGGATCGCAGCCGAGCCTGGCAGCGCCCCGAGAGATCCCGAGCAGACGCTCCTCCACCGCGTGATCCGCGAGCAACTCGGAGCCTTCCTCGCCCGCGCGCGCGGCACAGACACCGGCCTTCCCCACTTCGTAGAGCAAGAACTCCGCGCCTTTCTCCGCTGCGGCATCCTCGCCCACGGCTTCCTCCGCCTGCGCTGTGATGCGTGTGGCCATGAGCGCCTGGTCGCGTTCTCGTGCAAACGCCGCGGTTTCTGTCCGTCCTGCGGCGGCCGGCGCATGGCCGACACCGCCGCGCACCTGGTCGATCGCGTGCTACCCGCCGTTCCGATCCGTCAGTGGGTGCTAACGCTTCCCCATTCCCTGCGATACCGATGTGCGTACGACGCGCGGCTCGCGAGCGACGTGCTGCGCGCATTCGTCCGATCGCTCTTCAGCGAGCTCCGACGGCGCGCGCGGAATCACTGGAACCTCCGCCTCGAGCAGTGCGGCGCCGTCACCTTCGTCCAGCGCTTCGGGTCGGCGATGAATCTGAACCTGCACTTCCACACACTCGCGCTGGACGGCGTCTTCCCGTATGCGCTCTCGCGGGATCGCGAGCCGCGCTTCTTCCCGCTTCCGGCGCCAGGTCCGAGCGACGTGGCTCGGGTACTCGCCGGAACGGCCCGGCGAATCCGGCGCCTCCTCGAGCAGCGCGCCGGCGACGACGAAGATGCGCTCGCTCGCGACGAGCCGCTGCTCGCGCTGCTCGCCGCCGCCTCCTTGCGCTCGCGCGTCGCCACCGGTCCGCACCGGGGCGAGCCGTGGAGGAGGCTCCGGGATCGCGTCGAGCCGACGGGCGACGCAGAGAAAGGGCCAGTTGCAGACGCGTCGTCGCGCGTGCCACAGCTCGGCGGCATGAGCCTGCACGCCGGCGTCGCCGTGCCCGCGAACGACCGCCGCCGCCTCGAACGGCTCTGCCGTTACGTCGGGCGCCCCCCGCTCGCCAACGACCGGCTCGAGGAGCGCCCCGACGGCACGCTCACGCTCCGCCTGAAGACGCCCTGGCGCGACGGCACGACCCACGTCGTGATGGAGCGAAGCGAGCTGCTCGAACGCCTGGTCCCGCTGATCCCGCCGCCTCGGGTAACCGGCCAATGATCGGCGTTCTTCCCCCGCCGCCGCCCGGGTTGTAGACCTGACGCCATCCAGCAAGGAGGCGTTCGATGCGGGTTCTGGCCGACGGCCGTGTGAAGCGGAGTGCCGCCGAGTGGCGGAGGGTGTTCGAGAAGTGTGAGGCGAGCGGGCTTTCGGCGCTGGCGTTCTGCCAGCGGGAAGGGATTCCGCGCTCGACCTTCACGCGCTGGCAGCAGCGGCTGCGGGTCGCACCGGCGACGCCGGAGGCTGCCCGTTTCGTCGAACTGCCGCTCGGGGCCACCGGCGAGGACGCGTTGCTCTCGTCCGCCGCGCTCGAGCTCTTGCTGCAGGGCGGTGTCGTGCTGCGCTGGAGGCGGTAGGGCGTGTGGGGCGGTAGCGCTGCGTCGCGCCGGATCTTCGCGTACAACCGGCCGACCGATATGCGCAAGTCGTTCTTCGGGCTGCTCGCGCTGGTGCAGCAGGTGTTCACCGAGGATCCGTACTCGGGAAGTCTTTTCGTGTTCGTGAACGCGCGCGGAAACTACTTGAAGATTCTCGTGTGGGATCGGACGGGGTTCGCGCTGTACGCGAAGCGCCTCGAGCGAGGTCGCTTCGTCTTCCCGTCGGCATCCGAGCGGCAGGAGCTCTCGGAGCAATCGCTTCGCTTCCTGCTCGATGGAATTCCTCTTGGTGGGCGACACGCAATGCGGTAAGATGCGCTCGTGACACGCGAGTCGCTCGTGCACGCCAGCCGCGAGGATCTGATCGAGCGAGTGCTCGGTGCACACGAGGATCTAGAATCTCTCCGGGCGCAGAGCGCGCACAGCGATGCCCGCATCGAGGAGCTCGAGCAGCAGCTGCGCTGGTTCAAGCAGCAGCTCTTCGGCCGCAAGTCCGAGCGGCAGATCCCCGAGCCCGATCCTGCGCAGCTCTCGCTCGGCGAGTCGCTCGCGAAGTCGGCGGAGGCGGCGCCCGCTGCGACGACGACCGTGCGCAGCCACGCGCGCCGCAAACGCCCAGAGTGTGAGGCCACCGACGAGAGCGGCCTGCGCTTCGACGACTCGGTGCCGGTGCGCACGATCGAGATCCCGAACCCGGATCTCGACGGGCTGCCCGAGGACGCGCGCACCGACGTCACCGAGAAGGTGACCTACCGCCTCGCCCAGGAGCCTGGCGCCTACGTCGTGCTGAAGCTCGTGCGCAAGGTCGTGAAGCGCGCCGACACCGGCGCGCTCTCCTGCCCGCCGGCGCCGCCCTCGGTGCTCGAGAAGAGCTACGCCGACGTGAGTCTGCTCGCGGGAATGCTGGTCGACAAGTTCCGCTACCACCTTCCGCTCTACCGCCAGCACCAGCGGCTCGCGGCCGCCGGCATCACCGTCAGCCGGGCCTCGCTCACGAGCTGGGCGGCTCGCTCCATCGAGCTGCTGGAGCCGATCTACCACGCCCAGTTCGCATCGATTCTCACGAGCCGAGTGCTCGCAATGGACGAGACGCCGATCCGCGCCGGCCGCAAGGCGAAGGGCAAGATGCGCACCGGGTACTTCTGGCCCGTCTACGGGGACCAGGACGAAGTGGCGTTCCCCTACGCCTCGTCCCGGGCCAAGCAGCACGTCGAGGCGATCCTCGGCGAGTACTGCGGCACGCTGCTCTCGGACGGCTACGACGCCTACGATCGCTATGCGCGGCGTCGGACGGATCTCGTCCATGCCCTCTGCTGGGTGCACGCGCGGCGCGAATTCGTGAAGGCGCAGGATGTCGAGCCAGCGCGTGCGAAGACGGCCCTCGACTTCCTCGCGGAACTCTACGCGCACGAAGACGAGATCCGCCGGCGCGGACTCGAGGGCGAGGCGAAGCTGCGGGCCCGAGCCGAGCAGAGCAAGCCCGTCGTCGAGGCCTTCTTCGCCTGGCTCGACGAGGAGCTGATCCGCTCCGCGCTCCTCCCGACGAACCCCTTCACGAAGGCGGCCGTCTACGCACGACAGAGACGCAAGGGACTCGAGGTCTTCCTTTCGGACCCCGACGTCCCGCTCGACACGAATCATCTCGAGCGGGCGCTGCGCGTGATTCCGATGGGCCGCAAGAATTGGCTTTTCTGCTGGACCGAACTCGGTGCTCAGCAGGTCGGGCAAGTTCAGAGCCTGCTCGCCACCTGCGTGCTCCACGACGTCGATCCCTACACGTACCTCGTCGATGTGCTCCAACGCATCGACCGCCATCCCCAGTCGCAGGTCCAGCAGCTCACGCCGCGGCTGTGGAAGCAGCACTTCGCCGACGCGCCGCTGCGATCCCTACTCCATCACGCTCCGCCGTAGAGTCCCCGCCCCGCGACAGCGTGCTCGCCGTCCGCCGCGCTGGCAAGAACGCCGAGGCTTGGCCGCTTACCGCCTCGGGCCCACCAGGTCCGCTACCACGGCCTCCTCGCGCCGGGCGCGAGCCTTCGCGAACGCGTGACGCCTGGCGGCAAGGCCGATGACTCCGCCAGACGAGGCCGGGCGGAGCGCGACCCCGAGCCGAACGAGCACGCGTCCGACGTTGCCGGCAATCGGTCGACGGACGAGCCTCGGCTCGACGAGTCGTCCCCGCTCGGTGTCACCAGCGAGGCCGAGTGGACGAACGGGGCGACTGAAGGATCCCCTGGCACGAACACCTCTTGCGCATTTCGGCGATCGTGAACACCTGGATCGGTGATCGTGAACAGCGAGATCGGCCATCGTGAACACCCCGATCGGGGATCGTGAACGGGGTGGGCGACGCTGGCTCTGGTTCTCAGCCTTCCGT
>JBDIVR010000013.1:0-117005 GCA_039794265.1 Myxococcota bacterium
ATCGGCTCGGTGGTCGCAGCGTGCTCCGTCGCGAGGCCGTTCGGCACTTCGAGCAGCATCGGCTCGGAGAGCACCATGCGTTCGCCGTAGCCTCCCGGCACCTCGTCCGAGTAGCCGACAGCCTGGATGCGCGCGCCGCGGAACAGGATCGGCATCGAGACGACGCGGCGTCCGGCCGGGATGCGCCGCGTCGTGTTGGGGCCGAACTCGAGGATCTCGGCGCAGAACTCGTGCCCCAGCACGACGTCCGCCAGCAGGTTCGGCACGAACGGCGCGCCGCTCTCCTTCGCGGCGGCGATCATCTCTTCCGCATGATGGAGCGCGTGCAGATCCGAGCCGCAGATCCCGCACGCGAGCGTCTTCACGAGCACCTCGCCCGGCCCCGGCACGGGATCCGCGACGGTGTCGACGACGATCTGCTGGTCGCGCATGACGGCGGCGCGCATGGAAGCCTCCTCGGCGGGCTGTGCCGCCGGATGCTAGCGGATACCCTCCTGGGCATGGCCGTCCGCGAAGAAACCCATGCGGCCGCGCCGCGTTCGGTCGTCTTCGACCGGGCCGCCGAGTACTACGATGCGACGCGGGGCCTGCCGCCCGGCGTCGAGGACGCCGTCGCGGCCGCGTTCGTCGCCGCCGGCGGGCTCGGGCCGGCGAGCCGCGTGGTCGAGATCGGCATCGGGACGGGACGGATCGCGCTGCCGCTCGCGCGGCGGGTCGGGCGGGTCGTCGGCGCCGACCTCTCGGCGCCGATGCTCGCGAAGGGGCTCGAGAAGCGCGGCGCCCTGCCGGTCCACTTCGTGCGCGCCGACGCGACGCGGCTGCCGTGGGCAGACGAGAGCGCCGATGCCGCCGTCGCCGTGCACGTGTTCCACCTGATCGCGGACTGGCGCGCCGCGCTCGCCGAACTCGCGCGCGTGCTGAAACCGGGCGGCCGATTGCTGCACGGAGCCGACGACCAGGCGCGCGGCGAAGCGTGGACCCGCTGGCGCGAGCGCCTCGACGCCCAGCTCGGTGTCGAGAATGTCGGCGTTCCGCGGACGCGGATCCACACCTTCCTGGAAGACGAGGGCTGGACCGCCGCTGGCGAGGAGCAGCTCCGCTTTCCGCGGCGCATGCGGCCGAGCGCGCTGATCGACCTCATCGCCTCCCGGACGTGGTCCGTCACCTGGCGCATGAGCGACGCCCAGCTGGCCGAGGCCGTCGACACGCTGCGGACCGATCTCCGCGCCGAGTTCGACGATCTCGACCAGGAGGTCGACGTCGAGACGGGTTTCCGCGTGCGCGCGTACCGCCCGCCCGAACGCTGACTCCGGCCACTCCCGCGGCGCGAGCCAGCGTCAGCCCTCGCGGCGCGCTTGCAGCGCGGCAAGTCCGACGCGACGCGCCCGCCGCATGACCCGGGCCAACGCCCCGGGAAGCACGCCGAGCGCCTTACCCGCCAGGCCCGCCGCCCGCGGCAGCAGGATCTCTCGCGGACGTCGCACGGAGCCACGCCAGATCGCTTCGGCGACCTCCTCCGGACGCAGTACGTGCCCGGCGAACGCCACGGCGTTCGAGTCCACCGGAATCTGCTGGCGCAGCATGTGTGTGTCGACGGCGCCGGGACACACGAGGGTGAACGTGACCGCCCCGCCCTCCTGCTCCATCGTGAACGCCAGGTGCAGCGCGCGAACGGCGTGCTTGGTGGCCGAGTAGAACGCCTGGCCCGGCAGCGGCACGTAGCCGGCCAGGCTCCCCACGTCGACGACGTGGCCGCCGCCCTGCGCCGTGGCCCGCGGCACGTAGGCGCGCAGACCGTTGGCGACACCGCGCAGGTTCACGTCCAGCATCTGGTCGAGCTGCGCCGGCGTCTGCTCGAGGAGCGTGCCGCTGTGCAGCAGGCCGGCGTTGTTCACCAGCACGTCGACGCGGCCGAAGGCGGCCCACGCCGCGTCGAGCGCCCGCTCCCAGGCCGCCGCATCCCGCACGTCGAGCTCGACGGCGACGACGCGCTCTCCGCACGTGGCCGCCAGCGTCCGTGCCGCCGCGACGTCGACGTCGCCGATCGCGACGCGAGCCCCGCGCGCCACCGCGAGCCGCACGAAGGCCGCGCCGATGCCGTGGGCGCCGCCGGTGACGAAGCAGACCGGATCGGGCGCCATCACGTTCGCGTCGCCAGCCGGCGCCTCAGACGTTGAACCGGAAGTTGACGACGTCGCCGTCCTGGATCACGTAGCTCTTGCCCTCGACGCGCAGCTTGCCGGCCTCGCGGCACCGGGCCTCGCTGCCGAGCTCGACGAGATCCTGCCACGGGACGACCTCGGCGCGGATGAAGCCGCGTTCGATGTCCGAGTGGATCTTGCCGGCGGCCTTCGGCGCCGGCGTGCCGCGCGGGATCGGCCACGCGCGGCATTCGTCGGGACCGGCCGTCAGCATCGAGATCAGGTCGATCAGCTCGTAGGCGCCGCGCACGAAGCGATGACTCGCCGGCTCGACGAGCCCGAGGGCGGCGAGGAAGTCGCTCTGCTCGGCCTCGGGCATCTGCGCGATGTCCATCTCGACCTTCGCCGACAGCACGACGAGACCGAGCCCGCGCTCCTTGGCGGCCGCTTCGACGTCGGCGGGCGCCGGCGTCGCGACGTCGTCCTCGGCGACGTTCAAGACGAGCAGCAGCGGCTTCAGCGTGAGGAACGCGTAGCCGGCGAGCGTGCGCCGCTCCTCCGGCGCCAGCTCGACGTCGCGCAGCGGCCGCTCGGATTCGAGCGCCTTCTGCAGCCGCTCGAGCAGCGGCATCTCGCGTTCCTTCGCGGGCCCGCGCTCCTTCGCGATGCGCGTGAGCCGTTGCTCCACGAGCTCGAGATCCGCGAGGATCGTCTCGGTGACGAGGCCGTCGATGTCGCGCAGGGGCGTCCCGGGTTCCCCGGCGAGATCCGGGAACGCGCGCACCACCTGGCACAGCGCATCGAGATTGCGCATCGCGTTGAGCGCTGCGCGATCGACGCCCGACCCGTGACCCGCCGCGAGATCCGTGAACGTGATCTCGGCGTAGGTCTTCTTCTTCGGGTGGAAGAGCTCCGAGAGCGCGTCGACACGGGAATCCCGCACCTTCACCACGCCGACGCGCGCCTTGTCTGCCCCGCCGGCGCCCGTGGCCGGATCGAGCCCCGTGAGCGCGCCGAACACCGTACTCTTCCCCGCACCCGGGAAGCCGACGAGTCCGATCTTCATGCCGAGGCAAGCTAGCCCGCCGAGGAGTCAGCGCCAGAAGCGACCCACTGCCTCGAAACGCTCCCAGCGCTTCGGCAGACGCGCCAGCTCGACGTGCGCGGAGTGCGCGACCCAGCCCGCGGCGAAGCCGGCCGCGCGCACGGCTTCGAGCGACGGACGCTCCCCGAGACGGGCCAGCGCCACGGCGAGCTGCCGATCGGCGTTGGCGACGTCGTTGAGATGCCCGAGGGCATCCTGCAACCGCGCGAGGCGACGCGCGTAGCGTTCCGCCTGCTTTCCGGGATGGAGACAGGCGGTGAACTCCGCCGCGTAGCGCAACTTCTTGAGCCGGATCCTGAGCCGATGGCGCTCGTCGGCCGATGCTTCAGCCAGGTGACGTCCCAGCCGGCGCGCGCGCTGGTGACGCCGCTCGAGCAGCGGCGCGACGAACAGCGGCGCCGGCAGGAAGAGCTTCGCGGAGCACTCGTCGAGCGGCTGCTCGCGCCAGGCACGGCGCGCGATCCACGCGCCGGTCTCGAGCGCGAGGCGCGACCAGCGCGGCGATTCCAGCGCCGAGACGGCGTGGCGTTGCGCCTCGTCGCGGGCGTCCTGCGCCGCCGCACGCAGACGCGCGAGCCCGTCGGCCTGCGGGTACGAGGCGAGCAGAGGATCGAGCAGCTCGGTCGCGAACACGTCGAGATCCCGGACCGGGCCGAGCTCGCCGGTCAGCCAGCGCAGCTCGTCGCGCAACCATCCGCGTTGCCGCTCCGGCAGAACCGAGCCGAAGAACGCCAGCGCCGAACGCAGGCGCCGCGCTCCTACACGCATCTGATGCACGCCCTCGGGATCGACCCCGAGCACTGCGGCCGGTTCGTTCGCGACGAGCTGTGCGAGGCCGCTCTCGGCCACCGCCGCCAGCAGATCCTCGAGCGATGCGCCCTCCGCCACCGCGACCGGGCGCGCCTTGTGCGTCGCAGGGCCCCGGCCGCTGCTGCACTCGTAGCCGCGCTCGGCGAGCGTGCGGCTGAGCGGCCGCAACGGCAGGTCCTCCAGCAGCTCGAGAGCGAGCCGATAGGGATGACTGGGATCCTCTCCGCGACCCGTGATCTCGACTTCGCAGACCGGTACGACGCCGCGAGCGCTGCGGATCTCGCCGACGTCGAGGTCGAAGCGCAGCGTGCTGCCGTCCTCGTGGAGCAGGCGCCGCGTGCGATCGATCCGCACCTCGAAGATCGTCGTCAGCGGTTGGCGCTCGACGCATGCGGCCAGCCGCGCGCGCAACTCGAGATCCGGGATCGCCGCGAGGTCCGGGGCCGCTGACGAGACCAGCGCATCGAGCTCATCCGATACCGCCGCGGCCAGACCGACACCGGGTCGCGTCTCCAGCGTCTGGACGGCGTGGGGACCGACCTGGCGCAGGCGCAGCGCCACACCGGCCTGTGCGAGGTCGAAGTTCGGTGTCTCCCAGTAGGTCCAGTGCAGCTCGCTGCGGGCGGCGCGTCCACCCCCGGAGAGCGCCTGTAGCAGCGGATGACGACGCAGCGCCGGCAACGCGGCGCCGGGGAGCGTGAGACGGAGCGCCCGAACGGGGCCACCTCCTCCGCCCGCCACGTCCTGGTCCACGGGCTCGGGGACGGCCTGGGTTCGGACGGGGCCGGAGGAGCGCAGCGGGTCGGGGGGAACGGAATGCATGGGCGTCTCGGGCTCCGAGCGTAGCGCGGTGCTGAATCGCGGGACCCGGGGCCCGTCGCCGTCAAGAAAGGGGCCGGGTTCGTTCGTCAACTTTTCCCTTCTGGGAAAAGTTGACGAACGAACCCGGCCCCTTTCTTGACGGCTCGCGCAGCGCGCTCAGCGTGCGCGGTACACCATTTCGCTGTAGTCGCGCAGCATCCTGCTGGCGTTGAAGCGCGGTCCGATGCTGCGCAGGGAGTGCTTGATGCGCTGGACCCATGCACGCGAGACGCCCGCCTCGTCGCGTTCGTAGAAGGCCGGGACGATCTCGCGTTCGAGCAGCGAGTACAGCGTGCTCGCGTCCCGCGCATCCTGCGCCTCGGCGTCCGGCGCCGGATTCCCAGCCGACTCGACGCCGATCCCCCAGCCGTTCCGGCCGTCGAAGGCCTCCTGCCACCAGCCGTCGAGCACCGAGAGATGGAGACAGCCGTTCAGCGCCGCCTTCATCCCGCTGGTGCCGCTCGCCTCGAGCGGCGGCCGGGGCAGGTTCACCCAGACGTCGCAGCCAGCGACGAGGCGCGCGGCCATCGCGTGGTCGTAGTCCTCGAGATAGGCGACGCGCGAAGCCACCTGCTGAGCCATGGCCGCGGGGAACAGTTGCTGCACGAGACGCTTGGCGTCGTCGTCCTCGGGGTGGGCCTTGCCGGCGATGACGAGCTGCAGCGGCGTGGCGCCGTCGAGCAAGGGAAGCGCGCGCTGCGGGTCGCGAAACAACAGGTACAGCCGTTTGTACGTGGCGATGCGCCGCGCAAAGCCGATCGTCAGCGTATCGGGCGCAAAGCCGCGCGCCGCCGCCTCCGCATATTCGCGCGGGACGGCGCCACGAGCCAGGCGATCGTCGATGCTCTGCTCCTGGACCCAGCCTACGAGTTCGCGGCGCAGCGCCTGGCGAACCGCCCACAACTCGGCATCCGGAATCTCGTCTACGGCATCCCACGTCGAGGCGTCGGCTGCGCGCGAGTTCCAGTCGGACCCCAGCCGGCGATCGAGAAGATCCCGCATCGCCGGCGCCATCCACGTCGGGATGTGCACGCCGTTGGTCACGTGCGCGATCGGCACCGCCTCCACCGGGCGATCGGGCCACAGCGAGGCCCACATCTCGCGCGCCACCTCGCCGTGTCGGCGTGAGACGCCATTGGCCGCACGGCTCGCGTGCAGGCCGAGGACGGTGATCCCGAACGACTCGTGCGGATCGTCCCGCCGGACCCGGCCGAGCGCGAGGAACTCGTCCGGCGTGAGCTGCAGCTCGCCGGCGAAGCCGCCGAGCACGGACAGCGCGAGACCCGGCTCGTAGCGGTCGTTGCCGGCTGCCACGGGGGTGTGGGTCGTAAAAACCGTGCGCGCGCGGGCATCGTCCAGGGCTGCCGCGAAGGGGACTCCGGCCGCGCGCTGCTCGCGCGCCAGCTCGAGCGGCGCCAATGCCGCATGTCCCTCGTTCAAGTGCACGACGCCGGGATCGATGCCGAGCGCTCGCAGCGCTCGGATCCCCCCGATACCGAGCAGCGCGTACTGCGCCAGCCGCGTCTCGCGGTCGCCGACGTACAGGCGCGACGTGATCCAGCGATCGACGCGCGTGTTGTCCGGCACGTCGCTGTCGAGCAGGAAGAGCGGGACGCGCCCGACGTCGATGCGCCAGATCTGCGCAGCGACAGCCCGCCCGCAGATCGGGACGGAGATCTGCAGCGGTTCGCCCTCTTCGTCCGTCACGCGTGCGGCCGGCAGACGCTCGGCATCGGTCTCGACCCAATACTCGTGCTGCCACCCGCTCGGGTCGAGGCGCTGATGGAACGAACCGTGTCGATACAGCAATCCGACGGCGACCAGCGGCAGCGCGCGATCGGAAGCCTCCTTCAAGAGATCACCGGCCAGCACGCCGAGGCCGCCCGCGTAGATCGGGAGCGAGCCGTGGACGCCATACTCGGCGCACAGGAATGCGACGGGCCGATCGGGAGCGAAGGCCCCCGGCGCAAACGGACGCGCGCGCTCGGCAGCGATCGCATCCGCCATCGACACGGCGCGCGCGATCAGAGCGGAGTCGTCCGCGGCCCGAGCGAGCATCGCGTCCGAACTCTCCTGCAACAGACGCACCGGATTGCCGCTGCACAGATCCCAACGGTGCGGATCGACCGCGCGGAACGTCTCCGGCCCCCCTGGCCACCAGGACCAGCGGTAGTCGAAAGCGAGCTTCGCCAGCGGGGCCAGGGCCGGCGGCACTCGGCCCGCCAGCGCGGCGGCCGCGCGCTCGAGATCCCGCTCTCCCCGCCCTGAATCCTCTGTCATCGCGCTCCTCCAGGCTCCGATTCGATCGCAGGACCGATTTTGCACGAGTCGCACGACCCGTGCCCGAACGTCCCGCGATCGACCCGTGCGCTGACGGCACCGCATCTCGTCGGCGTGAGCCTCGATGTCGCATCCTCGGGGCGCCGTGCCGCGCACGCCATGCGGACGCCCGGACGCGAGTCGGGTTGCACGGCCGCGTCGAGTCGCGCAGCCTCGACGGTTCGCACCCCCGTCGCCCCTTCCCCTCGAAAGGAATCCCGTGCCCAGGATCATACGCCCGCGCTCCCTCTCCGCTGTCCTGGTCTTCGCGCTCGCTCTCGCGTCGGCGCTCTTGCTCGCAGCGCCCGAGAGCCCCGCTACCACCGCAGAAGCGACCGGCGACCGCCTGCAGCGCGCCATCGCGTCCTCGGCGCGCTCGGCGGAGAGCCGCGCACGCGACGCGTCGAGGCATCCGGAGGAGACCCTGCGCTTCTTCGGCATCGAGCCCGGCATGCAGGTGCTGGAGCTGTGGCCGGGGGGCGGCTGGTATACCGAGATCCTTGCCGCGTTCCTCGCCGGTGACGGCAAGCTGGTGGTCACCAACTACGACCCGAATGGCCCGCAGGAAGAAGCGCGGCACCGCTACGCCCGCGAACTGGCCGACCGGCTCGCCGCCGACACGGAGCGCTTCGGCGCCGTCGAGGTCATCGAGATCGATCCGCCCGAGCGTTTCGACCTCGGCGCCGACGGGCGCTTCGATCTGATCGTGACGTTCCGCAACAACCACGGCTGGATCCGCGGCGGCTACCACGACCAGGTGTACCGCGAAGCGTTCCGCGTGTTGAAGCCCGGCGGCGTGTTCGGCGTCGTGCAGCACCGCGCGCCCGAGGGCGCCGACGTGACCTCCTCCGCCGAGAACGGCTACGTGCCCGAGGCCTACGTGATCGCCGCGGCGGAACGAGCGGGCTTCGAGCTCGCCGCGCGCTCGGAGATCAACGCCAATCCGCGCGACACCAAGGACCATCCGAAGGGCGTGTGGACGCTGCCGCCGAACTTCCGGCTCGGCGACGAGGATCGGGCCCGCTACGAGGCGATCGGCGAGAGCGACCGGATGACGCTGCGCTTCGTGAAGCCCGCTGCGAAGGAGTAGACGAAGGCCGCGGAAACGAAGCGGCCCGGAGGCGTCGAAACCTCCGGGCCGCGCGTTCGACCTTGGACCCGCCGGTGCTACGCGGACGGCTTCTTGTACACCGCCACGACGGCCGCGCCGCCGAGCCCGATGTTGTGCTGGATCGCCACCTTCGCACCGTCCACCTGGCGCTTCTCGGCGAGCCCGCGCAGCTGCCAATTGAGCTCCGCGCACTGCGCGAGGCCCGTCGCTCCGAGCGGATGGCCCTTGCTGATCAGGCCGCCCGACGGATTCACGACCCAGCGGCCGCCGTAGGTGACGGCGCCGCTCAGCACCAGCTCGCCGCCCTTGCCCTCGGGCGCGAGGCCCAGCGCCTCGTAGGTGATCAGCTCGTTGGCGCTGAAGCAGTCGTGCAGCTCCACCACCTGCGCGTTCTCCGGGCCGACGCCGGCCTGCTCGTAGGCCTTCTGCGCCGCCTTCCTCGACATGTCGAAGCCGACCAGCTTGATGTCGCTCTTCTCGTCGAAGGTGCTCGGCAGGTCCGTCGCCATCGCCATGCCGGCGATCTCGACCGCCTGGGCCTGGAGGCCGTGCTGTTTCACGAACTCCTCGCTGGCGAGGATCGCGGCGCCGCTGCCGTCGCTGGTCGGGCAGCACTGCAGCTTGGTGAGCGGATCGTAGACCATCGGCGCGTTGAGGATGTCCTCGAGCGAGTACTCGTCCTGGAACTGCGAGTACGGGTTGTTCACCGAGTGCTTGTGGTTCTTGTGGCCGATGCGCGCGAAGACCTCGGGCTTGGTGCCGTACTTCTCCATGTGCTCGCGGCCGGCGTTGCCGAACATCTGCGGCGCGGCCGGCGCCTTCGCGAAGCCGCGCTTCTCGACCATCGCCTTCATGTGCTTGTCCATCGGCACCGTGCGATCGGTGAACTTGATGCCGAGGGAGCCCTTCTCCATCTTCTCGAAGCCGAGCGCCATCGCACAGTCGACGAGGCCGCCCTCGACGAGCTGTTTGGCGAGGAACAGCGCGGTCGATCCGGTGGAGCAGTTGTTGTTGACGTTGTAGATCGGCACGCCCGACAGGCCGATCTCGTAGACCGCGCGCTCGCCGGCGGTCGAATCGCCGTAGCAGTAGCCGACCGCCACCTGCTCGACGGCGTCGTACGGAATTCCGGCGTCGGCGAGCGCCTTCTGGCCGGACTCCCTCGCCATGTCGGGGTAGTCCCATTGCTTGCTGCCGGGCTTCTCGAACTTGGTCATGCCGACGCCGACCACGTAGACCTTGCGAGACATCTAGGAATCCTCCTCGGGGGTTTCGGTTTCGGAAACGGGGTGCGGATCGCCGAGCAGCGCCGCGATGGCCAGCTCGCTCCACAACTCGAAGACGCGTCGCCGCGCGCTGTCGTCGCCGCGCAGCAGCTGCTGGAGCGCCATGCCACGCGCCAGGTGCATGGTCAGTTCCAGGACGGCGTCGAAGCGTTCGGCGGCGGCCAGCGGGCCGGCGATCTCGTGCCACATTTCGGTGAGCCCGCGACCGGCTGCGCGCTCGAAGCCCACGAGGGCGCGGCGGAGCTCGGCGTCGGTGCGCGACGCGACCCACAGCTCGAGCGCGGCGAGGAACAGCGGGCCCGAGAGCGTCTCGCGGACCAGCGCGAGCAGCGAGCGGAAGCGCTGCTCCGCGCTCGCCGCCGGCGGCAGCTCGGCCGCGCGACGGCGGATCTCCTCCGCGCGACGCCATGCCAGATGGGCGACGGCCGACACGACGAGATCCTGCTTCTTCGGGAAGTGATGCACCTGCGCGCCCCGAGACAGGCCGGCACGCTCGCAGATGCCCGTCGTCGTGGTGCGGGCGTAGCCGACGTCGATCAGCGACTCGATCGTGGCGTCGAGCAGCCGCGCGCGGGTCTCGCTGCTGCGCTCCTCCTGGGTGCGCCGGAGTCGCAGGGCTCCATCGGGCTGAGCGGTTGCAGGCATCGACAGGCAAACTAGAGGGCAACTAACAAACAGTCAAGACTGCATGTAAGTTCGCATCGCCGACGGCGCGCGGGGGTCGGCGGACTAGCGGTCGCTGCGCAGCGGCGCGGGCTTCCCGAACAGCCACCCCTGCCCGAACGGGATTCCGAGGCTGCCGAGCATCCGAAGCTCCTCGAGCGTGTCGAGTCCTTCGCCGACGATCTGCGCGCCGATGCCGCTCGCCAGCGTCTGCAGCGAGCGCAGGATCGTCTGGCGCACGGGATCCTCGTCGATCCCGCGCACGAAGGCGCGATCGACCTTGATGAAGTCGGGCGCCAGCTCGGCGACGGCCTCGAGGCTCGCATAGCCCGCGCCGGTGTCGTCGAGCGCGAACTGGAAGCCGAGCTTCCCGTAGCCGTCGCGCGCCTCGCGGAAGATCTCGTAGTTCTCGATCGACTCCTGCTCGGAGATCTCGAAGACGACGTCCTGGGGACCGAGCTGGCATTCTTCCAGCGTACGGATCAACGCATCGGGCTGGAAGCTGGGATCGTGGAACGACGACGGTCGGATGTTCATGAACAGCTTGGCGCCGCTCGGGAAGTCCACCGCTCCGGCCAGCGCCGCCGAACGGCACAGGCAGTCGAGCTGGAACAACACGCCTTCTTCGGCGGCGACCTCGAACAGTGCCATCGGGGAAGCCAGGCGCGAGCCTTCCGGACCGCGGACCAGCGCCTCGTACCCGAACACCGTCAGCCCCTTTGCATCGACGATCGGCTCGTACACCGAATGGACGCGACCATGCACCAGCACGTCGAGCAGCTCGCGGCGCCGATGACGACTCGCCACTCGACGGTTGAGTTCGGCGTCCGCGCGCGCCGCATCCGCCGTATCGCGAATCTGTGTCGCTTCGGACAGGATCGGATTGCGCAACCCATAGGCCTGCCCGACTGCAATCGGCGGGAGCCGGCGCAGGTACGGATAGCCGACCCGGGGACCGAGCCTCGCCACGCGTTCGAGGACGGTGCGCTCGAGTGCGGGCAGGATGCGGGCGAAGAGCTCCGTGCCGGGCCCGTCGGGCGTGAACAGCGCGAGCACCTCGCCGCGTCCCAGGTCTCCACGCGCCAACGTCACCGAACCGCCGACCAGCTCGCGGCACGCCGCACCGACCTCGGCGGCGAATGCCGCCAGCGCCCGGGCGTAGGCCTCGCGGCCGTAGCGCCGCTCGAGCACATCGAGTCCGCCGGCATCCACCAGCAGGATGCCGAGTGCACCCGTCCGCGTGAACACCGGACCTACGTCGGCCGCCACCACCGAGATCGGCGGCAGCGCGATGGCATCGCTCATCTGGATCGCGCTCCCCTCACGGACTCGCGGATCGGCAGATCCGGTCGAAGCGTTGAGGCGCAGGACGCCGCGCGGGGCCCCTCGGGGTGATCCTCCGCCGGAGCGACCGGCGCGGCATACTCCGGTCATGCCCAACGCAATCCTGATCGAGCGAACCGGCGGTCCCGAGGTGCTGCAGCTCGTCGAGCGCGACCCGGGCGCTCCGGGGCGCGGCCAGATCCGCATCTGCGTGAGCGCCGCCGGCGTGAACTTCATCGACACCTACTTCCGGACCGGTGTGTATCCGCGGCCCCTGCCCTTCGTCAGCGGGCTCGAGGGCGCAGGGCAGGTCGAGGCCGTGGGGCCGGACACGGCGGGGTTCGCGCCGGGGGATCTCGTCGCGTGGGCCGCTGTGCCGGGCTCCTATGCCGATGTGGTCATCGCGCCGGCCACCGCGGTGGTGCGCATCCCGGCTGGCGTCGCGGAGGAGCTCGCGGCCGCCGCGATGCTGCAGGGCATGACCGCGCACTATCTGGTGCACGCGCTGCGCGACCCGAAGCCCGGCGATTGGGCCCTCGTGCACGCGGCATCGGGCGGCACCGGCTTGCTGCTCGTCCAGATGCTGAGACGCGCCGGTGTGCACGTCATCGCCACGTGTTCGACGGAGCAGAAGGCGGCGCTCGCGGCGGAAGCCGGCGCGCAGCGCGTCGTGCTCTACGCGCGCGATGACTTCGTCGCGGCCGCCCGCGACGCCACGGCGGGTCGCGGCGTCGACGTGGTCTATGACGGCGTCGGCCGCTCGACCTTCGACGGCAGTCTGGCTTCGCTGCGACCGCGCGGGCTGCTCGCGCTGTTCGGCCAGTCGAGCGGTCCGGTGCCGCCGTTCGACCTGCAGCGCCTCAACGCCGGTGGTTCGCTGGTCCTCACGCGGCCGTCACTCGCGCACTTCACGGCGACACGCGAGGAGCTCGAGCTGCGGGCCGGCGCAGTTCTCGACGCGATCGCAAGTGGTTGGCTCCAGGTCCGGATCGGCGCGCGCTTCGCACTCGCGGAGGCCGCCGCGGCGCAGCGCGCGTTGGAAAGTCGCTCCACATCCGGCAAGGTGCTGCTGCTGCCGTAGGCCTCCCCCCTGCCGCGAGGAATCGGATCATGCCCCTGTTCGTCCTGATCGGTCGCGATGGCCCGCGCGGCGGCGTCCTGAGACCGATCCATCGCGAGGCTCATCTGCGCAACCTGAAGCCACTGGCCGATGCCGGCCGTGTCGTCTACGCAGGCCCGTTGCTCGATGCGAGCGACGCGCCGTGCGGCAGCCTGGTCGTGTTCGACGCCGAGTCGCTCGAGGCGGCTCGTCGCTTCGCTTCGGGAGACCCCTACGTCGTCGAGGGGGTGTTCGCGCACTGGGAAGTGATCGGCACGCGACAGGTGTTCCCCGAGACGGGTCGCTGAGCCGTCGCTGCCGAAGGTCCGAATGCCGGCGTGCGAGCGTGTCAGAGCGAGAGCGCGAGAGACGCTTCCGCGACGAGCCGACGCAGCGCCGCGCTGGCCGGTTCCGACAGGTCGCTGAAACGAACGCCCATACCAACCGGCAGGTTGCTTCGTTGCAGATTGCCCGGAACGTTGGTGTAGACGACGACGCCGCCCGCGCGCACGGGGCCCGCGCCGATCGTCATCTCGACCTCGACGCGCGCGCCGCGCAGCGTCGGTCGCGGCGTCTCCAGATAGGCGCCGCCCGACGACAGCGTGTAGATCCGGGCGGGCTTCTGGCGGCCGGCCTGAAAGACCTGCGCCGCGAGATCCACCGGCGCACGTGTCTCCCGGCGCGGCAGACCGCCGGCGTCGTCGAGGGAGAGCGCGCGGTTGACCTGGAAGCGCAGACGTCCGTCGTCATACGGCTCCCACAGGGCGAGCCGGACACCGGCCTCGCGGAGCTCGTCGAGCGACTCGGGACTGGGGCGCTGACCGTTTACGATGTAGCTGAGCTGGCTACTCGGTGCGCTCGCCGTCAAGGCGGCGAGGGCGCCCGGAAGATCGATCACCGCGAGGTCCGGCGGGATCAGCGCGACGCCGACCAGATGGCGGTGCTCCTCGACGAGACGGAAGGCGTCCTCCGGGCTCTTGGCGCGGAGTGTCCGGTAGCCGATCCGGCGCAGGCGGTGGGCGAGCGCCGACCGCGGCGCACCGCCGCCGTCCATGACGAGGACACTTCGCTCGATGGGCATCTCGGTGCGGCCCTCCGGTGGGTTTCATCGGCGCGACGGGGGGGTCGGGTTGAGCCGCCGGCCGCTGCCGGCCGGCTGCCGGGATGCCTACGGCTCGGGGACGTCGAGGATCTCGGACACTACGAGCCCGGGTGCGGATTCCCTGCCGCCATCGAGCACCGGCAACGAGTCGAGCATCTTCGCGAGGTAGCGCCGGGCGCCGGCGTCGCTGCCGTCGAAGCGCAGGACGAGGCCGCGGTCCCCGTCGTCGCGAAAGACCTCGGTCGCGACGACCAGCGGCGTTTCGCCGGGGCTCCCGTACAACGCGACGCGGAGCTGCTGGCCGACGCGCAACGCGGGATTGGGAGCGACGCGCATGCCGCCGATCGACAGATCGTGGCCGAGCAGCACGCGGGCGGCTTCCTCGTCGAGCGCGACGACGCGGCGTCCCTCGTAGCGATGACGCGCGGCCCGGCGGCGGTCGGCAGCGTCGGATCGCGCGTCTGCGATCTCCGGCGCCTCGGTGGCGCAGAACGAGGATTCCGCGTCGGCGGCGGGGGCCCGATCGACGTCCTCGGACGGGAGCGACGTCGTCTCCTCCTCCCGCGACGGGAGTCGAGGCCCGTCGGCGGCCGCCACGCGCTCTTCGTCCGGCGGCTCGGCCGGTGTCGGCGGCGGGGAGAACTGACGCCATGCGTTCGCCGCGTCGCGGCTGTCGCACGGACCCGGCCCTTCGGCGTAGGCGGCCACGGCCGCCTGGAGCTGCTCGCGAACGAGTGCTCCGACGCTGCGGAACTCGACCGCAAAGCCCGGATCGAGGCCCCGGACCAGCCGCACGACCTGACCGGCCACGGCGAACGAACGGCCCGGCGCGGCGGGATCCGGGATGCACACCTTCAAGTGTTTCCCCAGCGCGAGGCGTTTGCTTCCGACCAGCTGACAGCCGCGAGTCGAGAGGTCGGCGAGGAGAGCCGAATGGGAGCGCAAGCCGCTGCGAAACCGGATCGGGACGCCGACCGCGACGCGCCGGACGCGTCGATCGGGACCTCGGTACAGGGCGTGGAGCAGCAGCAGACGCACGGCGGTGGGATGCACCGGCCGCAGGACGACGAGATCGACGCCGGTGCGGCGACATAGCGCGCGCAGCGTCCGCGCATCGCGTTCGAGCACGGCGATGCGGACGGCGTCGGGCCTCGCGGAGGAGCGCGAGATGTCTCGCAGCCGGCGCGGCGTCGCGAGCACGACGTCGAAATCAGGATCGCCGCTGCCATCGCCGTGCGCCTCGACGACCTGCGCACCGAGCTTGTCGACGAGCGCGCGCAGGTCGGCGAGTTCTCCGTCGTGCAGCAGCAGGACCTTGCGGTCCGACGCATCGTGGATCACGGCTCGTTCCCTCGGCGGTCGCCTGCTTCTGCGATCGGCAAGTACCAGGGGCACCTGTAGGGGCGGCGCGGCAGATCGAACCGTTCCGCGGGCGGTCTCGCCGGCGCCGGCCCCTCGGGGCATCGAAATCGGGTCTGTGATTCGTCGGGACATCGGAGATAGGATCCGGGCGCTGCGCAACGGAGGATCCCATGGTCGCCGCCACTGCCCTCCCCGAGAGCCCCTATGCGATCCACACGGAGGACGGAACGCCCGGCGGGCTGCCCCTCGTCATCGAGGCGAGCGGGGACCGCGATCCGCAACGCCTGCGCGAGTGGCTGTTGCGCGAGCGCGACTGGCTGCTCGATCGCCTCGCTGTCCACGGCGCGTTGCTGTTCCGCGGCTTCGCGATCGACGACGCGCCGGCGTTCGAGTCGGTCGCCCGTGCCGTCGATGACGAGCTGAAGAACGAGTATCTCGGCACGTCGCCGCGCAACGCACTCACATCGCACGTATTCACGGCGAGCGAGCTGCCGCCGTTCTACCCGATCCCGCAGCACTGCGAGATGAGCTTCGTCGCGGAGCCGCCGCGCCGGCTCTTCTTCTGCTGTCTCGTCGCGCCGGCGACGGGGTCCGGCGAGACGCCGCTGGCAGATTTCCGCAAGGTCCTGCGCACCCTCGACCCCGAGCTCGTGAAGCGCTGGGAGGAGAAGGGGCTGCGCATCGTGCGCAACTACTCGGGCCCGGAAGGAGGCGGCCGCTTCGACCTGTGGAAGTTGAAGCGCTGGGACGAGATGTTCCTCACGACGGATCGCGCCGCGGTCGACGCGCGGTGCCGCGCCGAAGGCTTCGAGCCGATCTGGACCGACGGGAACGGGCTCCGCATCGTGTCGACGCAGCCGGTGACGCGCACGCATCCTGTGACGCACGAGAGGGTCTGGCACAACCACGCCAACACGTTCCATCTGTCGCAGGCCGCAGGCGAGTACGCGCGCATCTACCGACTCCGACCGACGTGGAAGCACTTCGGGCTGTGGCAGCTGGCGCGCGTGCTCGAGGCGTTGCAGCGCCGAAAGCCCGCCGACCAGCGAGCGATGCACTGCGGACACGCCGACGGCAGCGAGATCCCCCGCGCCGACATGGAGGCCGTGCGCGACGCGATCTGGCAACACATGGTGGCGGTGCCGTGGCGGCGCGGCGACGTGATCGCGATCGACAACTACGCCGTCTCCCACGGCCGGCTTCCTTACGCCGGCCCCCGCGAAGTCGCCGTCTGCTGGGCCTGATCGTCAAGAAAGGGGCCGGGTTGGATCCGTCAACTTTTCCCTTCCGGGAAAAGTTGACGGATCCAACCCGGCCCCTTTCTTGACGGCCCCTCTCTCGACTTCTCGAGCCAGGCGGGCGGCGGCGCGGGTGGTGAGGGCGCCGATCGGCAGGCCGTGCGGGCAGGCGCCGAGGCATGGCTTCGCAGTGCACGAGAGGCACGCGGCGCCGGCGGGTCCGAGTTCGCCCCACGCGGAGCGGGCCAGCGACGGATCGCCGTAGTCCTCTGCGTACATGCGCGCGCGCAACGCGTCCGGGATCGACACGCCGGAGGGACAGGCGCCCGAACAGTCGTTGCAGCCATAGCGACACTGCTCGGCACCGTGGCGCGATTCGTAGCGAGCCAGCAGCGCGCCGTCGGCGCGGGCGCTTCGCGTCCAGCCCGAGGCTCCGAGTGGGTCTTGCTGGCGAGGATGACGTCGTTTCGGCGCCCTTCGAGCGCGCGGCCCAGCGTCGTCTCCGATTGGCCGTTCCTGTAGCTCTCGGCGGTGTCGAAGTACGTGATGCCGCGCGCCAGCGCGTGCTGGACCACGTCCACCTGATCCCCGAGCCGACTCGAGCCGAACCCCACGTCGGGGATCTCGAGCCCCGTTCGTCCCAGCACCACGCGGCGACGCACGCGCGCAGCCGCCGCGGGCTCGACGGCGGCGAGAGCGTCGCCCGCGGCGAGTCCGAGCAGACCGCTGGCTCCGATCTTCAAGAACTCCCGCCGGTCGATCTCGGCCATTCCGTCGATGCTAGCCGAGGCCTCGGAGCCGACCAGCGCGCGTTGCGATCGCAGCGCCCGGCGGCAATCCTCGCGCTCCATGCCGACCCGCTTCGATCGCGATACCGCCGTGCGCGCCGTCGGTCCCTCCGTCGCGGGACCCGGGTCCACGAAGGACGCATCGACCAGGGCTGGTGGGTCGTCCGCGGCCCGAATGGCGGCTACGTCGCGGCGCTCTTGTTGCGCGCACTCGCGGCCGAGGTGCCGGCCGAGCGCGCGCCGCGTTCGCTCACGGTGCACTACACCGCACCGCCCGCCGAAGGTGCCGTGCGCATCGATACGCGCGTGGAACGGATCGGCCGTTCGTTGACGACCGTCTCGGGGCGCATGATCCGATCCCGATTGGCCGCGGGCGGCTTCGTCGAGGAGGATGGCGAGGTGTGGAGCCGCAAAGGAGTGCTGCTCGCGCAGTCGCGGCAGCTGGCCGTCATCGGGTAGCGGCGGGGCACGGACGGCACGCCAGCCGGCTATCGTCGCGGTTTCCAACGAGGAGGCTGTGTCGTGCCGCTCGACCCGCAGGTTCGCTTCGTACTCGACCAACTCGCCGCGCAGGGTGGCCCGCCACTTCACGAGATGACGCCGGCCGATGCGCGAGCAGCGTTCGAGCGCCTGCGCAGTCCGGCCCCCGGCGAGCCGGTCGAGCACATCGAGCAGCGCCGCGTCCCGGGTCCCGACGGCGACGCGATCGCCGTGCGCCTCTACGTGCCCGCGGCCGCGGCCGCGGCGCGCCGCGGACCCGCGCTCGTCTACTTCCACGGCGGCGGCTGGGTGATCGGAAGCCTCGACACGCACGACAATCTCTGTCGAGCGCTCGCCAACCGCAGCGGCGCACGCGTCGTGTCGGTGGACTATCGACTCGCCCCCGAGCACCCGTGGCCGGCAGCGCCCGAAGACTGCTACGCCGTCGTGCGTCATCTCGCCGAGCACGGCGCCGAGCTCGGGATCGACGGTTCGCGTCTCGCGGTCGGCGGAGACAGTGCCGGCGGCAACCTCGCCGCCGTCGTCGCGCTGATGGCGCGCGATCGCAGCGGTCCGGTGCTGCGCCACCAACTCCTCCTCTACCCCGTCGTCGATCACGACTTCGATCGACCGTCCTACCGCGAGAACGGCGATGGCTACTTCCTCACGCGGGACGGCATGCGCTGGTTCTGGGATCGGTACGTCGCCGATCCGGCTCGCCGCAACGAGGGCTACGCGTCCCCTCTGCGCGCCGAGAAGCTCGCAGGGCTGCCGCCGGCGACGGTGCTGACCGCCGAGTACGACCCGCTGCGCGACGAGGGGGAGGCCTATGCGGACCGCCTGCGGGCCGCCGGCGTCGCGACGACCGCCACGCGCTACGACGGACAGATCCACGGCTTCGTGTCGCTGCTCGACGTCTTCGACGCCGGCAGGCGCGCGGTCGACCAACTCGGCGCGACGCTGCGGGCGGAGCTCGCGTGATCGGGCGTTTCAGCGCGCCAGCTTCGCCACGGCGTTGGCCAGGAGCCGCAGTCCGAGGGGGCCCGGCGTCAGGATCGATTCCGGATGGAACTGCACCGCGGCGAGCGGCTCCCGTTCGTGCTCGACCGCCATGATCACGCCATCCTCGCTCTCGGCCGTGATGCGGAGCGCCAGCGGCAGCGCGTCGCGGCGCGCGTACAGCGAGTGATAGCGACCGGCGCGGAAACGCTTCGGCAGCCCTTCGAAGAGCGCGCCTCCGCGCGACTCGATCCACGAGGGCTTGCCGTGCACCGGCGTCTCGAGCACATCGAGCTTGCCGCCGAGGGCCTCGACGAGGCCCTGCAAACCGAGGCAGACCCCGAACACGGGCAGCTCGCGCGCACGCAGCGCCGCCAGCGTCCCGACCACGTCGAAGTCCGCCGGCGATCCGGGGCCCGGGGAGAGCACGACGAGATCCGGTCGCAGCCGATCGAGATCCGCAGGCGGGAAGCCGGACCGCCACGTCACCACCTCGGCGCCGGTCTGGCGCAGGTAGTTGGCGAGCGTGTGCACGAACGAGTCCTGGTGATCGATCAACAGGATGCGCTTGCCGACGCCGACCTGCGTTCGAACGACGCGCGGCGACTCGCTCGGGGCGCCCGCGGGTCGCCGGATCGCGTCGAGCAGTGCGGACGCCTTGACGTGCGTCTCCTCCTCCTCGGCCTCGGGGTCCGAGTCGTAGAGCAGCGTGGCGCCGGCGCGAACTTCGGCGATGCCGTCGAGCACGCGGATCGTGCGCAGCGTGAGGCCGGTGTTGAGGCTCCCGTCGAAGCCGACGACGCCGACGGCGCCGCCGTACCACGCCCGCGCCGAGCGCTCGTGATCCTCGACGAACTGCATCGCCCAGGCCTTCGGCGCACCGGTCACGGTGACGGCCCAGGTATGACAGAGGAATGCGTCGAGCGCGTCGAAGCCCTCGCGCAGCGTACCCTCGACATGGTCGACGGTGTGGATCAGGCGCGAGTAGAGCTCGATCTGGCGGCGTCCGATGACGCGGACCGAGCCGGGCTCGCAGATGCGCGACTTGTCGTTGCGATCGACGTCCGTGCACATCGTCAGCTCGGATTCGTCCTTCGCGGAGGTGAGCAGGGTCTTGATCTGCTCCGCGTCCTCGATCGCGTCTTCACCGCGGCGGATCGTGCCCGAGATCGGACAGGTCTCGACGCGTCGCCCCTCGACCCGCACGAACATCTCCGGCGACGCGCCGACGAGATACTCGGCGTCGCCGAGATGGATCAGGAAGCCGTACGGAGACGGGTTGCGCACGCGCAGCCGCCGGAAGACCTCCGCCGGCGACACGGGCGCCGGTTCCGCGAAGGTCTGCGACAGCACCACCTCGAACAGGTCGCCGCGCCGGAACGACTCGCGGGCCGTCCGGACGGCCGCGGCATACTCACCCGGCTCGTGGTCGCACGGACGCGGTGTCGCGCTCGCCGGCGCCAGCGCGAAGGGCTGCGTCTCACCGTCGCGCGGGAGGCCCGCCGTCGTGCGCCCGTCGACCTCGAAGTCGTAGCGGCGGCACGTCGCCTGCTCGCGTCGGTGGTCGACGAGCAACAGCTCATCGGGAAGGTACAGGACGACGTCGCGCTGGCGCGCCGGGCGCTCGAGGCGCAGGCGAAGCGGCTCGAACTGGAAGGCGAGGTCGTAGCCGAACGCGCCGTAGAGCCCGAGGTGGGCGTCGTCTTCTGCGCCGAAGAGGTTCACGAGCGCGCGCAGGACCGTGAACACGGAGGGCTGCTTGCTGCGCTCCTCTTCCGGGAAGCGCCCCTCGGGCTCCCGCAACCGACCGCGCAGCAGCGTCTCCCCGGCGGCGAAATCGGCGAGATCCGGCAACGGTTCGAGCGCGCGGCCGATCGACAGGAGTAGCACCTTCCCGCGCTCGTTCAGCGCTTCGACGAACAGCTCGCGCCCGCGCGCGACGACCATCAGCGGCGGATCGCAGAACCCCATGTCCCAGCGCGTGTAGCGACCCGGATACTCGTAGCTCGATGCGAACAGCGCACCGCGTCGCTCGTCGAGTCTGCTGGTCAGCGCGGCTATCGAGGCGACGCCGTCGATCGGTTCGACGGTGCGGCGGACGAGGACGCCGCCGCGCGTCCGGTAGGTCGGGAGTTCGGTCATCGGGACTCTCCTCTACGTTCGTCCCGGAGCAGCCGTCCCGTCCGGATCCGCCCCGGCGGTCGGGACGCTGCGGAGGGCAATTGAAAAGGCCGCCTCGGGAGGCGGCCTGGATCGTCTACACGCGCACGAACGGCAGCCGCCTCAGGAGCGAGGAAACCACCACCAGTCGCTGCGGCCGCAGCGGATCTGGCCGCGGAAGGGGCGTCCCGTTTCGTGCATGGAGCGGAACGTCCCACAGCTCCCGTTCAGCGTCAAGTCCGCAGCTCGGCGAGGGCCTCGTCCAGCCGGTTCACCGCATCGTCGACGTCGGTACTGGAGACGTCGAGGTGCGTCACCGCGCGGAAGCGTCCCGGCGCCGTCGGGTTGATCAACAGGTCGCGGGCGCGGGCGGCGCGCAGCAGACCCATCGTGTCGGCGAAGTCGAACATCACCATGTTCGTCTCCGGCGCCGGGTGCACGGGCAGGCCCAGCTTCTCGATGCCTGCTCCCAGCCGCTGGGCATTCGCATGATCCTCGCCGAGACGCTCGACCTGGTGCTCCAGCGCATACAGAGCAGCGGCGGCGATCACGCCGGCCTGGCGCATGCCGCCGCCCAGCAGTTTGCGGAGCCGGCGCGCGCGCAGGATCGTGTCGGCCGATCCGCACAGCACCGAGCCGACCGGAGCGCCGAGACCCTTCGAGAAGCAGAACGCCACGGTGTCGAACGGCTCGGCGATGCGCGCCGCAGGAACTCCGCTCGCGACCTCCGCATCGAACAGCCGCGCGCCGTCGAGGTGTGCGCGCATCCCGAGATCCTGCGCGGCCGCGACGGCGCCGTGCAGCATCTCGAGCGGGAAGACGCGGCCGCCGGCGCCGTTGTGCGTGTCCTCGGCAACCAGCAGCGTCGTGGGCGCCAGATGGATGTTCGTCACCGGCACGTACGCCGCCCGGACGGCCTCGGCGTCGAAGAAGCCTCCCTCGCCGATCGTCGCGATCTGCACACCCGCGAGCGCCGACGCGGCTCCCCCTTCGTAGCGCAAGACGTGGGCGCCGTGGCTCGCGAGGACCACCTCCGCGTGGTGCGTATGCAGCCGGATCGCGATCTGGTTGGCCATGGTTCCCGACGGCACGAACACCGCCGCCTCCTTGCCGACCCGCGCGGCGGCCGCGGCCTCGAGTCGGTTGACGGTCGGATCCTCGCCGTAGACGTCGTCGCCGAGCTCCGCGCTCGCCATCGCGGCGCGCATCCCCGGCGTCGGACGCGTCACGGTGTCGCTGCGCAGATCGATCGTCTTCAATCGGACGACTCGACGCGCGAATCTTCTGGATGCGCGCGGTAGAGCAGGACCGTGTGGCCGATGAGACCCAATAGCGTCGCGCCGCTCGCGGCTCCGAGCTCCGCCGCCATCGCCTTCTTGTCGGCGGGCTGCCGCATGCGCACCTTCACGAGCTCGTGGGCGTTCAGCGCCTCGTCGACCGCCCGCAGCACTCCGTCCGTGATCCCGGCGTCCCCCACGAACACGACAGGCTCGAGCCGCTGGGCCTTCCCCCTCAGTTCTCGCCGCTGGCGCCCCGTCATCGATCCCGCCTCCATCGCGTCCAAACTCTAGCGCTCCCCCCGCCCCCTTTCGGGTGTAGACTCCTCCGCGTCAAGAAAGGGGCCGGGTTGGATCCGTCAACTTCTCGGCGACGGCGGGAACTCTGAAGTGACAAGGGGGGGGCATGGCGAGCTTCGTGGAACGGGCGATCGGAGCCGCGCGCCTCGACGTCGCCACCTACGAAGAGGTCGAGGCGGACCCCAGCGCCCTCGGCCAGGCGATGGCCGTCGTCGTCATCGCGTCGCTCGCGAGCGGCCTCGGCTCCTCACTGGCGGGCGGCGGACACGGCGCGACTGTGCTCGGCGGGATGGCCCTCAGCGTGGTCGGCTGGTTCGTCTGGGCGCTGGTCACGTACCAGGTGGGCACGCGCATTCTGCCGACTCCCGAGACGCGGTGCGATCTCGGCGAGATGTTGCGCACGACCGGCTTCTCGGCCGTGCCGGGCACGATCGGGATTCTCGGTTTCCTGCCCCTGATCGGCGGGCTGGTGCTGTTCGTCGCCTGGTTGTGGCAGCTGGCAGCGATGGTCGTCGCAGTTCGCCAGGCGCTCGACTACACCAGCACGGGTCGGGCGATCGGCGTCTGCCTGATCGGATTTGCGGCGTACCTGCTGATCGCGATCGTGCTGGCGGGGCTCCTGGTCGGTACCGGGATGGCGCCGACGCCGTAGAGCTCGGCGTTCTTCGCGGCCACCGGGATCGGTTTGTGTCCGTCTAAGCCCCGGGTTAGCCTGCGCTTTCCCTCGAGGCGGACCCGATGAGCGACGATCTGAGGAGCGGTAGTTCCGGCAATGCCAGACCGGACGCACCCGCCCGCTACCCGACTCCGGACCCCCAACCGCGCTTCGCCGCGATCGAGCGCCGCGTGCTCGAGTCCTGGGAGCGCGAGGGGATCTTCCGCGAATCGGTGGAGGCCCGGCCGGCCGGCGCCGGCGGGAGCAACGAGTTCGTCTTCTACGACGGCCCGCCCTTCGCCAACGGACTCCCCCACTACGGGCACCTCGTCACCGGCTTCGTCAAGGACATCGTACCCCGCTACCAGACGATGCGGGGACGGCGCGTCGAGCGTCGCTTCGGCTGGGACTGCCATGGGCTGCCCGCCGAGATGGCGGCCGAGAAGGAACTCGGCGTCCAGGGACGCGCCCAGATCCTCGACTACGGGATCGGCCGCTTCAACGACTACTGTCGCACTTCGGTGATGCGCTACGCGAGCGAGTGGGAACGCTACGTCTCCCGCCAGGCGCGCTGGGTCGACTTCCAGAACGACTACAAGACGATGGACCTCCCGTACATGGAGAGTGTCCTGTGGGCGTTCCAGCAGCTCTGGCAGAAGGGGCTGATCTACGAGGGCTTCAAGGTCCTCCCGTACTCGTGGGCCGCCGAGACGCCGCTCTCGAACTTCGAGACGCGCCTCGACGATGCCTTCCGCGAGCGGCAGGACCCGGCAGTCACCGTGCGCTTCCACGTCGTCGACCCGACGGCCGACGGCCCCACGGAGCTGTGGGCATGGACGACGACGCCGTGGACGCTGCCCTCGAACCTTGCGCTCGCCGTCGGACCGGAGATCGAGTACGCGGTCCTGCGTCTGGGCGATCGACGCGTGCTGGTCGCAGAAGCGGCGCGCGAACGCTTCCCCGTCGAGCTCGCCGACGCCGAGCTGCTCGCAACCCGCCCCGGCGCCGCGCTCGTCGGACTGCGCTACCGACCTTTGTTCCCGTACTTCGCCGATCTCGGCAACGAGAGCAACCAGACCTTCCGCGTCCTCGCAGCGGACTTCGTCGCCACCGACGAGGGCACCGGCGTCGTTCACCTGGCCCCGGGCTTCGGCGAGGACGATCTGCGGATCTGCCAGGCGCACGGCATCCCCGTCGTCGTGCCTGTCGACGACACCGGTCGCTTCGACGCCGCCGTCCCCGATTGGGCCGGACACCTCGTCTTCGACGCCAACCCGGAAATCATCCGCACCCTCAAGCAGCGAGGCGAGCTGGTCCGGCACGAGACCATCGTGCACAACTACCCGCACTGCTGGCGCACCGACACGCCGCTGATCTACCGCGCCATGTCGTCCTGGTACGTGCGGGTCTCCGAGTTCGCGCCGCGCATGCAGGAGTTGAATCAACGGATCCGATGGATCCCCGAGCACATCCGAGATGGCCGTTTCGGCAAGTGGCTCGAGGGCGCCCAGGACTGGAGCATCTCGCGCAACCGCTTCTGGGGCTCGCCGATCCCGGTCTGGCGCAGCGACGACCCCGCCTACCCGCGCACGGACGTGTACGGCAGTCTCGACGAGCTCGAGCGCGACTTCGGCGTCCGGCCGGCGGACCTGCACCGCCCCCACATCGACGACCTGGTGCGCCCGAACCCCGACGACCCGACCGGCCAGAGCACGATGCGGCGCGTGCCGGAGGTCCTCGACGTCTGGTTCGACTCGGGCTCGATGCCGTTCGCGCAGGTCCACTACCCGTTCGAGAACCGCGAGTGGTTCGAGAACCATTTTCCCGCGGACTTCATCGTCGAGTACGTGGCCCAGACCCGCGGCTGGTTCTACACGCTGATGGTGCTGTCGACGTCGCTCTTCGATCGCCCGCCCTTCGAGACCTGCATCTGTCACGGCGTGATCCTGCACGAGAGCGGAAAGAAGCTCAGCAAGCGCCTGCGCAACTACACCGATCCGCTCGAGATCATGGACACGCACGGCGCCGATGCCCTGCGCTGGTATCTCGTCGCCTCTCCGGTGCTGCGCGGGCTCGACCTGCGTCTCGACGAAAAGGGAATCGCCGAGGTCGTCCGCAGCGTGCTGCTGCCGTTCTGGAACTCGTACTCGTTCTTCTGTCTCTATGCGAACACGGACGGCGTCGAGGCGCGGCTGCGATCCGATGCTCCCGGATTGCTGGATCGCTACGCGCTCGCCAAGACCCGCGAACTGGTCGAGACCGTCACGGCGCGCATGGACGCCTACGACCTCGGCGGCGCGTGTGGCGCCGTGCTCGGCTTCCTGGACGCACTCACCAACTGGTACATCCGCCGCAGCCGCGAGCGCTTCTGGCGGCACGGCATGGACGACGACAAGCGCGATGCCTATGACACCCTGTACACCGTGCTCGTGACGCTCGCGAAGATCGTCGCGCCGCTGTTGCCATTCCTTTCGGAAGAGATCTTTCGCGGCCTCACCGGCGAGCTCAGCGTGCATCTGGCGGACTGGCCGGACGCCGAGGCGCTGCCCGCGGACCCGAAGCTCGTCGCGGAGATGGACCGCGTGCGCGACGCCTGCTCCTCCGCTCGGACGCTGCGCGAACGCGAGAACGTGCGCGTGCGTCAGCCGCTGGCCGCGTTGACGCTCGCCGGCCATGGTGTCGCCGACCTCGCGCCGTACGCGGAGCTGATCCGCGACGAAGTGAACGTGAAGGAACTCCGCATCGCCGAAGCGATCGAGGACTGGGCGAGCTTCCAGCTCCGCGTCGATTCCCGCGCAGTCGGACCGCGGCTCGGTCCCGCCATGAAGACCGTCCTGGCGGCGGCGAAGCAGGGCGCCTGGCAGCGCCAGGCCGACGGATCCATCGAGATCGCCGGGCAGCGACTCGCGCCCGGCGAGTTCCAGCTCCGACTCGTGCCACACGAGGGCGTCGCCTGCGAGCCGCTCGCCAGTCAGGACGCGATTGCCGTGCTGGACCTGGAACTCACGGAGTCGCTCGTGCACGAGGGCGTGGCACGGGACGTCGTCCGCGGGATCCAGCAAGCGCGCAAGGAGGCCGGCCTGCACGTGTCGGACGTCATCCGGATCGCGCTGGTGGTGCCGGAAGAGTGGCGTCCCGCGATCGAGAGTCATCGGGATTGGATCGGCCAGCAGACGCTCGCCCGCACGATCGATGTCGTCACCGCGCTGCCAGACGAGGGTCTGTCGCGGTCTCGATCCGAGTTCGGCGATCATGGGCTCGAAATCGGCCTCGCCCGGATTTCGTGACGGCGCGAGAAGACCCCCTCCCGGGAGAAGGAGAGCCTCCGTGAGCAACTATTTCGCCCCGAGCATGCGTCTGTATCTCGAGCAGCTCGTCGACTGGGAAGGCATCCTGCGGCTCCGCGACGGCGGCAACCCCGATGTCGAGTCCGAGCTCGGCGCGTTCCGGAGCGTGCTGGAGACCACCGCCGCGCTCGCCGAGAGCTTCGAGCGGCGCGCGCGTGAGGAATGGGAGGCCGAAGCCGAGCTCACCGACGACGGCGGTGCGCAGCCCCCCGCCCACATTCGCGAGGCGTACGAGCAGCTGCGGGAAGCCGGCCTCGTGTCGCTGATGGTCCCCGACGCCTATGGCGGCGCGGCGCTCCCGGGCCTGCTGAACGGCTTCTACCTGGAGATGATCTCGCGGGCCGACACCAGCCTGATGACGGTCGTGGGTCTGCAGGCCGGAGTCGCCGGCGACATCGAGAAGTACGGCGACGACGCGCTCAAGGAACACTGGCTGCCGCGCTTCGCCAGCGGCGAGGTGCAGGGCGCCATGGACCTCACCGAGCCGAAGGCCGGCAGCGACCTCGGCGGGATCACCACCCGTTCCACCGAGCAGCCCGACGGAAGCGTGCGCGTGGACGGCGTGAAGATCTTCATCACCAACGGAGGGGCAGAGGTCCACCTCGTCCTCGCCCGAGATGCGTCTCATTTCGACGAATCGAAGGGAACGACGAACGGACTGTCGCTGGTGCTCGTTCCCCGCCACCTCGAGGACGGCTCGCGCAATGGGATCCGCGTCGCGCGGCTCGAAAAGAAGCTCGGCATCCACGGCTCGCCCACCTGTGAGGTGGTGTTCGAGAACGCCGTCGGCTGGCGGCTCGGCCAGAAGGGCCAGGGCTTCCGCGCGATGCTCGACCTGATGAACAACGCCCGGCTCGGCGTCGCCGCGCAGGCCATCGGGGTCGCGGCGGCAGCGCTAGAGGACGCTCACCGCTATGCCCTGGAGCGCCAGCAGTTCGGCCAGCCGATCGCAAAGCAGCCGCTGGTTCTCGCCATGCTCGGCAAGATGAACGTCAACATCGAGGCGGCCCGGGCGATCCTGTATCACACCTTCGCGCTGGTCGATTGCAACCTGGCCCGCGAGGCCGCACTGAAGCGCGGCGACCTCCCGGCCGCCGAGGCGACGAAGGTCCGCGAAGCCGTCGAGCGCGACGTCGTGCGCGTGCGCCTGCTGACCCCCCTCTGCAAGTACTACGCAACCGAGATCTGCCACGACGTCACGCGCGACGCGATGCAGGTCTTCGGCGGCATCGGCTACACGATGGACGCCGACGTCGCGAAGCTCCATGCCGACAGCCTCATCATGACCGTCTACGAAGGCACCAGCGAGATCCAGGCCTCCTTCGCGCTGCGCGAGATGGGCAAGGGAGCGCTCGCGATCGTCGTCGCCGAACTGCGCAACGAACTCGGCGCGATGATCGGCGACGCCGCGCGCGGGGAACTCGCGAAGCTCGTCAACGCCACCGTCAGCGGCATCGAGGAGTGCGCGCTCGTGCTGTTCTCGGATCTCCGCTACGCGCTGCTGCGCGCCAAGATGATCGCCGAGATGGTCATCAACGTGATCGCAGCGACCGAGCTGCTGCGCCAGGCTGGCGCCGACGCTTCGCGCATCGACCTCGCGGAGTCGTTCGTCCGCCGGCGCATGCTCGAGACCGAGGCAATGGCGCGCCGCATCCGCGAGAACCACGAGGGCCGCGTCGAGCGCGACGAACGGATCCTGGCCGGCTACACGCAGGAGAACGGCTGAGCGTCAGCCCAGCAGCGCGCGAAGGTCGTCGGCCGACAGGCTGGCGACGAGGCCCCGATCGCCGGCGCCGAGAACCGTCTTCGCGAGCGCACGCTTCTGCTGCTGCAGCGCGAGCATCTTCTCCTCGACAGTGTCGCGAGCGACCAGCCGGTACGCGAACACCGGGCGCGGCTGGCCGATGCGGTGGGCGCGATCGATGGCCTGGGCCTCGACGGCCGGGTTCCACCACGGATCGAGCAGGAAGACGTAGTCGGCGGCGGTGAGGTTGAGGCCGGTGCCGCCGGCCTTGAGGCTCACGAGGAAGAGCCGGCACGCGGGATCCTGCTGGAACCGCTCGATGCGCGCCGGACGGTCCCGCGTGCGACCGTCGAGGTAGGCATGGTCGATGCCTCGGGCGACGACGCCGTCGCGGACCAGCGCGAGGAAGCGCGTGAACTGCGAGAACACCAACGCCTTGTGCCCTTCCTCGAGCACCTCCTCGAGCTGCTCGAAGAGCGTCTCGAGTTTCGCGCTGGGCTCCCCGGCCCGCTCGCGATCGATCAGCGCCGGGTGGCAGGCGGCCTGGCGCAGACGCAGCAGCGCTTCGAGCACGTGGATCCGCGAGCGTCCGATCCCCATCCGCTCGACGCGCTCCGACAACTCTCTCTGGTAGTGGCGGCGGAGTTCGTCGTACTGGCGGCGTTGCGCGGGCAGCAGCTCGCACAGAAGCGTCTGCTCGGTCTTGGCCGGCAGCTCGCGCAGCACCTCGGACTTGGTCCGCCGCAACAGGAACGGTCGCAGGACGCGTGCGAGGACCGCCGCCTGCTCCGGCTCGCGAACCCCCGTGGCGAGCGCGGACAGGCCGCGCGCGCGACCGAGCATCCCGGGGTTCAGGAACTCGAACAGCGACGCCAGCTCCCCGAGGTGGTTCTCGATCGGAGTGCCCGTCAACGCGAGTCGGTGTTCCGCGCGCAGCAGGCCTGCGGCCCTCGCCGTGCGTGATCCCTGGTTCTTGATCGCCTGCGCCTCGTCGAGGATCGCGTAGTCGAGCCGCTGCGTTCGCAGCCACTCGATGTCCTGCCGCAGCGTGCCATAGGTCGTCACGACGAGGTCGGCGTCGCGGAATCCTGCGCGCAGCGATGCGCGACCGGCGCCGTCGTAGCGCAGGACGCGCAGCGTCGGCACGAAGCGTCGCGCCTCTTCGACCCAGCCGTGCAGCACACTGCGCGGCGCGACGACCAGCGACGGCCGCCGCGCAGGGCGGCGCGATGCTCCGCGCGGCGATCCGGATCGCGTCGCGAGATGCGCCAGCACCTGGACCGTCTTGCCGAGCCCCATGTCGTCGGCGAGGCAGCCGCCGAGCCCGAAGCGCTCGAGGAACCCGAGCCAGCCGAGACCGAGGCGCTGGTACTCGCGGAGCGTCCCGCGAAACGCGGGCGACTCGACGGTGGCTTCGATTCCCGAGCAGGATGCGAGCCGTCGGCGCAGCGCCGAGAAGCGCCGATCCGCGCGCGCCTCGTCCTGCGCGGCGAGCAGCGCATCGAGCAGGGTCGCCTGCGACCGGCGGAAGCGCAGCGCGTCGCCGACTTCGTCGGCGAGATCGGCCAGCGCGGCCGACCGCTCGAGCCACGCGCGGGGCAGGAGCCCGCGGCTGCCGTCGGCGAGCCGCACGAAGCGGTCGCCGTTTCGGGCCGCAGCGAGCAACGCCGGGAACGGCGCCAGCTCTTCGCCGAACGGGATGCCGCCCTCGAGATCGAAGAAATCGACTCCCGAGCGGACCCGCGCCGTCGAACGCCCCGCAGCCCGCAGCGGCGCGTCCTCGACTTCGAGCGACCAGCCCTTCGCCACCAACTCGTGGGCAGCCGCTTCGAAGCCCGCGATCGGGAGCCGGAACGAGCCGTTCGGAGGCCGGCCGGCATCCGCCGCAGCGCCCTGCGACGCGGTGCGAAAGCCGAGCGTTTCGAGCACGGCGAGTGCCTGCGCTTCTGCTTCGGAGTCGCGCCACAGCAGACGCCGCGATGCGGTGTCGGCGATGCGTCGAGCTCCAGCCTCGAACGGGAGCCAGGACTCGCCGTAGCGGAAATCGAGCTGCGCCGAGACATCACCGTCGCCGGGAGCGGGGGCGGCGAATCGCAGTCGCGGGATCGGCGTTGCGGAACTCTCGCGATACGGCACGCCGACGCCGAAATCGAGCGGGAGCAGTCCCGGGAGTCCCGCCATCTGCGCGATCGCGTCGTCGAGCTGCGGCGCCGGGATGCGCAGGGGCTCCCGGCGCAGCTCCCGCCACGGGCCGAGGTCGCCGCCGACGTCGGCCCGGGCGAGGGTCGCCCCGTGGATCAGGAAGCCGGCCGGGATCACGAAGGACGGTTGGTCGAGGGCGAGCGTCTCGTCGCCGCGCGCGAAGCGACCGCTCAGCTCGTAGTCCGCATCGCTCGCCGTGTCGATCCGGCGCAACGCGACGCGCAGCTGCCACGGCGGGCCGTCGTCGAGCGTCAACCAACACGGTGCGGCGTCGTTCGCGCGACCGCGATCGATCCGCTCCGCCGTCAGGCCGAGTCGGCCCGTCTCCGCCAGCTGGGCCAACAGCGGATCCGCGAGCGCGACGGAGATCTCGACGGACGACGCGAGCACGACGCGCCCGGAGGCTCCCGAATAACCCGCCCGCCCCTGACCGCCGAGGGCGGCGTGCGCCTGGATCAGCTGGAGCAGCTGCGCGAGCAGCGCGGACTCCCGCGCCGTCGGCGCGCCCTCGAGGTCTTCCGGCGCGAGCTGCGTGGCTCGCGGCGCCCCCCTCGATCCGGTCGGGCTCGGGGACGCGCGTGCGAAATGGACCTCGAGCTGCCCCGTGTCGCCCAGCCGATCGCGATCGAGCAGATACAGCAGGGGCCCCGCTCCGAAGCTGCCCCCGCGCCGCGAGGTCGACTCGCTCCGCAGCCGTCCGTACCACGGGCGCGCCGAGGCGACGGCGGGCAGACGCAATCGCCAGGATCCCTGCTGGCCCGCCGCGCGTGCGCCGCGCCGGCGGTCGGCGAGGACACGGCCGCTCGGTCGATCCTCGGTTCCGCCCCGTCCGGCCGCGTCGCGGGGCGCGTGCTGCGAGCGAACCGGGATGAGCATCCGCGGAGTGTTCGCGAGGGGGACCGCCGTGACAAGGGCGATGGCCTGCCGTCCGGTCCGGCGCGCCGGTCGCGAGGGATCAGGCCGGTTCGTGCAGCCGCTCGATGCCGAGCCGACCCGCGATCGGAACGCGCCGACGCGATCGGGCGTGCCAGGCCAGACCTGCGCCGAGGCCGAGGGCGCCGAAGGCGATCGGAAGGGCGCGGATCGCGCCGGCGGCGGAAGGTCCGCCGCGGGCGCCGAGCGCCCAGAAGCCTGCGCCGAACGCGGCGGACGTCGCCCCGTCTCCTTCGAGACGCAGCTTGGAGACGCTGACGATGCCGCGTCCGAGCATGCCCACGTTCAGCTCGAGGCGCTGGGGCTTCACGCCGTCCCGGCCGAGGGCCACCGACAAGGCGAAGCGTCGGCGCTCGGTCGTGCCGGCGAGCCGAAGGTCCGGACCGTCCCGATCGAGGGTGCGTTCGACCGATCGGGTGCCATCGGGATAGATCGCCCAGAGTTCGACCCAGGCCTCGGACTCGACGTCGATACTCTCGATGGTCCCGACCAGGCGCGCGCCCTCGAGGCCGACGGGCGGCGCCTCGATCACGACCAGCGGCGTGTGCGACGGGCCCGCGAGCCCCATCACGTCGGCCGCCTCGTCGGTGAGGACCTCGCCGACGGCGATCTGCTTGCCGGTCACCTGGATCGGCACCTCCGCAGCGGCCGAGGCCGCTGCGAAGACGACGAAGAGACTGCCGATGACCGGGACGATGGCGCGCATGGGGGTCTGGCCTCGGATTACGTTTCGACATCTCCGCGAGCTTCCTTGAGGGACTTCACCCGCAGCACGGCGGCTCGACACGCACGCGCAAGGACCCGGCGGGCGAGCGGCAGGATCCCGCGCCATCTGCCGGCTGCGGCGGCGCTACTCCGCTCCCAGCAGGCGTGCGAACCCCGCGAGACCCTCCGGTTCCCGGAACACACAGACGTGTCCGTCGAACGGAGTCGACGGCGTGCACGGCGCCAGGGTTCCCCGCCGGCTGGCCTCGGCGAGCCACACGAAGCCCTCCGGCGGCACCTTCGAGTCGTTCTCGCCGCCCATCACGTCGATCGCGATCGCGTGTTCCCGGGCGACGGCGAGCGGGTCCGCGCCATCGACGAGGAGTTGGAACGGCAGCGCCAGCGGGTGCATCCGGTCCACGTTCGGCCAGGCCGGCTCGGGGACGCCGAGCAGCGCGCCGAGAACCTCGTTCGGGGTGGCATCCGGATCGGGCGCAAGGCCGGCGAGCGCGAAGATCGCCTCGCCGACGCCCCCCTGGATCTGCAGCAGATCCGACGCGATCACCGAATGCGTCAGCTGACCGCCCGTCCCGTTGAGGAACTGCGCGTCCGGCGCGGCAGGATCTCCGTCGCGGTAGAACCCCGCGGCGACCCCGGCGATCTGCGCGCCGATCGAGTGACCGAAGGCGCCCTGTCGCCGCGAGGTGTCGACCAACCCGGGGCCGAGCAGACCGGGCAGGACTTCGCGCGCAAAGCGTCTCCGCACGTGCTGGTCGACGGCTCCCTGCTGGAAGTTCGCGCGGAAGGCCGGCAGGTTCGGGATGTTCACGACCAACAGGTCGTTGTCGAAGCCGAGCTCCATGAACGGAAAGCGCTGCCCGAACAGCGGGTGGTCCCCGGACACGACGATCGCGCCGAGTTCCGCGAGCCGAAGCCGGATCGCGGCGAGATCGTTCGTCGGATCCGTCCGAGCGATCGGCTCGTAGGCATCGCCGCCCGACCCGTGTCCCCAATCCACGAGTGCGAAGCCCGAGCCGCTGCGGGGAACGAGCACGACGACGCGCATCGGTTCGGGGGTCGGCGCGCGCAGCAGCGCTCCGTTCGCGTCGAACTCGATCCAGCCGTCGCTGCGACCGGTGTCGCCGACGATCCCGAGTCCCGGACTCTGGTACGGCCGGCCGGCCGGATCCTGGAACGCCGCCGTCCGGATCGTCGCCTGGTACACCGCCATCGGGCCCGTCGTGAGATCGATCGCCTGCGCGGGTGCGTTGCTCGCGGCGCGGAAGCCGACCTCCGTCCCGCCTCCGACGAACGTGGTCGTGAGGACCGTCGCCGGTCGGCCGCCCGGAGTGGTCCCCGGCGCGAGCGACAGCGAAGCGACTTCGCGCAGGCCGTCCTGCGGCTGGAGCAGCGACGGATCGCCATCGAGCAGCGCATCGGCCGCGCGCCGCAGTGCATCGAGCTCGGCGACGTGATCCTGCACGGTGAAGACCGTGGCCACGGCGCTGTCGAAGCCCTTCGCCTCCGGCGGCGGCGTCCAACCGGACGCTCGCTGCGCGACGCGTCGCGAGACGGTGGCCAGGTATCGGTGTCCCGATCGCAGCGGGCGCGTCTCGTCCGGGCTGACGATCAGCGTGCCGTCGGGCAGGTACGGGTCGCCGAGACTGTCGCCGATCCAGCGGAGGTTCACCGGAACCGGCTCGTAGGTGTCGAGCGAGATCAGCAGCACGGGATCGGTGAGGCGCCCCTCGTAGCGATCGGCCAGCGTCGGCCGCGCCGCGAAGCGAAAGTAGACCGGAGTCGTCGCCGAGAACCCGCGGGCGATCCGCTCGGTCTGCGCCAGCCAGCCGTCGACGAAGAGCTGGCCGACGAACGACGCCGCAGCCGGGAAGCCCGTGAGCGCGACACCGCCGAGCGGAGACCGCAACTCGTCGGACGGATACGGGCGGTCCAGCAGGTGAACGCTGCGATCCGGCGCGACGAGCGCCGAGGGCCGCTCCGAGGCCACCGGGAAGCACTGCGAGAACAGCGCCGTGATCACGGCCGCGATGGCGGCGACGAGCGCCGGAGAGCGCAGCGTGACGGTGGAACCGGGGGACCTGGACGGAGAGCGGAGATGCAGCAAGTCGGGGGGGTGCATCAGCGAGTCCCTTCGAACGCAACGGCAGCAGCTGAGCTTACACCCGATCAGGCACGGGGACGACAGCCTCGAGCGCGCGGCGGGTGGCGGCGTGGCGCGCCGCCAGCGCGGCGCGGTCGCTGTCGATGGGGCCCGCGTCGACCGCACCCGCGAGGATCTCGTCGGCGTGGGCGCGCAGCGTCTCGGCGTGGTCGCGCGTCCGGAGTTGCGGAGCGATCGCGGCCAGCATGTCGAGCAGACGGATCGCCACGGCGACGTGGCCGACGCCTGCCTGACGGATCTGCTTCAACGCGGCGTCGGCGACACCTTCGAATGTCAGTGCGTCGAGCACGAGCCGCCGCTTGCCGTCGGCGTCGCGCCGTTCCGAGGCCGGCATCCCCGTCTCGGCGAGGCGGGCGAGCGCAGCCCCCAGCCAGTCGATGCAGGTCATGGCGGTGAACGGATCGTTGATCCCGGGAGAGAGGGCGCGCAGCGCCACTTCGACGAGTTGCCGGACGGAGTACTCGAGATCCTGCTCCTCGGTCGGCTGAGCGCCGATCAGGAACGCGCGGTCGATCCCATCGCCGTCCCCGTCCTCGAGGCGCCCGGCCGGCGCGATCCGCACCAGCGCGGCGTCCGAGTGCACGAAGTCACCGGCGCGATAGAGCACGTCGACGACGACGTCGCGCGCCTCGGCCAGTCGCATCAGATGCGGGTAGTCGATCGCCTGCACGTAGCCGCTGCGATCGGCCGGCACCTCGTCGCCCTGTTCGAGTCGAGCGGCCGGCCGTCGATCCTCTTCGCGACCCTCGAGACCGAACTCCGAGCAGAAGCGCTCGATCGCCGATTCGAGATCCCGAGCGACGCCGGCGACCACGGCGCTCGCCTGGATGGACGTCGAGATGTGGTGGAAGAAGTAGACCAGGACTCCGATGCTCGTGACCGCCAGCCCGACGGCGCCCGTCACCGCGACGGCGGGAACCGGTCTGCCGTCGACGATGCCCCGCAACACCAACAGGCAGTAGAGGAACGTCGCGACGAAGGTTCCGAGGGCGATCTGGTTGCTCGGATCGCGAAGGAAGTTGCGCAGCAGGCGCGGACCGAACTGCGCGCTGGTCAGCGACAAGGCCACGATCGTGATCGAGAACGTCACCCCGGCGATGCTGATCATCGACCCGGCGAGCATGATGACGACCGAACGCGCGGCCTCCGGCGATCCCTCGTACAGCCAACCGGCGGAGATCCCGGCTCGGACGAGCCGCGCATCCGCATCGAGCGCCGCCATCGCCAACCCGATCGCACCGACGCCGAACAACGCCGGCACGAACCAGAACGTCGCCCGCAGCGCAAACCACCGATTGGTGATCCAGGTCTTCACGGACGCAGCGTCCTCCGGCTGGCCCCCCCGCGGGCCGGGGCTAGGCTCCGGAGAGTATCGCCGTACCGTGTGTCACGCGCCGCCTGCGTCCGGCTCGTTCGCCCGGCGTGTTCATCGGGCGTGTCCGCGGAGCCAGGAGGGGCCCATGTTCGCGATCGCTTCGATCCTCATCGGCGTCGGCGTGGCTCTGGCGTGGTTGTACTCCGGCCGCGGCTATGCCGCGTGGACCTCGGCTGCCGCGGTGCTCCTGATCGCTGCGTGGTCGGCCGCCGTGTCGGCGCTCCTGTGGGTGCCCGCCGCCGTCCTCGTCGTCGCGGCCGCGATCGTCTTCGGAGTCCCATCGTTGCGACGCACGCTGGTGACGGCCCGGCTGATGCCGATCATCGCCCGCATCCTGCCGCGCATGGGCGAGACCGAGCGGATCGCGCTCGAGGCCGGCACGGTGGGCTTCGACGGTCAACTGTTCTCGGGTCGGCCGGACTGGCAGGCGCTGCTGGCGTTCCGGCCGCAGCCGCTGTCCGATCGCGAGCAGGCGTTCCTCGATGGCCCGGTCGAAGAGCTGTGCGCGATGACCGACGAGTGGGAGATCTCCCAGGCCGGAGACCTGCCGCCGGAGATCTGGGCGTTCCTGAAGGAACATCGTTTCTTCGGGATGATCCTTCCGGAGGAACACGAGGGTCTCGGCTTCTCGGCCGCAGCGCACTCGGCGGTCGTCACCAAGCTCGCGAGCCGCAGCATCACCGCCGCCGTCACCGTGATGGTTCCGAACTCCCTGGGACCGGGCGAGCTGCTGATGCACTACGGCACCGACGAGCAGAAGCAACGCTATCTCCCGCGTCTCGCCCGCGGCGAAGAGATCCCGTGCTTCGCGCTCACAGGCCCGGAGGCCGGCAGCGACGCCGCGGCCACGCAGAGCGAAGGCATCGTGTGTCGGGGAACCTTCGAGGGACGCGAGGTGCTCGGCATGCGCCTGTCCTGGCGCAAGCGGTACATCACACTCGGGCCCGTCGCGACGCTGATCGGACTCGCGTTCCGGTTGCGAGACCCCGACCACCTGCTCGGCGACACCGAGGATCTCGGCATCACCTGTGCGCTGGTGCCGGCGTCCCTGCCGGGAATCCAGATCGGCGAGCGACACGACCCGCTCGGCATCCCGTTCCAGAACGGTCCCAACACCGGACGCGACGTCTTCGTTCCGCTCGACGCGATCATCGGCGGCGCCGAGATGGCGGGCCAGGGCTGGCGCATGCTGATGGAGACGCTCGCGGTCGGTCGGTCGATCTCGCTGCCGGGCGTCTCGGTCGGTGGCGCACAGCTCGCGACACGCGTCGTCAGCGCCTACGCGATGGTGCGCGAGCAGTTCGACACGCCGATCGGGCGGTTCGAGGGGGTCGAGGAACCGCTCGCGCGGATCGGCGGCCTCACGTACCTGATGAGCGCGACCCGGACGCTGACGGCGGGCTGGGTCGACGCGGGCGAGCGGCCGGCGGTGTTGTCGGCGATCGCCAAGGCGTACCTCACCGAGGCGATGCGCGACGTGGTGAACGACGCGATGGACATCCGCGCCGGTGCGGCGATCATGCGCGGCCCCCGCAACATCCTGGCGCGGGCGTACCAGTCGGCGCCGATCGGGATCACCGTCGAGGGCGCCAACATCCTGACGCGCTCGATGATCATCTACGGGCAGGGGGCGATCCGCTGTCATCCGTTCGCGCAAAAAGAGATGAAAGCCGTAGCTGCGGATGACCTGGCGGGCTTCGACCGCGCGCTCTGGGGCCACGTGGGATTCGTCGCGAGCAACGCGGCTCGAGCGCTGCTGCTCGGTCTCACTGGCGGGCGGCTCGTGCGCCCGCCGCTCCCGGGGCCGGCCGGGCGCTGCTTCGGACGGCTGACGCGCTGGAGCGCGGCGTTCGCACTGGTGTCGGATGCGGCGATGGGGACGCTCGGCGGCACGCTGAAGCGGCGGGAGAAGATCACCGGTCGTCTCGCCGATGCGCTCGCGTGGATGTACCTCGCATCCGCTGCCCTCAAGCGATTCGCCGACGATGGACAGCCAGAACGCGATCTGCCGTTCGTGCGCTGGGCTTGCGCCCACGCGGACCACGAAATCGAGCGCGCGTTGCAGGGAGTCCTCGACCACCTGCCGGCGCGCGCCGTGGCGTGGGCCCTGCGACCGCTGGTGTTCCCGCTCGGCGTGTCGGGGCGCGGACCCGACGACGCTCTCGGCGCCGAGGTCGCCGCGCAGCTGCTCGACGACCCCGCAGCCCGGCTCGCGCTGACGCGGGACATCTACGTCCCGGCGTGCGAGGAGCCAGGCCTCGGCCGGCTGGAAGCCGCGCTGGCGAAGGCACGGCATGCGCTCGAGATCGAGTCGCGCATCCGCCGCGCCGTGCGCGACGGCCGCATCGATCACGCTCCCGGCGATCGGCTCGCCGACCTGGCGCTCGAAGCCGGCTTGATCGACGCCGACGAACACAAGTGCCTGCACGACGCCGACGAGGCGCGCGCCGAGGCGATCGAGGTCGACGCGTTCCCGCCGGAGCACTTCGCAACGCTCCGCCACTGAGTCGGACGGCGGCGCGAGCGGGGATCGCAGCAGACCGCGTTATGCTCCGTCGCTGCGATGTCGCTTCCTGATCCGACCTCCGCGGGGCCGACGATGCGGGTGCGCGTGCTCGGCTCCGCCGCCGGCGGCGGCCTCCCGCAGTGGAACTGCGGCTGCCCCCAGTGCGTCCGCGCGCGTGCCGGGGATCCCGCGGTGCCGCCGCGTTCGCAGCCGTCGCTGGCGGTGTCGCTCGACGGCGAACGCTGGTCGCTCGTCAACGCGAGCCCCGACATCCGCGACCAGTTCCTCCGCTTCCCGGGCCTGCACCCGCGCCCCGGCACTCGCGACGTGCCCTTGGACACGATCGTCGTCACGAACCCGGATCTCGATCACGTCCTCGGACTGCTGGTCCTGCGTGAGGCGCTGCCGTACCGGATCGTCTCGACGTCGTTCGTGCGCGACCTGTTGCTCGAGCACAACGCCGTGTACCGCCTGCTCGAACCGGCCTGGGGCGTCGTGCGGCTCGACCAAGCGATCGGCCTCGACCGCGACGGCCAGCTCGAGGCGCGGCTGTTCCCCATTCCCGGCAAGGTTCCGACCTGGGCGTCGGCGCTGACTCCCAATCAGGCAGAGGCCACCAGCGGGGTTCGGATCACCGATCTGCGGACGGGACGAAGGCTCGTGTATGCCCCGGGTGTCCAGGCGCTCGGACCGGCCACGCTCGCCGAGTACGAGTCTGCGGCGGTCGTCTTCACCGACGGCACCTTCTTCCGAGCCGATGAGCTCGCGCGACTGCGCCCGGGCGCGCCGGACGCCTTCGCGATGGGCCACGCGCCGGTGAGCGGAGGACGCGGAACGCTCCAGCATCTGGCGGGACTGCGCGGGCGCGTCTTCTACACGCATCTCAACAATTCGAACCCCCTCCTGGACGCGAGCTCCGAGGAATGTGCCGAGGTGAGGCGAGCCGGCGTCGGGGTCGCGAGCGACGGACTGGAGCTGTCGCTGTGAGCGATGCGCCGTGGAATGTCGCCGAGCTGGAGACGCATCTGCGCGCGGTGGGAACTGCGCGCTACCACGACAAGCACCCGTTCAATACGCGCATGCACGAGGGCTCGCTCTCCCGCGCGGAGATCCAGACGTGGGTGCGCAACCGCTACTACTACCAGACGCGGATTCCCCGCAAGGACTCGGTGATCCTCGCCAAGGCGGACGATGCGACGTTCCGCCGCGAGTGGGTGCAGCGTCTACACGATCACGATGGCCGCACGCCGGGCGAGGGCGGCCTCGAGCTGTGGTTGCGCCTCGCCGACGCCGTTGGACTCGAGCGGAAGGAGGTCGAGAGACTCGGAAGCGTGCTGCCGGGCGTGCGCCGCGCGTGCGATGCGTACGTGGAACTCGTCGAGGGGGCGGACCTGCTCGTCGCGGTGGCCGCGTCCCTGACGGAGCTGTTCGCCGGCGACATCATGGCGACGCGGATCGCGGCCTTCGAGAAACACTATCCGTGGGTCGATCCCGAGGCGCTCGCGTACTTTCGCAACCGGACGCGCCAGGCGCCGCGCGACGCCGCCTTCGGACTGCGCTTCGTCCAGGAGCGGGCGCGCACGAGAGCGGACCAGGAGCGCTGCATCGCCGCCGTCGAGCGCAAGTGCGAGATCCTGTGGTCGCTGCTCGATGCGGTGGAGGCGGCACACCGACGGCCACGCCTTTCCTCCCACGTGCTGCTGCGACCCGACGAAGAGCGGCCCGGGAGTCAGCTCGCCGTGCTCCCGGAGCGCGCCGTCCGACTGAATGCAGCAGGCGCCGAGATTCTCGCGCTCTGCAGCGGCGAGCGCTCCGCCGACGAGATCGCCCGCGTCCTCGCCGCACGTCATGCCGCCGAGGCTCGGGTCTTCGAGGACGTGCACGACTTCCTCGGCGAGATGACACGCCTCGGCGTCGTCGAGCAGCGGGACTGAGCGGATGCCGGCGCCCCGCCTGTGGAATCTCATCGCGGAGCTCAGCTACCGCTGTCCGCTGCGTTGCCCGTACTGCTCGAATCCGCTCGAGTGGGCCGCCATCCGCGACGGCCTCGACGCCGGGGCGTGGGCGCGCGTGTTCCACGAGGCCGCGCAGCTCGGCTGCGTGCACGTGGGGCTCACCGGCGGCGAGCCGAGCGTCCGGCGCGACCTGGGCGCCATCGTCGCAGAGGCCGGCGCCGCCGGCCTCTACGTCCACCTCGTCACCGCCGGCGTGCCGCTCGAGCCCGCGGCATTGCCGGAGCTGCGCGACGCCGGCCTGCGCAGCGTGCAGCTCTCCTTGCAGGACGCCGAGCAGGGCGCGTCCGATGCGATCGCCGGGACCCCGAGCTTCGCACGCAAGCTCGCGGTCGCTCGCGCAGTGGGCGCCGCCGGCCTCGCGCTGACGATCAACGTCGTCCTGCACCGCCATAATCTCGACCACGTGGCCGCGCTGATCGCGCTGGCGCGCGAGCTCGATGCGGATCGCCTGGAACTCGCCCACGTCCAGTACGACGGCTGGGCACTGCCGAATCGCCGCGCGCTGTTGCCGACGCGGCAGCAGGTCGAGGCCGCTGGACGGATCGTGCGCGAAGAGCGCAAGCGCGCATCCCGGCCCGAGATCCTGCTGGTCCTGCCCGACTGGTTCGCCGGCCGCCCGAAGCCCTGCATGGGCGGCTGGGGACGCAAGCTGCTCGTCGTCGCGCCAGACGGGTTGGTGCTGCCGTGCCATGCCGCACGCGGACTGCCCGGCCTCGAGTTCTGGGACGTCGGCGGGCACGACCTGCGCGCCTGCTGGGAGGACGCGCCCGGCATGAACGCGTTCCGCGGAGAGGCATGGATGGCGGAGCCGTGCCGGACCTGCCCCGAACGCCACCGGGACTTCGGCGGCTGCCGCTGTCAAGCCTTCCGCTGGACTGGAGAGGCTGCGAACCCCGACCCCGCGTGCGCGCTCGTCCCGCACCACGAGACGCTCGTCGCCGAACGCGAGGCGGCGCCCCCCGACGCGCCGCTTCTCTACCGCGGGCGGCACGACGCGTAGCGGAGCGGAAGACGAGCGCTCACTGCCCGTGCCCCATCAAGTACGTGTCCGGCATCGCCGTCAGCGTGTCGCGCACGAGGATGCGTGCCACCAGATCGCCTTCGCACAACAGCGGCTGGCGGCGGATTCCGGACAGCAACCCCGACACCGGCGAGCGGATCTCAGCGCTGAGATCGCCACGAAAGCCATCGTAGACGTAGCCGACCAGGTCCCCGGCCTGGAGCCACTGCCCGACCTCGAGCCGCGACACGAACCAGCCCGCATGCTCGGCGATCATCGGGAAGCTCTGGCGCGGACCGAACGAGTGCACTTCCTCCTCGGGCTCCGCGAGCCGGACGCCAGCCAGCACGCCGGCGCGTTCCAGGAAATCCATCAGCGCCCGGAACAATCGCTCGCAGTGCACCGGCTGGAGGCTCCCGGCATGTCCTGCCTGGATCACGAGGCCGCGGCCACCGCGAGTCCGCCATGCGTGCGCGAGCGTCGTCGTGAGCGTCGGCGTGATCGGGCGCTCGATGACCGCCGGAAGGCCGAGCCAGCGCGCAGCGTCGCGTTCCACGTCCGTCGGCTCGAACAGGCGCACCTGCGGCAGCTCCTCGAAGTCGACGTTCGAGCTGTGCAGGTCGATGCGAAAGTGCGCTGCGTCGGTCGCCGCCAGCACCGCCGCGGCGATCCGCTGCGTCGTCTCGCCGCGGTCGTAGCCCGGGAACATGCGATTCACATCGGTGCCGTCGAACGGCCAGCCGCGGCTGCGCACGTTCAGGCCCAGTCCGTTGACCGCCGGGATCACGAGGACGCGTCCGAGCAGCTCCGCCCCGTCCCGGCCGCCGCTCGCCACCTGCTGCAGGAACGAAGCGAGCCGCGCCAGCACGAAGACGCCGTTCAGCTCGTTGCCGTGCAAGCCGGCGACCAGCGCCACCCGGGGCGGCGCGTCGCGCAGACCGATGTCGTGAACCGGAAGATCGAAATTCTCCCGGGTCGGCGCCGTCATCCGGAGGAGCACGGCCTCGTCGGCGAACGGAATACTCATCGCGCCACCTCCATCAGCCGCGCGAGCAGCGAACCCTCGTACACCAGCGGATACTCGCGCAGCGTGAAGAGCATCCCGTCACATGGCGCAAGGACCTCGGAAAGCGTCTCTCCGGCGAGCGGACTGACGATGCGGCCGAGCAGCTCTCCGCTCCGGACGGCGCTCCAGTGCTCGACGCACGGAACGAACAGGCCCGACGTCTCCGCGTTCAGGTAGTGCACGTTGCCGTCGTCCGCGACGAGCGGCGTCCGTGTCAGCTCCTCGAGCTTCAACCCTGTATCGAGGACACCGAGCCGCTGCGCGACGTGCAAGATGCCCATCACCACCTGCTCCGCGAACGCCGGCGTGACCCGCATCCCCACACCCATCTCCACCACCAGACACGGTGTCCCGCGCGCGTTCAGGCTGTGCGCGATCGTATGCTCGAGCACCGTCGACGCTTCGTGCAGCCAGATCAGATCCAGGTTCATCGCGCGCGCGAGCGGGACCAGCCGTCCCTGGAAGCCCCGCGCGATCCGGACCTGCGGGATCTCGCGCAGGTAGACGTTGCTGGCGTGGATGTCGATGACGAGCGCGGCGCCGTCGAGGCTCCGCATCGCCGCATCGGCGAGTCGCTGGGGGAGCAGACCCTCGGCGTGACCCGGAAAGGCGCGGTTGAGATCGACGTCGTAGATGGGGACCGAGCGCTCGAGCGTGTCGAGACCGAGCGGGTTGAGCGCCGGGTACAGCTCCACGGAACCGAGCAAGGCGCCGGGCTGTCGCTCGGCGAGCTCCTCGAGCCGTGCGGCGATCCGGTGGCACACGAAGAGGCCTTCGAGCTCGTCGCCGTGGATCCCGGAGACCAGCGCGATCCGCGGACCGTCGCCGCCGGTGAAGACGGCGCGCTCCAGCGCCAGGCGCTCGCGATAGGGAAGCGCGAGCGAGAAGAAGGTTTCGCGGCGACGCTGCAAAGGCTGGCTCCCCGATCCCGCTCGAGTCACTGCTGCTGGCGCTGCACCCGCAGCCGCACCTGCGGCGCGGCCCCGGCGTCGTCCCCCTTGAACGAGCCGCGCAGCGGAGCGGCATCTCGGGAGTCCCGGCCGACGGCGACGGCGACGTAGCGATCGCCGACCCACAGGCCGTGCGTCGCATCGAGTCCGCGCCAGCCGACGCCGGGCAGATAGACCTCCGCCCAGGCGTGCGTCGCCTCCTCGCCCTCGGCGTCGCCGGGTTCGATGTAGCCGGTCACGTAGCGGGCCGGCACGCCCCAGCTCCGCACCAGCGCGACGAACAGGTGCGCGAAGTCCTGGCAGACGCCCGCCCGCTTGTCGAGGAACACGGCCAGCGGCGCATGGACGTCCGTGCTCCCGGGGAGATACGTGAAGCTCGCCGCGATCCACGCCATCGCAGCGCCGAGATCCTCGGCGAGTGGATGCTCCGCGACGCGGGGAGGCGCTCCGAACTCGCGCAGGTCCCCCTCGACGTGCAAGGCGGTCTCGTGGCGCGGCCACACGAACTCGAGCAGGCGCGGCCCGTCGCGCAGGGCGCGCGCGAGCGCTACCGCCTCTTCGGACGGATCGAGCGGCTTCCAGTCGAACGGGTTGTCCCGCAGCGTCTCGACCTCGGCATGGAGCCGCACCGACACGCTCTCGTGCGGCGGCACCAGACTCGCGCGATGGACGACGTTCCCGAAGGAGTCGCGGTGTTCCCGAAGCGTCGCGCGGGGCTTCACCTCGATCGCGCAAGCGGTCACGCGCTGTGCGGCGTCCGTGCGCGGCTCGAGCCGGAGTTCCAGCTCGTGCTCGCGAACCGGCTCGGGAAACGTCAGGACCGTCTCGTGGTCGATCACGTAGTGCACGGAGTCGCTCCGAGCTGCACGGCGAAGTACTCGTCCTGCACGGCGACGTGCAGCTCCGCCAGGCCGCTGAGAAAGCGGCCGAGGAATTCGTGCAGGCCCTGGTCGAAGAGTCCCTCGGCCGCCTGCTTCTCGAGGATCTCGCGCAGCTGCTCGAGCGCGCGCCGCGACGGCGATTCCTCGCTCGGCGACGAGATCTTCCCGAGCGCCTGTTCCATCCGGTCGACGGCGAACCGCAGCGAACGCGGAAAGTCCGCGTCGAGAACCACGAACTCGGCGACGTCGATCGGGAGCAGCCGCGGATGGCGTCGGCGGTACGGCTCGAAGCCGGACAGCGAGCGCAGCAGCGCCGCCCATTGGTAGTAGTCGAGCGCCGATCCGACGAGCGACAGCTCGGGCAGCAGCAGGTGGTATTTGACGTCGAGGATCCGAGCCGTCATGTCGGCGCGCTCGAGGAAGAAGCCGAGCAGGTAGAAGGCGAAGGCCTCTCCGCGCATCATCGTGCTCGACGTGGTGCCGTGGAAGCGGTCGACCTCGCCGCGCAGCCAGCGGTAGTAGTCCGCCGAGAGAGGCCGCTCGAGCCGCTCCTCGGAACGTAGCCACAGCTCGTTGACGTCCTCCCACATCTCCTTCGAGATCCGATCGCGGACGACGCGTGCGTTCTCGCGCGCAGAGCGCAGGCACGAGCGGATCGAGGAGCCGTTTCGTCGCTCCCGCGTCAGGAACTGGATCACGCGAGACCCGACGATCTCTCCGCCCTCGCTGACGCTCGCGAAGTCCGCCTCTTTGCCGCAGATCGACAGCAACGGCTTCCATTCCGCCGCCTCGGATAGCCCGCTGTCGGCCTCGACAGCGTGGATCAAGTTGATTTCCACGAGCCGCGCGGTGCACTCCGCACGCTCGAGGAAGCGGGACATCCAGTAGATCGAATCAGCGATCCGGCTCAGCATCCGCCAGTACCCATGTGTCCTTGCTTCCGCCGCCCTGCGACGAGTTCACGACCAGCGATCCCTTCGTGAGCGCCACCCGTGTGAGTCCGCCCGGCACGACGTGGATCTCCGAGCCGTGGATCACGAACGGCCGCAGGTCGATGTGTCGCGCTTCCAACTCGCCGTCGAGCCAGCACAGGTGCCGTGAGAGAGGGATCACCGGCTGCGCGATGTAGTTGCGCGGGTCCGCCTGGATGCTCTGCGCGAACTCCGCGCGCAGCGCCGCCGTCGCTGACGGCCCCATCAGCATCCCGTAGCCGCCGGACTCGGAGACCGCCTTCACGACGACACGGTCGAGATGGTCGAGCACCCATGCGCGCTCCTCGGGAACCGTCATCCGATAGGTCGGGACGTTGTCGAGGATCGGCGCTTCGCCGAGGTAGTAGCGGATGATGTCCGGAACGTAGGGGTAGATCGCCTTGTCATCGGCAATGCCGGTACCGGGCGCATTGACGATCGCGACGTTCCCCGCCCGCCACGCATTGACGATCCCGGCGACGCCGAGCGTCGAGTCGGGCCGGAAGCACAGCGGGTCGAGGTAGTCGTCGTCGATGCGGCGGTAGAGCACGTCGACGCGCTCGAGTCCGTAGGTGGTCTTGAGATAGAGCACGTCGTCGATGCAGACGAGGTCGCGGCCCTCGGCCAGCTCGATGCCCATCTCGCGGGCCAGGAAGGTGTGCTCGAAGTACGCCGAGTTGTAGATGCCCGGCGTCAGCAGCACAACGGTCGCGGCCTGCTTCCCGCGCGGCGAGAGCGCACGCAGCGCCTCGCTGAGCAGCGCCGGATAGTGCTCGACGCGCCGGACCCGATAGCGCGCGAAGAACTCCGGCAGCGTGCGGCGCTCGACGATGCGGTTCTCGATCATGTACGAGACGCCGGACGGCGTGCGCAGGTTGTCCTCGAGGACGAGATAGCGGCCGCCCGCATCGCGTACGAGATCGATTCCGGAGATGTGGACGTAGATGCCGAGAGGCGGCTCGATACCGACGATCTCGGGGCGATAGTCGCGCCCGCGATGGATCAGCTCGGCCGGAACGACACCGTCGCGCAGGATCGTCTGCTTGCCGTAGACGTCCTGCAGGAAGCAGTTGAGGGCGCGGACGCGCTGCTCGAGACCGGATTCGATCGGCGCCCACTCGCCCGCCGGGATGATGCGCGGCAGCAGATCCAGCGGCCAGACGCGTTCGATGCCCTCGTCCTCGTCTCCGTAGACGGTGAACGTGACGCCGTCGGTGCGCAGCGCGAGATGGGCCTCGCGATTCTTGTCGCTGAGCAGGCTCTGCCCGGCCCGGCGGATGTGTTCCCACAGCGGTCGGTAGTGATCTCGCGGATCGAAATGGTCGCGATAGAACTCGTGATAGGCGAGCTCGCCGAAACTGGTCCCCGGAGCGAAGGCATGGCTGGACATGGCAGTGCGACTCCCGGCCGACCGAAGAGCAAGGGGCGTGCCGAACTCGACACGCGCGCCGAGACGGCGAGACGCGGGGCACTGCCCAGCGATGCGGCAATCGGAGGCGGAGCCGCTCATGGTTTGGGCGGAGCCGGTAGCATGCGTGCGCGATCCGACCCCGCGACAGTAGGAACGCGGGGCCCCGCTGTGCCGGTGCTGAAATCGGCTCACCAGCCCGAGGAGCATCCCCTGCCCGACTTCATCGCCTGGGTGATCCTGACGACCATCGCCGTCGGCACCTCGATCGTGTCCGGCGTGATGGGGCTGGCCGGCGGGATGCTGCTGCTGGCGGCGCTGCTGTTCTGGCTCGATCCTGTCGTCGCGATCCCGGTCCACGGCGTCGTGCAGCTGGTCTCGAACGGATCGCGCGCGTGGTTCCAGCGCGCGCACGTGCGCTGGGATGCGGTGTGGCGCTTCGCTTGGCCCTTGCTGCCGGCCGGCGCTCTGGGGCTCGCGCTGTTGCGAGCGGTTCCGCCGGACGCGGCGCGCGCGGCGATCGGCGTATTCGTGTTGGTGGCGACGTGGCTGCCCGGTTGGATGCGGCTCGGCGCGAACGCAGCGTCCGGCCGCGATGCGCGGCGAGGACTCCCGGTGGGCGGCGCGCTGGTCGGCTTCTTCAGCACGTCGATCGGCGCCACCGGCCCGCTGCTGGCGCCGTTCGTGCTCGCGTTGGGTCTCGCGCCGCCGGCGACGATCGGCACGATGGCAGCGTGCCAGATCTTCCAGCACGGATCGAAGATCGCGCTTTTCGGTGTCGCCGGGTTCGACTTCGGACGCTTCGCAGTGCCGGCGCTGGCGTTGTCCGCGGCGGCCATCGTCGGATCGGCGATCGGCACGCGGCTGCTCGATCGTCTGCCCGCACGCACATTCGCGATCGCCGTACGCGTCGTGCTCACCGCGCTCGCGCTCCAGCTCTCGATCGGCGGTATGCTGGCCCTCGGACGTTGAATGCTACGCTCGAATCGGTCAGCCGGAGCGAGGATCGCCGCATGAAGCGATCTGCAACGGATGCGTTCGGCGAGCCGATGGCAGCCATCTACGACGGCTGGTACGGCACGCGGCGCGCCGACGAGAGCACGCCGCAGGCAGTGGAAGTCCTTGCCGGACTTGCCGCGGGTGGACGGGTGCTCGAACTCGCGGTCGGGACCGGCCGCATCGCGCTTCCGCTGGCGGCGAGAGGCCTGTCGGTGCACGGCATCGACTCCTCGGAGCCGATGGTCGCGAGGTACGTCGAGCTGCGCCCGAGCGGCGTGCAGGTCCACCCGATCCCGATGCGCTACGCGTGGCCCAGCGAGATCGACCTGATGGCGCGCCTGGCCGGCCTCGAACGGCGAGAGCGGTGGAGCGGATGGGACCGCTCGCCGTTCACCGCGTCGAGCGCGAACCACGTTTCCGTGTACTCGCGAGAGAAGGATCGCGCTCGCGAGCGCTTCGAGACTCGCTAGACGGTGGGTGCGAAGCGGCGCCGATAGGCGGCGGGCGGCACGAATGCGAGCCACGTCGGAATCGCGGCGGCAATCCCCATGACGCCGGTCGCGGCGAGCACCCAGACGGCCGCGGACGGGTTCGCCGTCGTCAGCTGCCCGATGATGAAGATCACGAACGCAGCGAAGACGCCGCCCATGCCGAGGCCGAAGAGCAGGAAGCGGTCGACGACGAGCGGCTCGGCGAGGCCGAGTCGCAGTCGCTTGCGTCCCTGTCCATAGGCACGGAATGCCTCGAACGAGGCCCAGCCGAACGCGGCGGTCCGAGCGGCGAGGCCGGCGGCGTACGCGAAGCTGGGCTCGACGGGACCGAAACCGCTGGTGACGAGCTGCCCGAGCCAGCTCGCCGCGAACCAGACGGCGGCGACCGCCACAGCCACCCGCGCCCGCCGGCTACCGCCGCGGAAGGTCTGGGCCGTTGCGAGGACCACCGCGAGACAAGCGATGTCCTGGACCAGGAGCCCGCTTCCCATCAGCGCCGCATTCACCGTGTCGGACGAGAGCACAGCGCGCCGCGCCAGCGTGGTGAGCGGATAGCCGATGGCGCCGAGCAGCAGGAATGCAGTGCCGAGTGCCGCCTCGGGAATCTGACGCGTGCGCCGAGCGAGCATCAGCAGGCGGACGCCGACGACGGTATCGACTGCAATCATCGCGAGCGCACCGACTGCCAGCAGCGACGTCATGTCGTACGGATCGGAGCCCCGGAGCGGCGACTTGACGGCGCCGCGTCCGAGCCTCCGGGAAGGGTGCTGTGCCGAGCGCCTTGGCTACGGCGGTCGCGAACGCCGTCTGCGATCAGCGCGGCGCGGTCGCGTGGCCGTTCCCACCCGCGGCTCCCTGGCGGCGAGCGACCGCCAGGGCGGTGAGCGCGAGGAGCATCAGCAACCCGGTGGTCGGCTCGGGAACCGGCGTCCCGATGAAGGACAGCTGCGCCGAGCGGAGCGAGAGCGAGGAAGTCGACAGGGGGTCCACGACGACATCGATCGTGACGAGCCCTCGATCCACAACGAAGCCGACGAGCGGCAGGACGACGTCGATGGCGAACGGCCCGTCGATCAGGCCGACCGATACGGTCCCCGGGAAGAACAGGCCCGGGAAGATGACGTTCCGATCCAGAATCGGGCGGACCGGCAGCTCGGCGTCCGGCGGCGCAGGGAGCGGCGTCTCCCATACGAAATCCCGCCGACCGAAACTGCCGCCGGCGCGACTCCCATCGAGCCGGACGGAGAGCCACGCGGGAGCTGCGCATCCCGATTCGGGACAATCGAGCGTTCCGGTCAGCGTGAGGACGATGGACTGGATCGAGCCGAAGCGGACTTGCGACGAGAAGGGGATCCGGAGGCCCGACCCGCCGGCGAACCCGTCGAGCCGTAGCTCCACGGGTTCGTCGATCAGCGGGATCGCGACCTCGAGCGCGTCGGCCGACCCGGCGAACAGCAGCCAGGCCGATGCCATCGCGATGGCGAGGCGCCGCGGCCCGACGCGTGGCGTGGATCTCGTGACTCCCGGCTCGGCGTCGTTTCGCACGGCGGCTCCTCCCGTTCCGGTGGGCATCCTACCCGAAAAAGCTCGCCGTCGAACGCGAATTCTTCCCGTCGCTTCGCCGGTCTCCGGCGGGTCCCGCCGCGCGGCGCGGGCGTCGCCGACGCTGCGCCACGGCGCAGCAGGACGCCGGCTACTCGTACCGCAGCGCCTGGATCGGATCGAGGCGCGACGCCTTCCACGCCGGATAGAGCCCGAAGGCGATCCCGCCGACGACCAGACTGACTCGTGCCGGAGAGGAACTGCGCGAGGCCGCCTTCGATCCGGGAGCGATAGCTCGTCACCGGGACGAACGCGACGTCGTCGTTGTCGCTGCCGAACGCGGACTGGCCCTTCACCGCGGCGACCCCGATCACTTCGAACGGAACCCGGTTCACGCGCACGATCTGCCCCAGCGGATCGGTGAACGCGCCGAACAGGTTGTCGACGACCGTCTGGCCGTGCACGATGACCTTGGCGCCGGTTTCGACATCCGCGTCGTCGAAGAAGCGTCCGCGGCCGATCGGCCAGTTGCGGATCCCGAAGTACACCGGCGTCGTCCCCTGCACGGCACTCGCGCAGTTCTGGCCCTCGGCCAGGAGCTGTGCGGGGCTCGCGAGCAGCGGCGCCGCGACCGCCACCGCCGGCACCTCGGTCTGGATCGACTCGAGGTCGTCCCACGTGAGTGTCGGCTGGGTGCCGGCACCGCCGCGAGCGCCGCCGCTGCGGCTCTCGCCCGAGCGCACGATCAGCATGTCGCTGCCCATCGATGCGAAGGTCTCGTCGACGCGCGCCCGCGCGCCGGCACCGATCGAGGTCATCGCGAGGACGCAGCCGACGCCGATGACGACGCCGAGCGCCGTCAGCCGAGCGCCCAGACCACGCGCGTAGGCCCGTCCTCGTCGGGCTCCGACGGCGGGGGCGCCACGGCAGCCAGCGTCTCTGGCGGCGGCACGAAGCGCAGCGCCGCGCTCGGCACCAGCAACACGTCTTCGCGCTGCTCGACGAGGAACACGACCTCGGCCGTCATGCCCGGCCTGAGTTCGAGCTCTGGGTTCTCGACCGACACCACGGCGTCGTACGTCACCACGTTCTGGACGGTCTCCGGCGAGTAGATCGTGGTGTAGCCGAGGTTCGTCTCGGCCTGTTCGAGCGCGGCGCGCGCCTGGGCCAGCGATGCCTGCGCCGACGCGAGGGCCGCCTGCGCCGCCTGGCGAGCGGCGTGCGTCGTTTCGGCGTCGGCGCGCGAGCCCATCCCGCGCTCGTAGAGACCCGCAGCCCGCTCGTTCCGGAGCCGCGCATCCAGCAGATCCGCCTCCGCTCGCGCGACCGCCGCTTCCGCGGCGACGACGTTCGCGCGGGCACGCGCCACCTCGGTCTCGAACAGCCGCGGATCGATGCGCGCGATCACCTGGCCCTTCGTGACCGGCGCGTTGAAGTCCGCGTACAGCTCCTGGATCCGGCCGGAGACCTGGCTGCCGACCTGGACCTCGACGAGCGGAGACAGCGTCCCGGTCGCGCTGACGCGCGCGGCGATCGAGCCGCGCGCCACCGGCGCGGTCTCCCAGCGGCTCGCCGCGCCGTCTCCGTCGCGGGACGGCCCGCACACGGCGATGGCACCTGCGAGGACGCTCAGGGCCGCGGCGATTCCGGTGATTCTGCGTCTCGTCATGCTGCTCCTGCCGTTCGCGGCGACTCCATGGGTAGCCCGTGATCGCGACCGCGACCCGGGTAGAGCCGCGAGCCATCGTTTCGGGTTCGCCCGATGCGGGCGCGCGGGCGTCGATTCCTCCGGGGGCCGCAGGTAACCCGCTCCGCCGACTCGAGGGTCGAACCGTGCGAACCGGATGAGAGGAGCTCGAATGACTCGCAAGCCCTTCCAGAAGCCTTCGGTCTCGACGCCTTCCGGCAGGATCGCGCTCGCGGCCGCTCTGGCCGTCGGCCTCGCCGTCGGCCTCGGTTTGGCCACGCCGTCGCTCGCCGGCGGCAGGGACGGCCCCGGCGGCCCGCGGCTCGAGCGCGCGCTCGAGCGCCTCGAACTCGACGAAACCAGGCGCGCGGAGGTCTTCTCCGTCCTCGATGCCGCGCGACCGGCCAGCCGCGACCTGCGCGCGCAGATCCGCGCCGCGCATCGCGAGCTGCGGACGATGCTCGCCGACCCGAGCATCGACGAGGCCACCGTCCTCGCGCAGGCGGACGCGATCGGCGCGCTGCGCACGGCGCTCTCGAAGCACCGGGTCCGCACGCTGATCCATGTGCGCGAACAGCTGTCGCCGGAGGAGCAGGAGAAGCTGGCCGAAGCGATGATGAAGCGGGACGGCCGTCGGCATGGCGAGCGCCGCCACGTACTCTAGGGTTCGCCGGGATGCACAGGGGCGGGTCCTCGCGGATGCTCGCGATGGAGGCAATCCCGAACGTGGAGCTGGCGGCGGCGGAGAGCGATCTCGAGCTGCGTTTCGCGACGTTCGTCGAGGAGCACCGCGAACGCGCGCGGCGCATGGCGTGGCGGCTGGTCGGCGGCGACGCCGGCGCGGCCGACGATGTCGCCCAGGATGCGTTCGTCCGCGCGTGGCTGGGCCTCGGCAGCTTCCGGGGCGAAGCGAGTCTGGGGACCTGGTTCTATCGCATCCTCGTGCGACAGGCCGCGCATCACCGGCGGTGGCGACAAGTGCGCGAGCTGTGGGGAGGCCTCGGGACGCCGGATGCCCCCGACCCGAAACCCGATGCAACGCCCGACCCCGCGCTGCGCGCTCGGATCGGCGCCGCGCTGGAACGACTGCCGCGGGGACAGCGAGAAGCATTCGTGTTGGTCCACATCGAGGAGTTCACCGTGAACGAGAGCGCCGAGATTCTCGGCAAGGCCCCGGGGACCGTGAAGAGCCACCTGCACCGCGCGCTGCGCGCGCTGCGCACGGACCTGGCAGACCTCGCCGGCGGCGAAGGAGCAGAGTGATGGCGCGATCTCGCGACGAAGGGACGACACTCGATCGAGACGACGAGCGGCTCGTCGAGCGCATCCGCGCGGCGTGGGCGCCGCCGCCGATGACGGCGTTCGAGCACACGCGCTTCGATGCGAAGCTGCAAGAGCGGCTCGCCCACGCGCATCGCCGCGTGGGCCGTTGGCCGGCGCTCGGTGTCGCCCTCGCGACCGCTGCCGTCGCCGCGTTGATGATCGTCCGCGTGGGGTTCGGTCCGGCACCGCCGACACCCGGTCCGCAGGCAGCCGGCAGCGCCGTGCCGGCCGGCTGGGCGGCCGAGGTCCTGTATGCAGTGCCCGCGGACGAGGTCTCGCCCGAACCGAACCGGGAGCTGCCGGCCGAGTACGCCGCGATCGCCGGCGTGTTCCTGGATCTTTGACGTGGCCCTCGACTTCGCGGACACGGGAGGAACAGCGATGAGCTTCGGCTGGCTGCGACGGCGGGTGGGGAGAGCCGCGCGAGCGCTCGTGCTGGGAACGGGGCTCGCGCTGGCGCTCGCCGTGCTCTCCGCAGATCTCGCGAGCGCAGAAGGGCGGCAACACCGAGCGCCCGGCGAGGTGGTCGCGCGCCACGCGGAGCGACTCGGTCTCGATGCCGGCACGCAGGCTGCGCTGGCGGGAATTCTCGAGGAGTCCGGCGCGCAGTACCGGGAGCTCGAGGAAGAGAAGCGCTTCGCGCGCGACGAGCTCAGGGCGTTGCTGTCCGCGCCCGAACCCGACCGCGATGCCATCCTCGCCCAGGCGGAGATCGTCGATGCGCTGCGCTCCCGCGCCCATCGCAGCAAGCTCGATGCGATCCTGCGCATTCACGAGCTGCTGACGCCGGAGCAACGTGCCGCGCTGGTCGTGATCCGCAACGAAGAGCGGCCGTGGCGACGCGGACGGGGGCCGCTCGGACGCTGCAGCGCCGACGTTCGCGCTCTCTGCGCCGACGTTCCGGGGGGATCAGACGCGCTGCGCTGCCTGGCGGACCATTGGAACCGGGTCTCCGACGCGTGTCGCGAAGCCGTGGAAGAGAGCCGCAACGAACCGCGCGAGCATGTCGATTCGCCGGCCCGCTGACCGCTACGCGCTCTCGCGTCGCTCGAAACGCGCCAGCGTCTCGACGTGATGCGTGTTCGGGAATAGATCGCAGGCGATGAGCTCGGCGAGACGCAGCCGGCCGGATGCGACGAGCCGCATCGCGTCGCGTTCGAACGAGTCGAGGTCGCAGCTCAGGTAGACGAGGCGTGCCGGGGGCGCGACGGACAAGGCCTCGAGGACCCGCGCGTCGAGTCCCTTGCGCGGCGGATCTGCGATCACCAGATCGGCAGCGCGCAGCGCATCGACCGCGTCGTCGGCAGACGCCGCGCGGACGCGAGCCCGGGCGCGCTCGCCCGGCGGGCGGGCCGCGAGCCCGAGTCCCAGACCGCGCACGGCATCCGGTGCGCTCTCGACGAAGCAGACGAACGCGCAACGTCCGAGCAGACCGAGCCCGATCGAACCACAGCCGGCGTAGAGCTCGGTCACCGTCGCGCCGTCCGGAACCCACGCGTGAATGCGATCGACGATGCGATCCGCGAGATCGAGGTGACTCTGGCCGAAGGCGCCGGGCGGGAAGTACACGTCCACGCCGCCGATCGACTCCCGGACTGCGCCGGCCGAGGCAGCGGGCGAGTCCGGCTGCCAGCGGTGCCAGTGGGGACCGATCAACACATTGCTGCGTTCCGGCTGACCGTTCCACCACAGGCTGTGCAGAGTCGGCCCGATCCGCTCGGCGAGTTCGGCGGCCAGCGCCGCCAGCGGCGCCGGCTCGCGGGCGTTGGCGATCAGGACCACCTGCGCTCGGCCGCTGCCGCGCTCGACGACCACCTGGATCGCTCGCAGCTCGCCGCTGTGGGGGCGGTCCGCATACGGACGAACTCCTGTCGCGCGGATCGCTGCGCGGGCCGCCGCGGCGACCTCGTTGATGCGCGGATGGTGGATCCGACAGCGCGGAATGTCCGCGATCCGGTGCGAACCCGACTGGAAGATCCCGAGCTTCGGCGAAGCGGACCGACCGCGGACCATCAGCCGCGCCCGGACCCGGAACCCGAACTGCGCGCCGGCGAGATCGCAGGGGGGCGGACACCCCAGTGCCGATGCGAGCTGCTCGAGCCGCGCCCGAGCCGATGGATCGACTCCGGGCTCCCCATACCGGGGACACCCCGGACACGGCGGCCGATGGGAGCAGAGTTCGACGTCCGTCATCGTGGACGGCGCTTAGCACGCGGCGGGCAAGCGCTCCAAACCCCGTTCCTCAGGCTGCGGGGCGACGCTGCCGATGCGTTGCGCGGAGCGGAGAGGGGGTCCCGAGGTGCTCGAAGCCGTCAGTGGTCTCGTGACCGTCGGCCTGCTCGCGTTGAGCGGGGTCGTCGGCCTTCGTATGGTGCGCCGAGCCCAGCGATACGACGGCGGACCCCTGCTCTTCCTCGGCCTCTACTTCCTCGTCTACGGCGCACTGGCGACGGGCCTCAGTCTCGCCACGTACGTCGGCTGGTCGTCGGCGGAGCTCGCGCTTACGGACGGCGCTGCACGAATCCTCAACGGTGCGTTCTTCGTCTCGGCAACCGTTGGCATGGGCTGCCTGCTGCTGTTCACGCGACAGACGTTCCGTCCGGAGTCAGCCGCCGCGCGCACGCTGGTCTGGGGAATCGCCGGGCTGATGGCCCTCGCGACGGCGCTGCTCGCGGCGACGGAAGGTTTCGAGGTGCGCGTCGTCAACGGACCCGCGTACTGGGTGCACTTCGTCGCGCGGGTCGCCTGCTGGGTGTGGGTCGCCGGCGAATCGCTCGCGTACTGGACCAAGCAGCGCCGGCGTCTCGCGCTCGGGCTTGCCGACCCCGTCGTCACCAATCGCTTCCTGTTGTGGGGCGTGTGGGGCATCGTGATCGCGCTGCTCGCGTTCTCCGATCCGGTGGCCCGGTTCTGGTACTACACGTTGGCCGGAACGGCGACGCAGTGGATCCCCGAGGTCGGCCGCCCGATCATCGATGCCACGATCCCGATCGCCTGCGGCCTCAACGCCGCCGCGCTCATCCTCATGGTCCTCACCTTCTTCCCGACCGCCGCCTACCGCCGCTGGCTCCTCGCCCGCCACACCCCCACCCCCTGACCCCCGGTCGTCAAGAAAGGGGCCGGGTTCGATTCGTCAATTAACGCTCCCGCCCCTGCGCTCATCGAGCAGACGCTCCTTCCACGCGAGCCGCTCTTCGAACGCGGCGAGGCGCGCACGGATTTCGTCGTCCCGCCCCGCTCCTTCCGCCACCGCGCAGCAACAACCTTGCGATCGACTGAAGGTCCGCCACGGCCAGAGCATCCCATACCTTCCGCCGAGACGTCGAGACGGTGCCATCGGCCGATCACGCCGACGGATGCGTTGCGGCTGTCTCGGCGGGAACCCGAGCTGCTAGCCTTCCGCGATCTCGAACCCGGAGGATCCATGTCTACCCATTCCACCTGGCCCCGCTCCCGCCACGCGCCTGGAGTCGTCGGCCTCGCACTCTGCGTCCTGCTTTCGCAAAGCCCTGCTCACGCGCAGGCTCCGGAGACCTCCGACGAAGGCACGCTGAAGTACCGGCAGAAGCTGATGAGCGGCGTCGGCGCCGACATGGGCGCCATCGGCGACATCCTGAAGTACGGGCTGCCGCTGCAAAGTCACATCGTGGCGCATGCGCGGATGCTGTCGCAGCGCGCGGACCTCGTCGCGGCGGCTTTCGAGCGCAACGTCAGCGCGGGACCGACGGATGCGAAGCCCGAGATCTGGTCGAAGCCAGAGGAGTTCCGCCAGCTGACGCAGGACATGAAGGCGGAAGCGGGCAAGCTCGCGGAGATCGCCGCCAGCGGCGACGCGGCGGCGATCGGTCGGCAGGTGAAGGCTCTCGGCGACGCCTGCGGCAGCTGCCACGATTCGTTCCGCAAGCCGAAGGAGGAGTCCTACAAACGCGCCGGCGGCGGCTCGTAGTGATCCGGCGCAGCGCGGCTGCACTCCTCGCGGGCGCCGCCGCGCTGTATGCGATTCCGGCTCTCGCCGCTGAGCCACCCAGCGATCCCATCGCCCGCGGGCGCGCCGTTCTCGAGGCCGCGGGCGGCTGCAGCTGCCATACGGACTTCGACGGCGACGGACCGCCGCTCGCCGGCGGTCGTCCGCTCGCGACGCCGTTCGGCAGCTACTTCTCGACCAACATCACGCCCGACGTAGAGACCGGCATCGGGAGCTGGAGTGACGACGACTTCATCCGCGCGATGCGCGAGGGCCGGGCGCCCGACGGCTCGGCGTACTTCCCGGTGTTTCCCTACACGTCCTTCACCGGAATGACCGACGACGACCTGCTCGCGCTCAAGGCGTATCTGTTCTCGCTGCCACCGAGCCGCCTCGAGAACCGGCCGCCCGACGCGTGGCCGCCATTTTCGTGGCGCCTCGCGGCGTCGGCGTGGCAGTGGCTGAACTTCGCGCCGTCGCGCTTCGTGCCCGATCCGGCGCGATCGCCGGCGTGGAACCGCGGTGCGTACCTGGTGCACGCCGTCGCGCATTGCGGCGAGTGCCACACGCCCCGGAACCTCGCGGGCGCGCTCGACACGAGCCGGTGGCTCTCCGGCACCACGGATGGACCGGAAGGCGAACTCGCGCCGAACATCACGCCGCACGAGACGACCGGCATCGGTCGTTGGACGGCCGCCGACATCGTCTGGTACTTGCAGATGGGCCTCGACCCCGACGGCGACGACGCGCAGGGTCTCATGCGCGAGGTCATCGAGCACGGCTACCAGCACATCCCGCGCGCGGACCTCGACGCGATTGCGGAGTACCTCGCGTCCGTGCCGCCCGTCGAGAACCAACTGCTCGAGCACGATCACGGCGATCACTGAGCCTCCCTGCCGGATCCCGCGGACGCCAGGAGCAGCAGGCCAGCGACGATGGCCACGTCCGCAACGTTGAAGACGCCCGTGCGCAACCCCGCGAAACCGAAGCTCACGAAGTCCGTGACCGCTCCGTCGTAGACCACGCGGTCGATCCAGTTCCCGAGCCCCCCGCCGACGACGAGGCCGAGGCCCGCGACCGCCTGCGCCGACGCGGCCGCGGAGCGGATCGCGACGAGAGCGACGAGCAGGAAGGAGGCGGGGACGAGTACGAGGAACACGAGCCCGCGTATGGCGAGAGGAAGACCGGCTCCGAGGCTCAGGAAGCCGCCCGGATTCGCCACGAGCTCGAAGCGCACGGCGTCGCAGACCAGCGAGACGGGCGGCGCATCCGCCAGACTCTCGCGCGCCAGCTGCTTCGCCGCCTGGTCGCAACCGGCGGTGACGAACAGGACGGCCAAGAAGATCAGGAGGGTCCTCACCATACGGACGATCAACACGCCGCGCATCGCCTGGTTTCGCCGCGGCGACGAACGGGGCGCGGCTTGGGGTCGAGCGTCCCCGGCGTTCCGCTCGACTGTGACAGTCGCGACGCGTCCCGGTGTGACACGAACGACGCGAGGCCTCACGTCGATGAGATTCCGTGTCCCTCGGTCCGTTCCGGGCGACGGGGAGCACGAGGCGGAAGCGGCATGTCCGTTGCAAGTCCGTTCCGGAGACGCAGACGCGGGCCCGCGCCTCGAGAGCCGGCTCTCCGGTCGTCCCGCGGACGCCGCCGGAGCCGGAACTCTGCGCATGGGGAAGGAGGAGGAGGCGTGAACAGGAAGCTCTGCAGGAAAGCGCTCTTGATGGGAATCGGCCTCATCATGGCGGTGCCGCTGACGAGCGCAGGCGACATGCCTCTGACCGTCACCGATGTCGCCGCAGGCTCGAAGGACCACACAACCCTGGTCGCTGCATTGCACGCCGCCGACTACTTCGAGGCGCTGCGCAATCCCGGCCCGTTCACGGTGTTCGCGCCGACCGATGCCGCGTTCGAAGCGCTGCCGGCCGGAACCGTCGACACGCTTCTGAAGCCGGAAAACAAGGGGAAACTCGAGAAGATCCTGCAGCACCACGTGTTGGTGTCGACCTACGAGGCCGGGTGGTTCCGGGACGGGCAGGTCGTCGGCATGGTCGATGGCACGAAGGCAACGATGCATGTCCAGGACGGCACGGTGCGCATCGACGATGCCGTCATCGTCGGTTCGGTCCGTGCGGGCAACGGCATCGTCCACGTCGTGGACGCCGTCCTGCTGCCACCTGGCAACGACTGAGGGCTTGCGCTGGCAACGACTGAAGGCTTCAGCCAGGAAGGCGCTCGAACGTCGCGATTCCCGGCGGCAGGTGGTGGAACGGCTGCTTGTCGACCGTGTAGATCACCACCTCGGGACTCCCGTACAGCGACGGATCGTCGAACGTGCCGACCTTCAGCAGCACGGCGCCCGGGACCCCCGGTGCTCGCGACAGGATGTGTGTTCCGCACTCCGCGCAGAACTCGCGCGCGACGGGAGCGTCGAGGTCCTCGCGGGAGAACGACTTCGGCCCGCCTTTCGTGTACTCGAAGCCCTCTCCGGGCATGCCCATCACCGCGTTCGGATGTCCGCCGGAGATGTATTGGCACTCGCGACAGTGGCACTGCCCCTTGAACAGTGGCCTGCCCTCCACGCGATAGCGAAGCGCCCGGCAATAGCAGCCGCCCTCGATGACCATGAATCGCCCCCTCCCGATGACCTTTGTGCGTATCGTCGTGCCGCCGATTCTCTCGCGCGTGAGGACCCGCCGTCAAGTGTGGAGAGGAAGGTCGCGCTGGGCTCACGCCCAGCGCAGGACGACCGGCGGCGACGGCAGTGCCCGGCGCACTCGTTGCAGCGCGCGGCGCGTCGGATTGACGAAGAAGCCCTCCTCCGCGTGCCGCAGCAGCGGAAGGTCCGACGCGCTGTCGGTGTAGACGAAACGCCAGGGGGGCGGGAAGCCGCGCGCGCGCAGCATCGTCACCTTGCGTTCGCCGAAGCAGTGCTCGAGCGGCCTCATGCCGCCGCGCCACGGGCGCAGTGAAGAGCCGACGATCTCGAGCCCCTCGAGTCCGATGGCGTCGCAGATCGCACGCGCCAGATCCTCGAAGGCGCCGGTGGCGATCACCACGCGATGCCCCTGCTGCTGATGTGCGCGCAGCCGCTCCAGCCCTTCGCGATAGACGAGCGCATCGGGATCTCGCGCGAGGCTCGTGACATGATCGCGGAGATCGCGTGCGAGTCGCTCGTGGCCGAGGCCCAGCGTCGCCAGCCAGACCATCGTCGACACGGGAACGTCCCGCGTGATCTTCAGCGACCACAGGGGCGCCACGATCGGAGTGAGCCCCGCCGCCGCGGCAATGCGCCACCAATCGCGCCTCAGCAGCCCCTGGACGAAGCGCGCGAACGAGTCGCGCCGAATGAGGGTGTAGTCGAAATCGAACAAAGCGACGGCGGCGGCGGAATCTTCCGACGAGCGTCGGGACATCGACTACTCCTGACGGGACACGCTGGTGGGTGCAAGTCGATCTGCTTGCGATCGCGATCTCGACCGCATCCGAAGTCAGCGGTAGCGCGCTCGGATCCTCGCGTCCAACGGCCTCCCGGCGACGCGGTAGCGGGCCCGGTTGCACGATCCCGAGTCGGCACCCATCCTGACAGCGAAGCGCGCCCTGCCTCGAGGAGCCCCCGACGTGACGCGACCCGCTCGCTCGCCTGCGGCCGATTTCCCGATCGCGATCATCGGCGCCGGCTTCGCCGGAATCGGAACCGCGATCCGGCTGCTGCGAGCCGGCATCTCGTCGTTCACGATCTTCGAACGCGCCGGGGAGATCGGCGGCACGTGGCGCGACAACACCTACCCCGGCGCCGCCTGCGACGTCCCCTCGCACGTCTACTCGCTGTCCTTCGAGCCGAACCCGGAGTGGACCCGGAGCTTCGCCGGCTCCGCGGAGATCCAGGCCTACCTGCTGCGCCTCGTCGAGAAGTGGCGGCTGCGCGAGCACCTGCGACTGCACACGGAGATCGTCGATGCGCGTTTCGACGAGACCGCGGGGAGCTGGACGCTCACGACGGCGGGCGACGAAGTCTTCACGGCGCGTGTCGTGATCTCCGCCGTCGGCGGCCTCGTCGATCCCGCCCTGCCCGACATCAAGGGCCTCCAGAGTTTCACCGGCGAGCTCTTCCACACCGCGCGTTGGAACCACGACTACGATCTCACCGGCCGGCGCGTCGCCGTGATCGGCACCGGCGCCAGCGCCGTGCAGGTGGTGCCGTCGATCGCGGCGCAGGTCGCGAAGCTGTCGGTATTCCAGCGCACACCGGCGTGGGTGATGCCAAAACGCGATCGCCGCTACTCCGAACGTGCACGCAGCTTCTTTGCCCGTCACCCCGCGGCGTTGCTCGCGAGCCGCACCTTGCAGTACGGACTCAGCGAACTCTTCGGTCCCATGGTCTTTCTCGATGCGCCGCGGCTCTCGGCGCTCGCCGAGCGCATGTCCCTGCAGCACCTCGAGCGATCAGTCCGGGATCCCGCTCTGCGCGCGCAGCTCACGCCGGACTTCCAGTTCGGCTGCAAGCGGATCCTGATTTCGGACGATTACTGGTCGAGCTTCGAGCGCGACAGCGTCGAGCTGGTGACGGAGCCGATCGCGGAGATCCGCGGCGGCGGTATCGAGACGCGAGACGGCACGCTGCGCGAGGTGGATGCGATCGTGCTGGCCACCGGATTCGCGGTGAACCTCGCGACGGCGCCGTTCCCGGTGGCCGGCCGCGGGGGTCGCACGCTCGACGAGGTCTGGCGAGAGGGCGCGGAGGCCTACAAGGGCCTCGCCGTCTCCGGCTTCCCCAACTGGTTCCTCCTGATGGGGCCCAACACCGGCCCGGGCCACACGTCGGTGCTCGTCTTCACGGAGGCGCAGATCGCCCATGTGCTCGGCGCGATCCACGAGCTGCGGACGGGGGGACTGCGCTTCCTCGACGTGCGACGCGAAGTGCAGGATCGCTACAACCAGGGGCTTCAGCGGCGCATGAAGCACATGGTGTGGACCTCCGGCTGCAACAGCTGGTATCTCTCACCCGACGGCAGCAACCATTCGCTCTACCCCGGATTCGCCGCCGAGTACGCGCTCCGGACCCGCCGCTTCCACGCCGCCGACTACGAGATCGCCCGCTTCTGAGCCGAACTCCCGCCCAGGAGGGATCATGCGAACCCGGATCCTCCCCGTCGTGATGCTCGCGCTCGGAGTCGGCGCGCACAGCCTGGGCGAGGGTTCCGACGCGTCGGCCCAGGAGCCGCCTGCGGCCGGCCCGTCCGCCCTGGCTGCGGAGAATCCCGAGAGGACCTTTGCGATCCGCCCGGTCGCCACGCTGAAAGAGCCGTGGGCGATGACCTTCCTCCCCGATGGCCGCATGCTGATCACGGAGAAGGCCGGTCGCCTGCTGCTCGCGACGACGGCGGGGGATCGATCCGAGCCGGTCCGCGGCGTCCCGCCCGTCGACTACGGCGGCCAGGGCGGACTCGGCGACGTGGTCCTGCACCCCGGTTTCGCCGACAACCGGCTCGTGTACCTGAGCTACGCCGAGGCCGGCGACAGCGGCACCCGGGGCGCAGCGGTCGCGCGCGCCCGGCTCGTCGAAGACGGAGCCGGCGGAGCGACCCTGGAAGGCGCGGAGGTGATCTGGCGTCAGACGCCCAAGGTTTCGGGTCGTGGTCACTACGGACACCGTCTGGCGTTCAGCCCGGAGGGTCATCTGTTCATCACTTCCGGCGAACGCCAGAAGTTCACTCCCGCACAGGACATGGCGCAGAACCTCGGAAAGATCCTCCGGTTGCGGGAGGATGGATCCGTGCCCGCCGACAACCCGTTCGTCGACGCGTCCCGACCGGATCTCGGCGGCGTCGCGGCGCAGGTCTGGACGCTCGGGCACCGGAATCCGCTCGGGATCGCATTCGATCCGGATGGACGCCTGTGGTCCCACGAGATGGGGCCGCGTCACGGGGACGAGCTGAACCGCATCGAACGCGGGAACGACTACGGGTACCCCGCCGTCTCGAACGGCAATCATTACGACGGCCGCCGGATCCCGGATCACCACACACGGGCCGAGTTCACGGCTCCGGAAGTCTGGTGGAAGCCCGCCGTCTCTCCGGCCGGCTTCATGATCTACACCGGTTCGCTGTTCCCGGACTGGCACGGCAACGGGTTCATCGGCGGGCTATCGGGCCAGGTGCTGCTGCGGCTCGCCTTCGACGGAGATCGGGCGCGCGAGGCGCAACGCTTCGACATGGGCGCGCGCATCCGGGAGGTGGAGCAGGGACCCGATGGCGCGATCTGGGTACTCGAAGACGGCAGGCGCGGCCGGCTGCTGCGACTCTCGCCGATCCGCTGACGGCAACGCGTCCGCGCGAGCCCCTTCGCCGTGTGATCGCGATCACCTCTCGGTGTGCCTGCTCCGTCGAAGCGATCCGCAGGAGGCTTGGCGTCGATGCCGCGCCGCAAGCACATCCGCGGACCGCGAGCCGCACGGATCGCTGGCGTCGCGGCGGGCCTCTGGCTCTGCGCCTCCGCGGCGCACGCGCAGGGCCCCGGTTTCGCGAATGTGCCGCGTCAGAAGGGGGAGCTGCTCGCCGGGCCGATCGCGCCGTCGATCGGCCGCACGGCGGTCCTCGCGTACCACCAGGGTCTGCTGCTGGCGAACCCGGAGTCGCCCGGAAGCGCGCCGGGCTCCGATCTGCAGAGTCGCGCGTTCGACATCTCCGATCCCGCGAACCCCGTCGCGACGGTGGTTCCGTTCCTCGGCGCCAACTCGAGCATCGCGGCGCACGGCTACTGGCAGGAGGGGCCGTACCTGCGCGGTCTGAACGGCGGTGACGTGACCGTGGAGCTGGTCAGCGGCGTCGCGCGCTTCGTCCAGCGCAATGCACCCGGGCGATTCCACTTTCCGCAGGTTCCCGGCACGTCCATCCCGTGGGTCGGTCGCGGTCTGCTGTTCCAGCCCTTCCAGGCCCAGATGTGGTGGTCCTACGGCGCCACCAATCACGACGGCGTGCTGTTCCGCGGCACGCAGCAGCTCGCGATGTGGGACCACATCGGTCAGACCGGCGTGATCGGGCACCCGTTCCTGATCGGCAACGTGCTGTACGTCGCTTCGGATCAGTCCCAGACGGGTATCGCCGCCTACGACATCAGTCCCAGTCTCGCTGCGCCGGGGACGCCGCCGGCGCTGATCGGCCTGCTGAAGGATCCCGTCGGTGGCTACTGGCCCGAGATCTGGGGCGGCAACGGGAAGTTGCTGATCCTCTTCCCGGCCCGCAGCGGCGGTCGCTTCCAGGTCGCCGACGTCACGGACCCGGCCGCGATGCGCGTCGTCGCAGACCGCCAGCTGCCGAACGGCGGCGATCCGTCCTACGCGCAGTTCCAGGACGGCTACGCATTCATGGATCGCTACAAGATCGACATGCGCAACGACTTCGCCGTCGATCTCGTTCTCGATGCGCCGGGTCACGGCATCGACGTGAGCCAGTTCGGCCTGCCGATCGGCAACCTGGTCGTGACCGGCGGCATCGACACGAGCTGGCCGGCGCCCGCCTCCCAGGGCCTCGCGATCTGGGTGCACCAGGCGGAGCCCGATACGACGGGGCCTTCCGTGGGCTTCCACATCCCGCGCAGCGGGCAGACGGCGTACGCGACGGCCGGGGCGATCACGCTGCTGATCCACGAGACGCTGCGCACCGAGACGATCGTGAACGGAGTCACGTTCCTCGTCCAGCCGCTCGCGGCCGACGGGACGCCGGGGCCGGCGCTCGCCGGCCGTCTGGCGTTCTCCTTCGACGACGTCCTCACCTTCACGCCGGACGAGCCGTTCGCGCCCGGCACGACGTACGAGGTGACGCTGCCCGCGGGCGGCATCGAGGACGCCGCCGGCAATGGCATGGTGCCGTACAGCTTCCGCTTCTCGACTGGCGCCACGCTCGGAGCCGGCAACGAGGCGCCTGCGATCCTGGATCTCGAAGTCTCGCATCATCCCGCACCGCCGGGTGGCGAGGTCACGTTGTTCTTCGGCGCGAACGACCCGGAAGGCTCGCCTGTCGAGTTTCGCGTCGACTTCGGAGACGGCACGGACTCCGGCTGGATCTCCGGCGGCTCGGTCTCGCACGTCTGGGCCGAGCCGGGGCACTTCGACGTCGTGCTCTTCGCCCGCGACGCCAGTGGCGCGACGAGCCTGCGCAGCCTGGTCGTGACCGTGCTCGAGCCTCCTACGGATCCGCGTCCCACGGCGAGCGCGCCGATCGCCTTCGACGAAGCGCGTCGCGTCGCCTGGAACGTCAACCCCGACAACGACTCCGTGACGCGCATGCCGGAAGCCGGGGCGCCGCTCGAGATCCCGCTCGGCGTCGGCGCACGGCCGCGTTCGGTCGCCGTGGCGCCGAATGGCAACGCCTGGGTCACCTGCGAGGGTCGCGATCGGATCCTGGTCCTCTCTGCGGCCGGCACGCCTGTTCATGAAATCTCCCTCGAGTACGGAAGCGCGCCGTTCGCGGTCGCCTTCACGCCGGACGGCAGCAGCGCGCTGGTCACGCTGTACGGACGCGGCGAGCTGCGGCGCTTCTCGACCGCGACTCGGCTTCCGGCCGGAGGGCTGACGCTCGGTCCCACACCGCGGGCGATCGCGGTGACCGGAGATGGCACCCGCGCACTCGTGACACGACTGATCTCGCCGGACAGCGGCGGCGAGGTGTGGGACGTCGCGCTCGGCGCCACGCTGTCGCTCACGCGAACGATCGCGCTGCCGGAAGACGTGTCGACCCCCGACACGGCCTTCAGCGGCCGCGGGCTGCCGAACCACCTGGCCGCGATCGCGATCGATCCCTTCGGCCAGCGAGCCTGGGTCGCCGCGAAGAACGACAACATCCAGCGCGGAACCTTCGTCAGCGGCACCGACCTCGGCCAGGAGAACACGGTCCGCGCGCTCGTCGCGGAGATCGATCTCGTCGCCAACGCGGAGGTCGTCAGCGCCCGTCGCGACGTCGACAACGCAGACTCCCCGAGCGGGATCGCGTTCTCGCCACTCGGCGACTGGGCGTTCGTGACACTGCAGGGCAACAACGTCGTGGCCGTCTACGACGCGCTGGTGGACGCATCCGGGATCGACGGCTTGATCCCGGTGGTCGCGCGGTTCGCGACCGGTCGTGCGCCACAGGGAGTCGCAGTCGATCTCGGCGAGCAGCGGCTGCTCGTCCACGACTTCCTGTCGCGCGGCGTCTCGCGCCTCTCGATCGGGAGTTTCCTGACCGGTCGCTCGCGCAACGCGCCGACGCAGTTCGCTGCCAGCATCGCCGGGGAAGCGCTGCCGCCAGCCGTCCTCGCCGGCAAGCAGATCTTCTACAACGCATCCGACGACGGCGGTCCGTTCGGCCGCAACCGCATGAGCGGCGAGGGCTACCTCTCGTGCGCGACCTGCCACCTCGACGGCGGCCACGACGGGCGAACCTGGGACTTCAGCGGGCGCGGAGAGGGACTGCGCAACACGACGGATCTACGAGGTCGACGGGGCACGGGGCATGGACGGGTCCATTGGAGCGCGAACTTCGACGAGATCCAGGACTTCGAGAACGACATCCGCGGCGCGTTCGGCGGCGCGGGCTTCCTCAGCGACGACCAGTTCGGGTGGACGCAAGACCCGCTCGGCACGCCGAAGGCCGGCCGTTCCGCCGAACTCGACGCACTGGCCGCGTACGTGAACTCGCTCGGACCGGAGTCGATCCCGCGCAGTCCCCTCCGGAGCCCGAGCGGAACGATGACGGCTCCCGGCTTGCGCGGGGCCGCTGTCTTCGTGGACGAGGGCTGTGCGAGCTGTCACGCCGGCGGCTCTCGCACCGACAGCGCCCTCGCGACGTCCCTGCTGCACGACGTCGGTACGCTCTCGACGAGCTCCGGCGGTCGCCTCGGCGGACCGCTCACCGGCATCGATACCCCGACGCTGCTCGGCGTCGTCCACTCGGCGCCGTATCTGCACGATGGCAGCGCCGCGACACTCGCGGATGTCTTCGCCGCCGCCGGCGCCCGGGTCCACCAGGCCGAAGCCGCAATCCTGCTCGGGGGCGCGAGCGCGCAGCCGCCCACCCATGGCGGGATCTATCACGAGGGTCTGGTGGCGGCGTTCGCGTCGTCGAGCAGCATCGTCCGCTTCCTCGGCATCGACGGCGGCGCCGGCGGACCGGCCACGCTCGGCGTGCGCTACGCAGCGCTGTTCGGGACGCGCCAGGCAACGCTGCGGGTGAACGGCGCGCCGATCGCACTCTCCCTCCCGCGCACGCCCAACGATCCCTCGTGGACCCCCACGGCGTTCCGGACCCGGCTCGTCGAGATCACACTGGCGCCCGGCGCAACCAACACCATCGAGATCCAGCCGGCTGCAGGTCACGAAGCGATGGCGATCGACGATCTCTCCGTGGTGAACGCGTCGGCCCGCAACGCGGCGCACGATCACCGGCGGATCGGCGCGCTCGCGCCGGAACCGCGCGCGGACCTGCTCGCCTATCTCGGTCAGCTCGACGGCAGTGATGATCCGACCTTCGTCCCGGAACCGAGCGCGGCTCTCGCCCTCCTCGCCGCCCTGGCGACGCTGGCGGCACTCCGCCGGCGCGGAGGGCGCTCGCGTCGGATCAGTGCGCGAGGGCGAGTCCCGGCCGCGGCCACGCAAAGCGCACGAGCCGGCCGGTTCCGGAGAGCGTCGCGTAGGCCGTGCGCAGCTCCGGTCCACCGAAACAGAGATTTGTCACCAGCGGGTCCGGCAGCGGTACATGCTGGATGTGGCTTCCGTCGGGCGAGATCGACGTGATGCCGCCGTTCCCGATCGTCGCGACGCAGACGAAGCCCCCGGCGTCGACGGCGAGCGAGTCGAAGAGCTGGAGGCCCGGCAGGCCGGCGAGCAGCGTGCCGCCGTGTCCGAGCAGATCCGGCGCCGGCTGGACGACCCCGGGTTCGGCGATCTCCCACCACCACACGCGCCCGGTGAAGGTCTCGGCGACGAATACGCGACGGCCGTCTGGTGACAGCCCGACGCCGTTCGGTGCATCGAGCGGATAGACCACCTCACGGATCTCCGAGCCGTCCGCGCGCGCCCAATACAGGCCGCCGCGGTCGCGGTCTCGTTCGCGGATCTTGCCGTGGTCGGTGAACCAGAAGCCGCCGTTCGCATCGAAGACCAGATCGTTGGGTCCCCGTAGCGGATGCTCTCCACAGCGGTCGTACAACACCTCGACGGCGCCACTCGCGAGATCGATGCGCTCGATGCGACCGCCCGAGTAGTCCCGCGCCTGGTGCCCCGGGATCGTCAGACCGCCGACGGTATGCCATTCGAAGCCGCCGTTGTTGCACACGTACAGCTTGCCGTCCGGCCCGATCGCAGCGCCATTGGGTCCGCCTCCGGGCTCGGCGACCGTGGACTTCGCGCCGTCCGCGCCGATGCGCGTCACGCGCCCGGCCTGGATTTCGACGACGAGGACGCTGCCGTCCGGCAGCCACACGGGGCCCTCGGGAAACGCGAGTCCGCTCGCGAGCTCGTGCAGCGTGGGTGTCTCCGCCATGTTCCCTCCGGTTCGACGCGAGCGGCGATTCTACCCGGCCTCGTGCGGCGTGGAAGCATCTTCCCAGCCGCACGCCCGCGCCCTACGCTCCGCGGCATGCCTCGGCCCCCGGAGCTGGCTCCCGCCGTCGTCGCGATGCCCGGCGCGGTCTACTCACCGCTCGGCGAACGCTTTCGCACGCACGTCGGGCCGATCTTCCCGCTGCATGTCGGCGACACCTGGCTGGCGCCCTTCGAGGGCGGCCGGATGGAAGATCTCGTGCAGGCCGTGCATCCGGGGATGAACCGCTACAGCGCGCCGCAAGGCCTCCCCGAGCTGGTCGATGGGATCGTCGACAAGGTGCGCGGGCGCAACGGGCTCGCGTGCGAGCGCGAGTCCGTCCTCGTGACGGGCGGCGCCACGGCCGGCCTCTCGTGCGCCGTCGGCACGCTCGTCGAGCCGGGCGACGAAGTGCTGATCCTCGCACCGTTCTGGCCGCTGATCCGCGGCATCGTGCAGAGCTGGCGCGGCGTGCCGGTCGAGGTGCCGTTCTACGACCGCGTGGGTTCCGCGGAGGAAGCCGTGGCGGCCGTCGCAGCCTGGCGCAGCGAACGCACCGTAGCGCTCTACGTCTCGACTCCGTCGAACCCGACCGGCCGCGTGCTGTCGGGCGACTGGCTCGAGGCGCTGGCGGTCTTCGCGCGCCGCGAAGGCCTGTGGCTGCTCGCCGACGAGGTCTACGAAGATCTCCTGTATCACGGCGAGCACGTATCGATCGGACGCTTTGCGCCGGAGCGGACGCTGACGGCATTCTCGTTCTCCAAGAGCTACGGAATGGCGGGCTATCGGGTCGGCTCGCTGGTCGGCCCCGACGCGGTGATCGCCGAAGTCCAGAAGCTGCACACGCACTCCACGTACAGCGCGCCGACCCCGTCGCAGCTCGCGGCGCTGCGCGCGCTGCGCGACGGCGACGGCTGGCTCGCCGAGACGTGTACGCTGTATCAGCGTGCGGGTCACGACGCCGCACGCGTGCTCGGTCTGCCGGCGCCGGAGGGCTCGACGTTCCTGTTCGTCGACGTCGGCCATCGGCTCGACGGTCGGGGCATGCTCGGGTTCCTCGGGGATTTGTTCGAGGACGGCGTCGTCGTCGCGCCCGGTTCGTCAGCCGGTTCGGACTATGCGAGCTGGATCCGGCTGTGCTTCACCGCGGCACCGCCCGAGCAGGTCGCCACGGCCGTCCGACTGCTGGCGAAGCGGCTCGGCATCGCCGCACCTGTCGACGGGGACGCCGCATGAGGGAGACCGTCGGCGAGATCGGAGACGTCCCGACGGCCGTCGTCGCCGCGTTGCGAGCGCGCGACGCAGCGGGGGGACGCGTGCGGGTGCGCGGCTGGCTGAAGACCGCGCGGCACGGCAAGGGCGTGTCGTTCCTCGAGCTGTCGGACGGCTCGAGCCTCGCCGGGATCCAGATCGTCGCCGACCCCGCGCTCGAGAACTACGACGCGGAGATCCGCGCGCTCCGCACCGGCTGCGCCGTGGAGGCGATCGGAGAGCTCGTCGAGTCGCCGGCGCCCGGCCAGCGCTTCGAGATCCGAGCTGAGCACGTCGCGCTGATGGGCGCGGTCGGCGACGACTATCCGCTCCAGAAGAAGCGCCACTCGTTCGAGTACCTGCGCACGATCGGCCACCTGCGGCTGCGCACCAACACGCTCGGTGCGGTGCTGCGAGTGCGCAGCGCCGCCGCACGCGCGATCCGCCGGTTCTTCGATGAGCGCGACTTCCTCGAGCTGCATGCGCCGGTGCTGACGACGCTCGACGCCGAGGGCGCCGGATCGCAGTTCCGCGTCACGACGCTGGATCCTGCCGCGCCCCCACGCGGCGCCGACGGCAGCATCGACTGGAGCCAGGACTTCTTCGGAAAGCCTGCCTATCTGAGCGTCTCCGGCCAGCTCGAGGCGGAGATCGCCGCGCTCGCCGCATCGCGCGTCTACACCTTCGGCCCGACGTTCCGTGCCGAGAACTCCAACACCAGCCGGCATCTCGCCGAGTTCTGGATGGTCGAACCGGAGGCGGCCTTTCTCGATCTCGAGGGCGACGCCGCGCTCGCCGAAGACTTCGTCCGCCAGGTCGTCCGCGAGCTGCTCGAGCGCTGCTCCGAGGATCTCGCGTTCTTCGACGAGCGGGTCGAGAAAGGTCTGGTCGCCGCGCTGACCCACGTCGCCGAGTCGCCGTTCGAGCGCATGACCTACAGCGAAGCGGTCGCGCAGCTCGAGAAGAGCGGCCGCGCCTTCGAGTTCCCGGTGGCGTGGGGCGTGGACCTGCAGAGCGAGCACGAGCGCTGGCTCAGCGAAGAGCACGTGCGCCGGCCGCTGATCGTGACGGACTACCCGCGCGAGGTGAAGGCGTTCTACATGTACCGGAACGACGACGAGCGCACGGTCCGCGCGATGGACGTCCTGGTCCCTCGCGTCGGCGAGATCGTCGGCGGCTCGCAGCGCGAGCATCGCGCGGACGTGTTGGAACAGCGGATGCGCGAAGCAGGTCTCGATCCCGCGACCTACTGGTGGTACCTCGAGCTGCGCCGCCACGGCGGCGTGCCGCACGCGGGCTTCGGGCTCGGCTTCGAGCGGTTGATCCAGTTCGTCACCGGCATGGCCAACATCCGCGACGTGATCCCGTTCCCGCGCACCCCGGGCTCCGCGGAGTTCTGAACGCTACGCCCTACGTCACACCGAGTACCGCGAGCGCGCGCGGCCCGTGCGCGCCGAAGACGAGCGTCTGCTCGATGTCGGCGGTCTTCGACGGACCGCTGATCCACGTGACGTGATGCCCGGCGCGCGCGTCCGGCGGCAGCGCGCGGAACGCGCTGTGCAGATCCCCGACGATGCGACTCGTGTCCAGCAGCAGCAGCACGCGTTCTGCGAGGAAGAGCAGCGCGCGCTGCGGCGCATCGCTCCCGAGAACGGCGACGGCGCCGCACTCGGCGACGCCGAGCTCGCCGCGCACGATCGCGACGGCCACGTCGGCGAACTCGGAGGGTGACGCGGTCGCAGCGGCGGTCTCGACTCCGGCCGCGCCCCCGAGCAGCGCTGCGGCCGACGGCTCCGCGACGATGCGACCGCCGGCGGCCCACGAGCGCGCTCGCTCGACGGCGAAGCCGGGCAGCTCCTGGCGCGGCACCGGCGCGTGCGGTTCGCCGCCGACACTCGCCAGCACCGCCGCAAAGGACGTCCAGCTCGCGTCGAGCGACGGGGCCGGATGCGCGCCGGGATGCGGGGCGACGCGCGACACGGAGGCGCGGATCGCGTGCAGCATCTGCTCGCGCGCGTTCGAACCCGCCGCTCGGCCGCCGCCACTCACGGCGCCGCCTTCCCCGCCACGCGTCTCCGCCAGCGATCCCGAAAGCTCGCGCCAGGATGGAGCGGCAGCTCGCGAGCGGCCGCCCAGGCCGCTGCCGGTCCACCCACGTGCGCGGCAACACCGAGTAGCGGCCAGGCGAGCCGCGCCGCGCGCGTCGCCGCGCGCCACAGACGCGGCCGCGCCATCACCGCCGCCGCGACGCGAGCCGCCCGCGCGAGGCCCGGCGGCAGCGCCGGCGCGTCTCGCCGCCACGCCAGCAGCTGATCGTGCAGATCGATCCGCACCGGACAGACCGCCGTGCAGCTCCCGCACAGCGACGACGCATACGGGAGCGTGCGCGCGTCGTCCGACGGGATCCCGATCGCCGGTGCGAGCACCGAGCCGATCGGGCCGGCCACCGGCGTTCCGTACGCGTGCCCCCCCGCGCGCCGGTACACGGGGCAGGTGTTGAGACAGGCGCCGCAGCGAATGCAGCGCAGCACGCGACGCCGATCCGGATCGGCCAGCAGGCGACTGCGGCCGTTGTCCACGAACACGATGTGGAGCTCGGCGCCTGGCCGCGGCCCGGTCAGCACCGTCGTGTACGCGCTGATCGGCTGGCCGGTGGCGCTGCGCGCGAGCAGGCGCAGGAACACCGCGGCATCGTCGAGCCGCGGGATCAGCTTCTCGATGCCGACACACGCGATGTGGATCGGCGGAAGCGCCGTGCCGAGATCTGCGTTGCCCTCGTTCGTCACGAGCACGAGCGATCCCGTCTCCGCGACGGCGAAGTTGGCGCCGCTGATGCCCGCCTCGGCGGCGAGGAAGCGCGCTCGGAGATCCCGGCGCGCCGCCGCCATCAGCCGCTCCGGATCCGACTCGCCGGCGGGCGTCCCCATCTCGCGGTGGAACAGCGCGCCGATCTCGCCGCGCGTGCGGTGGATCGCCGGAATGATGAGATGCGACGGCGCTTCGTGGCCGAGCTGCACGATGCGCTCGCCGAGATCCGTATCCACGACGTCGAAACCGCGCGCCTCGAGCCACGGATTGAGGCCACACTCCTCCGTCAGCATCGACTTGCTCTTGACGATGCGCGTCACGTCGCGGGCGCGCAGCAGCGACTCGACGGTCTCGCACAGCGCCCGGGCATCCGGGGCCCAGTGCACCTGCGCCCCGGCTCCGACGGCGCGCTCCTCGAAGCACTCGAGCAGCACGTCGAGGTGATCGAGCGCGTGGTCCTTGATCGCAGCCGCACGTTCGCGCAGCGCCTCGAAGTCCGGCACGGCGGCGGCCGCCGCGTCGCGCTTCGCCCGGAGCTGCCACACCGCCGCATCGTGGCGTTGGCGCGACGTCTCGTCCGGAAGCGTCGTCCGGGCGCGATCATCGAGCGCCAGCGTCACCGGGCGAGCGCTCACCGATCGATGCCCCGCTGGAACAACTCGCCGATCTTCTCGCCGATCTCGCCGCCCTTCTCGCGCAGCGCGCGCTTCACCTCGGCCCCCGCGACGGCGCGCGCGGTGCGAGCGATCAGCGCGTCGGCCACGCGGCGCCCGAGCTGTTCGGGCGTGGCGCCGCGCGCACCGCCGATGTCGCGCAGCGCGACGGCCCCGAGGGCGAGCTGCTCCGGATCGCGACCGAGCGCCGACGCATCGAGGCCGATCGCGCCGTCGGCGATGCGGAACTCGCCCACGCGCAGCCGCGTTTCGGAGCGCTCCGCATCGGCCGGCGGCGCGCGACCCGGCTCCTCCGCCCGCTCCTGCGCCGCACGCTGCCGCGCCTCGTAGTGCTCGACGTTCCGACGCAGCGCCTCGATGTTCATCCTGCCGTCTGCGAGCAGGACGACGTCGACTCGCGGTTCGCCGACGACGATCCCGTGGACGACGATCGGACTCTCCCGGAGCGACCGGAGTTCCAGCGACAGCGAGATCTCGCGGAGCGAGATGGCCGCGCCGTCCGGAAATCCCTCCGGATTGCCGATGGTGATGTCGCGGATCGTCCCGCGACCGCCGGTGAGATCGAGGTCGACGCCGCCGACGTGTACCGGCGCCAGCGTCATCTCGCTGCCGATGCGTTCGACGGCCGTCTTCACGCGGCCGTCGAGCGAGCCGCGTACGATCCAGAGCGAAACCCCGGCGACGACGAGCACGACCACCACGGCGACGAGGACGAATCGCTTCATCGGACCTCCGCGGGTGGATCCGGCCAGACACGGCGTCAGGGTAGGCGAGGCATCTCGACAAGCACACGGCGCCCGCTACCTGTCGGCCATGACCGGTGCGCGTCTCGCTCTCGTCCTCGCGTCGGGCCTCGCGCTGGTCGCGTGCTCCGGCCGCCCACCGGTCGCCGCACCGCTCGCCGACGCCCCCGACTGGCAGGCGCTCTACGGACGCGACGCCCCCCGCACCGGCCGCATCCTCGACGTCGCGCGCGGGGAATGGATCGACGAGGCCACGCTCCTCGACGCGCTGGAGACTTCGGAGTTCGTACTGCTCGGCGAGCGGCACGACCATCCGGACCACCATGCGCTGCAGGCGCGCATCGTCACCGCGCTCGTCGCGCGCGGACGCCGACCCCCAGTGGCCTTCGAGATGCTGGACGCCGACGACGCGCCGGCCGTCGCTGCGGTTTCGGCAGACACGAACGGAGACGTGGCGGCGCGGGCCGAAGCGCTGCGCAGCGCCGTCCGATGGGACGAGAGCGGCTGGCCGGACTGGGCCCTCTACGCGCCGGTTTTCGAGGCGGCGCTCGCGGCGGAGCTTCCGATCGTGCCGGCGAACCTCGCGTCGGCGGAAGTGCGCGCCCTCCGTCGCGGCGGAGCCGAAGCGCTGACGCCCGGCCGCCGGGCGGAGCTCGGACTCGACGAACCGCCCGACCCCGAGACGTTTCGCGCCCTCGCCGAGCAGATCCGCGAGGCCCACTGCGGACACGCCCCGGCGGGCGCAGCGCTCGGCCGCATGGTGGACATCCAGCGCGCGTGGGACGCGCAGCTCGCGCTGGCGCTCGTCACCGCGGCCGGTGCCAGGACGAGTCGCTCCGCTGGCGATCACGGCGCCGTCCTCATCGCCGGCGCCGAACACGTACGCCACGACCGCGGCGTCCCGCGGAGCCTCGCGCGTCTCGCCCCCGATTCGGGCGTCGCCACGCTCGCCTTCGTCGAGATCGATCCGGCCGACCCGAGCGCCGGGCCCGACCGCGAATCTCCCTTCGACTTCGTCTGGCTCACGCCGCGGCTCGATCTCGAGGATCCGTGCGACGAGTACCGCGACGCGCTCGAGAAGCTCCACACGCGATGACGACGCCGAAGCCGCGCCACGCGACGGTCCCGACGCCTACCGGTGTCGAGCTGCGCCCGGCCGCGCCGGACGACGTCCCGATCCTCGCGGCGCTCTTCGCCCGCTCCGTCGAGACGCTCGCCGCTGGGCGCTACGACGCCGCGGCCCGGCGCGCGTGGGCCGCGTTCGCGCAGGAGGCGACGTTCTCGGACTTCGTGCTCGGTCCCGAGACCCTCGTCGCCGTCTGCGACGGCGCCGTCGCCGGCTTCGCAGGCCTCACGGCCGGCGGCCACATCGAGTCGCTGTACGTGGCTCCGGAGGCCGCCGGGCGCGGAGTCGCCCGGCGTCTGCTCGAAGCGCTGCTCGCCCGCGCGCGCGTTGCCGGCCACGAACGCGTCACCACCGACGCCAGCGCCGTCGCGCGGCCGGTCTTCGAACGCGCCGGCTTCCGCGCCGTGTTCGAGGAGCGCGTGGAGCGTGGCGGCGTGATGCTCGTCCGCTACCGGATGGAATCCGCACTCGGCGTCGGGGAGCCCGATTGATGCCGCTGCCGCCCTTCCATCTCGCGGTTCCGGTCGACGACCTCGCGGCCGCGCGCGCATTCTACGGCGCGCTGCTCGAGTTCAAGGCGTTCCGCGACCCGGCTCGACTGTTCGCGCGCTGAGCGCGCCCGCTACTCGGCGGGCTGTGCCCTCCTACTCGCTGGGCTGGATCGCCTGGAAGCGCTCGACGGCGTCGAGGTACTCCTCGACCATTCCGACGATCACGTCGCGCGACGAGCGGCGCTCGCGCATCAGGCCGACGACCTGGCCGACGGGATTGAACGCGACCGCCTGCGCCTTCGGCGAGTAGCGCGTGGTGCGCGACACGGCTTCCGCCGTCACCATGAACTGCAACGGCATGCCGAGCGGCTTCGGGTTGTCCGGGTTCTCCCACGCCTCGGTCCAGTCGTTGCGCAGCATCCGGCAGGGTTTGCCGGTCCACGCGCGCGAGCGGACCGTGTCGTGGCTGGTCGCCTTCAGCAGCGAGTCCTGCTGCGCCGGCGGGATCTCCGCCTCCTCGACGGTCAGCCACAGCGAGCCGGTCCAGACACCCTCCGCCCCCATCATCAGCGCCGCGGCCATCTGGCGACCGTCGCCGATGCCGCCGGCCGCGAGCACGGGAATCGGCGCCGCAGCGTCGATCACCTGGGGCCACAGCACGAGGCTGCCGATCTCGCCGGTGTGGCCTCCCCCCTCGGTGCCCTGCGCGATGATGAAGTCGAGGCCGGCCTCCTTGTGCTGCGCCGCGTGCTTGACGCTGCCGCACAGCGCGCCGACGAGGCGACCGCTCGCCTGGATGTCGCGGATCACGTCCACCGGCGGCGTGCCGAGCGCGTTCGCGACGAGCTTCACCTTGGGATGCTTCAGGATCGCCTCGACCTGCGGACCAGCGGTCGTCGCCGTCCAGCCCAGCAGCTCGCGCGGCTTCTCGCCTTCGGGCAGCTCGGGCACGCCGTGCTCGGCGAGCAGCCGCTTCGCAAACTCGCGATGTCCGGCCGGGATCAGATCGCGCAGCTTCTGCTCGAGCGCTGCCGCGTCGAGCTCCTCGCCCTTGCCGGCGTACTTCTGCGGGATCACCACGTCGACGCCGTAGGGCTTGTCGCCGATGTGGTCGTCGATCCATTTCATCTCGATCTCGAGCTGCTCGGCGCTGAAGCCCACGGCCCCGAGCACGCCGAGCCCCCCGGCCTTCGACACCGCCACCACCACGTCGCGACAGTGCGTAAATGCAAAAATCGGAAACTCGATACCGAGTCGTTCGCAGATCGGAGTCCGCATCGCCCCTCCCACCGCCGCCGTCAATTTGGGGCCGGGTTGGAATGTCAACCTTTCGAAAATGAAACACGTTCTAGTCTCGTTCGCCAGCCCCCCCGGCGACCCAGGCGATCGGAAATCGAAATTCCGGCTCCAAATCCGTCTCGATTTGTGGTCGAATGCGTGCCGCCCCCCTGCCTGTACCAAGAGGAGGACCCTGGATGCGCCGATCGACCTTCGCCCCGTTCCTGCTGGCGCTCGGCCTGATGCTCGTCGCCGGCCCGGCCAGCGCCTTCTGTCTCTTCAACTGCAACGTCGCGAAGACCAGGTACCCGATCGTGCTGGCCCACGGCCTGGCCGGCTTCGACCAGCTGTTCGGCGTGGTCGAGTACTTCTACGGGATCCCGAGCGAGCTGCGCAGCAAGGGCGCCACGGTGTACGTGACGCAGGTGAGCGCGTTCAACTCCACCGCCGCGCGCGGCGAGCAGTTGATCGACCAGATCGAGACGATCGTCGCGATCACCGGCAAGCCGAAGGTCAACCTGATCGGGCACAGCCACGGCGGCCTCGACGTCCGCTACGTCGCGTCGGTCCGGCCGGACCTCGTGGCGTCGGTGACGAGCGTGGCGAGCCCGCACAAAGGCGCCGATCTCGCCGACTTCCTGCGCGACAACGTGCAGGGCGGCTCGTTCACCGAGGGCGTGCTGTCGTTCTTCGCGAACTCGCTCGGCACGGTGCTCGGCCTGCTCTCCGGCTCGACGAATCCGCAGGACGCGATCCTGGCGCTCGATTCGCTGACGAGCGCAGGCATGGCCGCGTTCAACGCCCAGCATCCGCAGGGCGTCCCGGCGACCGCCTGCGGGCAGGGCGCGTCGAGCGTCAACGGGATCCGGTATTACTCGTGGAGCGGCACGGGCCTGCTGACGAACGTCTTCGACCTCTCCGATCCTGCCCTCGGGCTCACGTCGTTCTTCTACGGCGAAGCCAACGACGGACTCGTCGGCCGCTGCAGCTCGCGCCTCGGCAGCGTGATCCGCGACAACTACTTCCAGAACCACCTCGACGAGGTGAACCAGCTTCTCGGGCTGGTCTCGATCTTCGAGTCGAACCCGAAGACGCTGTTCCGGAACCACGCGAACCGGCTGAAGAACGCCGGGCTGTAGCCATGCGGATCTCCAGATCCTGGGCCGCCGCTGCAGGCATCGCGGCAGTCGCGCTTGCGCTCGGGATCTCGGCGCTCCGAGAACCGCCGGCCGGCGCCGTTTCGGTGTCGGTCGCGGCTCGCGCGGCGCCCGCTGCGACTCCGGCTCCGGCCGCGCTTCCCGCGCATCCGTCAGCGGTTGCGCCCCTGCCGGCTTCGCTGCGCGGAACCGAAGTGCCCGGCGGTCTCGCCGTGGATGCCGCCGGGCACTTCCGCGCGACGCGCGATGCTCTCGATCTCTTCGACTACTACTTCTCGGCGAGCGGCGAGGAGCCGGACGCGCAGATCCGCCGGCGCATCGAGGCCGAGATCGGCGCGCGCCTCGAAGACCCCGCACGCGAGCAGGCGCTCGCCTTCTTCGACGCCTACCTGCGCTACCGCGAGCAGGCGCGCGCGCTCTTCGAGAGCGGCTACGAGGATCTTCCCCTCGAGACCCGCTTCCAGCGCATTCGCGAGCTTCGCCGCGCGGTCTTCGGCGCCGGCGACGCCGAGGTGCTGTTTGCCGCCGACGAGGACCGCATCCGTGTGGAACTCGAGCGGCGGCGCGTCGCGCAGGATCCGGCGCTCTCTGCCATCGAGCGCGAACGCCGGCTCGCCGCGCTCGACGAGCGGCTGCCGGCCGAGGTTCGCGAAGCGCAGGCCGCGGCGCGGGCCGCCCTCGATCTGCGCGAGGCCGAAGCGCGCCTGCGCGCAGAGGGCGCCGGAGACAGCGAGATCCGCGCGCTGCGCGAGCAGCGCTTCGGCCCGGAGGCGGCCGCCCGCCTCGCCGCGCTCGATCGCGAACGCGACGAGTGGCAGGCGCGACTCGACGAATGGCGAGCGACGCGAGCGGCGCTCGAAGCGCAGCTCGCCGACGATCCCGCGCAGCTCGCCGAGACGCTCGACGCCGCGCGCACCGAGCGCTTCAGCGCGCGCGAACAGCTCCGCGTCGACGCAGCCGAAGCCCGAGCACCGGCGCCACTCGCGCCGTAGATGCTCTGCGGCACGGCGCGGGCAGCGCGCGCGGCGAATGCGCTCCGCGTTCGCGAATGCTCCCCGACGGACGGGTCCCGCGGCGCCGCCTCTCGTGCAGCCACGCGAGGGCTGCTGTGCGGCTGTCGACGGCAAGCTTCTCGTAGATCCGCTCGAGGTGCTTCTTGACGGTTGCGGGACTCGTTCCCAGCGCCGCCGCGATGTCGCGGTTGCGCGCGCCCTTCTCGACCTCGCGCAGGACCTCGAGTTCGCGCCGCGTGAGCGGCGTGTCGGCGAGCCGAAGCGGGGCGTCCGGATCGCTCGCCTCCTCGAGCACGAGCTGCGCCGTTCCGTCTTCGCCGGCCGAGACCAGCCTGAGCGTTGGGATCCGTCCGCGCCGGCGCACCATCAGCGGCGCGGACGCACGCCCGATCGTCTCTCCCGCCTGCGCGCGGCGCTCACGGCCTAGCCAGATCGCCACCGGATCCGGAAGATCAGCGGGGGTCTTCGGAAGCTCCGCGAAGTACCACGCGAGCCAGCGCTGGGCCCGAGCGGAGGGATCGGTCGCAAGGCCCCGTGCATCGACCTCGAGGCGCGTCACTGCCGGCTCGCTCCGCTGCGCTTCGAGCCGGCGCGCCAGGCGCTCGAGCGCGCGCGTCTGCCGGAGCGCCTGTCCCAGGTGCGGCTGCAACGCGGCCAGAACCTGCCGGTCTCGCTCTCGGAAAGGCCAGCGATCGTTGCCCAGGATGAGCCTGGCCCACGGCGCGAAGCCCATCGCCAGCGGGGCGGCGAGGACGTCCTCGTAGCGCAGGCCCCGGTACAGATCCGCGTAGAGCCCGGAGTCGTGCAGCTTCCGCTGCGAGACGAAGTCGGAGAGCTTGATCGGTCGAGACTCTCCCGTCGCGCGCTGATGTGCGATCAGCGGATGGTCGGCGAGATGGAGGCGCAACGCCTCCTCGTATCGTTCGTCCTCGGGCTGCTCCGGCCACGCCATCACTTCTGCGCGCTGCAGCCCCGGCGCGACATGATTCCACGATACCTGCCGGCAGGGGACGAGTTCCGCGAGCATGCGCAGCAGGAAGCCGATCAGAGCCTGCTCGCGATGCACGCGGTAGAGGTCCCGCACGAAGCCTTCGATCGCCTCGAGATCGCGGCGGCTGAGTTCGGCCATGGCGCCTCCGGACCCGCCCAGAATACGCCTTTCGGCGTATTGATCGCGACCGGCTTTTCGAGGGATGCTGGCTCGTGACAAGGGGCCCGGGAAAGGGACCTCGTGCTCCACAGGAGGACCCGGTCACGGAGGTCACCCGCATCGTCGCGCGGCCGCTGCGGCTCGCGGTTCTGTTCGTCATCGCTCTTGCTGCCGGCCCGGCACGCGGAATGGGAGGCGAAGTCCCGGTCGGCGGTGGTGGCTTCTTCCCCTTCCCGAGCATCCAGGAGTTCGTGCGACTGACCGGCGTCGCCCAGAAGGGGAGGGCATTGCGCGGCATCGAGGAGTTGACGCGCTCCTGCTCCGGCGGCCACGCTCTCCGGGCGCCGCTTCGACGCGGGGACGGTCTTCGACCTGGAAGACACCTCGACGAAGATCTGGGGGGGGGCGAGGCGGACTCGATCGTATTCGGCTCCTCGGGCGGGCCTGCCCGCAGGTAGATCTCCGTGGCCTTCAGGCTGGAGTGTCCCAGCCATGGGGCGACAGTAGTGTCCGACATGTTTCAGTGGAACCCCGTGAGTTCGATCAGTGGGTCGCAGATCAGTCCGGTGCTGCGATCCACCGGGGTGAGAGAGCAGGCCCTTGAACGTGGAGTTCGACTCGGCGCAGATCACGAAGAAGGTGGTTTCGACGAACGGCGCGCGCGCGTGCGGCGGCTCGTTGCGACGCGCTGAGATGCGACGGGGCGGGTGGACTTCGCAGGGACTGCCTCGCTTGGCGCCCCGTTGGGTCTTCTCGTGACAATGAGGCGAGACGGAGTGGACCAGGACCGCGCCTCCTCGTCGAAAGGATGCGTCATCCTGCGAAGAGCCCTTCTGCGAAGCGATTTTCCCTTCGAGTTCTTCGCTGCAATGGCGCTGGCCGCGGCGTTCCTGCTCAGCGCGGAGCGGGCCGGCGCGGGCGCAGCGCGCTTTACGCTCACAGCGCCTCTGCCCTTCTCCTTCGACGGCGTCTTGCTCGAAAGACCGGCGTTCGCGGGCCTCGATCCGGCGCCGTGCGCTTCGCTCCAGCATCTCGCTATGGGTTTCAACCGGCCGGTGTATGCGACTCGTCGGCCCTCGATCGCCTCCTTCTTCTTCCGCGCCGCGGAACGCAGCCTTCGTCCCCTATACCCTTCACGTTGTGGCGACGTCGTCGAGCGACACCCGGTCTCGCGGCGGGACCTCGGCCGCCTGCTCGAGGTCGCCAGACCGGTCACTTCCAGCCCACCTCACGTGCGCCCCGATCCTGCTGTCGGCTTCGCGAGGCCGCGCGCTCCATGCGCAGCAGCGGGGCGGCAGACGGGGTGACCTTCCCCTCAGGTCCGTGCCGAGCCGCGAGCAACTCGCGCCGACGAGCTGGGCGAACCGGGCGTTCGTCATTCCCGATCCTCGACCGCGGCGCGCACCCGGGCGGCGACCTCGGCCCGGTCGGCTTCGTCGGCGCGGGTCCGTGCATGCTCGATCGCCAGTGCGAACAGGACGCCGATGCCGTCGTGCTCGCGGTAGGAGAGGTAGCGCTCCACGCGGCGGGCGACCGAGCCCCAGGGAGAACGGCGGATCTCGGCGAACACCGGCTTCCAATCGGCGACCAGGCCGCGGTCGATGACGGCAACGAGAGCCTCGTACGGCCAGCTGCGAACGTCGTCGGCCGGCGACGCATCGACGTTGCGAAAGTTCACACTCATCCGGTGGCTCCAGCCAGACGAAGCGCCAGTGCGCGGCAGGCGGCGACGACGTCCGCCCACTCGTGCCACCGCGCGTCGAGTCCTTTGTAGCGAGGGAGCTCGCGGGTCACGTCGGTGTCGCGCGGCTGCGGATCGGCGAGTGCGGCGACGAGCGAGGTGAGCACGGAGCCCGCCTCGCCCGATCGATCGAGGTAGTACGCGTCGATGTTCGAGAGGACTTCGATGGCGGCGTCTTCCCCGAGATGATCCGCCAGCGCCACCACATCGAGGTAGTCGCGCACGACGTTGCGTTGCACCACGAGATAGGCCTTCACGCGCAAGGCCTCGCCTGCGGTGGGTGCGACGACCACGGCACCGTCGCCCAGCTCGATCTCGCAGGTCTCGAGCGGTCGCTGCCGGCGCATCTGGCGCAGCCCGGCCTCGACGCCACCGAGGCTTCCCATGATCGTGAACGGCGGCTTCGAGGCGCGCACCGAGGTCGCCCAGCCCTCGGTCGCCTCCACCGCCTCGAGCACGGCCTGATAGCGGTCGACCAGGTCGGCCAGCACGTGGTCGTGATCGAACGAGTCCCTGTGTCCGGCGTGGAGAGCGGCGGCAGAGCCTCCGACGAGCACGGCGTCCGGAACGACCTCCTGCAGCCGGGCAGCCGATGCCAGCACCTGCCGAAGGGTCGGGCTCAGTCGCACCATGAGGGATCATCATATGGGATGGGCACCGCAGCGGCCAAGAGCCCGTCGGCCGCAGTCCCGCTCAGTGGCGCGCAGGTTGTTCGAGCAGCGTTTGCAGCGCCGCCGCCAGAGACCATTCTGGCAAGCAGGCCATCGACGGGGCGATAGGGCCCTCGCCTGGGCGCATCGCGAGGGCGTGGCAGGCCTCGTGCCGGTGCAGGTCGAGGGATCCCTCGAGTTCGAGCGCACTGCCCAGCTCCAGCTCCATCCCTTCGATCGGGATCTCGATGACGTTCGTCATCGCGACTGCCCGAGCGGATCGATCGATTCCCGAACGACGAGAGCTGCTGGGAGTCCCTGCTGCGTGTCTGCTGGCCGAAGAGGTTCCTCTGCCCGCGGTGCGAGAGTCGGCGCGCCTAGCCGTACTCGTGCCGCCCACCGACCCATGCGCGCGCGTTCAGTCGAACAGGATGACCTGCCGCGCCGCCTCGCCCTTGCGCAGCTTGTCGAAGGCCATGTTGACGTCGTCGAGCGGGATGCGGGAGGAGATCATCTCGTCGAGATACAGCCGGCCGTCGAGATAGAACTCGACGTACCTGGGCATGTCGAAGCGGAAGCGGTTCGAGCCCATGTACGAGCCGAGGATCTTCTTCTCCTGCAGTACGAGGTCGGCGGCCGAGAGTTGCACGGTCTTCGTGATCGGCACGACGCCGACCAGCACCGTGGTCCCGCCGCGCCCCGTCATGGCGACCGCCTGCTGCACCGTCGGCACGAGCCCGATGCACTCGAAGACGAAGTCGGCGCCGCCGCCGGTCAGCGCGTGCACGGCCGCCACCGGATCGCCGTCGCCCGCGTCGACGCAGGCGGTCGCCCCGAACTTCCGCGCCAGATCGAACTTCCACGACTGCGCGTCGACGGCGATGATCCGGCCCGCGCCGCCGATGCGCGCGCCCTGCACCGCCGACAGGCCGACGCCCCCGCAGCCGAGGATCGCGACGCTCGCGCCGGCGGGGAGATGGACCGTATTGAGCACCGCGCCGAGGCCGGTCGTGACGCCGCAGCCGATCAGCGCGGCGCGATCCAGCGGCATGTCGTCGCGGATCTTCACGAGCGAGCGCTCGGGGCAAAGCATCTTCTCGGCGAACGACGAGAGGTTCGCGAGCTGCGTCAGCGGATCGCCCCTCTCGTCCGAGATCCGCGCCTTCGCGCCCGGCGCGCGGCCCGCGTACTGCGTGAGGCAGAGGTAGGGGCGGCCGTTCGTGCAGAATTTGCAGATCCCACACCAGGACGTGATGCACCCGATGACGTGATCCCCGGGTGCGAAGTCGACGACGCCCGCGCCGACGGCTTCGACGACCCCCGCCGGCTCGTGGCCCAGCACGCAGGGCAGCGGCACCGGGAGCCCCCCCTCGATCACCGTGAGGTCGCTGTGGCAGATTCCCGACGCGGCGGTCGCGATGCGCACCTCGCCGGGACCGGGATCGTCGATCCGCACCTCCTCGATCTCGAGCGGGGCATCGTGCGCGCGCAACACGGCGGCTCGCATCGGGGTCCTCCTGTTCTCGGATTCGGACGTGGTGGATCGCAACGGGCTCCGCGTCAGCGCAGCTCGTAGTCTTCGAGCCGCGGGGCCTTCATCTCTTCGCGGAACCGATCGAACCGGAATGGCCACGCGATCGGCAGGCCGTCCTGACCGATGTACCAGCTGCGGCAGCCGCTGGCCCAGATCGTCGACTTCGCGGCCTCGCGACGCTCCTCTTCGTAGCGTCGGGCCGCTTCCGCCGTAGGCGCGACCTCGCGCGCACGGCCGGCGCGCACGAGCTCGATCAGCTGCAGGATGTAGCCGACCTGGAGCTCCGCGACCTCGATCAGCGAGAAGTTGCCGACCGGCGAGCTCGGCCCCTGCAGCAGGAAGAAGTTCGGGAAGTCGGGGACGGCGATCGCCAGGTGCGCGGTGGGGCCCGCTCGCCAGACGTCGTCGAGCGCGAGGCCGCCGCGCCCCGTGACCTGCATGGGGCGCACGAAGTCCGAGACGCGGAAACCGGTCGCGAGCACCAGTACGTCGAGCGGATGGAGCCGTCCGTCGGCGGTGCGCACGCCGTCCTTCTCGACGCACTCGATCCCCTCGGTGACGAGTTCGGCGTGGTCGCGCTGGATCGCTGCGTAGAACCCGTCGGACAGGATCAAGCGCTTGCAGGTGGCGCGGTAGTCGGGCCGGAGCTTCTCGCGCAACACCGGATCGCGCACGCTGTTCTCGAGGTTCGCCTCGCAGGCCTGGTGGATCGCGGCCAGGATCGGAGACTCGGCGTCGACGAGCGCGTTCGCGAAGCCGTGGGTGAAGGCGTGGGCGATCTCGTCGCGCACGGCCTGCATGGTCTCCGGGTGGAGACGGAAAGCTTCGCGCTCCGCCTCGCCGTACGCGGGGTTCTCGACCGGCGTGATCCACTGCGGCGTGCGCTGGAAGAGCGTGAGCCGGTCGACCTCGTCGACGACGGCCGAGACGATCTGGACCGACGACGAGCCGGTGCCCACGACGCCGACGCGCCTTCCCGCAAGCTGGATGTCGTGGTTCCAGCGCGCGCTGTGGAAGGCAGCGCCCTCGAACGCCGCGAGTCCCGGGAGTTCCGGCACGTTCGGATGGTGCAGGACGCCGGTCGCCGCGAGTACGAAGTCCGCGACGTCCGTCGCGCCGTCCGCGAGCGTCAACCGCCAGCGCCCGTCCTCGAACGCGCAGCCCACGACCTCACGGCCGAACCGGACGCGCCGCTCGACGTCGTAGCGACGGGCGATGTCCTCGAAGTAGGCCTGGATCTCGCCGCCGGGAGAGAAGCGATGGCTCCAGTCGGGATTCAACGCGAACGAGTAGCTGTAGAAGTGGGAGGGCACGTCGCACGCGATGCCGGGATAGGTGTTGTCGCGCCACGTGCCGCCGACGCGGTCGCCCTTCTCGTAGACGACGACGTCGGCGAAGCCGGCGCGATCGAGCTCGATCGCCGCGAGCAGCCCTGACATGCCGGCGCCGATGACCACGACGCGCAGGTCCGCCGGGCGGGCAGAGTCGGCGACACCGCGTGCGTCTGTCTTCACGCGCATCACGAAGCTCCGGGGCGAGCCGATGCGGCGCATCGGTCGGCGACCGAGTCCGCTCAGGGGGCGGTCTACCGTACTTGCGTCGGATCCTGCGGGCAAGCGTCCGCCAGCGGACCTGCATGATTCGCGCACCGCGATCTCGTATGCTCGCCGGCCGCCGCAGCGGTGGACGGACCGCGCTGGGCCACGGCACGGAGGGACGATGGGCGAGCCGGAGGGAGATGTCGTCGATCCGCTGCGCGAGCGGCTCGAGACGTACGTCGGCCGGCCGATGGGGCCCTCGTCGGTCGCGCCCGACCCGGTGAACGTGCCGATGATCCGCCACTGGGTCGATGCGCTCGACGATCGCAATCCCGTGTATCTCGACGAGGAGTTCGCGCGGCACACGCGCTTCGGCGGGATCGTCGCGCCGCCGGCGATGCTGCAGGCGTGGACGATGCCGCGGCCGAAACTCGCGGGCATCGCGGAGCGCGGCGGCGCGCCCACCGAGATGGCGAGCGACAATCCGATCCCTGTACTCGACGAAGCGGGCTACGTGGGCACGCTCGCCACGAACTCCGAGCTCGAGTTCTTCCGCTATCTGCGGCCGGGCGATCTCGTGCACGCATCGAGCGAAGTCGAGTCGATCTCGCCGCGCAGGCGCACGGGGCTCGGGCTCGGCTACTTCGTGACGTGGGTGACGACCTACCGGACGGACGCGGGCGAAGTGGTCGGTCGCCAGCGTTTCCGGATCCTCAAGTTCGACCCGTCCACCATCGATCCGAGCCGCATCGGAGCGGCCCGATGAGCGCCGGGAGAGCGCCGGCCGACATCGCCGTCGGCGACGAGCTGCCGCCCTTCGACCTCGACGTCACGGCGACGGTGATCGTGGCCGGCGCGATCGCGTCGCGAGACTTCATGCCGGTCCACCACGACGCCGAGTACGCGCGCCGCCAGGGCGCGCCGCACCTGTTCATGAACATCCTCACCACCAACGGCTACGTGTCGCGCTTCGTCACCGACTGGGCGGGCCCCGAGGCGATGGTGCGGCGCATCGAGATCCGGCTCGGCGGCCCGGCGATCCCCGGGCAGCCCCTGCGCTTCCGCGGCCGGGTGAGCGCCGTCCGCGACGATGGCGACGAGCGCGTCATCGACGTGGCGGTGCGCGCCGAGAGCGACCTCGGAGACCACGCGACGGGCACCGTCGTGGTCACGCTGCCGCGAGCCTGATCGCGCGCGCCGGCGCGGAACCGTAGCGACCCGTTTCCGCGAGCCGCCGCGCGAGCCGGAGCCCGATCTCGCGGTTCGCATCCGCAGAGAGGCGTCTCCATGCGGGTCGGCCCACTCGCTCCCCCGGTGTCGGGCGGCATCGCGCTCGGCTAGCGTGAGGGAGCGCGACGGACGGAGGATCCGCGATGGCGGTGCAAGGAGACGGCTTCGGGCGCTGGCTTCGAGAAAGGATCCGCGACGGCGCGGTCCGGCTCTTCGCGTGCACCCTGCTGGCGAGCGCTCTCGCTCTCGCGCCGCTCGGCGGCCGCGCCCAGCCCCTCGAGACGTGGAGCTGGGCCTCGCCGCTGCCGCAGGGCAACGGGGTGTCCCGCGTGCTCTGGGATGGCGCGCGCTTCGTCGCGGTCGGCCGGGACTTCATGACCAGCCCGGACGCAGAGATCTGGGCGGTCCACTGGCAGGGCTTCGATCTGGACTTCCGGGACGTCGCGCGCTTCGGCGATCTCTACGTGGCCGTGGGGGCCGACGGCACCGTCGTCACCAGCGACGACGCCATCACCTGGACGGAGCGTCTCACCGGCACCTTCGCTCCGCTCGAGAACGTGGCCTTCGATGGGTCGCGCTACGTCGCCGTCGGCGTGAACGGAACGGTCGTGACGAGCGACGACGGCGTCCAATGGCAGTCGGCAACCACCGGGGGCTTCGAGGCGTTCCGTGGCGTCGCGAGCGACGGGAGCGGCTTCGTCGCCGTCACCGGAAGCGGCGGGATCCTCACGAGCCCCGACGCCGTCGTGTGGCAGCCCCGGAGTTCTCCGACGACGGATTCGCTGAACGACGTGGTGTGGACCGGAACGCGTTTCGTCGCGGTCGGTGGCCGGGCAGCCGGTCTCGTGCAGCCGCCGCACATCCTGACGAGCCCCGATGGCATCACCTGGACGGAGCAGGCCGTCCCGACCACGGCGCCGCTCCTCGCGCTCTCGCGGAGCGGGAGCGACCTCGTTGCGGCCGGCGCCGACGGCGTCGTGCTGACGAGCTCCGACGGGCTCGCCTGGACGGAGCGCACGACGATCGCGACGGGGAACCTGCTCGGCGCCACGCGCGGCGCCGGCGGGCGGCTCGTGGCCGTGGGCCTGGCTCCCGACGGGCTGCCCGAGATCGTCATCAGCGACGACGATGTCGCGTGGCAGCTCGTCTCGTCGAGAGTGACGGCGGTGTCACTCGGCGGTGTCGCCAGCAACGGGAGTCTCTTCGTCGCGGTGGGAGAGGCGGGCACCGTCGCCACGAGTCCAGATGGAGTCGCCTGGACCCTGCGGAGCACACCGACGAGCAAGCAGCTCCGCTCGGTGGCGTGGAACGGTTCCGTGTTCGTCGCCGTCGGCGGCAGCTTCGCCGACAACGTGATCCTGCGCAGCCCGGACGGCATCACGTGGACCGAGGAGACATCTCCGGTTCCGCGTCCGCTCGTCGACGTCGCAGCGCTGGGGGCGCGCTTCATCGCGGTCGGGGGCGTTTTCGCGAGTCCATCGATCGCCGACATCGTCACCAGCGACGACGGCCTGGTGTGGACGACTCGGAGTTCCCCGGTGTCCCAGCGCCTCAACGGCGTCGGGACCAGCGGAAGCCTCGCGATCATCGCCGGAGACGCCGGTACGATCCTCACCAGCGGGGACGGCGTCGACTGGACCAGCCAGACGGCCCCGTTCTCCGCCCAGCTCCTCGATGCCGCCGGGGAGAGCGGCCGCTACGTCGTCGGCGGACAGTTCGGGGTGCTGTTCTCGAGCCCGGATGCCGTCACCTGGAACATCGCCTCGCCGCCGGTCACGGTGACCTGGCTCGAGGCCGCGCTCACCGGCGACGTGCTGCGGCTCGTGGGGCAGGAGGGCGTCGTGCTGACCAGCCTGGACGGCACGACGTGGACCGAGCAGATCACCGGCACCTTCAAGTCCCTGAACGGGATCGCATACGACGGCTCGCGGCTCGTCGCGGTGGGAGAGTCCGGGACGATCCTGACCAGTGTCCCCGAGCCGGGCATCCGGCTCGGAGGCGCGGCAGCCCTCGTGAGCCTCGGCGTGCTGTCTCGCGCGAGATATCGACCCCGAGCGTTCGCTCCCTCGAGCGCTGCGCACGAGAGGAAGACACGCGTCGCGTGACAGGCGGATCCCGAGCAGCGCGGTCTCGGATTGCGCCACGCTCGCCTCGAAGCCGGCGGCGCTGCGCACCCTGTCGATCGCCCAGCCCGAGACGGCCTCCCGCCGCCTTCTCCACGAAGTTCCCGGCGGCCGGCCGAGGCGCCCGTGGTAGCCTTCGCCCGAGGAGGGCCCATGATCGAGACCGCACCCTTCGGCACCACGGGCCACGAGAGCACGCGCATCCTGTTCGGCGCGGCGGCGCTCGGCGCGATGAACCAGGAGCGCGCCGACGGCGTGCTCGAGCTGCTGCTCGAGTTCGGGATCAACCACATCGACACGGCCGAGGGCTACGGCGACTCGGAGCTCCGGATCGGTCCCTGGATGGAGCGGCACCGCGACCGCTTCTTCCTCGCCACCAAGGCGCGGGCCCGCGACGGCGACGGCGCCCGCGCGAGCCTCGAGCGCTCGCTCGAGCGCCTGCGCGTGGACCGGATCGACGGGATCCAGCTCCACAACCTGGTGCGGGAGGAGGATTGGCAGACGGCCTTTGCGCCCGGGGGCGCCGTGGAGGCGCTGGCGCGGGCACGTGACGAGGGGCTCGTGACCTACATCGGCGTCACCGGCCATGGCACGCGCGCGCCCGAGATGCATCGGCGCAGCCTCGAGCGCTTCGACTTCGCCTCGGTGCTCGCGCCGTGCAACTGGACGATGCTCCAGAACGAGGACTACGCGAACTCCTTCCGCGCGCTGGTCGACCTGTGCCGCGAGCGCGGCGTGGCGGTGCAGACCATCAAGTCGATCGCGCGCCGGCGCTGGAACGGGCCGCCCGAGCGCGCCTTCAGTTGGTACGAACCGCTGCGCGATCCCGCAGCCATCCGCCGCGCCGTGCACTTCGTCTTGGCTCGGCCCGGCCTGTTCCTCAACACGTCGAGCGACACGACGCTGCTGCGCACGACCCTCGAGGCCGCGAGCGAGGCCATCGACGCGCCGGGCGACGACGCCATGCGCGCTGACACCGAGGCTTACGGCGTCACGCCGCTCTTCGTGCGCGGCGTCGCCGAAGAGGTCGGGCTGGCGCCCTGACCGGAAGCGGGATCCGGACGAACCAACGCCGTCGGACGCGTGGGCTCGCTCCGGATCTCGGGTGTCGCCCACCTGGCCTGCGATGGATCCGAAGCAGAGGATCGGTGGTCCCTCGTTGGTCCCCCGAGCGCGATCCCGACCTTGCGGATCCTGGAATTGTCATCCATAGTGCCAATTCATAGAATCGTCTGATTCGAGTTGGAGGGTCGACCCATGCAGGTGCTCCGAACGCCGGACTCATGCTTCGTCGGGCTCCGTGGGTACGACTTCCCGCCGCACTACACCGACGTGACGGCCGCCGATGGCACCGCCCTGCGCATGCACTTCGTCGACGAGGGTCCCCGCACAGGCGACCCGATCCTGTGCCTGCACGGGCAGCCTTCGTGGTCGTACCTGTACCGGAAGATGATCCCGCTGCTGACGGCCGGCGGGCACCGCGTGCTCGCGCCGGACCTCATCGGCTTCGGACGCTCGGACAAGCCCGCGAGCCCCGACGACTACAGCTACGCCGCTCATGTCGACTGGCTGCACCAGTGGCTGACCGGACTCGACCTCGAGCGCGTCACGCTCGTGTGTCAAGACTGGGGCGGGCTGATCGGGCTGCGCGTCGTCGCGCTGGAGCCGGGCCGCTTCGCGCGGCTCGTCATCGCGAATACGGGGCTTCCCGACAGCCTGTCGATCTCGGAGGAGGCGGCGGCCGCTCTCGGTCGGCTCTACCCGCAGATCCCCGTCCCCGACGCCGCCGCGGTCGTCGAGCAGTTCCGGACGCGGGCGCCCGGCGCGTTCCTGTACTGGGTGAAGTACGCCAGCGAGTCGCCGGCGTTCTCGGTTCGCGACGTGTTCGGGATCCTGTCGCGGATCGACGATCCCGCCGTGCTCGACGGCTATACCGCGCCCTTCCCGGACGAGCGCTACGTCGCCGGCGCGCGCAAGTTCCCGTCCCTCGTGCCGCTGCTCCCGCAGCACCGCGCGGAACGCCAGGCCAACGACCGCGCATGGGCGGTCCTCGAAGCCTTCGAGCGCCCGGTGCTGACGGCGTTCAGCGACGACGATCCTGTCACGCGCGGCGGCGAGAAGCCGTTCCAGACCCGCATCCCGGGCGCCCGCGGCCGCGATCACGTGACGATCGAAGGCGGCGGGCACTTCCTGCAGGAACAACAGCCGCGCGCGTTCAGCGAAGCGATCCTGCGTTTCGTGCGCGACACCGCCTGATCCGTCCGTCCCCGTCCCGAGCCGAGGAGCCACCATGCAGGTCATCAACGAAGTGTTCCCGTCCGACCCCGCGCAGATCGCCGAGCTGATGAAGCCCGGTCCCGACGGGCCCATCTTCATGGTCAACCTGCTCAAGTTCAAGCAGAAGGCGGAGTACGAAGACGGCCGTCCGACGGAGCTCAGTGGCCGGGAGGCGTACATGATCTACGGCCGCGCCGTGGCCGACCTGCTGCCGCAATTCGGCGGCCGCGGGATCTTCGCCGCGGATGTCACGTTCCTGTCGCTGGGCCAGGTCGAGACGCTGTGGGACGAGGTGGCCATTGCGATGTATCCCCGGCGCGGCGACATGGTCCGGATGTCGATGTCCGAGGAGTGGCGTGCGATCGCCGTGCATCGGAGCGCCGGCCTCGCGGGCCAGCTCAACATCGAGACCGTCGTGGCGCCCGGCGCCTTCGGGTCCGACTGGATCCAGAAGCTCGTCGGAACGAAAGGCGGATCGTGATGCGGTGGCTGCGCCGGATCGTGCTGGCGATCGCGGCGCTGTCGCTCCTCGGTGTCGTCACGTTCCATCTGTTCGAACGGCCGATCGCCGAGGCCGCCTTCCGGCGCGGCGTCCAGGAACTCGTCGGCCGCGATCCGAGCGCCGAGCTGCCGGACGGACTGCACGTCTACGTCTGCGGCAGCGGCTCGCCGATGCCGGATCCGCAACGCGCGGGTCCGTGCCTCGGCGTGCTCGCCGGCTCGCGGGCGTTCGTCTTCGACGCCGGCGCGGGCGGCGTGCGCAAGCTCGCGCGCATGGGCTTCCCGGTCGGGCGCGTCGAGCGCGTCTACCTCACCCATCTGCACTCGGACCACATCGACGGACTCGGCGAGACGATGCTGCAAGCGTGGGTGGGGGGCAGCCGCAAGACTCCCCTGCCGGTCTCGGGACCGCGCGGCACCGCGGAGGTCGCCGCAGGCTTCAACGCCGCCTATCGCATCGACAGCGGCTATCGGACCGCGCATCACGGCGCCGAGATCGCCGACCCGAACGGCTTCGGTCTCGCCGCCGACGAGATCGAACTGCCGCGCGAGCCCGGCGCACACGCGGTCGTGCTCGACGACGACGGGCTCGTCATCACCGCGATCGCCGTCGACCACATGCCCGTCGAGCCCGCCTTCGGCTACCGGATCGACTACCGCGGTCGCTCGGTCGCATTCAGCGGGGACACGGTCTACGACGAGGGCTTCGTCGCTGCGGCTCGCGGCGTCGACGTGCTGTTCCACGAGGCGCTGCAGCCGACGATGGTGACGGCGATGGGCGAGGCGGCGGCCGCGCGCGGGCAGACGCACCTCGCGAAGATCTTCGGCGACATCCTCGACTATCACGCGACCCCGGAGGACGCCGCGCGCGCGGGCGCCGAGAGCGGCGCCCGCGCGGTCGTCCTCTACCACATCGTGCCGCCGCTTCCGGTGCGGTTGCTGCACAGCGTCTTCCTCGGCGACGCGGAGGAGCTCTTCGACGGGCCGATCGAGATCGCGGAGGACGGGCTCCTCGTGAGCCTCCCGGCGGGCGGCGACGAGATCCTCGAGCGCCAGGTCCTGCGCTGACCCGCGCCGACGGACGCCGCCAGCGCAGCGAGCGCAGCCGCGAGCAGATCGTGGAGGCGCTGTTCGCGCTGATCCGGGCCGGGGACATGGTCCCGCGCGCGGCCGCCGTCGCGGATGCCGCCGGGGTCAGCCTGCGCACGGTGTTCCGACACTTCGAAGACATCGAGAGCCTCTACCGCGAGATGGCCGAGCGGATGGAGGCCGAACTCATGCCGATCGTCCTCGCGCCGTTCGAGGCGCGGGACTGGCGCGGGCGCCTTTCCGAACTCCTGTCGCGCCGCGCGGAGATCTACGAGCGGGTGCTGCCGCTGCGCGTCGCGGCCAGTCTGCGCCGCTTCCAATCGCCGTTCCTGATGGACGACTATCGACGCTTCCTCCGGCTCGAGCGCACCGGCCTCGAGAGCATCCTGCCGGCCGCGATCACCGGGGACCGCACGCTCTTCTCCGCTCTCGAGATGGTGACGGGCTTCCAGGCGTGGCGGCGCATGCGGCAGGATCAGGGGCTCTCACCGGCCGAGGCCGAGGCGGTCACGCGCGCGATCGTCGAGCGTCTACTCGACGGTCGATGAGTCCGGTCGCAGCGAGCGGGCGAGGAAGAACGCGATCACCGGTACGCTGACGAGCGACGCATAGTGCTCCGGCGGATGGTGACCGGTCGCACTTCCCTTCAGCACCCATCCGTTCAGCGCGTGCAACGCGCGTTCGATCAACAGCAGCGCGAGCAGGACGGGCACGAAGCTCCGGTTCCGCAGCGACGCGAGCAGCAGCAGGCCGCCCCAGACGATCTGCGTCGCACCAGCCCAGGCGAAGAGCGCGACCGTCCGATCCCCGTTCTGGCCGAGATCGAGCCCCGCGATGACGCCCGCCCCGCCATCCGGCAGGAACACGTGCAGGCAACCGGGAACGATCGTCGCGACGGCGACGACGGTGAGGAACCAGGCCGAGGCGGTCGCACCTCGATACGCGTCGTTGGTCGAGGGCGGGAACAGGGGCATCGCAGCGTCGCTCCGTCGTGTCGGTTCGGAAGGTCGGCCCTGGGATCAGTTCGGCCAGTACACGATCTCGTCATCCGGTCCGACCGGCTCGACGAGGGACGCATCGACGGCGATCGGCGCCTCGATGGTGGACGGGTAGAGCGGCGGGCGCGCGTTCGCCTGGTGCTCGTCGAGCAGCGCCCGGAGCTCCGCCACGCGATCGGGGCGGAGCTCCGCGAGGTTCGTGCGTTCCGTTGGATCGGCGGCGAGATCGAAGAGCCAGACTTTCGCGGGCCGCTCGCTCACCTGGAGCTTCCAATTGCCCTGGCGGACGACGCGGTAGTAGCCACTCTGCCAGAAGATCGCGTCGTGCGGCGCTCCCTGCGTCTTCCCCATCGCGAGAGGCAGCAGGTCGACGCCGTCGATCTCGACGTCCGACGGCAACGCCGCGCCGCCGGCTGCCGCCAGCGTCGGCATCAGGTCGATGTGCGCGACGGGCGCATCGATGCGGGTACCGGGCGCGATCCGGCCCGGCCACGCGACGAAGAACGGCACCCGGATGCCCCCCTCGAACAATGTGAGCTTCCAACCGCGATAGGGCGCGTTGACGTCCGGAAGGCCGAGATACCCGGCCCCGCCATTGTCACTCGTGAATACGATGACGGTGTTTTCCGCGAGGCCCTCTGCCTCGAGCGCCTCGACGAGACGCCCGACGGAGCGGTCGAGCGCGCGCACCATCGCAGCGTAGACGCGCAACCGATGGGGTTCGATGGCGCCGACGGACTCGTAGTCCTCCCGCGTCGCCTGCAGCGGCGTGTGCACGGCCCAGTGCGCGAGCTTCAGGAAGAACGGACGGTTCCGGTTGGCGCGAATGACGGCGATCGCCTCGTCGGTCCAGTAGTCGGTGAGGTAGCCGCCGGGCTCGAACCAGTCTCCCTCGTTGTAGGCGGCCGCGTACTCCATGCGCGCCCAGAGGAACTTGTCGATCGGATCGAAGTCGAGCTTCGCGTCGACTCCGTTCGGATCGCCTTCGGGAAGGAAGAGGCCGCTCGCCATCAGCAGGCTCTCGTCGAAGCCCTGGGCGTTCGGTCCGAACTCGGGCCCCAGGCCGGTATGCCACTTGCCGATGTGGACGGTGTGATAGTCCGCCTGCTGCAGCACCTCCGCGATCGTGACCTCTGCTCCCGGCAGGCCCTGCTCGCGAAACGGAGGTAGCTGCTCTGCCGCAGCGCGGTTCCAGTCGAGGGGCGGCAGACCCGAGCGGCCGTCGTTCGCGAACATCGAGAGGATCCGGCCCATGCCGTCCGGTGTCGGCGTGAACTCGAAGCCGGTCCGCGTCGGGTAGCGGCCGGTCAGGATCATCGCGCGCGAGGGCGCGCAGCTCGCGGTGCCGGCATACGCCTGGCTGAAGACGGCCCCCTGCGCTGCGAGGTGATCGATGTTCGGCGTCCGGACGCGCCCCCCGGCGACACCGCCGCCGAACGTCGAGAGATCGTTGATGCCGAGATCGTCGGCCAGGATGAGTACGATGTTCGGCGGGCGCTCGGCGAGCGGCCGCGCCGCGTGGGCCGGGCCCTGCTGCCACGACACGGGGCGATGCGGCGCGATCTCCTGCCTCCCGCCGGCGTGAGTGACGACGTAGAGGACGATGGCGTTGCGGTGGAACCACGCTGCCGCGGCCGCTACGCAGAGGAGTGCCGCCACGACCGCGAGTGAAACGAGGATTTTCTTCGGCATGCCGTGTCTCCCGCGCCGCCTCACTCGAGCAGCGCTTCGCAGCCCGTGCCGTCGACGACGCGCCGGACTTCCGATCGATCGCGGGCGGACAGCGCCTGGAACTCCTCGCGAATCCACCGTAGGCACCTGGCCTGATACGGGAACGTCGGCTGCGTCCACGGCCGGCCGTCGATCTCGGTGTCGAAGTGGCCCGCTCCGGACCCGACGGCCTGTGCGTTCGCGAGCAGGAACGGCGCATAGACGCGGCCGATCTCGACGAGCAGCGGCCGCAGCGCCGCGCCGGCTTCGTCACGCCGCATCCAGTCGCCGGGAGTCGGCTCGCAGCCCGAGAGATCCTCCACGCGATCGAGCCAGGCGCGCACCCGCGGTGCGTGCGCCGTCGTCACGGCCGCCGGCGTCGGCTCGACGATCGCGAGCTGCGAGAGCTGGCCGTAGACCGCGAAGTCCGCGGATCCGGGCCGCGCCCCGAGCAGGTGGCCGCGGCGCTGGATCAGGCCGTCGAGCGCGTCGAGGGCGCGCCGGTAGCTCGCCTCGATGGTCGTCGCCGTCGTCGCGTTCGAGCCGACGACGAAGAGCCGATCGATCTGTCGCTGCGAGATCTTCGCCGCCCAGACCTTCGCATCCGCGTCGGACGCGGTCGGCTGCGCCCAGAACACCAGCAGCGGCCCGGCATGGGCGGCATCCGCCGCGTGCGCCCAGCGGAAATGGAACATGCACTTCGTCAGCCATTCGTCGGCGTAGTCCTCGACGAGGGCATCGAAGAACGCGAGGACCGGGTCGTCGGGGATCACCGAGCGGCCCGTGTGCTCGGCCTCGAGCCGGCGCAGGATCGGCGTCGAATCGACGACGGCCTCGATCGCACCGTCCGCGTTGGGGAAGTAGAACGTCGGCAGCAGCTTGACCCGCGGCGCGGGCAGGCCCTCGGGCGACGGCTGATGGCTGCCCCAGAGTACCGCGTACGGAATCCGTCGATAGCGCAGCAGCGCGATCATCTTGCGTGTGTACGGCGAGCCGGGAGCGCCCAGCAGTCGTAGCGGTCCGGGATCCGTCGCTCGCATCGTCTGCCCTCCCGCGTCTCGTTTCGGATCTCGCTCCCGGCGGACGCGCGCGCCGTCAGGACCCGCGACGCCAGTGCCGGTCCACGACGCGGTTCGTGTCTCTCGTGAGTGTCACCGGTACGGAATCCGACGGGGCCGACAGGACCGCTGCACCGGCGCCCAGGCGTGCGCCGGCTGTAGCACGCGGGCGGGGCGCGAGTGCCTGGTAGCCGGCGCGGAGCGCGGCGAGACAATGCGTGCGATACGGAGACACCGGGACCGACCACGACACGCCATCCGATTCGTACCTCACGTGCTTGCAGCGGGCACGCAGCGCAGCTTCGTTCGCCGCGAGGTACGGCAGATAGGCGTCGCTCGCGATCGCCAGCAGCGGCGCGAGATCGTCCGGGGCGGCGGTGATCGGCGCTGCCTGCGCGACGTCCGCAGGTCGCGTCGCCCACAGGCGCGCGGTCCACGCGAGCGTGTGCGGCCCCTCCTCGCGCAGGATCGACGCCGGGGTCGGGTCGTGGGAGAAGTGCCGGAAGAACGGGCCGAAGAGACCGAAGTCGGCCTCGCACGGCCGCTCCCCGAACAAGAAGGGCCGTCTCGCGAAGATCGCCTCGAGCGCGTCGATCGTCCGGCGATAGAGCGCCTCGATCCGGGGTGCGGTCTCCCTCGTGACCCCGTCGCGGCGCAGATACACCCAACGCTGTCGTTCGAGGATGAAGCGCCGGCGCAGCCAGAACGGCGCCGGAACGTCCCGCAGGAAGGACCGCGCAATCTGCGCACTCATCAGCGCGCGGTCCTCGGCGAAAGCCCAGCGATAGTAGAGTGCGGGCCGCCAGAGCCATTCGTCGAACAGGTCTTCGAGAAGGAGACTGAGGAATCCGGCGACGGGCTCCTCGGGATGCAGGCGCGGCTCCGGCTGCTGCGCTTCGAAGTGCGCGAGAATCGCCGTGGTATCGGTCAGCCACGTGCCATCGGGACCTTCGACCTGGGGCATCTGCGCGATGCCGGTCGCCCGCGCGCAGCGCCGGAAGTCCGCGAGGTCCATCTCGACGAAGCGGTGCGGGATCCCTTTCACCCGGAAGTACGCTTCGAGCTTGCCGGTGAAGTACGAGAGCTTCAGGCCGTGCAGGAGGGACTCGGACGTCACGTCTCGACCGATCGACGCCGACTCCGCAGACTTCGCCAGAGCCATGTGCCGAGGGCGATCGGGAGGAGGAGCGCGAGCGCGAGCACCCACCCGTAGTACGAGAGCTGCTTGCGGATCGAGTTGACGGCGATCTGGCGGTGGATGTCGTAGCCCGCCGGCAGCTCGAGTACGCCCATCTCCGCGGCGTAGTCCTGGTAGTCGGCGAGCATCCGAGCCTTCGAGTCGGGCTGCGAGGCGGACAGGTCCGTCGTTTCGCCCGGGTCCCGCACGAGGTCGTAGAGTCGCCAGTCGCCGTCGCCCCACGGCGGCTGGTTGCGCACCAGCTTGTAGTCCCCGCGGAACAGTGCGGCGTTGCCCGACACCTCGATGCCGATCGGACGGTCGGGGGCGTGCACGCGATCGGCGTCGCCGGCGAGCACCGGTCGCAGCGTCGCGCCGTGGATCGGCACGGAAGCATCGGCGGGAGCCGGATCGAGGCCGGCGAAGTCGAGCAGCGTCGGTGTCACATCGGTGACGAACGCCGGCGCGTCGACGCGGCGCGCGACGACGCCGGGGCCCGACACGACGAACGGAACGCGCAGGCCTCCCTCGGAGGCGTAGAACTTGAACAGGGAGCCGGGCGATGCCGCCGCCGTGGCCCATTCGGGGCCGATGAAGGCGTAGCTGCCCCGCTCGCCGAGCGTCTCGAGATTCCGGGAGTAGCCATGGAGCATCATCCATGGACGGAAGCCCGGCTCACCGACCGGATGGCTCGGTTCGGGGCCATTGTCCGACGTGACGATGAACAGCGTGTCGTCGAGCTCGCCCCGTGCTTCGACGTGCGCGATCAGCCGGCCGATGTGATGGTCCATCGCCTCGATCATGCCGGCGTAGACGGCCATGCTCTTGGCGTAAAGAGCGCGCTCGTCCGCAGACAGCGTCTCCCAGGCGCGCAGTCGATCGGGCATCGGCGTGATCCCGGCATCCTTCGGGATGAGGCCCAGCGTCTGGGCCCGTCGCCAGCGGGCCTCGCGCAGCACGTTCCAGCCCTCGTCGAACACGCCTTCGTAGCGAGCGGTGAACTCGCGCGGGGCCTGCACGGGGATGTGTACGGCCTGGAACGCGACGTAGGCGAAGAACGGCGCGTCCGTCTCGGCGTCGCCGAGATAGTCGATCATCCGGTCGACGAGGAACTCCGAGGAGTAGAAATCCTCCGGCAGCTGGACCCGCTCGCGATCCTCGAACCAGTCGGCCGTCCTGTAGTACGGCATGTACGACTTCTGCTCCCAGTTGTCGGCGCCCGACGCGTCGAGGACGAAGGAGCGGTCGAAGCCGTGATCGGCCGGCAGATCGCCGTCGCCGTGGCCGAGGTGCCACTTGCCGGTCATGTAGGTCCGATAGCCGGCGGCCCGAAGCCGCGTCGCCACGGTGGTCACGCCGGGCTCGAGCCGCATCGAGTAGCCGGGCTGGCCTCTGTGCTCGCGCGGGAGCACCTCCGGAATCGTCGCGATGCCGGTCCGGTGGTTGTCGATGCCGGTCAGCAGCATGGCCCGCGACGGCGCGCACAGCGGCGAGGAGTGGAAGCTCGTGAACAGCGCCCCGCCGGCAGCGAGGCGATCGATGTTCGGCGTGCGCGCCTCGCCGCCGTAGGCGCCGAAATCCATGAAGGCCGCGTCGTCGACCAGGATCAACACCAGGTTCGGACGGCGCGCCGGAGCCGGCGGCGACGCGGCCGCCGGGAGGGCGAGCGCCGTCGCCGCAAAGAGCCCGAGCGCGAGCAGGAGCGCCGACGCGATCGGCTTCGGTTTCGTCGCCACGGAGGATCTCCCGTTCGTCGGACCGGGCCATGTTATGGCATTGCAAGTGCCATTTCTAGGGAATTCGACGGAGCGGCGTCGCTCAGCGGGAGGCCAGCACCTCGGCGAGATGCAGCATCCGGGGAACGGCACTCGGACCCGGCGAAGCCGCTCGCGCGGCGCGCCGGCGGATGCCGTCGAGGTGCAGCAGGCAGCTCACGTCGGTGCCGACGATCCACTCGGCGCCGGTCGCGGCGAGGTCGGCGAGGCGCGCCCGGCCCATCCGGCCCGACACCTCCGGCAGCTCCACCGAGAACGCGCCGCCGAAGCCGCAGCACTCGTCGCGGGCCGGCGACACCAGATGGAGCCCCGCGACGGCGCGCAGCAGGCGCTCCGTCGGGCCCGGTTCGCCGGGATCCGGGACGCCGGGCACGGCGCCGACGGTCTCGCTCGGGCGGCCGAGCCCGAGCTCGCGCAGCCCGTGGCAGCTCGCGAACAGCGCAACGCGGTGGGGAAATCGCGCGCCGAGGTCGACGACGCCCCGCTCGCGCACCAGGAACTCGCCGAGCTCGAAGGTCCGCGCGCGCACGCGACGGCTCTCTTCGGTTTCGCCGACGCCGAGAACGGCGTAGTGTCGCCGCACGGTGGCGACGCAGCTCGTCGAAGGACACACGACGGCGTCGTGACGCGCGAAGCGGGCGACGTGCATCCGTGCGAGTCGCCGCGCGTCGTCGGCGAGACCGAGGTTCAGGAACGGCTGCCCGCAGCAGGTCTGGTCCGGGTCGTAGTCGACCCGACAGCCGGCGCGTTCGAGGACGTCGACGGTGGCCTCGGCCACGTGCGGAGCCAGCTGGTCGACGTAGCACGGCACGAAGAGCCCGACTCTCATCCGCCGGCTTCCTTCAAAAGTTGACGTTTCCAACCCGGCCCCTTTCTTGACGGGGGCGGCGGAGGAGGCCTTCCTGGGTGGTGGTGGCGATGCGGAGGCCGGTGCGGGTGAGCATGCGGCCGTGGACGAGGGCGCGGCCGCCGTGGGCGACGGGGGCTTCGCTGGCGTAGAGGAGCCAGTCGTCCCAGCGCGGCGGGCGATGCAGCCAGACGGCGTGGTCGAGGCTCGCCGGCAGGCGTTCGCGCAGGTCTCCGTGCAGACGCGCCGCCGTGCGCAGCAGCGTGCGATCGCTCGCGTAGATCAGCGCGGCGGCGTGCAACGCCGGATCGTCGGGAAGCGGGCTGCGCGGGCGCATCCACACCATCCGGTACGGCGACGCGGCCGCACCGGGACGGTCGTCCTGCGGGCGACACACGCGCACCTCGATCGCATCGGGTGCGCGCGGCGCCTCGCCGGTCTCGCTTGCACGCACGGTCTCCCAGTCCGGCAACGACTCGGGCGGCTGCGGAGCGTCGAGCGGGGGCTCGTGCGCGTGCTCGACCCCCTGCTCGTCCGCGGTGAAGCCGGCCGCGAGTTCGAAGATCGGCTCCCCGAGCTGACACGCGCGCACGCGGCGGTTCGCGAAGCGCCGCCCGTCGCGCACGCGTGTCACCTCGAAGGACAGCGCGACGCCCGGTCGCCCGGGACGCAGGAAGTAGCCGTGCAGCGAGTGGAGCCGACCGGTTTCGACGGTGCGCATCGCGGCGAACGCCGCCTGCGCCGCGAGCAGACCGCCGAAGAGCCGGCGCCCGGAGCGGACTGGTGCCGCTTCGAACCGGTCCTCGCCGACGGCCGCCACCGAGAGCCGCGCCAGCCAGCGTGCGAGCGGATCCGCGCCGTGCTGCATGACGGAACGGATAGCGGAACCCCGAGGACCCTGCGGGAGTCCTCAGCCGCCGGCGGGGAGGTCGACGATCGCATCGATCTCGCCTTCCTGGCGCAGCACGCGCAACGGCTCGCCATCCCGGAGCGCGGCGAGCAACTCCTCGAGCGACTGGTACACACCCTCCGGGTGCCGCGAGAACAGTCCGTCGCCACGGCGCAACCCGCGCCGCGCGGCGGGGCTGTCCGGGCGAACCCCGATCACGTGGACGACGTCGGCACCCGCCATCGGCAGGACGACGGCGCCGCTCGCGTGCATCGGCTCGTAGGGATTCCCGTAGAGCGTCGCCCCCTCGCGTTGCCGGCGGAGCCAGATCCGCTTGCGGGGATAGTCGATGCGCACGAGGAAGCCTGACAGCACGTCGTAGCCGATCACCGAATCGTTGGCCTCGCCCCCGAGGTTGTACCAACCGCGCGGAGACACGAAGACCGGCGCGGGCCCGATGCGCAGACCGCCGATGGCGAGCGTTTCGACTTCGTGGAGACGCACGAACATCGGCCCGAGCGTGGTCTGGAAGGTGCCCGCCTCCGGCAATGCCGCATCGTCGATCCCGAGCTGGCGCGCGGCGGCTCCGGACAGGAGCAGACCCCACGGCGCCCCGGTGTCGAGCAACACCCGGAGCGGACGGCCGTCGATCTCGACTTCGAGCGTGGGGCGTCGGGTGCCGAGGCGGATCGGCACGACCGCTTCGTCCGGGCCGGCGGGCTGCTCGGGAACCATGAAGCGGTCGGGGTCGAGGAACCGGACCCGGGCGTTCGCGAAGTCGAGTTCGACGACGTAGTGCTCGAGGAAATTCCCGCCGAGAAGACCGTACTCCCAGCCGGTCTTCGAGCCGGTGTCGCTCGAACGCGTATCGATCTGGAACTGGAGATCGCGTCCCAGCCGAGTCTTGCGGATGTAGGGGTCCTCCTTGGTGCGGCGGATCGATACGCCGAGGGCGCGCGCTGCGCGCGGCGTCAGGACCGAGAACGACGCACCGGTGTCGAGCATCATCCGGAACGGTCGGGCACCGGGCGCCGCCAGATCGAGCTCGATCCGATTGCGCTCGCGCGCCTCCTCGAAGGGCAGCGCACCGACGACGGCGGCGAGCGGCACCTCTTCGGCGGCAACGGGAACCGCCAGCAGGGCCGACAGGAGTACGGCGACGACCTGCGATCGCGTCATGGTCGCATGCTATGCAACCCGCGGAGCGGATCCCAGCGAAAAGCGATCGAGCCCATGTGGTAGGTTGGCTTGGTCGTTCGTGGGGACCGCGCCCGAGGAGACACCATCGTGATCCGCCTGCACACCGCCCAGACCCCGAACGGCCGCAAGGTCTCGATCGCGCTCGAGGAGATCGGCGTGCCGTACGACGTGGTCTGGGTGCGCCTCGAACAGAACCAGCAGATGACGCCGGCCTTCCTTGCGCTGAACCCCAACCACAAGATCCCGGTGCTCGAGGACGACGGTCTCGTCGTCTGGGAGTCCGGCGCGATCCTGCTCCACCTGGCCGAAAAGTACGGCAAGCTGCTGCCCGCGGACCCGGCGGGCCGCATCCACGCGATCCAGTACGCGTTCTTCCAGACCGGCGGGATCGGCCCGAACCTCGGCCGGCTCGGCGCGCAACTGCGCAAGCCGACCTCGGAGCGGAACCGGGAAATGGTCGAACTCTTCGGCGACGAGGTTTCGCGCCTGCTCGCCGTCCTCGATCAGATCCTCTCGGACGGCCGCCCGTTCCTCGCCGGGGAGTACTCGATCGGCGACATCATGCACTTCCCGTGGCTGAAGATCATGCTCGACCTGAAGGCGCCGCCGCTGCTCGAGCAGGAACGCGTCGTCGCGTGGCTCGAGCGGATCGCCGAGCGCCCGGCGGTGCAGCGGGGGATGCTGGTTCCGTCCTAGTCGGGATGCGCTTCCTGCTCGGGGATCGGCAGCCAACCACGTGCCAGCAGTGCTCCGACGGCTCGCTCGCTCTCCGGCTCGTGCACGAGGACGTGGGCGACATCCCCCGCGCGCGGCTCGAGATTCGCGTACATCGGCAGCAGCCGGCCGGCGCGCTCGACGGCGAGGACGAGCCACGGATCGGTGGCATTGCCCTCCGACGGCGGCGCCTCCGCCCGAGCGCGCTCGAACTGCCAGCGCTGGCGCCGCACGGCGTCGTGTCGCAGTCGCACCGACCAGCGTTCGACGTCTTTCGGCCGATCGAAGAGCAGACGGGCGCCCTGGCGCTCGAGCGCGGCCGGCGTGACCCCCGTGCCGCTGCGACCCATCGCGACATAGGACTCACGGACCTCGTACTGATCGCGGGCCTCGCGCGCGAAGAGGCTGTTGACTTCATCGTTCGGCGTCACGCCGATTGCGAGCCCCGCCTGTTGGAGGCGCGCCCGGGCGAGCGTACGCGGCTCGAGCGCGTTTCCGAACACCACGGCGAAGCCACGCTCCTCCGCGGTCCGGCAATGCTGGGGGTTGGCATCGATCAGCAGCACGCGGCGACCCGCACCGCGCAGGAGCTCGGCGAGTTCCAGCGCGAGGTCGTTGGCGCCCAGCATCGCGATGACGTCGCGAGCCGGCAGCCGCACGCCGAGTGCGCCGGCGACCCACCAGGCCGTCACTCCCTGGACGAGGACCGTCGACGCCACCGTGAGGAACACCAGCGCGCGCAGCGCCCGCCCGCCCTCGAGCCCGGCTTGATCGAGCGCCGCTGCAAACAGGGAAGCCACGCCCGCAGCGACGATGCCACGCGGCGCGATCCAGGACAGGAACGCCCGCTCCCGTCCATTCAGCTCCGAGCCGATCGTACAAGAGATCGCGTTGATCGGACGCACGAGGAATGCCAACGCAGCGACGACGGCGAGACCCGGGACGCCGAGCGCTGCCACATCGGCGAGACGGACGTCGGCAGCGAGCAGAACGAACAGGATTCCGATCAGGCCGAGCGTCAGGACGCCCTGGAACTCGCGCAGCTCGGACCCCACACGCGTGCCTGCGTTGCCGACGACGACGCCGGCCACGGTGACCGCCAGGATGCCGGATTGCGACAGCACCGTGTCGCAGCCGGCCATCAGGGCGAGGGCTCCCCCGAGCGCGACGAGGTTCTCGAGCCCCTCCGGCACGAGGCGCGGACTGCGCAGCAGCAAGGCGAGCACGGCGCCTCCGAGCAGCCCCGCCACCGCGCCGAAGCCGAGCCGCGCGGCCAGCGCTCCGATCCCGGATGACGCCGGGTCCTCGTGGGTCCCGAGCGCCACCTGCAGCGCCACCGACGCGACGATCGCGCCGATCGGGTCGATCAGGACCCCCTCGGCCTCCAGCACCGTCGCGAGACGCGGCCGCAGCGGGACGTTGCGCAACAGCGGGCCGATGACCGTCGGCCCGGTCACGATCACCAGCGTTCCGAACAGCGCAGCCATCGACCAGTCCCAGCCGAGGAACACGCGCGCGGCGAGCGCACCGCCGACGGCCGTGATCCCTGCGCCGATCGTGACGAGGAGCTGGATCGCCCGCCCCTCGCGGCGCAGCCGGCGCAGCTCGAGGCTGAGGCCGCCCTCGAAGAGCACGACGCCGACGCCCAGCTCGACGAGCGCGAAGAGGCCGACACCGAGCGCCTGAGGTTGGATCCAGTCGAGCGCGTCGGGGCCGAGCAGCACGCCGAGTGCGAGCAGCGGCACGATCGCCGGCAGGCCGAGGTGGCGCGCCAGCACCTGCCCGCCCGCGCCTGCAGCCAGCGCGAGCGCAAAGACGAGGACGGGGGTCCCGGCGTGGGTCGCGTGGGCAACGTCCATGCGACCCGCACGGTACACGCCCCGGCGCGCCGCGTCGCTCGCCGGCTGGTCGAGCGGTTGACATGCCCCGCGCCGTTGCCTTCCCTCGGCCGACGATGTCCTCCGTCGCGGCTGCCATCTCGAGCGAGACGCCCAGCCGCGACCGGGATCGCCGGTCGATCCTCGGCGACGGCATCGCTTTCAGCTTGATGGTCGGCGTCGGCGAGTCGTACCTCGCTGCGTTCGTGCTGGCCGCCGGTCTCGGCGAGGTCGCGGCGGGGCTCGTGGCCACGGTGCCGATGCTCGCCGGCGCGATCCTGCAGCTGGTGTCGCCGTTCGCCGTGCGACGGCTGCGCTCGCATCGGCGCTGGGTCGTGCTGTGCGCGCTCCTGCAGGCCGGCAGCTTCGCACCCCTGATCGTGCAGGCGCTGACGGGGCAGGTTTCCCTGGCGCTGGTCTATCTGGCCGCCACCGCCTACTGGGGCTTCGGCTTCGCGACCGGCCCTGCCTGGAACACGTGGGTGGGGACGCTGATCCCGGCCAGCGAGCGAGCGCGCTTCTTCGCGCAGCGTTCGCGCTGGTGCCACGCCGCCGTGCTCACTGGGCTCCTCGGCGCGGGCCTGCTGCTGGAATGGGGCGCTGCGAGTCGCGACCGGCTCGGCCTGTTCGGCGCGCTGTTCGCCGCGGCGGGACTCGCGCGACTGGTCTCGAGCGGCTTCCTCGCCCGCCAGAGCGAGCCGATGCCGCTCGCCCAGGATCACCGGCATGTGTCGTTCGTCGACTTCGGCCGGCGCATCCGCCGCGGGCCCGACGGCAAGCTGCTCGCCTACCTGCTGTCGATGCAGTTCGCCGCGCATGTCGCGGCGCCGTACTTCACGCCCTACATGCTCGACCACCTGGCTCTGTCGTGGATGCAGTTCACGGTCTTGACCGGCGTGGTGTTCGGGTCCCGGATCGTCGCGCTGCCGCTGCTCGGGCGCATCGCACACCAGCACGGATCACGCCGGCTCCTGTGGGCCGGGGCGCTCGGCATCACCCCGCTCCCGGTGCTGTGGCTGCTGAGCGACGCATACCCTGCCCTGCTGGCGATCCAGATCACCGCGGGCGTCGCGTGGGGGGCGATGGAGCTCGCCGTGCTGCTGTCGTACTTCGAGCACATCGATGCCTCGGAACGCACCGGCGTGTTGACGATCTTCAATCTCGCGACCGCGCTGGCGATCGCGGCCGGCGCGCTCGCCGGCGGCGCAATTTTCAGCCTGCTCGACGGCGGACGCACCGGCTACGCGGCGCTGTTCGTCGTGTCGACGACGGGCCGCGCCCTCGCACTGCTGTTGCTGCGTCGCGTTCGCGACGTGTCGGTGCCCGAGGCGCCGCTCGAACTGCGCACGGTCGCGGTGCGGCCGAACGCCGGCCCGATGCAGCGTCCGATCCTGCCGACGGCGGGAGCCGACGTCGACTCGTGATCACCCTTCCCCGGCTGCGGCGAGGCCGGCACCGGGGTTCGGCTTTCTCCGGTGCAGGCCGCGTGCTACTCCGTCGCCCGTGACACGCCGCCCCCGCGCGCACGCCTCGATCGTCGTCGCGGCGATCGCGAGCGCACTCATCGCCGGCATCATCGCCGGCATCGGTTGGCCGCCCCCGTCGGCCGACGCGCAGTCGCCGATCCTGAAGGCGCGCCAGGCAGCGGGCGACGAAGCGGCTCCGCCGGCGGCGAAGTCGAGCGCCGAGAACGCAGTCGAAGGGCAGCCTTCGACCCGCCCCGACGTAGAGGCGCTCGAGCAGCAGCGAGCCGAGGCTGCGGCCGAGCGCGCCCTGCTCGAATCCGCCGCCGCGGCTGCCGGCGGCGCGGACGCTGCCGCGCCGAGCGTTCGAACGCAGATCAGCCGCCTCAACCGGCTCGAGCGGCTCTATGCCCGCCAGATCGACGCGATCCGGCGCGAGGCCGCACTGCGCTCGGCGCTCGAGGAGCTCGAGCGGACGATCGCCGCCGGCCCGCAGCTCGCGCTCGGCAGCGAGCCCCCGTACCCGCTCGCGCGCCTCGATCAGCTCCTCGACGCCCAGGATGCGGAAGGCTCGCGCAAGGCGGACACGCAAGCGGCCGTCACGAAGGCAGAGAAGAGCGTCGAGGAGGCACGTACGGAATCGGCCGCGCGCGAGGCGGAGCGACGCGCGGCCCGCGAGGCGCTCGATGCAGCGACCGCGCCGGAGGAGAGGGCCGCTGCGCAGGTCCAGTTGCGGCTGGCCGAGCTCGCGAGTGCCATCGGCCGCCAACGCATCGCCGCCGAACAGGCGGCGCTCGCGGCCGCGCGGGTCGACCTCGACCTGCAGGCCCGCAGCGAGTTGGCGCTCGCTTCCCAGATTGCGTTCGTCGAGCAGAACCTGTCGCTCGCGCCCGAAGAGCTCGCCGAGCAGCTCGCGGCGGTCGAGCGCCGCGAGTTCGCGATCCGCGACCGCCAGGCCGAGGCAGCGCGTGCGGTCCCGTTGGCCGAGCGCCGGCTGGCCGCGGTGCAGAAGCGTGTGGACGCCGAGCCCGAGCCCGGCCCGGCGCTCGTTGCCGAACTCGAGGCGCGCCGACTCGGCCTGCTCGCCGCGCAGCGTCACGCAGAGATGCTCGCCGAGGAACTCGAACGACTCGCGGAGCTGGAGCGGCTGCTGCGCGGCCGCGTGCAGGTGCTGTCGGGCGAGATCTCCCGCGACGAGCTGCGGGTCTGGCGGAAGGAACTCGCCAGCGCCGATGCGGACCGTGAGCGCGATCGCCGGCTGGCCGAGGCGCGGCGAGCAGACATCGACCGCACGCGCGCCGCCGTGCAGCTGCGGCTCGCGGGCCTGCAACCCGCGGGCGATGGCTCTCCGACCGGTGAGGAGCGCTGGCTACGAGAGCAGGAACGGGAGGCCGCGAGCGCGAGCGCGCTCATCGACAAACAACTCCAGGGCTTCGCGGAGAACGACCGGGCCGCGGCGCACCTCTCGCGCGCGCTCGGCGGGCGGGAGCAGCGCGCCACCTTCTCGGACCGGGCCGGGGACGTCGCCGACGCGCTGTCCGGCGTCTGGCGGCGCGAGCTGTTCGCGTTCGACGACTACCCGATCACGATCGGCAAGCTCGCCGGCGCGCTGCTGGTCTTCCTGGTGGGGATCCTGCTGTCGCGCTGGTTCGCACGCGTCCTCGCAGCGCTGATCCGCCGGCGCAGCGCGCTCGACGAAGGAGCGCTATCGGCGATCGAGAGTCTCGTCTTCTACTTCCTGATCGGGCTGTTCTTCCTGATCGCTCTCCAGAGCGTCAACATCCCGCTCACGGCCTTCACGGTGGCCGGAGGCGCGCTCGCGATCGGCATCGGCTTCGGTAGCCAGACCATCATCAACAACTTCGTCAGCGGCCTGATCCTGATGGTCGAGCGACCGATCAAGGTCGGCGATCTGGTGGTCTTCGACGGCGCGTCCGGTCGCGTCGAGCGGATCGGGCCGCGCAGCACCCGGATCCGGACCTTCGACAACGTCCACCTGATCGTTCCGAACAGCAAGCTGCTTGAGAACAACGTCACCAACTGGACGCTGTCGGATGACGTGATCCGGACGCGGATCACCTTGGGCGTGGCCTACGGCTCGCCGACCCGCGAGGTGGAGCGGCTGCTGCGCGAACAGATCGCCGCGCAGCCGGAGATCCTCGCGCATCCGCCGCCGGTCGTCCTGTTCGAGGACTTTGCTGCGGATTCGCTGCTGTTCCAGGCGGACTTCTGGATCAAGCTCTCGCCGCTCCTGGATCAGCGCGTGCTGCGCAGCAACCTGCGTCACAGCATCGACCAGAGCTTCCGCGAGCACGGCATCTCGATCGCCTTCCCGCAGCGAGACGTGCATCTCGACGCGGCGCGGCCGATTTCCGTGCGCGTGGTCCGAGGGGCTGATCCCGAAGAAGGAGGAGGCGCATGAGGATCACCGGAAGCGCCGGCCTGTTCTCCGGCCGACGCCCGCCGCCGGGCGCGCAGCCGGGGACCTTCTCGCTGCCGCCGGATGCGCAGCCGACGACGGTTCGCGCGATGATCTGGGACAGCGAGCGTCTCGAGGAGCGCGAGATTCGGAACGCCGGCGAGCTCGCAGCCGCCGCCGAAGCACCGGGCGTCACGTGGATCGAAGTCGTCGGACTCGGCGACGGCACCGTGCTCGCGTGGATTCGCGATGCGCTCGGCGTCCATCCGCTCGCGGTGGCCGACATCGCCAACACCCCGCAGCGGCCCAAGTTCGAGGACTATGGCGAGCGTGACCTGCTGATCGCACAACAGGTCTGCCTGAGCGCAGAGGAGGGCGTTGCGCTCGAACAGCTCTCACTGATCACCGCTCGGCACTGGGTGCTCAGCGTGCTCGAGGAACCCGGGGATCTGTTCGAACCGATCCGCGTGCGGATCCGCGCCGGCACGACGATCCGGCGCATGGGCGCCGACTACCTCACCTATTCGCTGATCGACACGGTGATCGACGGCTACTTCCCGGTGGTCGAGGCGATCGGCGAAGTGCTCGAGGACCTGGAAGAGGAGATCCTCGCACGCCCGAGCCAGCACGCGATTGCGCGGCTTCATGCCGTCCGTCGCGTTCTCGTGTCCCTGCACCGAAGCATGTGGCGCCAGCGCGACGCCCTCGGACAGATCCTGCGCGACGACGGCGATCCGCTCGGGTCGGGGGTGCACGTGTACTTCCGCGACGCGCACGACCACGCGCTGCAGGTCCTCGACTCCGTGGAGGGCTACCGCGAGCTGACGATCGGCCTGATGGATCTCTATCTCTCGAGCGTCAGCAACCGGCTGAACGAGGTGATGAAGACACTGACGATCATGGCGACGATCTTCATTCCGCTGACCTTCGTCGTCGGCATCTACGGGATGAACTTCGATGTGATGCCGGAGCTGCGCTGGCGCTGGGGATATCCAGCCGTGTGGGCCGGAATGATCGGAATCGCCGCAGGGCTGCTCTGGTGGTTCCGCCGTCGCGGCTGGCTCGGCGGATCCCACGGCCCGGATTGACGGGCGCTACGGGTTCCGGCGCCGGGCGCGTTCGACCTCGAGCTCCCGCGCCAGCTCGCCGGCCATCCGCCGCAGCGCCACCAGCTCTTCGCGCATGCGCACGATCACCGCCACGCCGGCGACGTTCACCTCGAGCTCCACGACCAGCTCGCGGGCGACACGGGCGCGCTCGAGCATGTCCTCGGAGAACACGTCCTGGCCGGCATCGGCGACCAATACGGCCTCTCGCACCAGCTCTGCAGCGCAGGTTTCGTCGAGTTCGAGCAACTCACAGATCTGGTGCAGCGTGTAGGCGCTCATCGGCCGCTCCCGCTCCCAGGGCCGCTCTTCAGCGCCGCGCGCGGATCGCGATCGGCGTACAGCGGCTCCATGCTCTTGACCAGCGTTTCCAGCTCTTGATCCCGGCCCTCGGGCAGCTCGACGACGAGGCGGAGGAAGAGATCGCCGCGCGCGCTGGACTTGCGCTTCGCAGCTCCCTTGCCGCGCAGCCGCAGGCGCTGGCCGGGGCGCGAATGCGGCGGGACACGGACCGTTGCGACACCTTCCGGCGTCGGGACCTCGATCGCGGCGCCCAGCACCAGCTCGGGCAGCGTCACCGGGAGGTCGAGCGCGAGGTCGTCGCCCTCGCGGCGGAAGAAGGGATGGGGACGGACGCGCAACGTGAGGTACAGGTCGCCGGGCGGCGCGCCGGCTGGGCCGGCCTCGCCCTGACCCGCGAGGCGTACCCGCGTGCCATCGGCGGCGCCGGCGGGAATCCGGACCCGGAGAGCCCCGCGACCGGGGACTTCGAGGCGCAGCTCGCGGCCGAGCACGGCATCGAGGAAGTCGACGGCGACGTCGGCCTGGGCATCGCGTCCGCGGGCCGGTGCTCTCGCGAACCCGCCGAAGCCCTCGAACCCGCCGAAGCCCCCGCCGCCGCGCCGGGTGCCCATCCTGGACAGCAGCTCGTCGAGGTCGATCTCCTCGCCGGGCTCCTGGTGAAACGGCGAGCGCCGTGCGCCCTCCGACCAGCGGCGATAGGCGCGGGCCTGCTCCGGATCGAAGCCCGACTGCAGGCCCGCTGCGCCGAACTCTTCGTAGCGCGCGCGCTTCTCCGGATCCGAAAGCACATCGTAGGCGTAGGCGACTTCCTTGAACCGGTCCTCGGCGCTCTTGTCGTTGGGATTGACGTCCGGGTGATACTTCCGGGCCAGCCGTCGATAGCTGGTCCTGATCTCGTCCTCGCTCGCGGTGCGGGCGACGCCGAGAACGGCGTAGAGATCCTTCTCGTCCATGGCGGCCGGAGAGTATCGCAGCGATTTCGGCGGGAGCTGGCGATCGGCGGGCCGGGCACGCACCGCGTGTCAGCTTCCCGGGGGGTTCCAGGCCGCCTTCGGACGCCCGGGCTGGACAGTATCGGGGGCCACCGGTACACCCGGGCGCCATGAATCGCGTTGCAGCCGCCACGGGCCTGGTCCTCGTCGCGCTCGGCCTCGGGATCTTCGCCTGGAAGGTCTTCGGCTATGGAATGCCCGTCGTCGCCCAGGATCCCGAGGGCCTATGGCGGATCGAGCTCTCGATCACGGTCCGAGGCAGCGGAGGGCGCGGCAGCGTGCGGGCTCCGCTGCCGGTGACGGCCCCCGGACAAGATGTCTACGACGAGCGTTCCGTCAGCGACCGGCTCGTCTTCTCGATCCGGCCCGAGGGACAGGACCGGATCGCCGTCTGGCGGGGGCAGATCGGCGAGATCCACGACCTCTCCTTCGGATACCGGGTGCGCCTGGCTCCTTCGACGCAAGGTCTGCCGGTCGAGATCGACGCGCCGTCCCGCGAGCTCCTGCGAAGCTTCGGAAGAGCGACCGGCGCATTTCCGTCCGGCTCGCCGCAGATCGCCGAGGCGCTCGAGAAGCTCTCGCTGCCGTCTGCCCAGGACGTGCCGGGACGGCTGCGCTCGATCTACGCGTTCCTCGCGCACGAGATCGCCGTGCTGGAGGGGGGGAGCGACGATGCGCTGATCACGCTGGCGAATCGCGGCGGCAGCGAACGCGGCAAGACCTCCCTGCTGGTCTCCCTGCTGCGAGCCGCCGGGATTCCGGCCCGGCCCGTCCTGGGCCTCGAACTCGGCGCGGGCTCCCCGCGCGAGACGGTCTGGGCCGATGCGTGGGCTGGCGACTGGGTCCCGCTGTCGCCGACCGGATCCTTCTTCGCGTCGCGCCCGGCGAACCTGGTGGTGCTGCGGACCGGCGCACTGACCGGTGTCGAATCCACGGGGACCCAGGCGCTCAGCTATCGCTACAACGCGCTCCGGGAGCATCTGCGAGCCGACGAACTGGCCACGCTGATGGTCCCGCCGAACCCGATCTTCGCGGCGATCTCTCTGTACCAGCTCCCGGTGCCGACCCAGTCCGCGCTGCGAACGCTGCTGCTGGTGCCGCTCGGCGCGCTGGTCCTGGCGCTGTTTCGAAACGTCATCGGCTTCCAGACCTACGGCACCTTCATGCCCGTCCTGGTGGCGTTCGCCCTGCGTCATTCCAACCTCGGTATGGGCCTCGCGATGGTCGCCGGCGTGATCGGGATCGGCGTGCTCGGTCGGTTGGTACTCGATCGGCTGCGGCTGCTGCTGGTTCCCCGGCTCTCGATCCTGCTCTGTGTCGTCGTGCTGGGCGTCACGGCCTTCGCGATCGTCGGCAAGGATTTCGGGAACCGGGACTTCTTCGCCGGCGTGCTGTTTCCGATCGTGATCCTCACGATGCTCTGCGAGCGGTTCTCGATTGCGATCGCAGAGGAAGGCATGCGCAACGCGCTCGCGCGGATGGGGTACTCGCTGCTCGTCGTCGCCGCGGTCTACCCGATCATGCGAAACGCCCGTGCAGAGCACCTGATGTTCTCCTTCCCCGAGCTGATCCTGGTCGTCATCGGGTGTCTGGTCTGGATCGGCGGCTACACCGGCTACCGCCTGATGGACCTGATCCGGTTCCGGTCGTTCGCGGCCCCGGCCGAAGGACCGGCATGAGGCCGATGAAGGTGTGGCGAGCGCTGCGTGAGCAGGGCGTCCTCGGCATCAACGGTCGCAACTCCGAGTACACGCTGCGCTGGAACCCGAGGCATTTCTACCCGAACGTGGACGACAAGCTCCGCACGAAGGATCTGTGCCGGCGCGCCGGGATCCCGACGCCGGAGCTGCTGGCCGTGGCGCGTCATCACTTCGAGCTGCGCAAGCTCGGTCCCCAGCTCATGCGGCTCCATGACTTCGTGCTGAAGCCCGCCCACGGCGCGATGGGGAACGGGATCCTCGTCGTACGCGGCCGCGACGCAGCCCGCTTCGTAACGGCCGGCGGTCGCAAGCTGGTGCTCGGGGACCTGCTCTACCACGCCGCCGGGATCATCTCGGGCCTCTACGCGCTCGGCGGGCAGCCGGACTGCGCGATGGTGGAGGAGCGGTTGGTGGTCCACCCGGAGATGGCCGCCATCGCGACCGATGGGGTGCCGGACATCCGCGTCGTCGTCTACCGGGGCGTGCCGGCAATGGCGATGACGCGGCTCCCGACGCGGCTCTCGGGCGGTCGCGCCAACATCCACCAGGGCGCCGTGGCGGCCGGCATCGATCTCGGCAGTGGTCGCACCACGCACGCGATCCATCAACGCCGGTCGATCACCACGCATCCCGACAGCGGCGAGCCGCTGGTCGGGCGGGAGATTCCCGGCTTCAAGGACCTGCTATCGATCGCCGTTCGCGCGGCGGACGAAACGGGCCTCGGCTACGTCGGCGCGGATCTCGTCGTCGACGAACGGCGCGGTCCCGTGTTGCTCGAGATGAATGCCCGGCCCGGTCTGATGGTGCAGCTGGCGAATCGCGAGGGACTGCTGCCGCGGCTGCGCGCGATCGACCGGACGGCGCAGGAAGGCCGCAGCGTGGACGAGCGCCTCGAGCTGGGCATGCGGATCGCTCGGACGGCCGAAGCGCCGCGGGAGGTCGCGTGAGGACGCTGCGTGCGCTGCTGGTAGCCCTTCTGGTCGCGGGAGGCGCGACGCTGACACCGGCGAACGACGCGCCGGCCGCCGCCGCGGAGCAAACCACGCCGGCGCCGCCCAAGGTCAGCTACGACGTGGACTACGAAGTCCGCATCGTTCCGACCGAGCGCTCGGCGCGGGTCACGATCCGCATCGACGACCCGCAGAACGGTCTGCTCTCGCTGCGTTTCCGCCACGATCCGGAGCGGCACCTCGATTTCACCGGCGACGGCGACGTGCTGGTGGAGGAGCGCTGGGTCGCGTGGACGCCGCCCAAGCTCGGCGGCCGGCTGCGCTACACGGTCCGCATCGACAACCTGCGCAACGCCCACAGCTACGACTCGCGCTCCACGCGGCATTGGGCGCTGTTGCGGGGCGACGCGCTGGTGCCTCCGGCGCACGTCCGCACCGACCAGATGGCGCACGGCATTTCGCGGCTCCGACTCCGACTGCCGGAGGGGTGGTCCGCCGTGCTCCCGTACCGGCGCCTCGCCGATGGCCGCTACGAGATCGACAACCCCCGCCGCCGTTTCGATCGCCCCGTCGGGTGGATGCTGTTCGGCCGGCTCGGCGTGGTCCGCGAGCGCATCGCCGGATCGCGAATCGCGATCGGCGGGCCCGTCGGTCAGGGGATGCGGCGACAGGATCAGCTGGCGCTGCTGCGCTGGGCGCTCCCGTCGCTCCGGGAGATTGCTCCGCTGCCGAAGCGCATCGCGATCGTCGGCGCTGCGGATCCGATGTGGCGGGGCGGCCTGTCCGGACCGAACAGCGCCTACCTGCACGCGAGCCTCCCGCTCATCAGCGAGGATGGCACCAGCCCGCTGCTCCACGAGATGGTGCACGTGTGGATGGGAGCCCGATCCGGTGCCGACGGCGACTGGGCCGTCGAAGGTCTCGCGGAACTCTACGGACTCGAAGCGCTCGTGCGATCGCGCACGATCTCGAAGCGGCGCTACGAGCGCGCTCTCGAGCGTCTCGAGCGCAAGGGTCGCGGGGTCCGCAGCGTCGTGGCGACGCCCCACGCATCCGGCGCCGTGGCGGCCCGGGCGGTCGGACTGTTGCGGGATCTCGACGAGGAAATCCGGGCCGCCACGGACGACGCCAGGAATCTCGACGACGTCGTGCGAGAGATCGTCGCGTCTCCCGAGGCCGTGTCGCTGGCGCACTTCCGGGAGCTCTGCGAAAAAGTGGCGGGCAGCCAGCTCGCTGACTTCTTCTCACGCCGTGAGCTTTCGCGCGTCCCCTGAGCCACACGCCGTTCGCCGCCGCGTCTACGGCGCGGCCGCGGTGCTTCGCTCGGTGAGCGAGAGACGGACGCGAGCCGGTTCCACGCGCAAGGGCCGCCAGCCGTCCGGATGCTGCACCTGCTCGGTCCCCACGTCGAAGGTCCGCCGACCGAGCTGGACGAGCAGGGGATCGAACCCGATCGCAGCGCGAAGCCCGGCTGGCGACAGCAGCAGGCTGCGTCGCGAGGCCTCGAACTCGACCTCGAGCACGGGAGGATCGACACTCTCGAGCACCCAGCCGTCGGGAAGGTTCTCGACGACGACCGGGACGCTGCGAGTGAAACGTTCCACCGCCGAGCCCGGCACCAGCAGGAACCAGAGGGCCGCCGACGCGGCGATCGCGAACAGCGCCTCCGGCCAACGCGACGCGACCCGACGCAATCGACCTCGGCTCTCCTGTTGCGTCGGGATGCGCTGCAGGAACCGCCGCAGCTCTGCGGCCAGTGCCTCCGGTCCCGTCAGCCGCACCAGCCTCCCGTCCCGCGCGATCGATACGGTTCCGCGTTCCTCGGAGACGACGATGCACAGCGCATCGCTCCGCTCCGCGAGACCGAGCGCTGCGGCGTGGCGCGTGCCGGTCCCGCTGAGCTGCACGCCGTCGGTCGAGAGCGGGAGATGGAGCGCGAAGCGCACGACACGATCCCCTTCGACCGTGACGGCGCCGTCGTGTCCAGGCGAGTGCGCATCGAAGATCGAGAGCAGCAGCGGCTCGGAAAGCCGACCGTCGAGCAGGATTCCCCCTTCGACATGACGCTCGAGCGGCTCGCGGCCGGGAACGACGATCAGCGCGCCGGTGCGGTCCGCGGCGAGCCTCCGGACCGCGCCGACGACGGCATCGACGACATCGGGCGGAGCCGCAGGGGAGTTGCGCCGCAGGCCCCACACGGCGATCTGCTCGAGTCCCCGGCGGAGATCCTCCTGGAAGACCACCACGAGCACCAGGACGCCGACGGCGAAGAAACCCTGCAGGATCCACACCGTCATCTGGAGTTCGAGCTGACGCGCCAGCAGGAACAGCGCGCCGGCGATCGCCACCCCGCCGAGCGCGATCCGTGCCCGGGCGCGCCGCACCCAGCCGAGACCAGCCCACAGCAGCACAGCCACGATCACGATGTCGATCAGATCCGTCGCGCGGATGTCGGGCAAGGCTCGCTCGGCTCCCGGTGGGTCCGGGGATGCGGGAGATGCCGTCGGTTCTAGCATCGTGATAGGCTTCGGTCGATGGCGGACTCCGAGCCGATTCCCTCGCGTGGCGCGAAGCAGCTCGAAGCGATGCGTGGAGCCGGTCCCGATGACGACGGGCCGCTGGTCGAGGCGCTACGCGAAGGCAGCGAAGCAGCCTACGAAGCGCTCGTGCGACGGCACGGAGGCCGTATGCTGGCCGTCGCACGGCGTCTGCTCGGGGACAGCGAGGACGCGCCGGATGCCGTGCAGGAGGCGTTCATCTCGGCGTTCCGATCGATCGATCGCTTCGAGGGACAGGCCCGCCTCTCCACCTGGCTACACAGGATCGTCGTCAATGCGGCGCTGATGAAGCTGCGCACCCGGCGCCGGAAGCCCGAGCAGCCGATCGACGACCTGCTGCCGAGTTTCGAGGCCGATGGCCAGCGCCGGGAGCCCGGAGCGCCCTGGCAGCCGGCGGAGCGGCTAGAGCAACGCGAACTGCGCCGGCTGGTCCGCGAGAACATCGCGAAGCTGCCGGAGACCTACCGCACGGTGCTCGTGCTTCGCGACATCGAAGAGCTCGACACCGCGGAAGTCGCAGAGCTCCTGGAGGTCAATGTCGGCGTCGTGAAGACGCGACTGCACCGCGCCCGACAGGCACTGCGCACGCTACTCGATCCGTTCATGCGGGCGGAAGGGGAGTGAGCATCGGGATGGACGAACTGAGCTGCCGGGAGTTCATGGACGTCATCCTGGCCTATCTCGACGGCGAACTCGGCCCTCGCGAGCGCCAGCGGTTCGACGCGCACATCCATGCCTGCCCGCCGTGCCTCGACTACCTCGATTCGTACCGCCGAACCGTCGATCTGACGGGCGATGCGTGGGCTGCTTGCGGAGCCGACGACCGCGTTCCCGAGGAGGTCCCGGAGGAGTTGGTCTGCGCCGTGCTGGCGGCACGCAAGAGCGCATAGACGCGCCGGGGGGGAGGAGAGGGGGCCGCCGATGCGACCTCCGGCGCCTTCCGGCATCGAAGCCCCCGAACCTG